>NZ_RQYN01000042.1 GCF_003860135.1 Tannerella forsythia
CGGCCGGTACATCTGATCACCACGGGCGAACAGCATTTCAGCATGTCGGACTACGGAGGCCCCGGAATCTATATCGCCACTCCCCGGGTAACGCCTCACAGCGCCGACGTAACCATCGCGTACCACCTGCAAAATCGCAGCGACGTGCCTCAAGCTCTGACGCTCGAGACCGTTGTCCGAAAAGACGTCGCCTCCGTCTTGGCGACGAAAACCACCGCGGTAACCATTCCCGCCTCCGGCGATACGGTTGTAACGGTAACCTGTTCGGACGTGCGGAATTTCGATCTGTGGAGCCCCGATCATCCGGCTTTGTATTACGTGGAGAGCCTGCTGGAACAATCGGGCAAACGAATCGACAACCTGTCGCAGCCCCTCGGATTCAGATGGTTTCGTTTCGATCCGGAAAAAGGCTTTTTCATCAATGGAAAAAACATCAAGCTGATGGGCGCCAACCGCCATCAGGACAGGATACCCTACGGCAATGCGTTGAGCAACGACATGCACCGGCAGGATCTGCGCCTGCTCAAAGAGATGGGAGGCAACTTTCTGCGCAACGCGCATTATCCGCAGGCTGATGAAGTGCTGGGTCAGGCCGACCGGCTGGGCTTTGCCGTATGGGAAGAGATTCCTCTTGTAAACGAAGTAACCGTCGGTCCGCAACATGCCGAGAACGCGACCGTGATGCTCAAAGAGATGATCAAGCAGCATTACAACCACCCTTCGGTGGTGATCTGGGCCTATATGAACGAGATCTACTGGGCGCACCGGTTTAAGCCGCAGGAGGAGATTGCCGGAAGGAACCGGGCGACGTTCGAACTGGCGCGGCATCTCGAAAACGTTGCACGGGAACTCGATCCGCATCGATATACGGCCATGGCGATGCACAATTATCCCGCCTACGAGGAGGCCGGGCTGGGAGATATCCCGATGATTGCCGGCTGGAACCTGTATCATGGTTGGTATTACGGCAAATACGAAGATTTCGGGACGTTTATGGACGAACAGCGGCGCAAATACCCGAAGCGCATTCATTTGATCAGCGAATACGGGGCAGGCTCCGATGTGCGGCTGTATTCCGAAAAACCGGAGAAGTTCGACTTCACCATCGAAGAGCAGATCCGTTTCACCCGTTCCATCACTACGCAAATCCTCGACCGGCCTTATATTGCCGGAGGTGCGCTGTGGAATCTGATCGATTTCAGTTCCGAAAGAAGGGTGGACGCCACTTCCCACATCAACAACAAAGGGTTGGCAACGGCCGACAGAAAACCCAAAGACGCCTATTATCTGATGCAGGCGTTGCTGTCGGAAAAGCCGGTAGCGCGATTGGGATATCCTTTCCGCAACCGGTGGATACACGCCGCGGCCTCGCCTTCCGACACGCTGGTGCCTGTGCGGATGCACGCATTCTCGAATCAAAAGAGCGTATCGCTATATGTAAACAACCGTCTCTTCGGAGAAGCGGAGGTGAAAAACGGGATGGCGGAGTGGGAGATGAAGCTCGCTCCGGGGAAGCATCTGTTGTCTCTCGCGCCGAACAGTCCCGACACACCGGAGAAGCAGATCGAGGCTCGGCTGATTCCGTTCCGTCCGGATGGAAAGACGCCGGAGCTGGCAATGAATGTCGGAGCCAATTACGCTTTTATCGACACTCGCACAGATCTCTACTGGCTTCCCGAACGGATGTACGAAAAGGGCAGCTGGGGCGTCGTGGGCGGAGAGCCGCTTTACGTGGGAGGCAAAGTGGGCACCAAGGAGGACATCCTCGCCGTGGACGAAGAAGATCCTCTCTACCAGACGATGCGTGTAAACCCGGAGGGATTCAGAGCCGACCTGCCCAATGGAACGTATGAGATTGAGCTGTTGATGGTGGACTACGTGAAAAAGTCGCGGCGCTTTGCCGACGAGGACAAGGAGATTGCCTACGAACCGGAACAGAGAGTTTTCGGCATATCGGTCAACGGAACGTCGATTCTTCCCGAACTCGATCTGGGCGGCAGTTACGGTTTGAATGTGCCGTGCAGGCTCACCTTCAGATACACGGCAACAGACAATGCCGGACTGTCGATCAAATTTCATCCCGTTGACGGAGAACCCGTATTGAGCGCCGTTCGCATACGGACTGTCGGATTTTAGCAGATATGGATGTAACAGGGGGGCTGTGTAACATAATTCCTCTTTTTGGTAACCGTATAAATGATGAATATTGATAAATTAAGATTAACTTCGCAAAACGAATCATGAGAAGGCGCGCGTAGATTGGATTGGGATTCGGCTTTAGGATGAACATACAGTATGGTTAGATGACAAACAATTAGATACTTTTATTTTCTAAAAAAGACAATCATTGAAAAACAGAACGAATGAAAAGACTCTTATTTCTTACAGTTACGACCCTCTGCTTTCTGGTCGCAGGGATGCCGGTACAAGCTCAAACCTATGAGATACAGGGTACAATTGTCGATGCTGATACACAGGAACCTCTTCCCGGAGCAGCGGTGTACGATCAGGCCAATTACAACGGCACGGCCACCGATCTGGAAGGGCATTTCCGTTTGACCGGTCTGAAAAGCGGAAAAACCGTGCTTACCTTTTCCTATCTCGGATACAAGACCGAAGAAAAAACCGTGAACATGCCTGCCGACCACCATCAGGCGATGACGATTCGTTTGTCGCCGGCAGACAAGGTGCTGGCCGAAGTGGTGGTCGTGGGCAGCTTCGAAGGCCAGCAGCGGGCGCTCAACCAGCAACGGGCTGCGGACAACATCAAGAACGTCGTTTCGGCCGACCTCATCAGAAAGTTTCCCGACAAGAACGTGGCGGAGGCATTGCAGCGACTGCCCGGGATCAACATCGCCCGCGACAAAGGCGAGGGTTCTACCGTCTCCATACGCGGTACGCCGCAGCATTTCACCAACATCAGCATCAACGGCGAGCAGCTCGCGTCGGTACAGCAGAGCGGGACGAGAACCGAATCGCTCGATCTGATTCCGGCAGACCAGCTCGGTTCCATCGAGATCACCAAAGCATTGACGGCCGATATGGACGGCGATGCGGTGGGCGGAAACATCAACCTGAGAACCCCGACCGCGCGATCGGACAAGCTCCGCGTCAAGGGAGACCTCGGGATGGGATTCAACGACCTCTCCGGGAAACTGAACTACATCGGCAAACTGCAACTCAGCCGGCGCTTCTTCCCCGACGCGAACACCTCGCAGGGACGTTTCGGCGTGCTGGTCAGCGGAAGTTATTACGGGAACAACAACTCCGAAGACCGGATGGATGCTTCCTGGTCGGGCATCAAGAAACCGGTCGAGATGGTGAACGAACGCCTCATCATGCCGGAAGATTTTCAGTTCCGGAAGACGGAGAACAAACGTACACGTGTGGGCACGACCGTTACGCTCGACTACAAGGTGAAACATCACGAAATCGTCTTCAACTACATGTACAATTACCGGAAAGACGACGACGTGCGCAACCGCCTGCGATTCGATTTCAACAGAAGCGGGTCGGAATGGATTACGCACGACAGCCTGAGACGCGGAAGAATCCGCCGCGACATAAATCTTTGGAAAGAGATCAAGTCGAACCACAACTTCAACCTCGAAGGGACCCACCGGTTTGGCCGCTGGACGCTCGATTGGGGTACGTTCTATACCGTTTCGAAGCGAGACCATACCAGTACCCGGGGCGATTTCGCGCGCAACGATGTAACCATCGTAGCCGACAATCCGCGGGGTGTATTGGCCGAGGTGCCTCAGTTCAGGCCGATCGTTCCGTTGAATATCAAAAATCCGCTGTTGTTCGATAATTTCAGGAGGTACGAAGAAGATATGGGAACGACCGACGCCTCGAACCTCGTGGGGAAATTCAATCTTCAGAAAAACTACATGCTGAAAGATTACGCGGGGGTCTTCAAATTCGGAGGAAAGGTGAGGAGTGTAACGAACGATAAGTACCGGAACAACCGGGTTCTTTCTTTCTTCGATCCGAATCAGGAGGTAAATCTTGCCGAAGCTTTTGCGCATGTTGCCGGAAATACCGAACCGAAGGAGTTTCTGAACGGAAGGTATGCGTTCGGCCCCAGAGTGGATAAAGAAAAGTTTACCCGTTATATGGCTGCGCACCGGCGATTGCTTACCGAGTCGGACGACTCGTGGGATGCCGAGCGGCTGTCGAAGAACGATACCTACAACGCCAAGGAGAACGTATACGCCGCCTATCTCATCAACCGCATTCAGATAAAAAAGATTCTGTTGATTACCGGAGTGCGGTACGAGTACAACGATGTAAATTACAGTGCGTTCGATGTGAAGCGGTCGGGAACGAAGATCGTAGCGACTCCCATCAGCGGCGGAACGAACTACGGTTTTCTGTTGCCGAGCGTGCACGTCAAGTACAGCCTCGATGAGCTCACCAATTTCCGGTTCGCCTATACCCATTCTTACGCCAAGCCCAACTTCGTGGATATCGTGCCGTTTATCAATTACGACGCCGATGCGGCGCGACTGTTTATCGGGAACACCAACCTGAAACCTTCGCTGTCGAACAACATCGACCTGATGTTCGAGAAGTACAACCGCAGCGGCGGAGTCGTTTCCGCCGGACTGTTCTACAAGAACATGAACCGTTTTCAGTTCACGAGAATCATTCCTTCGCTCATCGAAGACTATCCCGGCTTCCCTCAAACGGCCGGCTTCGAGTTCCGTCAGGAGCAGAACGGCGAAAGAGCTACGGTCTACGGTTTCGAGTTTAATTTTATGCGCAAGCTCAATTTCCTCCCCGGAGCGATGAAAGGTTTGAGCGCCTACCTCAATTATACCTTCACCGGAAGCGATGCCAGCACGCAGGACCGGAGCAACATGCGGCTGCCGGGACAGGCCATGCATACCGGAAACGCCTCGCTCTCGTGGGACTATAAAGGGTTCAGCAGCAAGGCCAGCCTCAATTACAACGGCTCGTACATCCATTCGGTGGCCAGCAACGAGAACGACGATATTATTCAGGACGACCGGTTTCAACTGGATCTGAATCTCTCGCAGCAGCTTACGAAGAAGATCAGCCTCTATGCCGAATTTGTGAACATCACGAACTCGCCCGCCCGTCAGTATCAGGGAAACAACCGTCAGATCTCGCGCTTGGCCTATTTCGGCTGGTGGACGCGGTTCGGCATCACTTACAGACTTTAATCCCTATGGTTGCAAAAGAAAAACATAAAAAAACAGAGAACATGAAATTCAAATTGCTATTCTTTTTTTCGATGATTGGGCTGATGCTTGCAGGATGCGAGAGGGAGCAGGAGATCGAGCTTCCCGAAGCAACGGTAGTCGTTGAAAATTACGACGGAAACGCGATGGTTCAGGAGCCTGGGGGCGAGGTGGAACTAAGCGTCGTCTCCCAGTCGTTGGCCGGAGTAAAGAAGCTCGAAGTGCTCGCCAACGAGTCGGTTATAGAGACGTTGGAGACCGAGGAACTGTTCACGCACCGATACGGCTACACCTACCGTGTGGCGAAGGACGCTCAAACGGGCGATGAAGTCAGGCTCGTTTTCAGAATGGAAGACCGGAGAGGACGAACCGTTTCTTCTCCCGCGGTAATCATACGAGTGGACGAGCCGTTCAGGATCGTCGATTTTGTCCGGGGCGGACATACGTTTCGGAAAATTTACGGAAGAATCAACAAAGACCTTATCCTCACGAAGAAAGAAAAATGGCTGATCGACAGCATTGTGAGCGTGGATCAGGGGGCGACGCTCACGATCGAGCCGGGCACGAAGGTTTATTTCCGTACGTTCTCGAATAACGATAAGCTCAGCCTGCTTTCCGTGATGCGGGGAGGCAAGATCGTGGCCGAAGGCACACGCACCGAACCGATTGTTTTCACAAGCGATAAAACGCTTTCGGGAAATCCTGTCCGTGGAGACTGGGGAGGCGTATCGATTCACGGGAATGCTCCTACGAACGCCGGGAAGACGGTGCTGCGCGACGGATTCAGGTACGGAGGCACCCACGTTTCGGACAACTCGGGGCGTTTGCGCTTCGTCCGGATCGAATACGCGGGAAAGAAACAGTATCACGCCTTGCAACTGTTCGGAGTGGGCAGCGGCACGAAACTCGAATACGTTCAGGTGTTCGAATGTTATAACAACGCGTTCCGGATACGGGGCGGAAGAGTCTCTCTAAAATACATCTCCGGCATTCAACACGGCGGTTACGGCATCTGGGCCGACGAAGGCTGGCAGGGCAACGGTCAGTTCTGGCTGTTCCAAACCGGCATCAAGGCCACGCTTATCCCCGTCAATTACTGGAATCAGGCGCGCAGCATCGAATTCCGGAACGACGATTCGTTCTACGAAAAAGAGCCGCGCACCACGTTTAAGCTCAGCAACCTTACGCTGATCGGCAACGGATACGCCGAAGGCACCGATCACGGCACGCGGCGCGGCATAAGAATCAGAACGGGAGCGCAAGGCCTTCTGCATAACGCCATCGTTACGCAATTCCCGAGCGACGCCGTGCGTGTGGAAGACCTCCCGATCGAGACGCTGGGGAGCAGCATGCTTATCGACAACATGCGCTCTTACGACAACTTGGCCAACTGGGAGCAGGAGGCAAAAGACTATTTCTTTAAAAGCAATCGCTACAATCTGAAAGAGACGCCCGTCGGCGGCATCTCCATCGACGATTTTACGGGAGTCGAACTTAGTCCCTACAACCCTACGGCCATGAGCAGCTGGTTTACGAGCGCCTCCTATATCGGCGCGGTAGACCCGGAGAACGACTGGACGGCCGGCGGGTCGTGGTTCAGGAATAAGGACGGTTCCTTCAGATAACCGATATGAATTTATTAACGATTAAACAGCACGTACAATGAGACCAAAAAGACATGAATGGATAATGGCTGCACTGTTTCTGGCGGCGATTATCGGCGGCACATCCTGCAAAGACGACAAGCCTCAGTTCGCTACCCCCAAGATAGCGATAACAGGCGCCGATTCTATCGATCTGGCACCGGGAGAAACGGTGAAAATCTCTCTCGCTCTGGAAGGAGACGGAGGAGCCAAATCGGTGGTTGTTACGAAGAACGGAGGATTCCTCAAGGAGTTCCCGGTACATCCTACGGCAACGCAATTTGTATATACTACGGAGGCGTTGCCCAATGGCCTGAAAGAAGGAGAAACGCTCCGATACGGCTTTATCCTCAGCAACACCAACGACGTCGACAGCAAAGAGATTCCGTTCGTAATCAAAACGGCTCTTTACCCCAAAATTAAGGTTGGTGAAACCGAACTGTACAGCTTGAATGTCGGAACCGACGGCATCGTACCTTCGGGCAGCGAAATTACCCTGATCAAAAAACGGAACTACTTTGTTCCTCATGCGCTTACTTTCGAACCCGGAGCGAAGTTGAAAATCGAAGAAGGCGTACACGTCTACATGAATGCGAAAGCGGCATCGGAGGTCAAGATCGATATTCAGGGCGAAGCGGATATCGTCGGTACGGCTTCGGATCCCGTCGTATTCACCAGTTCCAAAGCGTTGACACCCGCAGAGCCGGCCAAAAGCGGAGACTGGTCGGAATTCCGGTTGAGCGGATCCGGTTCCGCGTCTTCGAACGGAAAAGTGAGCTATGTGCGGATAGAGTATGCCGGCAAACGTGCTTTCCGACTCGAAAACGTAAACGAAGCGACTCAAATCGACCATGTGCAGGTGTACCGGTCGTCCGGTGAAGGCGTCATGATTACCGACGGAAAAGCCCGGTTGAAATACATCGTAGCCACTGACTGCGAAGGCGGTTCCTTCCGTCTGGGAGACAAATACGCCGGAAAGATGCAGTTCCTCATCTCCGTCAATTCCGAATATTTCGACGAGAACGACGATTTCACGATTCGTGAAGAGGCTTCGCCCGTCGTATCGAACGTTACGTTGTTGGGCCCCGGTGCCGAAACGAAAAAGAATACCCACGGCATGCGGATGAGAGGCACTTCCGCCCCGAAAGTATACAACTCGATTATTGCCGAATTCCCTCGAAGAGGCATCAGAGCCGTCGAAGAAGTAAAAATAACCGATCTGAACGGCTCGGCGGTATTTGCCTACTCCTATGTGTTCAACGTGCCCAAAGACCCGTTCCGCGACCTGGCCAAAGCGTTTGCAGGTACCTTTAATGCCGACGGAACCGTTGCCTCCAATCCGTTCCACAATAACGCGACCAAGCTGGAAGGAGGAAACTATACGCTTAAACCCATCGGAGGGATCGGCGTCAAAGACTTTGTCCCCGATGCCGAGCCGAAGAGTACGTTCAATCCCGCTTCGTTAGATGCGTTCTTTTCCGCCGCCGAATTTGCGGGAGCTGTGAAGAGCGCCGCGGAAGACTGGACAAAAGGTTGGGTGAAAAATCCCGATGGAACGATCAGATAGAAGAACAACGTCCGGCAGATACTTGTTTCTTGGCAAAAGAACAGGTGTTTGCCGGATGAAAGACAAAAAAAAATGAAAACAAATCATCTCTTTTTTATCCTCTTACTTCTGGCGGGAAGCTGCCGGTTGACGGCACAAGAGGTATCGCCCGAATTGCAGGCCAAATGGGATAAGGAAAGTTCCGAACCTAAGACGCCTCTGTTGCGCTATGCTCCGTCGTCGTTGCCCGACCGGATCACGCTCGTTCCTTTGTCGGCCGAGGCGAAGGAGATCGCCGTTACGTGGAGAACCGATACCACCGTAAAAAGCGGAACGATAGAAATCATCCCCGGCGACTCGATCTCCTTTCCCAAAGATCGCCGCGAACGGATAGAGAGCACGGTCAGCGTTGTTCGATACAAAGACTATCCGATGCACTACCACAAGGCGGTTCTCCGCAACCTGATCCCCGGCAACATCTATAAATACAGAGTGGGAAACTCCCCGCAGTGGAGCGCCTGGCATACTTACAAACACCAACATTTCACCGATACGATAGGCTTGCTCTATTTCGGCGATACGCAAAACGGTATCTACAATCATGCGGCAAAGATTTACAAACAGGCCATCCGAAAATTCGACCGGGCAAAGCTCGCGGTATATATCGGCGACCTCATCAACCATGCCAACAACGATTACGAATGGACCGAATGGCATGCGGCGGCCGACGATGTGAACACCTCCATGCCGGTGATCGCCACACCGGGCAACCACGAATATCTGAAAGACTTGAACGGTCGGAAAGTACAGCTCTCCGCCTATTGGACTTCTACTTTCCCATTCTCCTATACGTGGGACGCAGGCCCGTTCTACCTCGATTTCGGCTTTGTCCGCTTTATCGTGTTAAACTCGAACGAGAAGCTCGACGAGCAGGGGCGATGGCTCGACTCGGTGTTGAGCGAGACCACGCAGGACTGGACGGTACTCGTGTGGCATCATCCCGTATTTTCGGGAGCACGGAAGCGCAACAACAAGGGATTGCAAGAGAACTGGCTGCCGGTGATTGAGAAGTACCGCGATAAGATCGGGCTGGTCTTGCAAGGGCACGACCATACCTATGCGCGGGGCGGGTTGCCCGAACGGAACAAAAGCCGGACCCATCCGTCGCATCCCGTATTTACCGTTACGGTAACCGGAAATAAATACTACGATTTGGAAACGCAGCCGTGGATGGACGTGGCCGTTCCCAACGTCAGCTCGTATCAATACATCGAAATCACAAAAGATAAAATCGTTTACAAAGCATACAGCGAGACCGATCATCTGTTGGACGAATTTGAAATCCGGAAATGAGTATGTGGGGCGGAAAGCATCTTCTCGCGTTCGTCGTCTGTTGCATCGTTCTGCCTTTAACCCTCACGGCGCAACCCGATCGCCCTTTTAGGTGGCTCGATGAAAAGACCCTTTGTGTAACCGACGGCGTAAGCGAGCAGGTCTATCTCTGGGAGAAAGGAACACTGCGGCTTTTACGGGCAAGACCCTTGTCGCGGGCAACAAGCGACCTGTTTCCCGCGACTTCCTCCGACAGGAGCGGCGACGGCGAAAGCCCCGTCGCTACATCGTGGGAGATCATCCGGTCGGAGGCCACCGAAAGGCGTTCGGCCTGTACGCGGATAGACCTGCGCGCCGTTTTCAAGGAGTGCGAACTGACACGCAGCCTGTGCGTCTACGACGATGCTCCGGGTATTGAATGGCGCCTCTCCTTGAAAGGGAAAAACAGCTTGTTCCCTGTTGCTTCTTCGGCCGATTCCGATCCGGTCGAGAATCCCGAACGATTGCAAGGCGACCGTCCGCACTACTTTTTCACGCCATTCTCCGTGCCGCATTTCAGCGTCCGAGTCGTCGCTTTCCGCGAAGCGACCGACCACCATACCAACATCGTCCGGTCGAGCAGAGAGCTTCCCTACCGCAAACCTCAATATTACAGAGGATCAATTCTGCTCGCTAACCGCAACGGGCGAAGCGATGAGGTGCATCTGGCCGTAAAGATGGCGCCGTTGCAGGAGGCGCAGTCCGCTTACGCCGGCTTCGATTTCAGCACCGATTTCACCGGCTTCAAGGTGCATTCGCCCGGCTTCGACTTTTCCGACGGGTGCGACACCTGCCGGCAAGAGGCATATCCCTTGTTCTCAGTGATGTATGCGACCAGCGAAGAGGAAGCGCTCGATAGGTACAAAAAATACGAGTTGGCGGTTCACAAATACCTCCCTCATCGCGACAATACGTTGACCATGAACACTTGGGGCGACCGCAATAAGGATAGTCGCATCAACGAATCGTTTATCCTCAACGAATTGGAGGCGGCTGCCGCTCTGGGTATTACCCACTATCAGATCGACGACGGATGGCAACAAGGCCTGTCAAAAAACTCGGCCGAAAAAAACAACCTTCTATGGGACGACTGGCAGGCGTCGGACTGGGAGGTAAACAGCATGCGCTTTCCGCATGGACTGAGCAGGGTGAAAGAGAAAGCCGACTCGTTGGGCATATCGCTCGGACTCTGGTTCAACCCTTCCAAGAACGACCGGTATGCCGCGTGGGAGCGCGACCGCAATATCCTGCTCGACTTGCATCGCAAGCACGGAATATCCTGGATAAAAATCGACGGGGTGGAAATCGGAGACCGCCTGTCGGAGAGCCGTGTGCTTCGAATGCTGCGCGAAGCTCAGGAGGAGAGCGCCAATCGTTTGCAGTTCAATATGGATGTAACGGCGGGAAAGCGGGGTGGCTTCTTCTACTTTCATCGCTTCGGAAACATCTTTCTCGAAAACCGGTATACCGACTGGGGAAACTATTATCCCCACTTGACCCTGCGAAACATCTGGTCTTTGGCTAAGTATGTTCCCGTGCAACGGATTCAGGTGGAATGGCTCAATAAATGGCGCAACGCGAACCGGTATCCGTCGGACGATCCTCTGAAGCCCATGGAGGTACCCTTCGACTATCTCTTTGCCATCGCCATGATGGGGCAACCGCTTGCTTGGATGGAAGCGACCGGTCTGCCCGCCGAAGCCTTTGAGATCTCTCGACTGATTCGTCTCTGGCAGTCGGAAAGAGGGCGCATGCAGGAGGGCGTTATCCGCCCGGTAGGAGAGGAGCCTGACGGATATAGTTTCCCGGGCTTTATGAGCACCTCCGGCCATCGGATCTACGTGCTTTTATTCCGGGAGCACACGTCGCTGCCGGAAGGGAAGTACGACGTATCGCCCGCCGATTCACGTCGATAACCATACCGTAAAGGTGAACTATCCCAAACCGTTCTCCTTCGTCTGGGGCTATTTCGAGTGATGAGGATGTGTTTTTTATGTGAGTCTGTGAAAAAAAGGTAGTATCCATCAGTTGAAACCACAGTTTGAAAAACAGGTGCAATCATTTTCTGTGTACAACCCTGCTTATACATGGCAGAAATTGTGTACCTTTGTTCCCAGGTTAAATGTCTCATATTGCAACTTTTTTGGACGAAGGCCAAGATAGAGATTTTATCCCTTCGGAAAAAGGATAGAGATTTTTTTCTCTTCCTTTGTCCGATAAAATCAATTCTTACCTATTCCTAATAGTTGCATTTGCTAATTGAATTTACGTTGTGATTAAAGATACATTATATATGCTATTGCTTTTAATGAAGATACGGTTTATGCAGTATGTGTGGATTTGGCGTAATTAATATAAGGAGGTATAATGTACTACTATATCGGTGAATTAACAACAGACGGCTATGGAATGGCGATTGTTCCAACTGATTTGCTCGCGGAATATCTGGCTTTTAAAAAGTGCCGAGCAAAGAAACTGCTGAGCTATCTGCAGAAGAACTTCGAGCTTTTTCTGGAACTTGTAGAAAAGGGTAAGTTGGTGCCGTTTTACCGTATTAATGCTTTTGAGTATCATATTTTTGCATCTATAGATGAGGAAACGGATATTCCTGCGGGCTTTAAGGAGGTGTGCAGATTTGAAAAGCTATATATGGAAGTGGGCGATTTAAATAGAATCTGCTTCTCTAGCTTTAATGACTTAGACTATGATTTTGAAAATATAAAGAAGAACATCACGGACAGAACAGAGCACATCAAAACGGGTGCGGATGAAGTGCTTGAGCCTTACAATTTTCGATTAGGTTTCGATATACCTAAGGGCAAGTATGAATTCGACCTTATTGGCTTGGAAAAAATAGAGAAAACGGATAGGGAAAGCACAAACTATGGCTATGCTTTTGTGTTCAGGAAGAACGAGGAAGCCGTGAATGAGAATATCACAAAATGCGATAATCAGGAAGATACCTATAAATTTAATGTGCCGAGGGAATAGCTTATAAGGAGAATTTATGAACAAAATAATATGTGAGAGAATAGAAGATTATCTGCAAGTAGTATGATTATATCAGCTTTAATAAACGAGAAGAAAGCACTAACTTCGAGCATTTGTATGTCCATATAACTTTAATTATTAACATATATAGAAATAAATATGAAAGCAATTCAACATAAGTATTTCGGTACTTTAAACCTTGAAATCGATGATAATGTAGCTGTAATTTGGGAGAAAGAAATTAATGGCATTCCGGTTTGGCTGTGGTATGGTAATAACGGAGAAATACCGGAGGCTTTGCTCGATAGCTATGCACAATTTCTTGACCATTTAGATGAAAAAATCAAGGAAGCTCGCCGTGCTATCATCGAATACTTAAACAATGATAGGTACTATATAGACTTTCATCTCGAAGAGTTGGAGTTAGATGCCTTACCAAGCGATGCTACAGACTTCGCAGATCAAATGAGCGTAACGAATATAGGCTTATGGACAGATAGTAATACTCCGCATATCACAATGGATTTTATGATTGATCCGGAGGTAAGCGACGAGATACTATGCGCAAAGTTCGGCGAAGATGGGAACATTGATATTGCTTGGGAAAGCTGAGGATCGAGAAAATTATGAATAAAAAATGTCTTTATACAGCAGAAACAGCAGTTCCAATAAGTATATGCGATAATAGAGCAGTAATTTCTTATCAAGATTGCGAAATAGAACTGAACTTCGAAACCGTTCCACCGCACGGAGATGAAATATACTTCATCAAAATCTCTAACTTAGGGCTTGCGCTTCCTTTCTGGATCTATGGACGCAATTTGATGTTTTTAGATAATCGCTATTTGATTGCTGAAGCTGTAAAGATAGGAACTTGGGATCCCATTAATAACGTTGTGATTAACCTTCTCACAGGGGAATACATTGACTTGCAGGAATGGTATCATCGCACATTAATCAAGAAAAAAGAGATAATACTTGAGAATGATTTCACCGGTAAAAGCCTTAGAATAAAAGATATTAGCTCCTTAGAATGGAAGAAAGAATAATGGAATAATAATTATTAGTGAAAAATGACAGCAGAGAAACATCAGATGGAACAACTAAATCTTAGTAATGAAGATAGAAAATACCTGGGGCTAACTCCGATTGGCGAGAACTGGGAAACAATGCGGATAAATGATAATACACTATACTTCGATGGTGATATTATTCGCAAAATGATTACGCATAATTACAGTGAAACTTGGGGATATTCCTATTCCGATTTAGAGGACTGCATAAAAGCGGGGTCAAATCTGCCGTATTTTGCTAAGAATAGCTGTGATTTAAGGAATCCGAAAAATACCAAGGATAAGGAAGAAATTTTTAAGCTATTCGGGCTTGATGCAAGTTTAGATTATCCAGGAAACTTGAATTTGGCTTGGAAAAAGTAGGTGATGATGGTGAAAGAATACAAAACTAAGACTTGGCAACATCTGCTGACCGGAGAAGATGGAAAAGCTACTCAAGAGGTAGATCTATCCGGCGTGAAAGAGCCTTATAAGCAAGCTGCAAATAATGAAGGCGGGAAGAAGTATTATAAGAAATTGATAGAGAAGGTAATAAATGGAAATTAAGACCATTTAAAGGAAAGAAAAATGAATCAATATCTACAAGAATACATAAAGCTAAAGAAGAACTTCGAAGAGTGCGACGGAAATAAAGCAAGTGTCGTCGCTCTATATGAATTTGCTGATAAGCTAGCAAAATGCTCTGAACAGGAAGCAAAGGAAGTGCTGGTCGATGTCTATCGCATCTTGGGCTTGATGAAAAGTGCGTTTCAGTTGTTCTCCGGCTTTGCTGATTTGAACGACCGCAAGCAGCATACTAAATACCTTACTCTGAAGAAGTTTTCTGATAGCCAGGGAGATAGATATCCTCTGCCTAAGCCACTTACCGAACTCGAACTTAAAGAAAGAGAAGCTAAATTAGCAAAAATACCTAAATTCCGCTATCATCCCGATCCCTTTGCAACAGAGGCTTTTGAAGAGGGCGAAGCCAAAACCTGTCCTTGTTGCGGAAAGCAAAGCACTATTTACTACAGCACAAGACCATACTGCATAGAAAATGTGGATAATCTCTGTCCGGAGTGCATTTCCAACGGGAAAGCTGCTGAGAAGTACAATGCTTTATTTATACAAGATGCTGATTGGAATGGCGAACCAGACAGAGAGAAAGAAGATGAATTATTCCACCGAACTCCCGGCTATATTAGTTGGCAGGGGGAATATTGGCTGTCTTGCTGCAACGATTACTGCGAATACCTTGGCTCAGTTGGCACTCAAGAACTGAAAGCTATGGACATAGCAGAGGAAGTCTTGGCTGAATATGAAGCGCGAAACGAGTATCCCGACGTAGCCGATTACTTAGTAAAAGATGGAAATTTGTGCGGATATTTGTTCCGTTGCCTGCACTGCGGAAAACACCATTTATGGGTAGATGCCGATTAGCCAAATTCACGAGATAAGTCAAATATAGCAAAGGAAAAACGATGGCAATTGATGGTGTTTCAATAATTGATAGCGACAGCGCTTATGATACTTATAACATAGTAGCGGATATTTTAGAAGATGAAAACACACCCGAGAGTTGACTTTTGATAAAAACTGATGAGACGAAATAGCGACCGATCCAAAAATAATCTAATATCTTTGTAATCGCCTATAAAGTTGAAATAATAAATTAATAACAAAGGAATAAACAATGAAAAAGACAATAACTATTTTAGGCAAAAAATTCACTCTCAATGACGATGAAGAGTATCAAGGTAAGATAAGCATCTGGGGCAGAGAAACCGAGGTGTGGATAGAAACGGAATTAGAAGATGACTACGAGAACAATATCATTGAAAGAATCAATTGGCTGAACGAAAATCGCGATGCCGTCATTTCCGCTTTTATGAAAGATAATGACCATTACGTCGATGTGATAAATAAAATGATAGAAAGCGGTGAGTTCAAAGCGGATAAACCAATAACAGAAGAAGATTATGCAAATGCCCTGTTCGTGCGCTATTTGAACATCATAGAAAGTGGCGACGAAACAGAGATCTCGCTTGATTTAGATGCCGAACCTGATTACCTCTTAGGGCATTTAGCTTTTATGGAAATTAGCAGCGATTACGAAGTAGAATGTGGCGGAATTAACGGATAAGGAGCTTAAAAATGACCTCAGAATTATACGTAAAAAAAGCAGCCCTTTGGTCTTCCAAGGGCGAATTTGAGAAAGCGGTAGAAAGTATGAACACAGTGCTCGAATTGGACGATGACACCGTCGCGATGACCGAAGCGCACTGCTTTTTGGGAGAGTACTATTTCATCAATCAAAACTATGAGCTTGCCAAGGAGCATTTGAAGTGGATATCAGATCGCTCAGAGGAGCTGGAAGCCGAGCACGACGACCTCTTGAACGACGAAATCACCACCGCAGATGTCCTGCTGAATATGATGGAAAAATTCAAGAAATAGGGGGAATACCTTTAATGTATAATAACAAGAAATGAATAATGATAAAAATCGGCGATCTCGGAACATTTGAATCTCTGCCACAAATACTGAATGACGTGTTGGAAGAAAATATTCCCGCCCTCGAACAGCACATCAAAGGTGGTTGGAAAGAGGGCGCATGCAGGAGGGCGTTATCCGCCCGATAGGAGAGGAGCCTGACGGATATGGTTTTCCGGGCTTTATGAGCACTTCCGACCATCGGATCTACGTGCTTTTATTCCGGGAGCACACGTCGCTGCCGGAAGGGAAGTACGACGTATCGCCCGCCGAGAAGGCGAAGTCGCTCACGCCGATAATCATACCGTAAAGGCGAACTATCCCAAACCGTTCGGCTTCGTCTGGGGCTATTTCGAGTGATGAGGATGTGTTTTTTATGTGAGTCTGGATAAAAAAGGTAGCACCCATCGATTGAAGCTACCTTTTCACCTTTTCTGATTTAAAACATGGTCGGTTCGCAAAAATATATTACTTTTGCATCTATAACACATGTTATATTACGGTCGTTATAGAATAGAATTATGCCAAAATCAACAGTAATAACGCAGGAAATGATCATCGAAACCGCTTTCGAGATGGTTCGAAAAGAAGGGTTTGGGGTGCTTTCTGCCCGAAACATTGCCAAGCAAATCGGTTGTTCCACGCAACCCATTTATTGGTGCTATAAGACGATGGACGAACTAAAAGCCGAAGTCTGCCAAAAAGTCCTTGCACACCTAAAAAACCGTATGTGCAGTTACCGAAAAACGGGCAATGTCTTTTTGGATTTAGGCTTGGGTTATGTACGGATGGCTCACACCGAACCGGCACTCTTCAAAGCGATTTATATCGACAATATCACGAATGTAAAACTTGCCGATATTTTCCCCGAAAATCAGGAAATCGTGGAATTGATGAAAAGCTCGGAAGAATACCGACAACTATCCGAAGAGGAAGCAAAAAACAGCATTGCCAAGGCGTGGATGTTGGTACACGGCATCGCCTCGCTGGTGGCTACGGGAATGTTTGTGTACGATGAAGAGAAGATTTTGGAGATTATAAGTAAATAGACAGGAATGATATGGAACACAAGACTATAGAAAATAATGGAAATATCGTTCATTATTACGTGAGTGGAAAAGAGAGCGGGGAAGCAATTGTCTTTCTGCATCCTGCTTTTGGCGATCACAGATGTTTTGATAAACAGATCGATTTTTTCTCCCGCGATTATCAGGTAATCACGCTTGATATGTTAGGACACGGTTTGACGGGTGTAGGGAAATCGAAAGATAAGCTAACTGCCACTGCCACGCATATTGCGGAAATTCTCAAAGTCGAGAATAAAGACAAGCTGCATATTATTGGTGTTTCCCTTGGCTCATTGCTTGCGCAAGATTTTGCACTAAAATATCCTGATAAAATATTATCTCTAACAGCTCTCGGCGGCTATAATATCAATAAGGAGCAGAAAGAAATTGCCAAAGCACAGGGCAAAGAAATTTTTAAATGGCTGTTCAAAATGATTTTTTCAATGGATGCGTTTCGGAGATATGTGGGGAAAGTTTCTACAATTAATCCGGCGGAGCAAATCCGATTTTATGAAAGTGCGAAACATTTTTCGAGAAGATCATTTTCTGTTATGTCGGGATTAAACAAGTTGATAGCTAACAGGAGTGTTCAAAGGAGCTTTCCAGTATTAATTTTGGTAGGCGAGAAAGATAATGGAGTAGCAATAAAAGCGGCTAAAGAGTGGTACAAGAACGAACAGAAAAATTCTAATCTTGTCATAATTAAAAACGCAGGGCATTGTGCTAATATGGATAATTCCAAGGAATTTAACAATATAATCGAGAGTTTTATAGCCGGAAAGACAATAAACAGTAACTCCAAGAATCAATAAAATGAACACCAAATCAAAAACTTTCAGAAATGTCGCCCTGTTTAGCTTGGTGGCTATCGCTTGCGGTTGGGTGGGCGTCGGGGTGGATAAATTGCTTGGTGAGCCCTCGAATTTAGAATCGCTCGGGGCGTTGATTTTTATCGCCACACCACTTTTGTGTATGCTTTTGCTTCGCCTTTTCGGTGGCGACGGCTGGAAAGACCTTTCGCTGAAACCGAATTTCAAACAAAATACCCTTTGGTATCTGTTTGCCTTTGCGGTTTATCCGGTGGTAATTGGTATAACGCTGTTTGTTGGAAAGTCGTTGGGTTGGGTGGAGGTGGGCAAGTTTAGTTTTGCAGCGTATTTGCCTGTTTTCGCCACCGCTTTCTTGCCCGAATTTATCAAAAACATCTTCGAAGAATCGGTTTGGCGAGGCTATCTTACTGTAAAAATGGAGCAACTTACCCAAAACGAATGGTTGATTTATCTGGTGGTGGCACTCGTGTGGCAAGCTTGGCACGCTCCTTATTATTTAGTGTTTTTGGAAGACGGCTACTTGTCGCAGTTCTTCCCTTACAGCGGACTTTGGCTTTTCGTTTATGGTTTTGTGGTAGTCGGGATTTGGACGATAATGTACACCGAAGTCTTTTTCCTTTCGCGCTCGCTTTGGTTAGTCGTTTTGATGCACACGATGGAAGACGCCCTCAATCCGCTCATTGCCGAAGGTTTTGCCGTTGTTTCGCCCAACAAAACGCTACTCATTTCGCCAACTTTCGGACTCATCCCTCTGCTGATGTATCTGGCGATAGGCTTATATTTAAGAAAAATACGGAAAAGTAAGAATAATTAATTTCAAATAAATTGATTGTAAAACTAAAATTTCAACAATATGAACACAAACAAAAAGGTGCCCGCAGATGCTACCTGCTGGGACAAAATTTTCCCGAAAAGCGATAAAGTAGAACATAAAAAAGTAACGTTCAGAAACCGCTACGGCATCTCACTTGTCGGCGATTTGTATTTTCCGAAAAACAGCGAAGACACGAAACTTGCAGCTCTTGCCGTGTGCGGTGGATTCGGAGCTGTAAAGGAGCAAGCCTCCGGATTTTACGCCCAGACGATGGCGGAAAGAGGCTTTGTAACCTTGGCTTTCGACCCTTCCTATACGGGCGAAAGCGGTGGCGAACCTCGCAATGTGGCCTCGCCCGACATCAACACCGAAGACTTTTCGGCTGCGGTCGATTGCTTGGGGCTTCAACCCTTTGTCGACAGAGAAAAAATAGGACTTATCGGCATCTGCGGTTGGGGCGGATTTGCCCTGAACGCTACGGCTATCGACACGCGAATAAAGGCGGTAGCGACGATGGTAATGTACGATATGTCCCGCGTCTTCAGCAAAGGATATTTCGACGGCAACACACCCGAAATGCGTCTGAAAATGAAGCGCTCGCTCAATGCGCTTCGTTGGACGGATGCCGAAACCGGAACACCCGCTCCGGGCTATCCGATGCCGGACGCTCCTTCCGAGAAAGTTCCTCAATTCCTGAACGACTATATCGAGTTTTACAAAACTCCGAGAGGTTTCCACGAGCGTTCGGTTTCCAATCAGGTTTGGACAGCTACTACGCTGCTTTCGTTCCTAAATTTTCCATTGCTGTCGTATGTCCACGAAATCGATGTCCCGACCCTTATCGTTGCCGGAGAAAACGCCCATTCCCGCTATATGAGCGAAGATGCTTACCAATCCGTAGGGAGCGAAAAGAAGGAACTGCTCATCATTCCCAATGCCCGCCACACGGACTTTTACGACAATCAGGCAGGTATGATTCCCTTTGATAAGCTGGAAACGTTCTTTAAGGAGAATTTATAGCAGTCCAAAAATCATAAAAAACATAAGCCCGTAACCTTCCCCCCCTGTAGATACGCAATTTATTGCGTATCTACACACACAACCTGTAATCCGTAATTTCAATTCCTCTACACAATCGAAAAACAACATCGTCGCCCACAATTAAAAAAGGAACAAAATACATTGTCCCATATTTGTGAAATCTCGAAAAACATGGAAAAGTTTGTAACTTTGCCCTAAAATTTTGCTTCTTGCATCCGCTTTTGAACATACGAAAATACTATAAACCTCTTCAGCCAACGATTACTCAATCGGCTGAGAATGTTTTGTATACGGAAGGAGCTCCTGACATAAGTTTATTGCCTTTTATTTACTGTTATTGGCAACTCAAAACGAGAATGCGGCTTGCTGATTCCTATCTTTATAGAGTAATTTCCGACGGTTGTATCGATGCCTTTTTTGAGTTGAATAATCCCGAAGAAAGTTATGTGATGGGGTTTTGTAAAAGCTATATGGAATTCCCTTTGGGTAAACAATTTAACTATGTAGGAATACGCTTTTTACCTTCTGCCTTTCCGTTGTTTTTCAGACAAAATGCCGGAGAGCTGAGTAATATCGATATACGCTTGAATTTGGTTTTATCTGATTTAGCGACATCTATTTCTCATAAATTCAACAATTTGCAAAGCTTCCAACAAATCAAAAACAAACTGGATATACTTTTAATCAAATATTTAGAAAAAGCTAATCTTAGTCTGGATAACCGATTTTCCAAAGCACTTGAAATTATTCTAAAATCACAGGGTCATGTACAGATTTTAACGGATTTAGACACAGGAATTAGCCCCCGTCACCTACGTCGATTATTTGAGTTTTACATCGGCGATACCGCAAAAACTTTTAGTCAAGTAGTCCGTTTTCAGTCTTTTTTAAATACAGCCCCCTCACTGCAAGCCCTTCAAAAAAACAAATTATTTTATGATATGGGCTATTACGACCAATCGCACTTTATCAAAGAATTTAAAACGTTTTATGGCATAACGCCATATAAGGCATCCGTGAAGTGATTTGTCCCTTTTTTCCTATTTTAGTCTCACTTCTCGCCATAATTTTGCAGAAAATTAAACTTAGACGAAATGAAACTTAACGCAGGAATTATCACCGAAAAATTGGTAGAAACCAAAGCCTTTTATACCGAAGTTTTAAACTTTGGTGTAACTTTCGAGAACGAATTTTATCTTTTGCTTCACACACCCAACCGAGAAGCAGAAATCAGTTTTTTACTTCCGAACCATCCAAGCCAACAACCTCTTTTTCAACAACCCTTCCAAAACCAAGGCGTCTATTTAACCCTTGAAGTCGAGAATGTGGATGATGTTTATAAGCAACTAAAAGCTAAAAATATACTTATAGAGATCGAGCTGCGAAATGAACCTTGGGGCGACCGCCATTTCGCCATCAAAGACCCCAATGGGATTGGTATTGATATAGTAACCTACACGGAGCCTGAAAAATAATCAATACTGCTGCCCAAAAACAGCATCACTGCCTACGATAGATAAATAAGGAGCAAAGTAATTTGTTCCTTTTTTCTGTGAAATCTCGAAAAACATAGAGAAATTTCTAACTTTGCGAAAAGCATCTTAAATGGCGGCTACAAAATACCAAATTATTAAACCCAACGCATTTTTACGGAAATATATAGAGCATTTTTGGGCGGCGGAGACCGAGGAATATTTCCGGTACATTTCGCCTGCGTCCACGCTTACCGATTTGGTTTTCTTTTGTGAAGGGACAGTGAAAAACACTCAAAATCGGGAAGAATTATCCGAAAGTGGAATGATTTTCGGTCAAAAAACTGTATTTGATAATTATGAGGCTGTTTTTCCCAAAGCCAAACTTTTTGGAGTTCGGGTGCGTCCATCTGTTTTTCTGTTGACTCACAACATCCCTGCAACAGTATTGAGTGGGCAACGCATCTCTTTGCAGGATTTGTTCAGTTATGAGGGCAAACTACTTACAGAAAAAATGCTCAATTCCAAAACATTGACTGAAGCTGTAAGCCTTTTTTCAAACTTTTTGATGCAAAAAGCAACGGACTTGCCTATGAAATATCAATCTATCGAAAAATGGTTATCAAAAACCAATTTCCTAAGCCCCGATATTTCTACTAAAGATATTTGCCTTTCTCAACGGCAATTTGAACGAAATTTTAAGGAGTTTACAGGTTTCTCTTTGCGGAAATATATCAAAATCAAACGATTTGAACAAGTATTTCGATATTTACAACATACTAAAAATAAAGAAAACCTCACCGAAATCGCCTACCGATTCGGCTACTACGACCAGGCGCATTTCAATCGAAATTTCAAGGAGTTTACGAACCTTTCGCCTTTGCAATTATTTCAGAAAATCTAAAAAGTCGTTTCGGTACAATCCAATTTTGCAGATAATATGCAATTTTGCAAAAAAATAAAAATATAATTAGTTTTCGTATATTCTTATTTTAGAAGCTGTTGTAAGAAAATCGACATCACTAAAATTAAATAACAAAATAGATAATTTCAATTATGGAAAGAAAAGAAATTCCTCATTACAACAAGGTAAATCCTTTCGTAATTATAAAAGGAGGTGCTGCCAAGTTTATATACTTTGTTGAAAAGGTATTTGATGGGAAGGAGAATAAACAAGTAAGAACTCCTGATAGAGATGGGACACTGATTCACGCAGAAATCCAAATTGGAGATTCAATGATTCTATTGGCTGACTCAAAAGAAGACTGGCCTTTTACACCTGCATTTCTGCAAATTTATGTTGATAATGCACAACAAATTCTCGAAAAAGCCAAAACAGAAAAAGCAGAAATTATTACAGAATTGAGCGACTTTTACAATGGGCTAAAATTAGCGAGATTAAAAGACCCATTTGGTAACATTTGGTGGCTATATGAAAAAGTTGCAAATAAACCTTCTGAGAATAAATCTAATACTGATTGGCATAATAGTAAGCCAAGCGATATCTATACGACATTAATGAATGCGATGAAGAATCTAAAATAAAACAGCGAGCCGCTATATGCGGTATAGCCAGCAAGAATCTCAAAGGAATGAGAAGCCCTCCTTTCGTATCAATTTTTCGTTAAAACAATAACAAGCGACAATCTGACTCAATTTGCCTTACAATATGATTATTATGATCGGACTTATTTCAATCGAGCTTTTAAAGAGTTTACGAACCTTTCGCCTTTGCAATTATTTCAGAAAATCTAAAAAGTCGTTTCGGTACAATTTCAGCACATAAATTCAGGGTAGTTTTGCCTCAATTTTTAATTTGTAGAAAAATGACTGAAAAAGTAAATATACCGCAAGGAAGCCACACCGTAAATGCTCTCATTGCTACGCAAGATACGCGTGCTTTAATTTCGTTTTTGGAGAAAGTCTTTGATGCCCAAGAAGATAAAAACGCTTTGGCAATCAGCCAATCCGACGGAAAGATTTTCAATAGCAGTGTAACCATTGGCGATACTACGATGATTATTTTCGACCGAAAAGAAGGTTGGAAACATACGCCTTCACTACTTCAAGTCTATGTGAATGATATATATAGAAAACTCGCAACCGCCAAATCGCTCGGAGCCATTGTTGTTACCCAGCCTACCGATTTCTACGGTGGGAAATTAGCTCGCTTCATCGACCCGCAAGGCAATTTATGGTGGCTTTTTGAACTGTTGGAGTACGATGAATCGGACTGGATTTCCGAGGAAACAACCGAAGAAACCGATGCTGTATGGACATTAGAACCTGATTCGGATATGACTTACATACACGATTCACTTGTAGAAGCAATGAAAAAACTCAATGATTTTCAATAACCTTGAATCCATATAAAAACGGCACAATCGAAAAATTAATATTGTAATCTACAAATATGTCTTTATAACTTATTTGTTCCCAGCAATTTTTTAAAACATAAAAAACATTGTACTTTTGTGGAAAAATACTGACAATGTTAAACGCACTTGATTTTCCTAAAATATATGCACATCCATTGATTTCTGGAAATGACCTTAAAAAGATTACACAGGCTCATTATAGGATTGAAATCAAAAAAGGAGAATACATCTTACGAGAGGGACAAACGGCTCGGGATTATATGATTTTGGAAAGTGGTATTGTTCAAAGTTTTGTGTATGATTACAACGGAAATAAAATTACGACCGATTTCTTTTGTGCAAATGAAATTATAGTGCAAGAGCTATCATTATTCAACCATCTGCCAAGTGCTGAAAGTATTGTCGCTTTAACCGATTGTGTGGCTTGGAGAATTGATTTTAAGGAGTTTCAGAAGTTGTATCATTCTCTTCCAGGCTATGCTGAGTGGGGGAGACTTTTTATGACCCAAAAGTTATTTCAAATAAAAAAACGCTCGCTTGAAATGATTACACTTCCTGCCAAAGACCGTTATTTACAATTTCTAAAAGATAAACCACAAGTGATTCAGAATGTACCTTTAAGGCAAATTGCCAGTTATTTAGGAATTACACATACTTCCTTAAGCCGGATTAGGAAAGAAGTTTCACTATAAGTTGGAAATGTTGCCATAAGGCAACATTTTTTTATTTTAAAGACACTACTTTTGTCCCAAAAATCAGAATAAAATGAAAGAACTTTTAGCAACTTATTACAAAGGTTTTGCGCAGAAAGCAAACTGGGAGCAAACTTTAGACGAAGATTTCGTTTTTATAATGAACGATGGAGAGCCTCTTTTGGGAAAACAGGCTTATGTAGAAATGTACAGAAATTTTTCCAAAAGCTATCAAACAATGCGAGTAAACCAAACGATAATAGAAGGAGATAATGCGTTTGTACTGGGAAACTACGATTGGATTTTGCCCGACGGAACTATACAAAGTGGTAATGTTGCCGAGATATGGAAAGCCGAAAACGAGCTTTTGAAAGAGCTGAAAATCTATTTTCATAAGTAGAAAACAGGCTTTAATGATAATCGATATAGTATAAAAATGGCTTACAATGAAGCTTTAGCCAACCGAGTGCGTGAATTTTTAGCAGAAATTCCTGAAATTGAGGTTAAAGAGAAGAAAATGTTTGGAGGATTAGCTTTTTTGGTAAACGATAAGATGTGTGTTAATATTAGTGATGACCATCTAATGTGTCGTTTTGATCCCCAACACACTGACGAAATCGCGGAAAGACACGGATATCTACCTTGCATAATGAAAAATAAGCAGTTGAAAGGCTATTGTTATGTGGAAGAAATAGGTTACAAATCAGCAAAAGATTTTGCTTTTTGGCTTAATCTCTGCTTGGATTTCAATGAAAAAATAAAGAAAAAGTAATCATTTAAAATCGTGCAATTATGGCTCAATCGAAAAATAACATTGTCTTCCATAGCTAAAATAAAAAAAAACAGTATAATCATCTTCCCCCCCTGTAGAGACACAATGAATTGCGTCTCTACACACACAACCAATAACCCTTTAACCCGTAATTCGTAATCCGTAATTCGTAATTCATAACCTCATACCTCGTAATCTATAATTCGTAACTCGTAATTCATAACCCCCTAACTCGTAATTCGTAACCCGTATCTCGTAATTCGTAATTTCCAACTCGTAATTCATAATTTTTAACTCCCTGCACAATAAAAAACGTTATCATACGTTTAAACCATAGAATACTTTTGCAGTCTAATAAAACGTATAATCATTAAAATTCTACAATTATGGCTCAATCAAAAAACAACATCGTAACCCACGGATTAAGTGGAAAAATCGGCGACATCATCGTATTCAGCCAACGCGACGGTAAAACCATCGTATCCAAAGCTCCGCGCAAACGCACGGGCGAAAGCTCCGACAAGCAAAAAGAGCAGCAAGCCCGCTTCCAGCAAGCCGTGCTCTACGGAAAATCCGTCCTTGCCGACCCCGCGCAAAAAGCCCTTTACGAAAGCACCGGACGAAGAGCCTACAACGTAGCCGTGGCCGACATGCTCAAAGCCCCGAAAATCGACCGGATCGACCTCAGCAACTACGGCGGACAAGTAGGCGACACCATTCGCATCCGCGTCTACGACGATTTCAAGGTCAAACAGGTATCCGTGCAAATCTACAACTCCAACGGCACCCTGCTTGAAGAAGGCGAAGCCATTCTCGAAGGCATCGACTGGGTCTATACCGCCACCGCGATCAACACCGAACTCGCCGGCGACAAGATCGTAGTTCGTGCAACCGACCTCCCTGACAATCTGGCGGAATTTTCACAGCTCCTCTAAGTTTTTTTTTCGTCTCTTGAACGAAGACGAAACGAAGACGAAACGAAGACGTATCGAACAGCCATTGGGCTGACAAAATGGCATTATCCTCCCCTCTTCCTCTTCTCTTCCGGAGAAGAAGCCGGCGGGGAGGAATATTTTTTAGGAGAAATACCGAACTTCTCCTTGAAGCATTTGAGAAAATAATTTGCATCCTGAAACCCTACCCGATACGCCAGTTCGTTGACACGAACCTCCTCCACCGATAAAATCGCCGCCGCCTTCCTGAGCCGGTAATCGCGCAAATATACCGACGGAGAAACACCCAACAACTTCTTCACCTTCCGATACAGATGCACACGACTGAGCCCCACATCTTCACTCAGATGCTCAATCGAGTACATCTCGTTCGACAGGTTCTTCTCAATCTGCTCGTCGATGCGCCTCATCAGCTCCCGGTCGTATGGATTCAGGCGGGTTTCCTCTTTCTCGGGCAGCGCGTTTCTCTTATAGAGTTCGTGCAAATGCTTCTGCCGAAGCAAGATGTTATGAATACGCAGATGCAGCTCTCTATACGGGAACGGTTTCGTCAGATATCCGTCCGCCCCCTGTTCCAGACTCTCCATTTTAATCTCCTGCTGCTGAACGGCCGTGAGCAGAATCACCGCGATATGGCTCGTGAGGATATTCGATTTGATTTCGGCGCAAAGCTCCTTTCCCGTCTTGCCCGGCAGCATGATGTCCGACACCACCACATCGATGTCCGTCTCCTTCAGAATCTCGAGCGCCTCCTCGGCCGAAACCACGTTAAACACGTTGAATGACCGGTTCAGTTCGCGCGAAAGCGTATTCAGCAACGCCACATTATCTTCCACCAGCAGCACATTATATCTTTTCTTATTCGACGTATCGGTCGAAACAACCTCGTCTTCCTCTTTCTCCAGCTCCGACAGTACCTCCACCGGTAGCACGAAACTTTCCGACATAGCGCACGGCAGGTCTTCGCTCAGCCTGATACCCCGCAGCCTGACCGTAAACGTACTGCCCTCGCCCGCTACGCTGCGAACGTCGATCTCTCCCTTCATCAGATCCTCTACGATTCTCTTCACCAGCGAAAGCCCGATGCCGCTCCCGGCGCTGTGCGCTTTCTTCCCTTTGAAGAAACGGTCGAAAATATGAGGCAGCTCTTCGGGCGAAATACCGCTGCCCGTATCCGATACTTCGATCAACAGGCCGCAATGCTCCCCGTCTTCGGGCGATGCCTGCACCCGAAGCCACACGCATCCCCCTCTCGGCGTATACTTGAAGGCATTGGACAACAGATTCAGCAGCACCTTTTCGATTTTATCCTTATCTATCCACAGCGGCTTGTCGGTCGTTACGGACAAGTCTGTCTTCCAGACAACCCCGTTCTTCACAGCCACCGACTGAAACGCGGCATCCACATTCTCCAGAAAGTTCTTCAGCATCAGCGGCGTTTCATCCAGATGCTCTTTCTCCAACTCGATGCGGTTGATGTCCAACAACTGATTGACCAATTGCAGAAGCCTCCGGCCGTAATACCGGATGGTAGATACCTTTCCCCGGTTGTCCGAAGTCAGCGACGGCTCCTCCAGCAATTCTTCCACCGGATTCAGAATCAGCATCAGCGGCGTGCGTATTTCATGACTGATATCGTTGAAGTATCTCACTTTCATGTTGTGCATCTGCTCGATCTGCTCCCGTTCGAGCTCTTTCAGACGAATACGGTGTTTCAGCTCCGCTCTCCGCAGTGCGTTGCCCACAACAAGCCAGACAGCGACGAAGAACAGAACAAAATACAAAACGATGGCTTCGCCCGAAAGCCACCGGGGAGAAGATACGATAATCGGAACCGTCAACGGATCGCTCCAAATGCCGTCGTTATTCCCCGCGTGAACCCTGAGCGTATAGTTCCCGGCAGGAATCTTTCCATACTCTGCCCGTCCTTCCGGCCCGGTATATCGCCAATCGTCGTCGAAGCCTTCAAGCATGAATTTATAGCCGTTGTTTTCCGGCATCAGATAGTTCAATCCCGCAAATTCGAACGTAACGGTTGTCTGATCGTATTTCAGCCGCATCTCTTTGGGCTTGAGCATATCGATGCCGCTGAAATCGGACAGCTCGGCTATCGGAGTATTGTTGATCTTAACGGCCGAGAGATAGACCGAAGGCTTATAAAGGTTCTTATAGACGTTCTTCGGATGAAACGAAACCCATGCGTCCTTACCGCCGATAACGAAGGGAGAAGCCGGCCGGCTCGTTCGCAAATAAGCGCCTTCGTTTATTTCGGACAGAGGAAATCCGTTTCGGAGATGATAGTTGATACAACCTCCGTCGGCTGTTAATTGGGAGATGCCGTTGATGCAGTTGGCCCATACACGGTTGTCGAAAGAGATCGTACCGAAAACCATGTTGTTCTGCAACCCCTCTTGTTCGGTAAAATGCCGGACGACTCTCAACTCCCTGTCTAAGACGAGAAGCCCGTTTCCGTTCGTACTCACGTAGAACGTATCGTTCAATAGCAGCGTATGGTTCACCTCCCGGATGCCGGGAAGCACTTTTTCGACCTTACCTCCGGGTCTGTCCTCAAAGGCAAGCAGTCCCGAGCCGGTTGTAGCAAGCAGGTAGCTTACGGAGTCGATAGCCAGCAAGTGCCTGCACTTGCTTCGTCCGATGATGGCACGCAGTTTCTCCCGAATAGGAAACGATTCCGTCCGACCATCGACCGTGTTGTATCGGTTCAACCCGCCTCCCCGGTCCGAAAGCAGCCATAAGCCGTGGCCGGAGGCTTTCCCGATGCCGTTGATAACTCCCAACGCTTCCAACCCGGCCGATACCACCCGGCCGCCCTTCATCTTATAGAGCCCGTCCCTCAATGTACCGATCCACAACACATCGTTTTCCCCGTCGTAATACAACGATTTGATAACAATCGGATTTCCCCGAAGGTCTTTCAGCTCGGCGCGTTCCACAAGATCGCCTGCGTTATTATATTCCAGCAGACAACCGCTTTCGGTACCCACAACCAGAGAACCGTTTTTATCAGCAAAAGCACTTACGATCTGAGTACCGTCCGCAGGAATAGGATGCGTTTGGAAACGCGACAGGTAGTTGTCGTAGAGGTATAGGCCGTCGTGATACGTGCCGATCCATAAAGAACCGTTTTTATCGAACAGCAGGGAGCGGATGGAGGCGTTTTCCACCTTGTCCAAACCGTTCAGAAGGTTGATTTCGGTAACCGTACCTGCGTTCGGATCGAGCCGTCCGACCCCTTGAAAACTCCCGATCCAAATGTTCCCGTCGGGTGCGAGGGCCAACGAACGGACATTGTCGAAAGGCGAATAGCCGGACCCTTTTTCCGAAGAAGACCAACGACGCAGCGGCTCCCCCAAAAGCGTACATTCATAGATGCCGCTTCTATACGCGGCCAGATAGACTTTTCCGTTCGGATGAAAAAGAATATCCTCTATTCGTTCGTTCTCGCTCAACAGCACAGGCGCTCCGGAGGCGCAGGAATAGCGCATCGTCCGATTGCCCGAAGCATCGTAGCGAAAAAAGGCGCGGGCAGTCGTCGCAATCCAATACTCGTTGCTCCGGGGCGATGTCACGATTTTCGAGACAGAGGTGTCGAACACGCGAGCGTCTTCCGTCAAATTCCGGGGCTTCGAAAAGAGATCGTTTTGCTTGTCGTAGAGATAAATCCCGCTCCAGCCACTCGCCCAGACACGCCCGTCGATCACCGATAGCGAACGGATCTCATGATTCGACGAGCCGCCCATCCTGTAATTCCTGAAAACGCCTTTCTTGCGGTCGAGAAGGCTCACACCATTGTTGTGCGCGATCCAGAGATTGCCGCCTTCTCCGTTCTCGATGTCGTTGATGTGGTTGCCGGCGATGCTGCACGTGTCGCCCAAAACGTGCCGATAGATTTTCACACGATTCCCGTCGTATTCGTTCAGCCCGTCGCGCGTACCAATCCAGATAAACCCGAGACTATCCTGATGGATCGTTAAAACGGAACGTTGACTCAATCCCTTCTCCGGCCCAAGCAGCTGTACGGGAATGCTTCTCTGAGCTGTTAGAAGACCCGTCGAAAGCAGCAGAGCGACGAAAAAAAGGCTCTTAGAAACAGATTGAGGAAAGAAACATGGCATAAGTAACCGGATAGGGATCGAACTAAAAGAAAGGAACCCAACGAGGAGAGAGGACTGCCCGGCTTTTTCTCTTCGTACAATGAGAGCCGGGCAGCAGAAGGTTTTACCTTAATCCCACCAGTTTTTTTGGCTTAGCGCATATTTACCTGCGCCGGTAAACATCAGGGTAAGAGCACCGAAAAGATACAATCCCTGAAGCTCGATGGCCCAGCCACCTGTATTGCCTAATGCAAAGATGTCGCCGGCATGTACCATCGCCACAGCAACCACCATATTAAAAAGGAATACGGAAGCCGCCATACGTGTCGCATATCCAAGAATTATCAGGATCGGGGCTACAATTTCGCCGATGTAAACACCATAGGCTATCCATGAAGGCCAACCGGCAGCAGATAACATCTGTCCGATTCCCTCTGCGCCATGTGTTAATTTGGCCAGACCATGCAAGAGCATGAGTATTCCCAGACTTAATCTCAGGACAAGTAGTCCTGCATCTACGTTCTTATTCAATAGTTTCATGTTTTATTATAAATAAATGAATTCGTCTCAAAGATACAACATTTATTGGTTTTAGCAAAGTGACTTTTAGATTCGGTTTGTTACGCTGTCGGTGCTATTGCTCTCCGAACAAGCTGTAAAGGTAGGAAGAGAAGTCACAGACAAGGCCAAGAATCCAACATAAAGGCATATAAGATTTTGACATTCTCTCGCGGGAGGCTACGAACATTTGAATGTTCCAATTTGTCGACATTAAAGTCGAAAGGCAGATAAAGAGGCTATCGGAGTTCGTAATCGAGTCCGGTTACTTGAAATTCGGTGCGGCGGTTCAGCTGATCGGCCACTTCCTGCTGCTCCGGCGGGAGGGTGTTGACAAAGGCCTCATCCAGCACGGTCCCTTCAGGGAAGAAGGGATATTTCTCCGCAAGTTTTGCGGTGATTATCTTGGGTACCGTTTCGCCGTATCCTTTGGCAGTAAGTCGCTCGGAGTCAACGCCTGATTCGATCAGATAATCCACGACGGACTGGGCGCGGCGCTGTGCCAGATTTTCGTTGTATGCCTCCGTTCCTTTGCGGTCGGTATGGGCTCCCAACTCAATCGTGACATTCGGATTTTCGTTGAGGATCTTGATAAGTTGGTCGAGTGCTTCTTTCGACTCGGGACGGAGTGTGGCTTTGTCGAAGTCGTAAAAGATATTTTCGACCACGACGGGCTTATCGACCGGCGAGAGAAAGAAATCGACGTAATACGTTTCGTCTTTCTCTTCGTTGCTTGTTTTGAGTTCAAAGTACTGGTTCAGGAAGTTGGGCGCTTCGGCCATCATCACGTAGCTGACGTCGCGTGCCAGCTCCACTTTGTACGATCCGTCGGGCTTGACAGGTACCTTCACATTCAGGCCGTCTTTCCCCACGATACGCACGATGGCGTTCTCGATCGCGTATTCTTCGACATCGGATACATAGCCCTCGATTTGTATCGTAATCGTCGGATATTCGAACGAGTAGATATGATCCCATCCGCGCGCGTCGCCCCGGTTTGAGGAGAAGAATCCGCGTTCTTTCTCTCCTTCGAACGTAATGCCGAAATCGTCGGCCGCCGAGTTGACCGGGACACCCATATTGACAACATGCCACTGTCCTGCGCTGTCGAGCGTGGCCTTGAACAGATCGAGTCCGCCCATCCCGGGATGACCGTCGGAAGCGAAATAGATCGTTGCCGAATCGCGCACGTAGGGGAATAGCTCGTTGCCCTCGGTATTGATGGCAGGGCCGAGGTTTTCCATTCCGCCGAAGTCGCTCTCTCCGACGATCCGGGTGCGAAACAGATCTTTCCCTCCGTATCCACCCACCGCGTCGGCTACGAAATAGAGGAATTTACCGTCGGGCGAGACGGCCGGATGCGCCAGCAACGTGATCGAATCTTTGACAATATTGGCGCGCTGTCCCTTTCCCCAGGCCGCTCCGCTGCGCGAAGAGACGTAAATCTCGGAGGTACGCGGGTCAACGGCATCTTCGGCACAGTAGGTATAGTACATCGTCGATCCGTCTTTCGAGAACGAGGGCGTACCCTGGTCGTACGCCGTCGTAACGGGGTCTGTTACCTCAACGGGTTTCTGCCACGCGCCGTTTTCGTCCTTGCCCGAAACGAAGAGGGTGTTGTTCTTCAGTCCGGTGATGCCGTTGATGGAGTCTTTGTGTACGATTCCGCGCGATGAACAGAAATAAAGCTGATCGTACTTTTCGCCGTAGAGCATCGGGCTGAATTCGCTGCGGCGTGAGTTGAAGATGTCCATCCGTGCCACCTGATAGAGTGTCGGTCGGTCACGCCATCCGATTGCCATTTCGCATCCTGCGATGCCGTTGGCGGCGCGTGTGTCGGACGAGTCGAGAGCCAAATACTCTTGGTAGTATTTGATGGCATCGCTGTATCGTCCTTCTTTCTGATATACTTGTCCGAGGTAAAGGAAGAGCATGCTGTCCGGATAGTCGTAGCGCAGCGCGTTCTGGTAGGCGCTGATGGCGCGTGCCGTATTGCTGATGCGCTGATTGCAGTATCCCATGCGGAAGGCGATGTAGGCACGCAAATCTTTCTGTTCGGGCTTCGATTTCGTGTAGAGTTTGCGATACATTTCGGCTGCACTGTGATATTCGCCGAGGCGCTGTTTCTCTTCGGCATCTTTGAGCTTGACCGTTTTGCACCCGGCAAGCAGCCCGAGAAGCAGGCAGCTCAGCACGAGCGGTACGTTGTATCTTCTGAAAAAGCAAATCATCTTAATGGGTAACGGATCAGCGTGCATCTTATTGTGTTATAGCAGTAGCGAACTGTCGCCATAGCTGAGGAAACGGAAGTCGTGGTCGAGCGCGTAGTCGTAGATCGCTTTCCAGTCTCCTTTGACGAAGGCCGAGACGAGCAGCAGCAACGTGCTTTGCGGCTGGTGGAAATTCGTAATCATACCACGCACGATTTTAAACTCATAGCCGGGCGCAAGGATAATCTGGGTAGCGGCGACGAGCCGGTCGACGCCCTGGCGATCAAGATGATCCAGAAGATGTTGTAGCGCTTCGCGGACGGAGAGGCTGGGCACCTCATCCGTGTAGGGAGTCCATTGTCCGACGGTCGGAAGGATGGCCTGGTCGGTCGCTCCTGCTGTCGAGAGCCGGGCGCCGAGGTAGTAGAGGCTTTCGAGGGTGCGTACCGAAGTCGTTCCGACGGCAATGACAGGTCCTGACACGGTCATGAGTCGTTCGATTGTCTCGCGACTGACGGCGAAATGCTCCGTGTGCATCTCGTGCGATCCGATCGTCTCGCTCTTGACGGGCTTGAACGTACCGGCTCCTACATGGAGCGTGACCTCTTCGCGTCCGATGCCTCGAGCATCCAGTTCGGCCAGCACTTCGGGCGTGAAATGAAGTCCCGCCGTAGGAGCCGCCACCGAGCCTTTGATACGCGAATAGACCGTCTGGTATGTTTGCAGGTCAGTCGGCTCCGTTTCGCGCCGCAGGTAGGGAGGGATGGGCAGTACACCGGCCGCTTCGAGCACTTCGGCAAACGTATAGCGCGAATCGTCCCACCGAAACGTCACGAGGTAACTTGTGCCGTGTGTCTCTTTCCGCTCGGCCGTCAGCTGGACGGACTCCTCGCCGAGGTGTACCGTGTGAGTCAGCACACCGTCTTTCCACTTCTTCAGATTCCCGATGAGGCAATGCCAGCTACACTGCTCCGTTTGTTGAAATATTTGCGCATAGTCTGCCGGCTGGGCAGGTTCGAGGCAAAAGATTTCGATCTGTGCGCCTGTCGTTTTATGAAAGAGCAGTCTTGCCCGTATGACACGCGTATTGTTGAAGACAAGCAGGGCATCGGGCGGCAGCTCGTCAGGTAAGCGGTTGAAAGCCGTTTCGCCGATCTGTCCGCCGCGGTAGACGAGTAATTTCGACCGGTCGCGTTGCGGCAACGGGTATCGGGCAATCCGCTCGTCGGGGAGCGGATAGGCATAGTCGTCGATATGTATGTGTTGAGGTGTCATCATTCCGGGAGGCAAAAGTACGAAATTCTTTGCGTCTTTATTTATTTTTGAAACGTATGGTTTGAATAATCTTTTTGAATTCCGGCAAGAATTCATCATATCGTTCCGGATTGTAAATTTTTCCGCTGACAGGTAAAGGTATTTTGTACTGCGCGTACACAGAGCAGACGAACCGATCGTACGATGAGAGTATAGGTGTGGGCTTTCATAATTATACTGAAGATAGGCTCGCTTTAATGCGGTTGCCCTGAGAATCATCGGTACATTTATGGCATTATGCTGAAAATATTCGTACCTTTGTCCGATTTAATAACGTTTCCGGCGTAGCCGGAGCATAAATAAATAACTATTCACTATGAAAACAAACCGAATGATTGCCGGAGCAATTATGATGATGTGTGTGGCTTTCGGATGTAAGAAGCCCGAACATTTTATCACTGATTCCGCCTACCGAGACCAAGTGTCGAAAGATTTCGATGCGAAGGCCGAGTTATTTGCCGACTCGTCTCTGTTTGCCGTTTTTGATACGGAGATGACTGTGCCCGAACGCGAGGCCATGCAGTTTCTGTATGCCTATATGCCGATGGGCGACATTGCCGACTACGACGGCCAATTTTATCTGAAGAACGTTCGTTCGTCGTTTGCTGCACGCAAGGAGATGCCTTGGGGCAAAAATATTCCCGAAATGATTTTCCGTCATTTCGTGCTTCCCGTGCGAGTCAATAACGAAAATTTGGACGAGAGCAGGATGGTGTTTTACGAAGAGTTGAAAGATCGTGTGAAAGGCTTATCGTTGCGCGATGCCGTGTTGGAGGTCAATCACTGGTGCCACGAGAAAGTCGTTTACACGCCGTCGGATGCGCGCACCAGCTCGCCGCTTGCGTCAGTACGTACGGCGTATGGCCGTTGCGGTGAAGAGTCTACGTTTACGGTAGCTGCTCTGCGTTCGGTCGGCATACCTGCCCGTCAGGTATATACGCCTCGCTGGGCTCATACGGACGATAATCACGCGTGGGTCGAGGCATGGGTCGACGGCAAATGGTACTTTCTCGGTGCTTGCGAGCCGGAGCCTGTGCTTAACCTCGGATGGTTCAACGCTCCGGCATATCGCGGCATGCTGATGCACACCAAAGCTTTCGGGGCGTATAACGGGCCGGAAGAAGTGATGGAGCAGACGGCCTGTTATACGGAGATCAATGTCATCGATCATTATGCTCCGACCGGTAAGACGGTTGTGACGGTGACGGACAGCGATGGTAAACCGGTGGAAGATGCGCTGGTGGAATTTAAGTTGTATAACTATGCCGAGTTCTATTCCGTGGCACGCAAGAAGACCGATGAGAAAGGTCGATGCTCGCTCTCTGCCGGAAAAGGCGATATGCTTGTATGGGCCACGAAAGACGGACGGTTTGGGTATCATAAGGTATCGTTCGGGAAAGATGATGAGGTGACGATTACGCTCGATAAGACACCGGGCGACACGGCAACTGTCGAACTCGATATCGTACCGCCGGTAGAAGGCACGATCGCTCCCGAGAGCGAGGTGACCGACCAGCAAAAAGAAGAAAACGCCCGCCGTATGCACGAGGAAGACGAGATTCGCAATCGCTATGTTGCGACTTTCTTTACGGACACGATGGCTGTTGCATTGGCGAAAGAACTCTCGGCTCCCGAGGGACTGAAGGAAATCATGCGGAAAAGTCGCGGGAATTATGCAGAGATAGAGAGATTCCTCCGCGAGTCGGTTAACCACAAAGGTCTCTATTCCGAGATGGCCGGAGCCGAACCCGGAAGCGTGCCGATTGAGGCGATCTTCCTGCTACATAGAATTTCCGAGAAAGATTTACGCGATACTCCCGCCGACGTCCTGCTCGATCATTTAGACAATACGCCGAAGATTCCGGAGAATCTTTACGAGATAGAGAAGACTATCTCTAAGGCTCCGTCGGAACTTGAGAGTCTCTTCTATTTCTTCGTTATGAATCCGCGTATATGGAATGAATATCTGACCCCTTACAAGAAATTCTTCGCCAAACAGATTGACGCGTCGTTGGCGAAGGCGGCACAGGAAAACCCGCAAGCGTTAGTCGAATGGGTGAAGCAACATATTACCGTGCGCAACGATCTGAACCCGCAACGTATCCCGATGATGCCGATGGGGGTCTGGAAAGCGCGCATAGCCGATGCACATTCGCGCGATATCTTCTTTGTCGCTGTGGCACGTAGTCTGGGGATTCCCGCGCGTATCGAACCGGTCACCGGTAAGGTGCAATATTTCTGTCGCGGGTGGTTCGACGTCGATTTCGAGACGGCCACCGGTCAGGCGAATGTCCCGCAAGGGGAACTCTCGGCCGGTTACCGCCCGATCAAGGCACTCGACAATCCGAAGTATTATAGTCATTTCACGATTGCCCGGCTGAAGGACGACGCCCGGTTGCAGACGCTCAATTTTGAAACGGAAGCCGACATGGGGGCGGGCGATACGTGGAAAGATCTGTTGCAATCGCCTCGCTCGTTGCGGTTGGACGAAGGAAATTACCTGCTTGTCAGCGGGACGCGTATGGCCAGCGGGAAGGTGCTGGCGCGTCTGAACTTCTTCCCTGTCGAAGCGGATAAGAAAACGACGGTCGACCTTGTGATGCGTCACGACGATGCCGATATCCAAGTGATCGGAAACATCAACGCCGAAGCGAAGTATCGTACCGAGAAGGGCGAAGAAACAACGATTCTCAACACCACGGGACGCGGTTACTTCGTCATCGGTATTCTTGGTGCACGCCAGGAGCCGACGAATCACGCCATGCGCGATATCGCGAAGCTCAAAGCCGATTTCGAACAATGGAACCGCAGCATGATCTTGTTATTCAAGAATGAGCAGAATTTCAATCTCTTCGATCGGAATGAGTTCGGCGAGTTACCTTCGACGATCACGCTCGGAACCGATGAGAGCGGTGAGATTTCGCGCATGATCACCGACGCGATGAAACTGTCGAACCCGGACAGCCTGCCGATCTTTATCATTGCCGATACGTTCGGACGGGTCGTTTTCGTCTCACAGGGATATACCATCGGGCTGGGCGAACAGATGATGAAGGTGATTCATCAATTGTAAAAGTGCTTCGGACGTTTTATTGTTTAGCCGTCAGCGGTCAGCCCCTTCGGGTGTTGAGTTGTTTAATTGTTGAGTTGTCAGTCAGCAGTCAGCGTTCGGTATGCCGCGTAGCGGGCAAACCTTGTGTTCGCCCGCGATGGCGTGGATATGAACCCCCCCCTCCCCCCCCCCTTCAAAGGGGGGAGAGCGGAGCGAAGGGGGATGTCATCCCTTTAAAGGGGGAAAGCGTGGTACAGGCCGAACCATGTACCCGGAAAATAATCATTGAAAAACAGCCCCGCAGGGGTGCGTTAATTCAGCCCCATGTGTAGCGAAGCGAAGCGTTGGGGAAAAAGAATACCCACGGAGGGCTGTAAGCCTGATATAAAATGTCGATTTGTTGAATCGTTGAGATGTTTTGCTTAAACAAACGTGCGTACTTTCCGTAACTTTTGCGTTCCTTGCCGTTATTTTACCACCAAGTTCGCAATGGATGACGCAAAGGGCGCAAAAAAACAGGCGAAATAGTTGCATCTTATCAAAAAAACATTTATACCTTTGTCGTACCATAACAAAAAAATATAAGACTATGAAAAAACAACCGATACCCCACCCCACAAGCCGATGCGCCTCGCAAACCGCACCGGAGGCGCAGCGTAAAAGAAATATCCGGAACGCGAAAAACAATTACGAACTTAAAAAAAACAGAAAAACATGAAAAGAAAATTATTTTATTGTTGATGGTATTTTGCCCGATAGGTATTTTCGGACAAACATGGGACTATCCCGTTAAACCGGGAACGGAAGAGTGGAAGAAGATGGATTATCAGGAAAAAGTGCAACGTTCCCAGCCTTCAAGTGAAATTCTGAAAAATATGAATACAAAAGAACTTCTTGACTGCTGTCTGGAATATCCTTTTAATAGGGATATATTGCTTTTCAATAATCCAAATGAAAGGTTCTTAGACGTCTTTAACAATTCGGCTGTTTGGAAAGAATTTATTTCAAGAAAGGATGCTTTTGCCGTATTTAGCAAATTCTATACCAGAAAATCATTGGATGATATTGCTAAAATTACAAATGAAAATATTCGAAACAGTGAAAGGTTTCAATTATATTTTTTGGAAAAAGTCGTTGCGGAAACATCTTTTATCGATAATCTTTCAATCTCTGACAAGAAAAATCTGATGCGCATTATTCTGAATGTACATCTTGAAAAAAGAAAGTATCCTGATGAGTATGTAGGATTTGCTTATAATTCGTCATTGTCGGCACTTTATAGAGTGCTTCCAAGCGAACCCAAAGGGATAAGAAAGAATCCGGAGAAAGTTAAATCCTTAACAAATAACGAAAGATTCATTAATAATTCATTGGATAGAGAAATCATTGTATCTGTCCAAAACTTTTTATTACGATGAAAAAGACTGTTATTCTATTCTTTTTAATGTCTGTCTTTTGCTTCTCGTGCAATAAAGATGAAATCAATAAGGATAAAATTGACATTGAGAAAAAAGACTGCACAGCGGCTTTCGGTACGAAAGGACTAACATTGTATACATTCAATCCATTCACAGCGGAAGAATGGAAGAAAACAGATCATAACGAACTGATTCGGAGAAGGCAGATACCCGATGATTTTTTGAAGAAAATGAATACGCACGAGCTGTTTGTTCAGTTTATTCACATGGATATGGCTAAAGATGCTCTTTTGTTTAATACGAATCAACAAGGATTCCGTAGAATCATTGATCTATATAACATGTTGCAGGAGTTATACAAACGGGATGACACACCCGATTATTTTATCCGGAAACTTCAAGAGGTGAATATCAAAGAAGTGAAGAACAACGAATGTCATTTTCATTATCTTTGTTTGCGGATGCTGTCGGCACAAAAGGAAGTCATCGGAAAAATGAATAAATCTCAGACATTGAATTATATCAATACCGTATCACAGATAATAACAGAGATCGCTGAATTGTCTTTTACGGATCCGAACTGGCAAACTCTTTCATCTTATGACTTTGAAATGATTGGACATGGAAATATCATGATCAAATACGAATATCCGCCATTCATGGAACTTATGCAATCGAATAAAAAAGTCCGCCTGTATATGGATGGGGTTATTCCATTGGACAAAGAATTAATCGGATTGATCGAAAATTGCATGATGAAGTTTTACAAACAATTAAACAGCTAAAGAAAATGAAAAAGATATATATAATTATACTACAAGTTTTATTCCTGATTTTTAACGGTAAAGTAGTTATTCAAGCCCAACAGTGTTTTGATTTTTATAGGCCAACTCCTAATGGTACGAATGTAAAGGCATGCGAAGGAGGAGGACACTCACCCTTTGAAATACAACAGGCCGATATTCAATCACGAACATATGCTATAGAAGTATTGTAGTGAGGAACAGATAGTTATAACTGTCATGCCTATGCTTGGCATGTAAGCGAAGGAGGTGATAAGGTTTGGATTAATAATATGAATAACGAAGCTCATAATGTGGACAATTACTGGTTGGATAACAGCTATTTTGAAGTTCCTTTTCTATCCGGAGTTGCAAATTTAAAAGTTTTTTATGGTTCAACCTATTTTGGAAATGATCATTCAGCTGTTACGACTACCGATCCCAATGTTTTTATATCTAAAATGGGATGTGGTGCTTTAGTAAAACATTATAAGAATAATTCTCCTTATGATCATTCAAATTTGAAATATTATATTCGGACACCTTCTATCTCCGGTCCCACGTCGGTCTGCGACCAGACCGCCTATACGATAAACAATCTGCCGGCAGGAGCTACGGTACGGTGGAGTATAAAAGAAGGGCTTAACAGAGGATTTTCAATATCGCCTCAAGGCGTTTTGTCTGCTTCTGTGCAAACGGCCATCTATGGTGCCCCCATAGTGATTCAGGCTGCTATTGAATATCCGGGCACACCGGAGATTAAATTAACCAAAAGCATCTCCACGATGCCTGAAAAGATTTTATTCTCCGTAAATGCAACCTATATGAGTGGTAATTACGTAAATCCGCAATTATTACATGTAACGATTTCCGGAGCATCTCATGATATTTGCCCTCCGGGACAATACCGTTACATGGTAAACGGACATCCGGCGGTCGGCTACGAAAATGGGATGACGGTGGATTTGAGCTCGTCCGAAATCCGTTCAGACTTTTACCTGGCATTGCAGGATTATCCGCCTGATTTCATCTCTTCCGGAGAACTGGAGTTAAAGATTCTTTTTACTCCCCGGAATCCAAATTCGCAGTCTGTTTCCGGAACCAATGGATGTATCATTGCCAACATGCGGAGGTCTTTCTCTCTCTCGCCCAACCCTACCACGGACGTAGTGACCTTGCAGTTGATGGAGACGGACGAGGTCAGCGGATTAAGCGTGCTCTCGACCGACAGAAGTACCTACGAAATCCAGCTCTGGAGCGGTATGACGATGCTGCGCTCGTTCCGGACCGATGAGCCGACATTCCAAATCCCGATGGCCGGACTGCCGGCAGGACTGTACTTCGTGCGCGTGATCAAAGACGGACAGACGTATACGCAGAAGTTGATTAAAAAGTGAGTGAAAAGTGAAAAACGAAAAGTGAAGAGTGAAAAACGAAAAGTGATGCCTTTCGGACGTTGAGATGTTGAATAGAACAATTACGAATGACAAATTACGATGCCCTGCGGGGTGTTGAATTGTGGAGTTGTTGAGCTGACAACTGACCGCCAAACAACAAACACCTAAACGAATCAACGTCCGAAGGACTGACCGCTGAAAGCTGACTGCCGAACGCTAACAAACCATACTTGTCATAACTTGTGCAACTTGTGGTTAAATCTGATGGCTGACCACTGACTACTGATTGCTAACCGGTTGATAGTATGCTCCAAAAGTAGTTCCGAGGTCGTCGGTGAGTAGTTCCGAGCTTGTCGGCAGGTATTTCGGAAATACTTAACGGGT
>NZ_RQYN01000043.1 GCF_003860135.1 Tannerella forsythia
ATTTAAACAGGCTCTAAGTTATGGTCGAATTTTTGTCCTCATTTTATTTGCGTATTAATATAGTTCGTTAATGGTTATACCGGGTACATGGTTCGGCGGGTACCATGCATAACAATTAACCATTGACAATTAACATTAAATAATGGTAAACGACGAACAGTGTATCGCGTAATTCGGGTTTAAGACATTGCCTCATCATGAATCCGGTCTCAGCTATAGGCACGGATATACCATACAACAAACTAAACAGGTGGGCTTATGTAATAAACACGACCCCGAACATACACAAAAAAACACAGGTTTCCGCGTAGTTTACGCGAAATCCTGCATTTTCACTATTTACTGCTATGTGTATTACTCTGCCACTTTTTCTTCGGTCGGGGTCTCGGCTACCACCGTCGCATCGCTGGCGCTCTTTTTGCGCGAACGACGCGTCTTGGCTGCCGTCTTCTTCGTCTTGGTCGTCAACATGTTTTCGTTGAAGTCTACCAGTTCGATAAAGCACATGGCTGCGTTGTCGCCGGCACGCGTACCCGTCTTAATGATACGGGTATATCCACCCGGACGCTCCATCACTTTCGGCGATATTTCGGTAAAAAGGATTTTCACCGCATATTTGTCCTGCAACGAAGCAAATACGACACGCTGTGAATGATCCGTTACCTCCTTCGACTTCGTGATCAGAGGCTCCACATATTTGCGCAACGCTTTCGCTTTGGCCGTAGTGGTAAAGATACGTTTATGTTTAATCAGCGACGATGCCATGTTGGCAAACATCGCTTCACGATGCGCCTTCTTGCGTCCCAAATGATTTACTTTCTTATTGTGTCTCATCGTTTTTTACTCTTTATCTAATTTATATTTTGAAATATCCATTCCGAAGGAGAGATTCAGATTCTCCAACAATTCGTCCAATTCAGTGAGCGATTTCTTCCCGAAATTGCGGAACTTCAACAAGTCGTTCTTGTTAAACTGCACCAATTCGCCTACCGTATCCACATCGGCTGCCTTGAGGCAGTTCAATGCGCGAACAGAGAGGTTCATGTCAATCAGTCTCGTCTTGAGCAATTGACGCATGTGCAGAATGTCTTCGTCAAATTCTTCGTTTCCGTCGACATCAATCGTCTCCACCGCAATCTTTTCGTCAGAGAAAAGCATGAAGTGATGAATCAGGATCTTAGCCGCTTCTTTCAACGCATCTTTAGGATGAATCGAACCGTCCGTGGTGATTTCGAACAGAAGTTTCTCATAGTCGGTCTTCTGTTCTACACGAAAGTTCTCCACCGTATATTTCACGTTGCGTATCGGCGTGTAAACGGAATCGATGGCTATTACCTGCACATCGGGGTTTGACGGATCTGCATTCTCTTCAGCCAGCACATAGCCGCGCCCCTTGTTCATGGTCAGCTCCATCTGGAACGAAGTTTTCGGATCCAAATGACAAATTTCCAATTCGGGATTCAGGATTTCGAAACCTGCGGGTTTCAGATCGCCGGCTTTCAGCACCTCCGTATTGGCCACGGTCAAAACTACCTTGGGCAGCTCTTCCATCTCTTCGGCGATGCATTTAAAGCGCACCTGTTTCAGATTTAGGATGATGTTTGTCACATCTTCCATCACCCCCGGAATGGTTGCAAATTCATGATCCACCCCTTCGATTTTCACTGACGAGAAGGCGTAACCTTCCAGCGAAGATAAGAGAATACGGCGTAACGCATTACCGATGGTAATACCATAACCCGGTTCCAGCGGACGAAACTCAAACTTTCCGAAGAAGTTGTTCGCCTCCAACATCAAGACTTTATCAGGTTTCTGAAATGCTAATATCGCCATAGGATCATTATTTAGAGTACAATTCGACAATCAGCTGTTCCTTGATATTTTCAGGAATATCCGCACGTTCGGGCAGGTGAAGGAACTTTCCGCTCATAGCGCTCTGCTCCCACTCGATCCACGGATATTTACTGTGATTAAATCCGGAAAGAGCATCGCTGATCACTTCGAGCGATTTCGACTTCTCGCGTACGCCGACAATTTGACCGGGCTTCACACTGTACGACGGGATGTTCACGACTTTACCGTCGACTACGATATGACGATGCGACACGAGCTGACGGGCAGCGTCGCGCGTCGGAGCCAGTCCGAGACGGAACACGATATTATCGAGTCGGCTTTCGAGCAACTGCAACAATACCTCACCGGTAATTCCTTTCGAACGGGATGCTTTTTCAAACATGTTCCGGAACTGTTTCTCCAATACGCCGTAAGTATATTTCGCTTTCTGCTTCTCACGCAACTGAACGCCATACTCCGATGTTTTACGTCTGCGGTTGTTTCCGTGCTGCCCGGGAGGATAGTTCTTTTTCGAAAGGACTTTATCCGCACCGAATATCGCTTCGCCAAACTTACGGGCAATTTTTGTTTTTGGTCCTGTATATCTTGCCATTTTATTCTTTATTTTTAATCGTTCTTCGGAATCTCGGAATCGTGCAGCCGCGATTGCAGAGAGGGTGAATAGTGCAATCTAATCACGTCTTCAGGGATTCGCTTGATCTGTTAATTATACTTTTCTTCTTTTGGGCGGACGGCAGCCATTGTGCGGCAGCGGCGTCACATCGATAATTTCCGACACTTCAATACCGGCTCCGTGAATGGTACGAATAGCCGATTCACGACCGTTACCCGGCCCTTTGATATACACTTTTACCTTGCGCAGGCCTAAATCATACGCCACCTTGGCGCAGTCTTGAGCAGCCATCTGGGCGGCATAGGGCGTGTTCTTTTTCGAACTGCGGAACCCCATCTTACCGGCCGACGACCAGCTGATTACCTGACCATCATTATTGGTAAGCGACACAATAATGTTGTTGAAAGAAGAATGGATATGGGCTTGACCATACGCCTCTACTTTCACTTTTCTCTTTTTTGCTGCGACTGTTTTCTTTGCCATCTTTACTGATTATTTTGTAGCTTTTTTCTTGTTTGCAACTGTCTTTTTCCTTCCCTTACGCGTACGGGCATTGTTCTTTGTGCTCTGACCACGCAACGGCAGACCGATACGGTGACGCACGCCACGGTAACAACCGATATCCATCAAACGCTTAATGTTCAATTGTACTTCCGAGCGAAGATCACCTTCTACCTTATATCCTTCACCAATGACCTCACGAATCTTAGCCGCCTGATCATCCGTCCAATCTTTGACCTTGATATTCTTATCAACGCCAGCTTTTTCTAAAATCGAGTTGGAAGCGCTGCGACCGATACCGAAGATATAGGTCAATGCGATTTCCCCTCTCTTGTCTTGTGGCAAGTCCACACCAACTATTCTTATCGCCATATTATTTAGATCTTTATTTTATTTGCTGTTTACTACTAACCCTGACGTACTTTGAACTTGGGGTTCTTTTTATTAATCACGTATAAACGCCCCTTCCGGCGTACAATCTTGCAATCGGGCGTCCGTTTCTTTAAAGATGTTCTTACTTTCATCGTTCTATCTTGTTTTTAGTTTTTCTCATTTATAACGGAATGATATCCGACCTTTCGACAAGTCATAAGGCGACATTTCTACGCGCACTTTATCGCCGGGAAGTATCTTGATATAATGCATCCGCATCTTCCCCGATATATGTGCCGTAATCTCGTGCCCGTTCTCCAGCTCGACCCGAAACATCGCGTTCGACAATGCTTCTACGATCACTCCATCCTGTTCTATTGCAGCTTGTTTAGCCATATATTATATTTCTTTTCCTACTACTTCTTCCAAATATTCGAATGATGAGAGAATCATCGGCCCTTCGGGACGTATGGCGATACAGTGCTCAAAATGCGCCGAGCATTTTCTGTCTTTCGTCCGTACAGTCCAGCCGTCCGATTCAAACACGACATGTTTACTGCCCTGATTGATCATCGGCTCGATACAGATACACATCCCGCTCTTCAATACCGGTCCGCAACCGCGGCGCCCGTAATTGGGAACTTCCGGCTCTTCGTGCATCTTGCGTCCGCATCCATGCCCGACCAGCTCACGTACGACCGAATAGTTTTGCTTCTCGCAATATGTCTGCACCGCACTGCTGATGTCACCGACCCGATTTCCGACACGCGCTTGCTCAATTCCTTTGTACAAGGCTTCTTTCGTCGTACGCAACAACTTACGGACATCGTCAGCGACGTTACCGACACAAAACGTGTAAGCGGAGTCCCCTACGAAACCGTTCAGCTTCGTCCCGCAATCGATCGAGACGATATCCCCGTCTTTCAAGACATCTTTATCCGACGGGATTCCATGCACGACATGCTCATTGACCGATGTACAAATCGAATTCGGGAAACCTCCGTATCCCAGAAAAGCGGGTTCCGCGCCATGATCGCGAATGAATGCTTCCGCAATCTTATCCAACTGGAGGGTCGTGACTCCCGGCGCAATGTGTTTCGCCAATTCGCCCAGAGTCTTTCCCACCAATTGATTCGCGGCGCGCATCAATTCTATCTCTTCATCCGTCTTCAGATAGATCATCGTTAATATGCGGCTATGGAACCTGTGCGTCCTTTGATCCGTCCTGATTTTAACAAACCATCATAATGACGCATCAAGAGATGACTTTCTATTTGCTGCAAGGTATCCAATACGACACCGACCAAAATCAACAACGATGTACCGCCGAAGAATTGCGCAAAACCTTGGCTAATTCCCAAGATCCGTGCAAAAGCCGGCATAATGGCGACGATAGCAAGGAAGATTGCGCCCGGAAGCGTGATCCGGCTCATAATCTCGTCCAAGAATTCTTTCGTAGCCTTTCCCGGTTTTACGCCCGGGATAAATCCGTTGTTACGCTTCAGGTCGTCTGCCATTTGAGTCGGATTAATCGTAATGGCCGTATAAAAATACGTAAATGCGATAATCAACAAGGCAAAGACAAAGTTGTACCAGAATCCCGTGTTATCCATAAATGCCTGCATGAAAGCACTGTTTTCGCCCGTGCTGGAAAATCCCGCAAGCGAGATCGGAATAAACATAATTGCCTGAGCAAAGATGATAGGCATCACGTTGGCAGCATTCACCTTCAACGGGATATACTGACGTGCACCGCCATACTGTTTATTTCCGATGATGCGTTTCGCATACTGAACAACGACTTTACGCGTTCCCTGTACTAACAAAATCGCACCGGCCATGACCAGAAGCAGGAACAAAATTTCAAAGAGGAACATCACCAGACCTCCGGATTTCTCCGTCACCCGCGATGTAAATTCTTCGAAGAGCGAATGAGGCAGACGCGCAATGATCCCGATCAGAATGATAAAAGAAATACCGTTACCAATTCCTTTGTCGGTAATACGCTCACCCAACCAGAGAACAAACATACTTCCTCCCGCCATGATGATGGTCGAAGAAACCTTAAACCACCAATCGGTAGGCATCGTCGCCCCTACACTTCTGAGCTGCACGTTCAAATTCACCAGATAGGCCGATCCTTGCAGAATTAACACGATCACGGTAAGATAACGCGTCCATTGATTAATTTTTTTTCGTCCGCTCTCTCCTTCACGCTGCATCTTCTGGAACGAAGGAATCACAATTGCCGCCAACTGCATCACAATCGAAGCAGAGATATAAGGCATGATTCCCAAGGCAAAAATCGACGCGTTCGAGAAAGCCCCCCCCGAGAACATGTCCAAAAGCGCCATCAGCCCGCCGCGTGTTTGTTCACCCAGCGCCGTCAAGTCCTTCGGATCGATACCGGGAAGTACGATATATGTGCCGAAACGATAAATCAGCACCAATAAAAGCGTTATCAGAATGCGTTTCCGCAGATCCTCTATCTTCCAGATATTTTTAATCGTCTCAATTGCTCTCATAATTATTCCGCTTTTTCGGCGTTGTCACCCAGTTTGGAAACCGTACCGCCGACTGCCACGATGGCCTCTTCCGCCTTTTTCGAGAAAGCATGTGCTTCAACATCGACTTTTGCAGACAAGGTGCCTTTGGCAAGTACTTTGACTAATTGTGAGGCAGAAATAAAGCCAGCACTCCGCAGTTCTTCCAGCCCGATCTTGTTCAGACTCTTCGCTTCGGCAAGATCCTGCAAGGTCGAAAGATTAATCGCCTTATAAGTAACTCGATTGATATTCTTAAAGCCGAACTTCGGCAAACGCCGCTGAATAGGCATCTGTCCACCTTCGAATCCCACTTTGTGTTTGTAGCCCGAGCGTGATTTGGCCCCTTTGTGACCTCTTGTCGAAGTGCCACCCAAGCCCGAACCCGGACCGCGACCGATACGTTTTCTGGTTTTTACCGAACCTGCTGCCGGTTTCAAATTAGATAAATTCATATCAATTTCTATTTTTTACCGGACACCTTTCTATCAAAGTGTCCTTCGATTATTATTTTTCAATTGAAACTAAATGTTTCACCACCTCTACCATTCCCCGGATCGTAGGAGTATCCTCGTGCTCAACAACACGATTCATTTTTCTCAGTCCTAATGCATCCAACGTTCTTTTCTGAACCTGCGGGCATTTAATTCTGCTTCTTACTTGTTTTATTTTGATTGTTGCCATTCGAACGTCCTCCTTCTTTATCCTTTAAATACTTTTTCAACCGACACGTTTCTGTTTTGTGCCACCATGGCCGGACTTCTCAGTTCGCTCAAAGCGGCGATCGTCGCTTTTACCAAGTTGTGCGGGTTGGACGAGCCTTTGGATTTAGCCAACACGTCCGTAATACCCACGCTTTCCAAAACAGCGCGCATAGCACCTCCGGCTTTCACACCGGTACCGAGAGTAGCCGGTTTGATCAGCACTTCGGCTCCGCCAAACTTTGCCGCTTGCTCATGAGGAATCGTTCCCTTATGAATGGGAATACGAACCAGATTCTTTTTCGCCGACTCCGTACCTTTCGAAATTGCGGTCGTTACTTCACTGGCTTTTCCCAAGCCCCATCCGACAATACCATTTTCATTTCCGACTACGACGATGGCGGCAAAACTGAATGTACGTCCACCTTTCGTCACTTTCGTCACACGATTTATCGCTACCAAGCGATCTTTCAGTTCTAAATCGTTCGTCGATTTTACTCTATTATTTATTGCCATCTTTCTTAAAATTTAAGGCCGCCTTTCCGTGCAGCATCGGCTAATTCTTTAACTCTCCCATGATACAGGTATCCGTTACGGTCGAACACCACGGCCTGTACACCGGCTTCCTGTGCATTTTTTGCAATCACTTCGCCGACTTTCGCAGCGATTTCTTTCTTCGGAGCTTTGTCCGCCAACTTCAACGACGAAGCGGCAGCCAACGTCTTTCCGGTCGTATCATCGATTACCTGTGCGTAAATCTGCTTGTTGCTTCTGAACACTGTCAGACGTGGGCATTCCGAGGTACCTGATACTTTATTTCGTATGCTTTGTTTGATTCTTAATCTTCTTGTTTCTTTCGTTGCCATATAGTCTATCTCCTATTTCATCGCTTACTTAGATGCAGATTTACCAGATTTTCTTCTAACCACTTCGCCCACAAACTTAATACCTTTTCCTTTATAAGGCTCAGGCTTACGGAACGAGCGAATCTTCGCACAAATCTGTCCGAGCAACTGTTTATCGGCCGACTCTAAAATAATGAGCGGGCTCTGATTACGCTCCGACTTTGTTTCTACTTTCACTTCGTCAGGTAACTGAAGGTAGATATTGTGCGTATAGCCTAACGAAAGGTCCAGCAACTGACCGGTATTCGCAACACGATAGCCGACACCGACCAGCACAAGCTCTTTTTTATATCCTTCGGATACCCCTACAACCATATTGTTGATCAAAGAGCGATAGAGGCCATGCAAAGCACGGTGCTCTTTTTCATCCGTCGGTCTTTCTACCTTTAAGATGCCGTCTTCCACAGACACTTTGATCTCGGGATTCACTTTCTGTGTAAGTTCTCCTTTCGGTCCTTTTACTGTGACGATGTTATCTTTCACTGTAACGGTCACACCATTTGGTATGTGAATAGGTAATTTTCCAATTCTTGACATTGCTATACTCCTCCTATTAATAAACGTAACACAATACTTCACCGCCAATCTTTAATTCGCTGGCTTCCTTATTTGTCATCACACCTTTAGAGGTAGAAAGGATTGCAATCCCAAGACCGTTCAGCACTCTCGGCATCTCCCGGTAACCTACATACCGGCGAAGACCCGGAGACGATACGCGCTCTAATTTCTTAATCGCATTTACCTTATTCACGGCGTCATATTTCAGAGCGATTTTAATCGTTCCCTGCACGCCCTCGTCTACAAACTTAAAATTAAGAATGTAGCCCTTGTCAAAAAGAATCTTTGTGATTTCTTTTTTCAAATTCGACGCCGGCACCTCTACTACGCGGTGCTGCGCCTTGATTGCGTTACGCAATCTTGTTAAATAATCTGCTATAGGATCTGTCATAATATTTAATTAAATTGATCCGGACCATCCGGACAATATTTAACACTCACATGCTTGCTGCTTTTACCAACTTGCCTTTTTCACTCCGGGAATGAGGCCGTTGGAAGCCATCTCACGAAACTGAATACGCGAAATACCGAACTGACGCATATATCCTTTCGGACGACCCGTCATCTTGCAACGGTTATGTAAACGCACCGGCGATGCATTTTTCGGAATAGACTGCAACGCTTCATAGTTGCCTTCTTTCTTCAACTGCGCCCGTTTAGCCGCATATTTCGCTACCAGCTTTGCCCGTTTTACTTCGCGGGCTTTCATTGATTCTTTCGCCATATCTCAATTCTTTTTTACATTCTTGAAGGGCAATCCAAACTCGCGCAGAAGAGCAAATCCCTCTTCATCCGTTTTCGCGGAGGTCACAAAGGTAATATTCATTCCCAATATTTTCGTAATATTGTCAATATTTATTTCCGGGAAAATAATCTGCTCCTGAATACCGAGCGTATAATTACCACGACCGTCGAGTTTGCTTTCAATACCTTTGAAGTCACGAATACGAGGCAATGCTACACGTACCAGACGCTCCAAAAATTCATACATACGCTCATGACGCAGAGTAACCATGACTCCGATCGGCATTTTTTTACGCAGTTTGAAGTTCGAGATGTCTTTCTTCGAATACGTAGCGACGGCTTTCTGACCGGTAATACTCGTCAACTCGTCTATAGCCACGTCAATAATCTTCTTATCAGCCGTTGCCATTCCCAGCCCCTGATTGATCACAATCTTCTTCAGAACAGGGACCTGCATAACAGACGTGTAGTTAAATTCTTTCTTCAACGCCGGTATAATCCGGTCTCTGTAATCTTGCTTTACTGTTGCTATCGTACCCATTATTTAATCTCCTCTCCTGATCTTTTAGCATAACGCACTAACTTCCCTTTCACTTCTTTGCGGCCCACGCGTGTCGGTTTTCCTGTTTTGGGATCCAACGGATTGAGGTTCGAAATATGAACCGACGCCTCCTTCGTTTCCCGTCCGCCTTGTGGATTCTGAGCATTGGGTTTCGTATGCTTCGTAACCATGTTAACCCCTTCCACAATGGCACGTTTTTCTTTTACAAGCATTTCCAATACGCGCCCTGTTTTGCCTTTATCTTCTCCGGCGTTTACGTAAACGATATCGCCTTTCTTTATATGTAACTTACTCATCACAATACCATTTTACTGATTAAAGTACTTCCGGGGCCAATGAAACGATTTTCATATTGGTTGCACGTAGCTCACGAGCTACCGGACCAAAAATACGGCTTCCCCGGATTTCTCCCGCCTGATTCAACAATACACAAGCGTTATCATCGAAACGGATATAAGAACCGTCCTGACGACGGATTTCTTTCTTTGTCCGTACAACAACCGCTTTCGATACAGCGCCTTTCTTCATATCACTCGAAGGAACAACGCCTTTTACTGCTACGACAATGATATCGCCTACCGTGGCATAGCGTTTACGCGTACCACCTAACACACGGATACACAAAGCTTCTTTCGCTCCGCTATTGTCCGCTACTACTAATCTTGTTTCTTGCTGTATCATTTTACTTAGCCCTTTCTATAATCTGTACCAAACGCCATCTTTTCGTCTTGCTCAAAGGGCGTGTCTCCATAATCTTTACCGTGTCACCCACGTTACACTCATTCTTGTCGTCATGAGCATGATATTTCTTCGTCTTGTTCACGAATTTTCCGTAAATCGGATGTTTTTCTTTCCATTTTACGGCAACGGTGATGCTTTTATCCATCTTGTTGCTGAATACCACGCCCGTTCTTTCCTTTCTTAAATTTCTCGTTTCCATATCAGGCTTCATGATTATTCGTTATTCAATTCACGTTGACGCAGCACTGTTTTCAGACGTGCAATAGTCCGGCGTTGCTCTTTCATTGAGGCAGGATTATCCAACGGCGAAATGCTATGATTAATCCGCTTCTGATTCAAAGACGACACCTCCGCGTCAATTCTTTCAGCCAATTCTTTGGTACTTAATTCCCTTACTTTTTTAATCTTCATAACATTTACACTGTTTCATTTTGCATATCATAGTCGTAGCGCACAACGAATTTAGTCGTCACCGGAAGCTTCTGAGCAGCTAAACGCAACGCTTCCTTGGCGATATTAAACGGTACACCTTCCACTTCAAAAATCATACGTCCCGGCGTAACAGGAGCCACGAATCCTTCGGGATTACCTTTTCCTTTACCCATACGCACATCCAACGGCTTTTTAGTAATCGGCTTGTCCGGGAATATACGCACCCACACTTGTCCTTGACGTTGCATATAACGCGTAACGGCAATACGGGCGGCCTCGATCTGCCGGCCTGTGATCCATTTCGTACCTAACGATTTGATTCCAAACGAGCCGAAAGCCAACTGATTTCCCCGCTGGGCATTGCCTTTCGCGCGCCCCTTTTGGGATCTTCTAAACTTTGTTTTCTTTGGTTGTAACATAGTTCTCTAACTGTTAAATAATTTAACGATTGGCCTTTTCTTTGTCTCTCTCTCTTCTGCGTTTGAACGGTTTGCCGCCGCGATCCCCACGATCACCACGTCCCATACCGCCTTCACCACCGCGACGACCGAAGTCTTTCGTAGTTGTAAATGAAGGAGACAAATCTCTTTTACCGTATACTTCGCCACGGCAAATCCAAACCTTTATTCCTATCAAACCGACTTTAGTCAGTGCTTCTGCCAGTGCATAATCAATATCGGCACGGAATGTATGGAGAGGAGTACGCCCTTCCTTATACATTTCGGAACGTGCCATCTCAGCACCATTCAGACGTCCCGACACCTGCACTTTTATACCTTCTGCTCCCATCCGCATGGTCGAGGCAATAGCCATCTTCACGGCACGACGGTAAGCGATTTTTCCTTCCAGCTGACGCGCAATATTATTAGCCACAATCACGGCATCCAATTCCGGACGTTTGATCTCAAAAATATTGATCTGAACCTCCTTGTCGGTGATCTTCTTCAATTCTTCTTTGAGTTTGTCAACTTCCGAACCGGCCTTTCCGATGATGATGCCCGGACGCGACGTACACACCGTAATGGTGATCAATTTTAATGTACGTTCGATCACGATGCGCGAAACGCTTGCTTTTGCCAGACGGGCATTCAAGTAGTTGCGGATTTTACTGTCTTCCAGCAAAGTGTCGCCATAACTCTTTCCACCGTACCAGTTCGAATCCCATCCACGAATGATTCCCAAACGATTACTAATCGGATTTACTTTCTGTCCCATCTGTTCTTAATTTTGACTTTCTTTATTATTCTTTGCATCTGCCTCTACATTTCTCGTATCGACGAACAGGGTCACATGGTTCGAACGCTTACGGATACGATACCCTCTTCCCTGAGGTGCCGGACGCATACGCTTGAGCATTGCTGCTCCATCGACATTGACGGACGTAACGAACAGCTCTCCGCTTTCTGCTTTCCGCTCATTCTTCTGCTCCCAGTTGGCAATCGCCGAACGAAGCAATTTTTCTACCGGTGTAGCTGCGTCTTTATTGGAGAATCTCAAGACACCCAGTGCCCTAAACACCTCCATGCCGCGAATCATATCGACTACCAGACGCATTTTACGCGGTGAACTCGGCACATTGCGCAATTTCGCAAAAGAAACGCTTTTCAAGGCTTCCTTTCTGGCTTCTGCTGATATTTTCTTTCTTCTGCCCATTTATTTTACTTTTTTCATTTTCTTACTTCTTGTTTCCAGCATGGCCACGGAATATACGCGTCGGTGAAAATTCTCCCAGCTTGTGACCCACCATATTCTCGGTGATGAATACGGGAATAAACTTGTTCCCATTATGAACAGCAATCGTATGTCCTACAAAATCCGGAGATATCATTGACGCTCTTGCCCATGTTTTTATCACCGTCTTCTTACCCGACTCATTCATCGCCAAGACTTTCTTTTCCAATTTCACATTGATATATGGACCTTTTTTTAACGAACGACTCATAGTTTTTCAATTAATCATTTTACTTCTTTCTTCTTTCAATGATATACTTGGAAGACGGCTTCTTCGGTGCTCTCGTCTTCATGCCCTTAGCATATAAGCCCTTGCGAGAACGAGGAAGACCTCCGGAGGCACGTCCTTCACCACCACCCATCGGGTGATCTACCGGGTTCATCACGACACCACGGTTGTGCGGACGACGGCCAAGCCATCTCGAGCGTCCTGCTTTCCCGGATTTCTCCAAAGCATGGTCCGAGTTGCCTACGCTACCTACGGTCGCTTTACATGCCGACAAGATCTTACGGGTTTCGCCCGAAGGCATCTTGATGATGGCATAATCACCTTCTTTCGATGTCAACTGTGCAAATGCACCAGCCGAACGAACCAACTTCGCCCCTTGTCCCGGACGAAGTTCAATGTTATGAATAATCGTACCGACAGGGATGCTCTGCATCGGCAAAGCATTGCCGACTTCCGGTGTTGCATCCTTTCCGGACATCACTGTCTGGCCTACTTCCAAACCATTCGGAGCAACGATGTAACTCTTTTCTCCGTCAGCATAATACAACAGTGCGATACGAGACGTCCGGTTCGGATCGTACTCAATCGACTTCACGGTTGCAGGAACGCCATCTTTGCTTCTCTTGAAATCAATAAAACGAAAACGACGCTTGTGACCGCCACCGATATAACGCATCGTCATTTTTCCGGTGTTGTTACGGCCGCCCGTTCTCTTTTTCCCGACTACGAGAGACTTCTCCGGTGTACTTGCAGTGATCTTATCAAATGCACCGATAACTTTGTGTCTTTGCCCCGGTGATGTGGGCTTTAATTTACGTATTCCCATTTCCTATCAAATGTTACTGAAAAAGTCGATGACTTCTCCTTCTTTCAATGTTACAATTGCTTTCTTATAGGCCGCCTGCTTTCCGTTGATGATTCCGGATTTCGTATAACGGCTCTTGCGTTTTCCCGAATAATTCATCGTGTTCACGCTCTCTACACTTACGTTATACATCTCTTCAACAGCCTTCTTTATCTGTAATTTATTCGCATCCGGAGAAACACGGAAACCGAAGCGGTTAGGCTTCTTATCCGTAACTGCGGTCTGCTTCTCGGTTACGATCGGCTTAATGATAATTCCCATCTTTTTACCTCCTTATGCGTTTAAAAGTTTCTCAATGACAGCGACAGACTGTTCTGTAAATACCAAGTTCGCAGCATCCATCACTTTGTATGTATTCAAATCCGATGCAGCTATGACCTTCGCACGCGGCAGATTACGAGCCGACAAAGATACGAAATGATTGCTTTCCGGCAAAACCAGCAGCATCTTCTTCCCATCCAACTTCAAGACTTTCAACATCGAAAGGAAGTCTTTCGTTTTCGGGGTGTCCATCGTAAAGTCTTCAAGAACCATTATCGAGTTTTCTTTTGCCTTATACGAAAGAGCCGAACGGCGAGCCAAGGCTTTCACCTTCTTATTCAGTTTGAAGCTGTAATCGCGCGGCTTCGGTCCGAATACACGACCTCCACCGACTAATACCGGCGAATTGATATCCCCGCGGCGAGCTCCACCACTACCTTTCTGGCGAATAAGTTTACGGGTACTTCCCGACACTTCGCTTCTTTCTTTCGATTTATGTGTCCCTTGGCGATTATTCGCCATATATTGTTTCACATCCAAATAGATCGCATGATCATTCGGCTCAATACCAAACACTGCATCGCTGAGTTCAACCGTTCTGCCGGTTTCTTCCCCTTTCCTGTTAAATACGTTTAGTTTCATTGCCTTATTTCTCAATTAATACGATTGAACCTTTTGCACCCGGAATAGAACCCTTCACTAACAGCAAGTTGTTCTCCGGCATCACTTTGATCACTTCAAGGTTTTGAACCGTTACGCGTACATTTCCCATTTGTCCGCCCATGCGTGTACCTTTGAAGACCTTCGCCGGATACGAACAGGCTCCAATAGCACCCGGTTTACGCGCACGATTGTGCTGACCATGCGTGGTCTGACCTACACCACCAAAACCGTGGCGTTTCACAACTCCCTGAAATCCTTTTCCTTTCGATGTACCAATCACATCTACGAAAGTTGCATCATTCAAAAAGTCTACGGTAAGTACATCTCCGAGCTTATACTCGGCATCAAAATTCTTGAACTCGGCCAAGTGTCTCTGTGGGGCTACGCCTGCTTTCTTGAAATGACCGGCTTCCGGCTTCGTCGTATGCTTTTCTTTCTTTTCCTGAAAGCCCAACTGAATCGCCTCATAGCCGTCCTTTTCCATTGTCTTAATCTGTGTAACCACACAAGGACCTACTTCGATAACAGTGCATGGAAGATTCTTTCCCTCGGCACTGAATACGGATGTCATTCCGATTTTTTTTCCTAATAATCCTGGCATTTCACTTTGTTTTTAATTTTACACTTTAATCTCTACTTCCACTCCACTGGGCAATTCCAGCTTCATCAAAGCATCTACCGTTTTGGCTGTCGAGCTGTAAATGTCTATCAAACGTTTGTAAGACGACAGTTCAAACTGCTCACGTGACTTTTTGTTCACGAATGTCGAGCGGTTTACGGTAAAAATCCGTTTGTGAGTCGGCAGCGGAATAGGTCCGCTTACAACCGCTCCGGTAGCCTTCACAGTCTTGACGATCTTCTCGGACGACTTGTCGACCAGCGAGTAATCGTAAGATTTCAATTTAATTCTGATTTTTTGGCTCATATCGTTAGTTTCTAATATTATTTGACTAAATCAACCCGCCCTTGTACTTCGGTCAGTACTTGCTTGGCAATCGACGACGATACTTGTGCGTAGTGCGAGAATTGCATGGACGAAGTAGCCCGACCGGACGTAATCGTACGCAAAGCCGTCACGTAACCGAATGTCTCGGCCAACGGAACTTTTGCTTTAACAATACGGGTTCCCGTACGGCTCGATTCCATACCTTCTACCTGACCACGACGTTTGTTCAAATCGCCAATTACATCTCCCATATTTTCTTCGGGCGTAACGACTTCCAGTTTCATGATCGGTTCCATCAGGACAGGACCGGCTTTTTCCGCCGCACTCTTGAATGCCTGAATCGCACAAATTTCGAACGATAACTGGTCGGAGTCAACCGGGTGGAACGAACCGTCGATCAGCGTCACTTTCAGTTTATCCAACGGGTAGCCGGCCAATACACCATTCGTCATCGCTTTCTCAAATCCTTTCTGTACGGAAGGAATAAATTCTTTCGGCACGTTTCCGCCCTTCACTTCGTCAACGAATTGCAAATGGCCTTCAAATGCTTCGTCTGCCGGTTCGATGCGAACAATTATATCGGCAAACTTACCACGACCACCTGTTTGTTTTTTGTACACTTCGCGCAACTCGACAGACTGCGTAATCGCTTCTTTATACGACACCAAAGGACGCCCCTGATTACATTCCACCTTAAACTCGCGACGCAGACGGTCTACGATAATTTCGAGGTGAAGCTCACCCATACCACGAATGACGGTCTGACCGGTTTCTTCGTTCGTTTCCACACGGAACGTCGGGTCTTCTTCTGCCAACTTGGCCAGTCCGGCTCCAAGTTTATCAAGGTCTTTCTGTGTTTTCGGCTCTACGGCCACACCAATCACCGGATCGGGGAATTCAATCGACTCGAGCGTAATCGGATTATTTTCGTCACACAGCGTATCGCCGGTACGAATATCTTTAAATCCTACTCCGGCACCGATATCACCACAGCCGATTTTCTCCATCGGATTCTGCTTGTTCGAGTGCATCTGGAACAGACGCGAAATACGCTCTTTCTTTTCAGAGCGGGTATTCAACACATAAGAACCTGCTACAATCTCACCCGAATACACGCGGAAATAGCAGAGACGGCCCACATACGGGTCCGTAGCGATCTTAAACGCCAAAGCCGTAAGCGGCTCTTCGGCCGTCGGTTTGCGTTCAATGGTAACATCCGGATTGCGCGGATCATGACCTGTAACAGCCGGCGTATCATCCGGACTCGGCAAGTAGGAGCAAACGGCATCGAGCAGCGTCTGCACTCCTTTATTCTTAAACGACGAACCACAGATCATCGGATTGATCTTCATATCGATTGTACCTTTACGGATGGCGACACGAAGTTCATCTTCCGTAATCGTCGAAGGATCGTCGAAGTATTTTTCCATGACCGTGTCATCACACTCGGCTACGGCTTCGAGCATCTTATCGCGCCATTCCTGCGCTTCGGCCAGAAGCTCGGACGGAATTTCTTCCACTTCATATTTAGCCCCCATCGTTTCATCGTGCCAGAAAATCGCCTTCATGGTCACGAGATCGATCACACCTTTAAAGTTTTCTTCGGCACCGATCGGAATCTGAATCGGACAGGGCGTTGCTCCCAACACGTCGCGCACCTGACGAACCACTTCGAAGAAATTCGCTCCCGAACGGTCCATCTTGTTTACGTATCCGATACGCGGCACATTATATTTATCGGCCTGACGCCACACCGTTTCCGACTGCGGCTCTACTCCACCCACAGCGCAGAATGCAGCCACCGCACCGTCAAGGATACGCAGCGAGCGTTCTACCTCGACCGTAAAGTCAACGTGGCCCGGAGTGTCTATCAAGTTAATTTTAAATCTCTCATTGTTGTAATTCCAGAACGTCGTGGTGGCAGCGGAAGTAATCGTGATGCCGCGCTCCTGCTCCTGCTCCATCCAGTCCATCGTAGCGGCACCATCGTGCACCTCTCCGATTTTATGCGTCAGACCGGTATAAAACAGAATACGTTCCGAAGTCGTTGTTTTTCCCGCGTCGATATGGGCCATAATGCCGATATTACGCGTATTTTTCAATGTTGCGTCTGCTTTGCTCATCTTCTTTTTCTCATTAAACATTAAAAGCGGAAATAAGCAAAAGCACGGTTGGCTTCTGCCATACGATGCATATCTTCCTTACGTTTGAAGGCACCGCCCTGACTGTTGAACGCGTCTACGATTTCAGCACTCAACTTTTCAGACATCGATTTTCCGCCACGTTTGCGAGCGTACTCTATTAAATTTTTCATTGAAATGGACTCCTTACGATCCGGGCGGATCTCGGTCGGCACTTGAAAAGTGGCACCACCCACACGGCGGGACTTTACTTCGACCTGAGGAGTTATATTCTCGAGCGCTGCTTTCCAGATTTCGAGCGCTGACTTTTCTTCATTCGGCATCTTGGCTTTCACACGCTCCAATGCGGAATAGAATATCTCATACGAAACGGTTTTCTTACCGTCGTACATCAAATGGTTTACAAACTTTGTAACCCGAATATCACCATAGACAGGATCCGGGAGAACCTGCCGTTTTTTAGGCTTCGATTTTCTCATTTTGTTTTCAGAATTTTCGTTCTTGTTCTTGGTTGTTGATTTCTTACTGTCTTCAACGGCTCCTCCGAACCATTTACTCAACCCTCATTCATCAATTTCTTTTACCCCAATAACTAAAAACCGATTATAAAATTTCTAACTCGTAAACTCTTCTCTCTTTTCAAAATATTACTTCTTCGCGGCACCCGCCTTCGGACGTTTTGCCCCATACTTCGAACGACGTTGCGTACGCCCGGCTACTCCGGCCGTATCCAATGTCCCACGCACGATATGATAACGCACACCCGGCAAATCTTTCACACGGCCGCCACGTACCATCACAATCGAGTGTTCTTGCAAGTTATGGCCCTCTCCGGGAATATACGAGTTCACCTCCTTGTGATTCGTCAAACGAACACGGGCTACTTTACGCATCGCGGAATTCGGCTTCTTCGGCGTAGTGGTATACACACGCACGCAAACACCTCTTCTTTGAGGACACGCATCAAGTGCAGGCGACTTACCTTTCACCGCCAACGTCTCCCTTCCTTTTCTTACTAATTGCTGAATTGTAGGCATTTTTCTACTATTTAAACACGATTATATTTGTTTACACTTTTCCAAATTCGGGTTGCAAAGATACGGATTTTTTTTTATCCGGCAAGCATTTCCTCAAAAAAATTGGATGTCAATGCTTTTGTTCAACCCAACGAATCGCTAAAAAATTTCAACAACTACAGTGTGCCCGTTCGTGACGGAACAATTTTCCAAGCCCTCCCCTTTTTCCTGTGGCAGGAATCGTAACATCGTTATATCTACTCAAACGTATGTATATTATATAATGTATAAGAAGTATGCCCAAACATGGCGTTCTGACACACCCCGATAAAGAAAAGCTTACGAAATAAGAAAAAGAGCCACCTCATTTTTTTTGAGACAGCTCTTTTATTATCTAAACAACCAGTGGCTTATTAAAGACCGAAGGCCGCTTTTACCTTGTCCGTATAATCAAGCTTCTCCCAAGTAAACAATTCCACATCGCAAACTACGGGTTCCGCGTTATAACGCGAATGGAATGTTTTTCGAACGGTCTGAGGGGTACGTCCCATATGTCCGTACGAAGCCGTTTCCAGATAAATCGGATGACGCAATTTCAGACGATCTTCGATAGCCTTGGGGCGCATATCGAAGAGTTCCCAAATCTTGTCGGCGATTTCCCCGTCACTGATTTTCACATTCGACCGTCCAAACGTATTGACAAAAATATTCATCGGCTTATTCACACCGATGGCATACGAAACTTGCACCAACATCTCATCCGCAACACCCGCCGCGACAAGATTCTTGGCGATATGACGCGCCGCATAAGCAGCCGAGCGATCGACTTTCGAAGGATCCTTACCCGAGAAAGCGCCACCGCCGTGTGCTCCTTTTCCGCCATACGTATCGACGATAATCTTACGACCTGTCAGCCCCGTATCGCCATGAGGTCCGCCAATCACGAACTTACCTGTCGGATTGACGAAATACTTGATCTGATCGTTGAACAGCGCCTGCACATGCTCCGGATATTGAGCCTTGACACGCGGGATAAGAATGGTTTTCATATCTTCGGCGATTTTCTGCTGCATGGCAGCGTCGGCCTCTTCCTGCGAGCGACCGTTGCCGGCCGTAATAAACTCATCGTGCTGGGTAGAGACGACAATCGTATCGATACGGAGCGGCTTACCGTGGTCGTCGTATTCGATCGTCACCTGACTTTTTGCGTCGGGACGAAGATACGGCATCTTCTCAAGCTCATTTTTACGAATAGCAGCCAGCTCAAGCAGCAAGCTGTGCGAAAGATCCAACGCCAATGGCATATAGTTTGCCGTTTCATTCGTCGCGTATCCGAACATCATGCCCTGATCGCCGGCGCCCTGTTCGTAGGGATCGGAACGTTCCACGCCACGGTTGATGTCGCCACTCTGTTCATGGATGGCCGATAATACGCCACACGACTTGGCCTCGAACTGATACTCGCTTTTCGTATAACCGATCTGTTCGATTACCCGGCGAGCCACGTCCTGTACATCGACGTAGGCTTTCGATTTTACTTCTCCTGCCAGCACAACCTGTCCGGTCGTCACCAGCGTTTCGCACGCAACTTTCGAATCTTTGTCATACGCCAAAAATTCATCCAGCAAGGCATCCGAAATCTGATCGGCTACCTTATCGGGGTGTCCTTCAGACACCGATTCGGAGGTAAATAAATAACTCATTATTGATACATTAAAGAATAAAATATGTTATTACGAACCGAACTTGCGGATGGAGTCGCGTGGCCGAACGGCAGGAAAGAATCTTTATTTTTTAGCATTTTTTCCCGTGGTTGCAAGCCATACAAATCTATCCACGTCTCAATTCGGGCGCAAAGATACGGCTTCCGGCGAGACTTACCCTTTTCGCTCTGTTAATTATCTAAAAAGACCGCGAAAGCCTCGTGTAACCGTGTATGTAAGGGGGGGGGCAAAACGCCATGTTTGAGGACACCCTCTTTAGTGGGGAGCAAGAATAGGTGAAATTGGGGGAGGGAGCGCCAAGAAGGAGAGCGAGGGAGCATACGAACGAATGTGACCGAACTCTCATTCCGTAAGCAACGAAACCGTTCGCCCGTTATGACACACCGCCATTTGAATATCCAATATTATTCTGTACATTTGCCGACAACGTAACACAAGAACGACATTTTCATGGAAAAGATTCAAAAGGTAGAAATACGTGTGCATCGCGGGCGGATAGCCGATCTGGGCGATGATGAAAAGCGATGGATGGCGGCGGCCATCGAAGCGGCAAAGAAAGCGTACGCGCCGTATTCGTGTTTTCAGGTCGGTGCGGTAGCCGTGCTTGAAGACGGTACGTTAGTGTCGGGAAGCAATCAGGAGAATGCGGCTTACCCGTCGGGGCTTTGCGCGGAGCGGACCACGTTGTTTGCCGCCGGAGCACAATATCCCGATCGGCCGGTAAAAGCGCTTTTCCTCGTGGCGCTGAAAGACGGGGAAGTTCAGGAGAAAATCAGTCCGTGCGGAGCCTGCCGTCAGGTTCTGCTGGAGACAGAGCAGCGTTACCGGCGTCCGATGCAGGTCTGGATGTGTGGACGTTCGGAGTTTTGCCGGCTCGACTCGGCAGAGTCTTTACTCCCTCTCTCGTTCGGATCGGCCGACTTACTCGGATGACATGCTATCTATGACAATCTTATACTATCCAAAAAAAGCTAAAAGGCCATCGATTACGTTAATAAAAACAAAGCCCGGGAGATTGGCTCGAAAAATGATATATGTTTGTAACCGATAATTGTTTAGAAGAAAATGACAATGAACACATCACAGTTTCAGAAGAAACTATTGGGCATGCAGGAAAACATGATGAATTTCGCGTTGATGTTGACTGCCAATCGGGAGGATGCACAGGATTTGTTGCAGGAGACGTCGCTCAAGGTTTTAGACAATCGGGAGAAATATGCGGACAACCGGAACTTCAAGGGTTGGGTGCTGACCGTGATGCGCAATATTTTCATCAATAATTATCATCGTGTGTTGCGTACGCAGACCGTTGTTGAACAGGATATCGATTTATATAACTTGAATGTGGCAAACGATTCGAGCTTCGACACGCCCGACGGCGCATGCCAGCTTCAAGAGATTACGGCAGCCATCGACGCGCTGAACGAAGAACTGAAAGCGCCTTTTTCGATGTATGTCAGCGGCTATCGCTACCACGAAATCGCCAAGGCGCTGCGCATCCCGTTAGGCACGGTCAAGAGCCGTATCTTCTTTGCCCGTCAGGAATTGAAGACGAAGCTCAAAGAGCTGAATCCCTGATACGGAATCGTCCGTTTCTTTCCTTATGATCGAGGGCGGGACGATTGTTTCCGCACGACGGCATTCAATGCTTCATCGCTCAGGTCTTTTCCATGTTCTTCGTAAGACAGGCGAAACGTACATCCGCTTTTATATTCGGAGCATCCGTAAGCCGTTTTCCCACGCAGTAACGTTCCTTTTCCGCAGATCGGACAGGCGGGCGGACGACCGGTCGAGGCTGTATCCTGCGCCACGGTCGCCGGTTTCTTGCGTTTCGGTTTCGCCGTTTTTTCTTTCCCGGAGGCTTTTACCTTCTTTTCCTCTTTAGAATCGAAAGTGGTTTCTTCGATCGTAATCGTCGCTGTGGCACGGTCGGTACGGACGTTCCGTACAATCTCTCCGACCATCTGCTTCAGCTCGTCGAGAAACGCTTCGGCCTGATAAGCGCCCTGCTCGATCTGACGCAGTTTCTTCTCCCATTGCCCCGTCAGTTCGGCGCTTTTTAGCAGCTCGTCGCGAATGATCCCGATCAGTTCGACTCCCGTCGCCGTGGCCGACAGGTTCTTACGCTCCTTACGGATGTAGTTGCGTTTGAAAAGCGTTTCGATGATCGCCGCACGCGTAGAAGGGCGGCCAATACCGTTCTCTTTGAGAGCGTCGCGCAACGCTTCATCTTCGACGAATTTCCCGGCCGTTTCCATCGCCCGGAGCAAAGTCGCCTCGGTATAGGGCTTGGGCGGGGTCGTCCATTTCTCCGCAAAATCCGGTTGATGCGGCCCGCTCTCTCCTTTCGCGAAGTCGGGCAACACATGCTCCTTCTCCTGCTCGGACGAAGGTTGTTCTCCTTCCGCCGTTTCCTGTGCTTCTTTCTCGAAGACGACGCGCCACCCCGGTTTCAGAATCTGCTTGCCGGTTGCTTTAAAACCGACCTGCTCGACCTCGCCCAAGACGGTCGTCGTAGAAAGCTCACAATCGGGGTAGAAGGCGGCGATAAAGCGGCGCGCCACCAGATCGTAGACTTTCCGCTCAGGATCCGTCAGGTTGCGCGGCCACACGCCGGTAGGCACGATGGCGTGGTGATCGGTCACTTTGGTGTTATCGAACACTTTTTTGCTTTTCCGGATCGGGGCCGAGAGGATCGGAGCCGTAAGGCTCGCATAATCGGTCAGTCCTTTCAGCATATGGGGGATTTTCGGGTAGAGATCATCGCTCAGGAAAGTCGTATCGACACGCGGATACGTCGTGACCTTTTTTTCATACAGCGATTGAATGAGTTTCAACGTATCTTCGGCCGAGAACGCGAATTTCCGGTTGCATTCCACCTGCAACGAGGTCAGGTCGAACAGGCGCGGAGGCGCTTCCTTCCCTTTCTTTTTCGTCACACCGGTGATGACGAACGGCCGGCCGGTTACCGTCTCCAACAGCGCCTGCCCTTCTTCTTTGCGGGTGAATTTTCCCTGCGTAGCGGCAAAAGTCGTTTCTCGGTATATCGTTTTCAGCTCCCAGTAAGGCTCGGGCTTGAAGTCTTCGATCTCCTTTTGCCGTTTCACGATCAGCGCCAGCGTCGGAGTCTGTACGCGTCCGATGGAAAGCACTTGTTTGTTTTGGCCGTAACGGAGCGTATAGAGGCGCGTGGCATTCATCCCGAGCAGCCAGTCGCCGATGGCACGCGAGAGACCCGCCTCGTAGAGATGCTGATATTCGGACTGGTCTTTGAGGTTCTTGAATCCTTCGCGGATGGCATCTTCCGTCAGCGACGAAATCCACAGCCGATAGACCGGACAGCGGCAACCGGCTTTCTGCATCACCCAGCGTTGAATCAGCTCTCCTTCCTGACCGGCATCTCCGCAGTTGATGACCGCCTCGGCATTCCGGATCAATCCTTCGAGAATACGGAACTGCTTCTCGTAACTCTCGCTCGGGATCAGTTTGATACCGAACCGCGGAGGAATCATGGGCAACGACTGCAAACGCCACGATTTCCATTCGGGCGTATAATCGTGCGGTTCTTTGAGGGTGCAGAGATGACCGTATGTCCACGACACCTGATAACCGTTTCCCTCGATATAGCCTTCTCTCCTTGTCCGGGCTCCGAGCACTTCGGCAATCTCGCGCGCCACACTGGGCTTTTCTGCAATACAAACCTTCATTCCGGGATGATAAATGACGGACAAATATCGCCTTTTTTGCCCGCCGATGCAAATTTTTCCAGGACAAGACATATTAATTGTCAATTGTTAATTGTCAATTGTCATGCGTGGTACCCGCCGAATGATGTACCCGGAAAATAACCATTAACAACTGACAATTAACGATTGAAAAACAGCCCCGCAGGGGCGCATTAATTCAGGCCAAATTGTTAATTGTTAATGGTTAGTCAGCGTTCAGCTTTAACCACAAGTTGCACAAGTTATGACAAGTTGCACAAGTTTTTATTCGCGTTCATTTGCGCTATTTGTGTTTATTTGCGTTCGTAATTGCTTTTCGCGTTCGGATATCGTAATTCGTAATTGTTCATTAGCGGTCAGCCGTCAGTAATCAGCATTCACCTCAACAACTCATTGAGTAATTTACTCATACGAAATTGAGTAATTTTACTCATTGCGCAACCCGAAAGACGACCGTATCTTTGCACCGGTAATAATAATGACGAAACACGAACGGTTATGAAACGCGAAGGCAGACAAACGCAATCGATGACGCTACGGACGGACGTACACGCCGCCCGGGGAGGCGCCAAAGCTCTTGCCACGTGCCCGATTAACCCGCTTTCTACCCCCCCCCCGCTTAACATTTGTTAATATACACGTAACCCCCTCTTACGTCTCCGTATGTCTCATGCGGAGCGAGCGGCGTTGCGTATGGTTTCATCATAAAAAATTCAACGTTATGAAAAGAACAGTTTCTTTCGCGGCCGACGGGCTC
>NZ_RQYN01000044.1 GCF_003860135.1 Tannerella forsythia
GCTTGACGGCGAAAAGCAAATCGTTCTGTCTCTGATAATGTGCGGAAATCTATCTTGTTCATGGTGCAAAGATGCAAAATAATTTCGATATATTGCCGCCTGGTTGATAAAAAGAAGATAGTCGTTTTCCGTTTTAAACATTTTTCCTTTATTCTCAATTGAGGCAATGACATATTCTGTACCGACTACTTCGGTTAGTTCGTTAAAATGAACATAATTATACTTGTCCTGTCCGTAAGCGATTACGCTGATCGTTGATAGAACGATAAAAAATATTTTTCTCATTGTTAATTAACTTTATTGTTTGTGCTCTTTTATAGTGTCTTGCAGGTAGACAAAAGTGGAAATTCCAAACATTTTTTACTCCTGCTGACGCACAAATATATGAAGTTTGATTTATCTAACATACATAATTATTCGTTTATCTTTATAGTATGTTTTGAAAAAAGATGCTTTTGCTGTAAACTATTTATGTAAAATTTTATAGCGCTTGAATAAATAAGCGATACAAACCAATACCGACTTTTGAAAAACTCTTTGATACGGATAAATGTAAGTCGAGTGATAGAAAGGTCGGTCGCCTCTATATGAATGTATTGAACTCTGTTTATGGACTTGTCGGGCAAATACTCTTTCCGATATGACGGCATTATGCGGAAATTGCTTACTTTTGCGCATTCGTAATAAGTATTCAAATTCGTCTAAATATATGTCGGAACGAAAAGTAAGAGTGCGTTTTGCACCCAGTCCTACAGGGCCGCTTCATATCGGCGGTGTACGTACAGCCTTGTATAATTATTTGTTTGCCAAGCAGCATGGCGGTGAGATGATTCTTCGTATCGAGGATACGGACACGCAGCGATTTGTGCCCGGCGCGGAAGAATATATCATCGAGTCGTTTCAATGGCTTGGCCTTCCTTTCGATGAGGGCGTGGACTATGGAGGAAATTATGGCCCTTACCGTCAGAGCGAACGGAAGGAAATCTACAAACAATATGTAGACCGTTTGCTGGATGCGGGACTCGCTTACATTGCTTTTGATACGCCCGAAGAGCTGGAAGCCAAGCGAAAGGAGATTTCGAATTTTCAGTACGATGCCTCGACGCGGATGCGGATGCGCAACTCCCTGACGCTTTCGGCCGATGAGGTGAAGTCGCTGATCGATGCAGGACATCGCTATGTGGTACGTACGAAAATCGAACCGGGCGAAGACATTCATGTGAACGATCTGATACGTGGCGAAGTCGTGATCAATACCTCCATCCTTGACGATAAGGTGCTTTATAAATCGGCCGATCATTTGCCTACGTATCATCTGGCTAATATCGTGGATGATCATCTGATGGAGATTACCCATGTGATTCGCGGGGAGGAATGGCTCTCGAGCGCTCCGTTGCATGTCCTGCTTTATCGTTATCTCGGCTGGACTGATACGATGCCTCGCTTTGCGCATTTGCCCTTGCTTCTTAAACCCGAAGGGGGGGGGAAGCTGAGCAAGCGCGACGGAGATCGTTTGGGCTTTCCCGTCTTTCCGCTCGAATGGCGTGATCCGAAGACCGGGGAAGTGTCATCGGGGTATCGCGAGAGCGGTTATCTGCCCGAGGCCGTGATCAATTTTCTGGCGTTGCTCGGATGGAATCCCGGAGATGATCGCGAACTGATGGCGATGGACGAACTGATCTCGCTTTTCGATCTGGCTCATTGCAGCAAGAGCGGTGCGAAATTCGACTACGAGAAGGGCAAATGGTTCAATCACCAATATATCCGTAAACGTAGCGACAAAGATATTGCGGCCATGTTTCGGCCGGTGCTTGAGCAGCATGGCGTAGTCGGAACGGATGAGGCTTATGTCGAAAAAGTCGTCGGACTGATGAAAGAGCGCGTGAGTTTCGTGCCCGAATTGTGGGAACAGACGTATTATTTCTTTGTTGCGCCGGAGACGTACGACGAGAAAACGCGCAAGAAACGCTGGAAGGAAGACAGTGCCGCGCAGTTGACGGAGCTGATCGAGGTGTTACGCCGTCGCGAGCCGTTCGATGTAGAGGGTACCGAGGAATATGTGAAAGCATGGATTGCCGAGAAAGGTTACAATCTCGGGAATATCATGAATGCCGCGCGTCTGGCGCTTGTGGGGCAAGGCATCGGGCCGCAGGTGTTTCATATCACCGAAGCGATCGGAAAGGAAGAGACGATTCGGAGAATCGGCCGGGCGATAGAAGTATTAGGTTGATGCGTCACGTTTACACACTGGCATTGCATCTGTATGCGTTTGCCGTCGAATTGTCTTCGTTCTTCCACCGTAAGGCGCGGATGACACGCGTGGGGCAGTGGCATACCAATGGTATTCTGCGGAAGAAGATTGATCGGAATGCCCGATATATTTGGTTTCATGCCGCCTCGCTCGGTGAGTTTGAGCAGGGGCGTCCTTTGATGGAGACGATTCGAAAGCGCTATCCCGACTATAAAATTTTGTTGACGTTCTTTTCGCCGTCCGGCTACGAAGTGCGTAAGAATTACGACGGGGCGGATGTGATTTGTTATTTGCCTTTCGATACGCCCTATAAGGTGAGAAAGTTTTTACATTTGGCTAATCCGGCGGTGGCGGTCTTTATCAAATACGAGTTCTGGCTGAACTACCTGACGGAGTTGAAAAAAAGAAACATTCCGACATACCTCGTTTCCGGTATCTTTCGGCGGGAACAGCTGTTTTTTAAGTGGTACGGAGGATGGTACCGGAAAGCGCTTACCTGTTTTGAGCGTCTGTTTGTGCAGGACGAAGCCTCGCGAAGTCTGCTGGCGGAGTTCGGGATTACGAATGTTCAGGTGTGTGGAGATACACGTTTCGACCGGGTGTTGGCCGTGCAACGGCAGGCACGCGAGCTTCCCGCGGTGAAAGAATTTGTAGGAGACGGGAGTTCGCTGATTCTGGTCGCAGGCAGTTCGTGGCCCGAAGATGAGTCGATCATCATTCCGTATTTTAATACGCATCCGGAAGTGAAACTGATCATTGCGCCGCATGAAATCCCACGGGAACATCTGCTGTATATCGAATCGCTCCTCCATCGTCCTTCCATCCGTCTGTCCGAGACGAACGATCAGCCGGTAGCCGGAAAGGACTGTCTGATTATCGACAGCTTCGGTTTGCTCTCGTCCATTTATCGTTACGGAGATGTGGCTTATGTGGGGGGCGGGTTCGGAAAAGGGATTCACAACACGCTCGAAGCTGCTGTTTACGGCATTCCGGTACTGTTCGGCCCCAAATATCAGAAATTTCGCGAAGCGCATGAGCTGATTGCCTGCGGTGGCGGGTTCTCCTTACAGGATGAAGCCGCATTTGTAACCCGCATGGATGCATTTATCGGCAAGCCGGAGCAGCGTGCGGAGTCCGGACGAATCGTCGGTGATTATGTGCAGCGCAACAGCGGGGTGACAGACCGGATTCTTCGGGAGATGAATTTATCTTTAAAGACTCATTCTAACTAATTCGATAGACGAAGACGATAAGCCCGAAAAACCGATAGGCATCGAAAAAAATCCGATAGGCATCGAAAAAAATCCGATAGGCATCGGATTGGAAAGCGATAAGCATCGGATTGGGAACCGATACGTATAAATGGTGAGAACACTGTCGTATGCTTTTCAAAAACGACCCCTATCTCTCTTTGAATATCCGGTCGTCGTTGAGCAGGGTACGGGTGTCCCGAATAAACTGGCGGTAACTTTCCCGTTGTCCGGACGGTAGCGGAAGCGTATCGGCCACTGAGGGCGGTAGAATGCGATAGTTCGGCATGGAAACCCATACCGGTGTATAGTACGGACAAATCTCGATTTGTTCGTTTCTCTTTTCTACGTCGAGCGTAACGATCAGTCCGCCGTTTTTGTATCGGTCGCGTTGATTCGACACGAAGTTGCCCAGTGAGTAGACCGTCACGGAGCGGACGATGCTGTCCGTATCGTATCTGGTCTCGAAAGGCTGAATCACGTGCGGATGGCTGCCCATCACGATTTCCGTCCCGTAGCGATGACATAGTTCCGCCAGCTTCCGTTGCGTATTATTCGGTTTACGGACGTACTCATCGCCCCAGTGAAAGAACACGATGATGCAATCCGTTTCGGAACGGTCTATTCGCCTTAAATCGTTTTGGATGGCTGTCGTGTCGATCAGGTTCACGATCGTGCCTTTAGGGATGGGAACACCATTCGTGTCGTAAGTATAGTTGAGCAGAGCAAACCGGATACCCTTGACCTCGAAGCGCAACGGGTGATTCATACGATATCGCGTACTGTCGATGAACGCGCCGGTATGGACGATGCCCAGCGAATCGAAACGTGTCGTCATGTACTCGATTCCTGTCCGCCCGTTGTCACAAATATGATTATTGGCCATCACCACGGCGTCGATACCGATATCGCGAATCGCGTCCGCCAATTGTGCCGGAGAACGAAACATCGGGTAGCCCGTATAACGCGACGTAGGTGTGAGCGTCGTTTCGAAATTCAGCATGGCGAAGTCCGCTTCTTCGAAGATCGGTTTGACGTAGCGAAACGTCTCCGAATAGTCGAAAGTTCCGTTGGGCCGACGGGCAGCGCGAACTTGTGGCATGTGTTGCATCAGGTCGCCGGCAAAGACGAGTCTTGCCTGTTGCGGTTCATCGACCTGTTGTACTACACCGTCGGACGACGCGTGGATTTTCTCCCGATTCAGCGTATGCCATACCACGTAACCTGTAGCGGCTGCGGCCAATGTAAGTGCCGGAATCAGTATGCTTCTGGAGAGAGAATGCATCAATCTTCCGATTTATACCATGATGCGTACATGTGATAATTCCGTGCGATCTTTTGATTGATCTCTTTCGATTGCTCCGGGTCTACTTTCTTCACGAACTTCGCGGGGGCTCCGGCGTAAATACTCCCCGGCTCTACCTGCGTGTTGCTTAGTACGACCGATCCCGCCGCCACGATGGCTCCTTCGCCGATCACCGCGTGATCGAGCACTACGGCTCCCATCCCGATCAGTGCCCCATCGCATATCTTGGCTCCGTGAATCGTAACATTATGCCCGACCGACACATTGTCGCCAATCTCGATCGTCGACTTTTCATATAAGGTATGAAGTACCGAACCATCCTGTATATTGACCCCGTTTCCGATACGGATCGAGTTGACATCGCCGCGTAATATCGCACCGAACCAGATGCTGCATCCTTCACCAATCACCACATCTCCGATAATGGTCGCATTATCTGCCAGAAAAGTGTCCTTCCCGATAGAGGGTACGAAGCCCCGAACTGATTTTATAAGTGCCATTTGTTACATTATTATGAATGAATTCTTCCGTGTTGATTGGGCACAAAGATAGATAAAAAGAACCGAATCCCTTTGTTCGGGTAAAAATATATCGGAAAGTTTTGTAAGTAATAAAACTATCCGTACTTTTGTGCCCGATTTTTACGGATGAAATAAAAAAATAAAATAAGCATTAAAGTAATAATTTATGATTGTAGTTCCATTAAAAGAAGGCGAAAGCATTGAAAGAGCATTGAAGAAGTTCAAAAGAAAGTTTGAAAAAACAGGGGTCGTAAAAGAGCTGAGAAAACGTCAGGCTTTTTCCAAACCCTCCGTCGAGAAAAGAAAAGAACGTATTCGTGCCATTTACGTGCAGCAATTACAGCAGGCTGAAGAGTAATCATCCGTTTTTTTACCACCTTTTTTTTGGTTTAATAAAAAAATCTTCTTATATTCGTCGCGTTAATACAATGCGGCGTGAATACGTTTATTAAGCCATTTTTAAGTTACCTTCGCTATGAGAGGGGATATTCGCCTCTTACCGTAGCGGCATACGAGCGGGATCTGCTTCAGTTTGAAGCGTTCGTCCGTGCGAATGCGGAAGGGGCCCCGATTGATGTTCGGTCGATCGATGCCGATTCCGTTCGCTCTTGGATGGTGTCTCTTTTGGATAAGTCAATGGCTTCCAGCTCGGTCAACCGCAAGCTGAGCTCGCTGAAATCGTTCTTTAAGTTTTTGTTGAAGCAGGGAGTGTTGTCTGAAAGTCCGGTGCGTTTATTGGTCGGGCCTAAGATGTCGCGCCCATTACCTTCTTTTGTGAAAGAGAAAGAGATGGCTGATTTGCTTGACGGTTCTTCCTTTGAGTCTGATTTTGAGGGAAGCCGTGATCGTTTGTTGCTTGAAATGTTGTATCAAACAGGTCTGCGACGCTCCGAGCTTGTCGGAATTCGGCATGCAGACATTGATATGGAGGCCATGCAGCTCAGGGTGAACGGTAAACGTAATAAACAGCGTATCATTCCGTTTGCAGAGCACTTAAAAGAGATGATCGTGCATTATATCTCGGAGAAAGAAAAAGAAGTTTCTGCCGATGATTCCATGCATCTCTTTGTGCGGAAAAATGGCCAGCCTTTGACGGGGGCTATCGTCTATCGTATCGTCAAAAAGCGGTTGTCCGGTATCCCCATGTTGACAAAATGCAGTCCGCATGTGCTCAGACATTCTTTTGCAACGAGTATGTTGAATGACGGAGCGGAGTTGAATGCCGTGAAAGAGTTGCTCGGACACGGCAGTCTGGCTTCTACTTCGGTCTATACACATATTACTTTTGAAGAATTAAAAAAAATGTATCATGCTCATCCGAGAGCGAAAAAGTAAGGAGGTAAATTATGGAAATCAGAGTTCAAGCAATTCATTTTGACGCTACCGAACGTTTGGAAGCGTTTATTCAAAAAAAAGTATCGAAGCTGAATCAGTATCATGACGGTATTCTGGGAGCAGAGGTGACTTTGCGTGTCGTAAAGCCGGAGTCTGTTCAAAACAAGCAAGTTGGGATTCGTTTAAAGATAAAAAACAACGATCTTTTTGCCGAGAAAGTCAATGATACATTCGAAGAAGCTGTTGACGATGCTGTTGTTGCTTTAGAGAAGCAATTGATTAAAGTGAAAGAAAAAAGCAGGGCAAAGTAAAAAAAAAAGGTGGAAATTTGCTACGTAATAAAATAATGTCTAAATTTGCAGCCGTTTCGCTTACCACGAAGCGGCTCATTTTATGCTAAAGGCCTCTTTAGCTCAGTTGGCCAGAGCACGTGATTTGTAATCTCGGGGTCGTTGGTTCGAATCCGACAAGAGGCTCGAAAGAGAAAGGTGAGTGAATAGAGAAAAATAGTTCTTGAACGAGTTGCTATTATATTATTGTACGTGCGTACATTGAAAATATATAGCGCGTTTATGAGTAAATATGTAATGCCTGTGTAGCTCAGCGGTAGAGCACTTCCTTGGTAAGGAAGAGGTCCCGAGTTCAAGTCTCGGCACCGGCTCAGATAAATAGAAAAAAGGAAATTATTAATTATTACATAAAAGACAATTTGAGTTATGGCAAAAGAACATTTTAACAGGACAAAACCGCATGTAAACATCGGTACGATTGGTCACGTTGACCATGGTAAAACTACCTTGACAGCTGCTATTACAACTGTTTTGGCGAAGAAAGGTCTTTCTGAGTTGCGTTCGTTCGACTCGATCGATAACGCTCCGGAAGAAAAGGAAAGAGGTATTACCATTAATACGTCGCACGTGGAGTATGAGACGGCAAACCGTCACTATGCACACGTAGACTGTCCGGGTCACGCCGACTATGTGAAGAACATGGTAACGGGTGCTGCTCAGATGGATGGTGCTATCATTGTAGTTGCGGCTACCGACGGTCCGATGCCTCAGACTCGCGAACATATCTTGTTGGCTCGTCAGGTAAACGTTCCTCGTCTGGTCGTGTTTATGAATAAATGCGATATGGTGGATGATGCCGAAATGTTGGAATTGGTAGAAATGGAAATGCGTGAATTGCTTTCGTTCTATAATTTCGATGGCGATAATACTCCTGTTATTCAAGGTTCTGCATTGGGTGGTTTGAATGGAGATGCTAAGTGGGAAGAAAAGATCATGGAGTTGATGGACGCCGTTGATACGTGGATTCCGCTGCCTCCGCGCGATGTGGACAAGCCGTTCTTGATGCCGGTTGAAGACGTGTTCTCGATTACGGGACGTGGTACGGTGGCTACAGGACGTATTGAAACGGGTGTGGTTCATACCGGAGACGAAGTTCAGATCATCGGTTTGGGTGCTGAAGGAAGAAAGTCTGTCGTGACGGGTGTTGAAATGTTCCGTAAGATTTTGGACGAAGGTCAAGCCGGAGATAACGTAGGTCTGTTGCTTCGTGGTATTGATAAGAATGAAATCAAGCGTGGTATGGTACTTTGCCATCCGGGACAGGTTAAACCTCACTCCAAATTTAAAGCAGAGGTTTATATCTTGAAGAAAGAAGAAGGTGGTCGTCATACGCCGTTCCATAACAAATATCGTCCGCAGTTCTATATCCGTACATTGGACGTGACGGGTGAAATCACTTTGCCGAACGGTGTGGAAATGGTTATGCCCGGTGATAACGTGACCATTGAGGTGGAACTGATCTATCCGGTAGCATGTAACATTGGTTTGCGTTTCGCTATCCGTGAAGGTGGTCGTACGGTAGGTGCCGGCCAGATTACGGAATTGATAGACTAATGAATCATATACAGTCGGTTCGTCCGTGACGGCCCGACTGTACTTTACGGAAGTAGCTCAGTCGGTAGAGCACTGGTCTCCAAAACCAGGTGTCGGGAGTTCGAGCCTCTCCTTCCGTGCAATAAATAACAAATAATGAAGAGAGTAATAGCTTATATCAAAGACTCGTATAACGAGCTTGTACATAAGGTTTCTTGGCCGACGAAAGCGGAACTGTCAAATAGTGCTGTCGTTGTTATGTTTGCTTCCCTTATCATAGCAGTGCTTATTGGCGCCATTGACTTTGGATTTGAGGCTGTGATGAAATTCATCTACAGTTTATAAGGTTTTGTAATGTCAGATTCTCAACAAAAATTCTATGTTCTCCGCGCAATCAGCGGGAAGGAGAATAAGGTACGTGAATATCTGGAGGCCGAAATGAGAAATTCGGACTTGGGAGATTATGTTTCGCAAGTACTTATTCCAACAGAGAAGACGTTCACCATGCGCAATGGCAAAAAGGTCGTTAAAGAACGCGCCTATTTGCCCGGTTATGTCTTGGTGGAAGCCAATCTGGTGGGAGAGGTGATCCATCGTTTGCGTGAGATACCTCATGTGATCGGATTTTTGGGCGGGGGAGACCCCATCCCTTTGCGTCCGTCGGAGGTAAGCCGTGTGTTAGGAACGCTGGATGAATTACAAGAACAACCGGAAGAACTCGATGTTCAATACTATGTAGGTGAAACCGTGAAAGTGACGTATGGACCTTTCAACGGCTTCAGTGGTGTCATTGAAGAAGTGAATGCGGAGAAGAAGAAACTCAAGGTGATCGTTAAAATCTTTGGACGTAAAACGCCCCTTGAATTAAGTTATGTGCAAGTGGAAAAAGAGTAATCATTGTTACGAATGACGAGTTTTTTTCCAAAATCTGAATTAAATATTAAATTAAAGAAAGATGGCGAAAGAAATTGCTGGACAAATTAAATTGCAGATAAAAGGAGGAGCAGCCAACCCTTCTCCTCCCGTTGGCCCTGCATTGGGTTCCAAGGGAATAAATATTATGGAGTTCTGCAAGCAATTCAATGCCAGGACCCAAGACAAGGCCGGTAAGGTGTTGCCTGTGGTAATTACCTATTATGCGGATAAGACGTTTGATTTTGTCGTAAAAACACCGCCTGTAGCTGTGCAGCTGCTTGAAGCCAGCAAGCAAAAGAGCGGATCGGCACAGCCCAACCGTAAGAAAGTGGCGCAAGTCACTTGGGATACGGTGAAGGCGATTGCTGAAGACAAGTTGGTCGATCTGAATTGCTTCACCGTTGAATCTGCGATGAAGATGGTCGCCGGTACAGCGCGAAGCATGGGTATTACGGTAACTGGGACATTCCCGGAAACGAACCATTAAAAGTCAATTGGAAGATGAGTAAAGTAACGAAAAATCGGAAATTGGCGGAGGGTAAGCTTGAAGAAGGGAAAATGTACACATTACAGGAAGCTTCGGCATTAGTCAAAGAAATTACGACGACTAAGTTCGATGCCTCGGTAGATGTGGATGTTCGTCTCGGTGTTGACCCCCGTAAATCCAACCAAATGGTGAGAGGGGTGGTATCACTTCCTCATGGGACAGGTAAAGAAACAAGGGTTCTTGCATTGTGTACTCCTGATAAAGAAGCCGAGGCTAAAGCAGCCGGAGCCGATTATGTGGGATTAGATGAATATATCGAAAAAATCAAAGGTGGATGGACCGATATCGATATCATCATCACGATGCCCGCAATCATGGGTAAAATCGGTGCGTTAGGACGTGTATTGGGCCCTCGCGGTTTAATGCCGAATCCTAAGAGCGGAACCGTAACGAATGAAATTGGGAACGCCGTGAAAGAAGTGAAACAAGGTAAAATCGATTTTAAAGTCGATAAAGCCGGAATCGTTCACTCTTCCATCGGTAAAGTATCTTTTAGCCCGGAACAAATCAGCGGAAATGCGAAAGAATTTATTTCAACGCTGATTAAATTGAAGCCCTCGGCTGCTAAAGGTACGTATATAAAGAGCATTTATCTTTCTAGTACAATGAGTCCGGGTATTAAGGTTGACCCGAAGACGGTTGAAGATTAATTTTACTTTAAAGTTTAGGAACAAATGAAAAAGGAAGATAAAGGTATCGTTATTGAACGGCTGACCGAAACGTTGAAAGAGTACGGAAACTTTTACTTGACGGACATCGAAGCATTGGATGCGGAGAAGACGAGTGCGTTGAGACGAGTTTGTTACAAAGAAAATGTGAAGTTGGTCGTTGTAAAAAATACTTTGTTTAAAAGGGCACTGGAGTCCATGGAGACAGATTATTCGGCGTTGTATGAAACTCTGAAAGGGAATACGGCCGTGATGTTCTCGAATGTGGTTAATGCTCCGGCTCGCTTGATCAAGGATTTTACAAAAGGGATGAAAGGCGAGGTTAAACCTCAACTGAAAGCTGCCTATGTACAAGAAAGCTTCTACATAGGAGCAGAGAACCTTGATGCCCTGGCAAGTCTGAAGAGCAGAGAAGAAATGATTGGAGATGTGATTGGATTGTTGCAGTCGCCGATCAAGAATGTGATGTCTGCTTTGCAGTCTTCTTCCGGACAAGCAATTCATGGTATTTTACAAACTCTCGAGAAGAGATGAACATTTAATTAATAGAATAATAATCATTTAAATCATACAAAAATGGCAGATTTGAAAGCTTTTGCAGAACAATTAGTAAATCTTACCGTAAAGGAAGTGAGCGAATTAACGACGATTTTGAAAGAAGAGTACGGTATTGAACCGGCAGCAGCAGCCGTAGCCGTAGCAGCTGGTCCGGCAGCCGGTGCAGCAGCCGCTGAAGAGAAATCTTCTTTTGACGTGGTACTGAAATCCGCTGGTGCGAATAAGCTGGCAGTCGTTAAATTAGTGAAAGAGTTGACCGGTCTGGGCTTGAAAGAAGCAAAAGATATGGTTGACGGTGCTCCCAGCAACGTAAAAGAAGGTGTGGCTAAGGCCGAGGCTGAAGATTTGAAGAAAAAGTTGGAAGAAGCAGGAGCAGAAGTTGAGCTTAAATAGTGTCTATAGCCTGATAAACAGGTGATATGGTTAAGTCTCCCCGTAAGCCGGGGATTCTTAACCTTTTTGTGTCTATTTCATTACAAGTTCAAAAACAATTCCTAATTACTAACTAAATGTCTTCTGCAGCTCAAACTCAAAGGATAAATTTTGCTTCGATAAAGAACTTCCTCGCTTATCCGGACTTTCTCGAAGTACAATTGAAGTCATTTCAAGACTTTTTACAACTTGATACACCGCCCGAAAAAAGAAAAAAGGAAGGCTTGTATAAAGTGTTTTCCGAAAACTTCCCTATCGCGGATACACGAAATAATTTCGTGTTGGAGTTTTTGGATTATTATGTAGATCCGCCCCGGTATTCGATTGACGAGTGCATCGCGCGCGGATTGACCTACAGTGTTCCGTTAAAAGCGAAGCTTAAATTATACTGTACCGATCCGGAACACGAAGATTTCGATACGGTGATTCAGGATGTCTATCTGGGCCCAATTCCTTATATGACGGATCGCGGTACGTTTGTGATAAACGGTGCCGAGCGTGTTGTCGTATCACAGTTACACCGTTCGCCGGGTGTATTTTTCGGACAGAGTACGCATGCCAACGGGACGAAATTATACTCTGCCCGTATTATCCCGTTCAAAGGTTCATGGATTGAGTTTGCAACGGATATCAACAACGTGATGTACGCCTACATCGACCGTAAGAAAAAGCTGCCTGTGACAACCTTGCTGCGTGCTATCGGTTTCGAGAGCGATAAGGATATCTTGGAGATATTCAACCTGGCAGAAGAAGTCAAAGTAAACAAAACGAATTTAAAGAAATATATCGGGCGAAAGTTGGCAGCCCGCGTGTTGAAGACATGGGTAGAAGATTTTGTCGATGAAGATACGGGCGAAGTCGTTTCCATTGAGCGTAATGACGTGGTTATCGACCGTGAAGCCGAACTGAACGAAGATAATATCAATGAAATCATTGATTCGGGGGTACAACATATTTTGTTACACCGTGAAGATCAGAATCTGGCCGATTACGCGATCATTTACAATACGCTCCAGAAGGATCCGAGTAACTCGGAGAAGGAAGCCGTATTGTATATTTATCGTCAGTTACGTAATGCGGAGCCGGCCGATGAAGCCAGTGCACGAGAAGTGATTACGAACTTGTTCTTCTCCGAAAAGCGTTATGATTTGGGAGACGTGGGGCGTTTCCGCATAAATCGTAAGTTAGGATTGACTACCAGCGAAGACATCAGGGTTTTAACGAAAGAAGATATTATTGAGATTATCAAATATCTGATTGAACTGATTAATTCGAAGGCAGTTGTAGATGATATTGACCATTTGAGTAACCGTCGTGTCCGGACGGTCGGTGAGCAGTTATATAACCAGTTCGGAATCGGTTTGGCGCGTATGTCGCGTACGGTTCGTGAACGAATGAATGTGCGTGATAACGAGGTGTTTACTCCGATCGATCTGATTAATGCCAAAACCATTTCGTCGGTTGTAAATTCTTTCTTCGGGACGAATGCACTGTCGCAATTTATGGATCAGACGAATCCGTTGGCGGAGATTACGCATAAGCGTCGTTTGTCGGCGTTAGGTCCCGGAGGTCTGTCGCGCGAACGCGCCGGATTCGAGGTGCGTGACGTTCACTATACGCATTACGGACGTCTTTGTCCGATTGAAACGCCGGAAGGCCCGAATATCGGATTGATTTCTTCGCTTTGTGTGTATGCCAAAATCAATGAGCTGGGATTCATCGCTACTCCTTATCGTAAGGTCGAAGATGGAAGAGTCAACTTCTCGGAAGAGGCCTTGGAGTATTATACGGCGGAAGAAGAAGAAAATAAAATTGTAGCGCAGGGAAATGCTCCGTTGGATGATAACGGACGTTTTGTGCGCGATAAGGTAAAGTCGAGATATGAAGCCGATTTCCCTGTGGTAGAACCAGAGAAGGTCGATTTGATGGACGTTGCTCCAACCCAGATCGCTTCGATTGCGGCGGCGTTGATTCCTTTCCTCGAACATGACGATGCGAACCGTGCCTTGATGGGATCGAACATGATGCGTCAGGCCGTACCGTTGATTCGTACCGATGCTCCGATTGTCGGAACCGGTATTGAAGCGCAGGTAGCTCGTGATTCGCGTACCCAGATTATTGCGGAAGGAGAGGGCGAAATCGTCTTTGTAGATGCTACTTGTATCAAGATTAAATATGACCGCACGGAGGACGAAGAATTTGTAAGCTTCGAAGATGCGGTGAAAACGTATACCATTCCGAAATGGCGGAAGACGAACCAAAGTACAACGGTAGACTTGCGTCCGATTTGTCGTTGCGGTCAGCGCGTAAAGGCCGGAGATATCCTGACGGAAGGTTATTCGACGCAAAACGGAGAACTTGCTTTGGGACGCAACGTCAAGGTGGCTTATATGCCCTGGAAGGGATACAACTATGAGGATGCCGTAGTGCTGAACGAACGTATGGTTCGTGAAGATTTCTTTACGTCGGTTCATGTGGATGAATATATTCTGGAAGTACGCGAAACGAAGCGCGGTATGGAAGAATTGACTTCCGATATCCCGAACGTGAGTGAGGAAGCTATCAAAGACCTCGACGAACGTGGTATCATCCGTGTAGGCGCACACGTTAAGCCTGGAGATATTCTGATTGGAAAGATTACGCCGAAAGGAGAGTCCGATCCTTCGCCCGAAGAAAAATTGTTGCGCGCGATTTTCGGCGACAAGGCCGGTGACGTAAAAGACGCTTCGTTGAAAGCGACGCCTTCGCTACAAGGAGTTGTGATTGAGACGAGTTTGTTCTCGAAGATGGTGAAAAAACGCAACACTCGTATGTCCGATAAGGCTGTCCTGCCTAAGCTGGACGAAGAATACGAAGAAAAGATGGCCGCATTGAAGAGCTTGCTTGTCGATAAGTTGCAGGAGCTCACCAACGGCAAAACCTCGCAAGGCGTAAAAGACTATCTGAATACGGAGGTTATTGCCCGTGGCGCCAAATTCTCGCGTAAGGCCTTGGAAGAATTGGATTATAACACAGTGCAGGTTAGCAAATGGACGACCGACGCCCATAAAAATGAGCTGATCAAACAACTGATTGTTAATTATCTGAAGAAATATAAGGAATTAGATGCCGAGTTGCGCAGAAAGAAATTCGATCTTACGATCGGAGACGAGCTGCCTACCGGTATCGTACAGATAGCCAAGGTCTACATTGCCAAGAAACGTAAGATTCAAGTGGGCGATAAGATGGCCGGACGTCATGGTAATAAAGGTATCGTTTCGAAGATTGTACGTCAGGAAGACATGCCTTTCCTTGAAGACGGTACGCCGGTAGATATTTGTTTGAACCCGCTGGGTGTACCTTCTCGTATGAACCTCGGACAGATTTTCGAAGCCGTTTTAGGATGGGCCGGAAAGACGCTCGATGTGAAATTTGCTACGCCGATTTTCGACGGAGCATCGATCGACGATTTGAATGAATGGACCGATAAAGCAGGCATACCGCGTTATGGTAAGACTTATCTGTATGACGGCGGTACGGGAGAGCGTTTTGATCAGCCGGCAACCGTAGGAGTTACGTACTTCCTGAAGCTCGGACACATGGTCGACGACAAGATGCACGCTCGTTCCATCGGCCCGTATTCATTGATTACACAGCAGCCGTTAGGAGGTAAGGCCCAGTTTGGTGGTCAACGTTTCGGAGAGATGGAGGTTTGGGCGATCGAAGCCTTCGGAGCCGCTCACATCTTGCAAGAAATTCTGACGATCAAGTCGGACGATGTAGTCGGCCGTTCGAAAGCATACGAAGCGATTGTGAAAGGAGAGAATATGCCTAAACCGGGTATTCCCGAGTCACTGAATGTATTGCTTCACGAGTTGAGAGGCCTTTGTTTAAGTCTTACATTAGATTAAAGATAACTCTTTATAAAATAGAGAAAAATATGGCTTTTAGAAGAGAAAACAAGATAAAGAGTGAGTTTACGAAGATTACCATCGGGCTGGCTTCGCCGGAAGAGATTCTTGAAAACTCGTACGGAGAGGTATTGAAGCCTGAGACGATCAATTACCGTACATATAAACCCGAACGTGACGGTTTGTTCTGTGAACGGATTTTTGGCCCGGTAAAAAATTACGAATGTTATTGCGGAAAGTATAAACGTATTCGTTATAAGGGGATTGTCTGTGATCGATGCGGGGTGGAAGTCACGGAAAAGAAGGTGCGTCGCGAACGCTCCGGACATATTCAGTTAGTCGTTCCGGTGGCACATATCTGGTATTTTCGTTCTTTACCGAATAAGATCGGTTATCTGCTGGGACTGCCTACTAAGAAGATGGATTCGATTATCTACTACGAACGGTATATTGTGATCCAAAAAGGGGCTGCCGAGGGGGTCAATGATATGGACTTGCTGTCCGAAGAAGAGTATCTGAATCTACTCGAAACGTTACCGAAAGAAAACCAAATGCTTGAAGATTCCGACCCGAACAAGTTTATTGCGAAAATCGGTGCAGAAGCGATTTACGATTTACTTGTTCGTTTGGACTTGGATACCTTGTCGTACGATTTGCGTCATCACGCAACGACAGACACTTCGCAGCAACGAAAGAATGAGGCTCTGAAACGTTTGCAGGTCGTTGAATCGTTTCGTGCGTCGAAAGGCCGGAATAAGCCGGAATGGATGATTATTAAGGTGGTCCCTGTTATCCCGCCGGAATTGCGTCCGCTTGTTCCGCTCGATGGAGGGCGTTTTGCCACTTCCGATTTGAATGATTTATATCGTCGCGTGATCATCCGTAACAACCGTCTGAAACGGTTGATTGATATCCGCGCCCCGGAAGTCATCCTTCGAAACGAAAAGCGTATGTTGCAGGAGGCGGTCGATTCATTGTTCGATAACTCGCGCAAGTCGAGCGCCGTGAAGACGGATGCTAACCGTCTGTTGAAGTCGCTTTCGGACAGCTTGAAAGGAAAACAAGGACGTTTCCGTCAAAATCTGTTGGGTAAACGTGTCGACTATTCCGCACGTTCGGTGATTGTGGTCGGACCCGAATTGAAAATGCACGAGTGCGGTTTGCCGAAAGGTATGGCTGCCGAGTTATATAAGCCGTTTATAATCCGCAAGTTGATTGAGCGCGGCATTGTGAAGACGGTCAAATCTGCCAAAAAAATCGTAGATCGCAAAGAGCCGGTCGTATGGGATATTTTGGAATATGTGATGAAAGGACATCCGGTACTGCTGAACCGTGCTCCGACGTTGCACCGTTTAGGTATTCAGGCATTCCAGCCCAAGCTTATCGAAGGTAAGGCCATCCAGTTGCATCCGCTGGCTTGTACGGCATTCAATGCCGACTTCGACGGAGACCAGATGGCGGTTCACTTGCCGCTCGGTAACGAGGCTGTGCTTGAAGCGCAGATGTTGATGCTCGCCTCGCATAATATCCTGAACCCGGCGAATGGTGCTCCGATTACGGTGCCTTCTCAAGACATGGTGCTTGGTTTGTACTATATCACGAAGCTCCGGCGAGGAGCGCGAGGCGAAGGTCTTGTGTTCTATGGCCCTGAAGAGGCGATGATCGCATACAACGAAAAGAAGGTGAATATTCATGCTCCGATTAAAGTCTATGTGAACGATCTGGATGAAGAAGGAGAAACGGTCAGAAAGATGGTGGAAACTTCTGTCGGTCGTTTGATGGCCAATGAATATGTACCGGATGAAGTCGGATATATTAATGAAGTTTGGGGCAAGAAAGCACTGCGCGATATCATCAGCCGTGTAATTAAGGCATGTGGTGTGGCTCGTACGGCTCAGTTCCTCGACGACATCAAGAACTTGGGCTATTATATGGCCTTCAAGGGTGGCTTATCGTTCAACTTGGCCGATGTGTTGATTCCGCCGGAAAAAGACGATATTGTGAAAGAAGGCTATGACGAAGTCGAGCAGATTACGGCCAACTATAACATGGGCTTCATCACGAATAACGAACGTTATAATCAGATTATCGATACGTGGACACACGTCAACAGTCGTTTATCGAAGACCCTGATCGATCAGCTTAGTGCTGACGACGACGGATTCAACTCGATTTACATGATGATGGATTCCGGGGCGCGTGGTTCGAAAGAACAGATTCGTCAGCTCTCGGGTATGCGTGGATTGATGGCCAAACCGCAAAAGAGCGGAAGCGACGGCGGACAGATTATTGAAAACCCGATTTTGTCGAACTTTAAAGAAGGATTATCGGTGCTGGAGTATTTTATCTCGACGCACGGTGCTCGAAAAGGTTTGGCGGATACGGCATTGAAGACTGCTGACGCCGGTTATCTGACGCGTCGTCTCGTCGACGTTTCACATGATGTGATCATCAATGAGGAAGACTGCGGAACGTTGCGCGGACTGACCTGCACAGAGTTGAAGAACAATGAAGAAGTGATTGCGTCGCTTTACGAACGCATTCTTGGTCGTGTATCGGTTCACGATATTATCCATCCGATTACGGGGAGAATCATTGTCAAATCGGGTGAGGAAATTCGTGAGAAACAAGCTACCGAGATACAAAACTCACCGATCGAAAGCGTTGAAATTCGCTCGGTGCTGACCTGCGAGTCGAAGAAGGGCGTTTGTGCAAAGTGCTACGGACGTAACTTGGCGACGGGACAAATGGTGCAGAAAGGTGAAGTAGTTGGTGTGATTGCCGCACAGTCTATCGGTGAGCCGGGAACACAGCTGACGCTTCGTACGTTCCACGTCGGTGGTATCGCGTCGAATATTGCAACGGAGAACAGTCTCGTTTCGAAATACGACGGAGTACTTGAGATTGATGAATTGCGTGCCGTTGATTCGGAAACGGAAAAATGTAAGATTGTAGTCAGCCGTTTGGCTGAGCTTCGTATTGTAGATCCTCATACGAAGATCATCTTGCATAATCATAATATCCCTTACGGATCGAAATTGTTCTTCGATCACGGAGCGACTATTCAGAAAGGAGACAAGATCATCGAATGGGACCCGTTCAATGCGGTGATTGTCTCGGAAGTTGCAGGAAAGCTTTCTTTCGAAAGCATGGATGAAAATGTGACTTATAAGGTCGAAAGTGATGAGACGACCGGTCTGAAAGAGAAGATCATCATCGAGTCGAAAGATAAGACGAAGATACCGGCAGCACATATTCTAAATGCCGACAACGAGCCGCTGAAGAATTACTCGCTGCCTTTGGGAGCCCATGTGGTGAAAGAAGAAGGCGATATGATCAAAGCGGGTGAGGTGCTGGTAAAGATTCCGCGTGCGGTGGGTAAAACCGGTGATATCACTGGTGGATTGCCACGTGTTACGGAATTGTTCGAAGCGCGTAATCCGTCTAATCCGGCGATCGTTTCGGAAATCGACGGTGAAGTCAGCTTCGGAAAAATCAAACGCGGTAATCGTGAAATCATGGTGACCTCGAAACTTGGGGAAGTGAAGAAATACATGGTACCCTTGTCGAAACAGTTGCTGGTACAGGAGAACGATTACGTACGTGCCGGTATGCCGCTTTCCGATGGAGCGATTACTCCTTCCGATATTTTGGCGATCAAAGGTCCGACGGCCGTTCAGGAGTATATCGTGAACGAGGTACAGGATGTGTATCGTTTGCAGGGAGTGAAGATTAACGATAAGCATTTTGAAGTGATTGTTCGTCAGATGATGCGCAAGGTCGAAATCGTAGATCCGGGAGATACTCGTTTCCTCGAGCAGCAAGTCGTTGACAAGCTCGAAGTGATGGAAGAGAACGACCGTATCTGGGGTAAAAAAGTGGTGACGGATGCCGGTGATTCAGGGACGCTCAATGCCGGACAGATTGTCACGGCACGTAAGCTCCGCGACGAGAACAGTATGCTGAAACGTCGCGACAAGCGACCGGTAGAAGCACGGGATGCCGTTCCTGCAACGACGAACCAGATCTTGCAAGGAATCACGCGTGCGGCTTTGCAGACTACCAGCTTTATGTCGGCCGCATCGTTCCAGGAAACGACCAAGGTGTTGAATGAAGCCGCGATCTGTGGAAAAATCGACCGTCTCGAAGGATTGAAAGAAAATGTGATCTGTGGTCATTTGATCCCGGCCGGAACGGGTCAGCGTGAGTTTGAAAAGCTGACCGTCGGTGCCAAGGATGAATTTGACCGGATCGCAGCCAGCCGCGCCAATGTGGTCGATCTTTCGGATGTGAAGATGGATAAATAGAGAAAGTTTATTCTTAACAATGATCTGATGCTGGATAAGAATCAAAAAGCGCTTATAGCCATTGCGGGAGGGCAGGATATCTGCCTTCTCCCCCAAATGGCGAATCGTCATGGGCTGATAACGGGAGCTACCGGAACGGGGAAGACCTGCACCTTGCAAAATATGGCTGAAACTTTCAGCAGTATGGGCGTTCCCGTGTTTGCCACGGATATCAAAGGCGATCTTTCAGGGGTTAGCAGCCCGGGAGGCAGCAATCCGCACCTGCAAAAAAGTGTTGAACAGAATCGTCTGGCAGAAAAAGGCTTCGAGTATCGTGGTTTTCCGGTATGTTTCTGGGATATTTTCGGAGAACAGGGGCATCCCTTGCGTACGACGGTCTCGGAGATGGGACCGATGCTTCTCAGTCGTTTGCTTGATCTAAATGATATTCAATCCAGTGTTTTCACGATCGCTTTTCGTATTGCCGACGATGAGAAGCTTTTGTTGATCGATCTGAAAGATTTACGTAAGATGCTCGAACATCTCGGTACGGAACGAGACAGATATACGATATCGTACGGCAATATTTCGCCGGCCAGCATCGGAGCGATTCAGCGTGGATTGTTGGCGCTTGAGGAGCAGGGGGGCGACGTATTCTTCGGAGAACCCGCATTGGATATTTTCGACTTTATGCAGACGCAGGGCGGACGCGGAGTAATCAATATGCTCGCGGCCGACAAGCTGATCCGATCGCCTAAAGTTTACACGTCCTTTCTGTTATATTTGCTTTCCGAACTTTTCGAGCAGTTGCCTGAGGTCGGGGATTTGGACAAGCCTAAGCTGGTCTTTTTCTTCGACGAAGCGCATATGCTTTTCAAGGATATATCGAAAGCGTTACTGGAGAAAATCGAACAAGTTGTCCGCTTGATCCGCTCGAAAGGGGTAGGTATTTATTTCTGCACGCAGAATCCGCTTGATGTACCTGAAACGATTCTGGGGCAGATGGGGAATCGTGTGCAGCATGCGTTGCGTGCTTTTACGCCTCGCGACCAAAAGGCGGTGGCTACGGCTGCGTCGACCTTCCGACAGAATCCCACACTCGATACGAAGAAAGTCATTACGGAGCTTGCGGTAGGAGAGGCCCTCGTCTCCTTTCTTGACGAAAAAGGCAGTCCGACGATCGTGGAACGCGCAATCATTCTTCCTCCCGAAGGACAAGCCGGCCCGGTTACTCCGGACGAACGTCGACGAATGATGCAAACTTCGCTCGTGTTCGGCAAATATGAGCGTTCGGTAGACCGTGAATCGGCATTTGAGATTCTATCCGAACGATTGGCCCGAACGCGGCAGGCACAGGAAGAAGCCATGCGCCAGAAAGAAGAGGCCAAGCAAGAAAAAGAATTAGAGCGCCAGCAACGTGCTGAACGTGTCGAGCGTGAGCGGTTGGAGCGTCAGCGCAAGCGCGAAAAAGACAATAGCGTGATGGGGAGCATGACCAAGATGGCTTCGACTAAGGCTAAGCGTGAGGTTGTCAATACCTTGTTTAAGTTCGGCCGTGGCTTGTTAGGATCGTTGATGAAGTGATTACGATTTCAACAAACTTTTCTTACAATCCACATTATTACGCTTTGTTTTGCAAGAAAAATTGATACTCTTCTAAAAAAGTGGGTAAGGTACAGGGGCAACGCATTTAAATTTTCAATAACCTCAGTAAAGACTTGTCATCACAACCTGCTCTTTGCTTTTTTGTAATGAGCGACCCTTTGGATTTATCCTGCTTTAAGAGATTCAGCGCTATTTTTCGGATAAATGAAAAGTTCTGTGTCGCATTCTTTGTTATTTTTCGCTGTCTTGTCTTCATCAAAAACGACATCAAGCGCCTAGTTTAGTTTGTTTTCCACTGCCCAATGCTTACGGATGTTGGCATTAAAGGTCTGTCTTGGCATCGTCCATTGCGCTGCTGATGTAGTAGCGGATTTCGGGTTCCTGTTTCTTGCCTGTATCACGCGTGGCAGTTATTTTGATAATGGTCTTGAGCGATTTCCAGTTTTCACGACCATTCACAAAACGAAGGTCGGTAATTATTTCACATTTGCGGGTTTCTATCCGACCGTGTCCTTTTTCGATTATCTCGTTCGTATCCGCCGGTTTTTGGTTGACAAAACGGCATTCCACTTGTTCCAAAGTTCTTTCTGATTGCCTTTTATCGAGAGAATGTAATCGGCCTTGTTTTCGATGATTTTTTCCGTTATGTCCGTTTGTTTACCAATGGCATGAATCGTAATGATGCTTCCTTCCATATCGAGTAAATCAAGCAGCGAAGGAATAGCGGTAATCTCGTTGATTTTATCCCGGATTCCGCAATAGAACAAATCATAATGAATTTCATTCAGGCTTTCAGCCCTCTGAATAGGGTGCGGACATCGCCCCCCCATCCTTGCGGGATGGGGCTGAAATAATCCGGGCTTTCAGCACTTGGTTATGCATAGTGCATGTTAAACTATGTACTCGGCATGACAATTGACCATTAACAATTAACGCAAATTCCGCATTGGGCCGGTTACAGCGGTCAGTCGTCGGTGGTCAGCACGCGGTCCTTCGGATGTTTTGGGTCTGTCGGTCAGTCATCAGCCCACCATTCAACGATTCCCCACAGGTACGTATGCGCCGCTCACATAGGCACGTATGCGATACCCCCATAGGCACGTATGCGATACCCCCATAGGCACGTATGCGATACCCTCATAAGCACGTATACGGCACCCGTATAACCCCAGATTCCGCAATAGAAGAAATAGGAATGAATTTAATTCAGGCCTTCAGCCCTCCGAACAAGTTCCGGATGTC
>NZ_RQYN01000045.1 GCF_003860135.1 Tannerella forsythia
ACAGCTGTTTGAATGCCGGATACTCAGTTTCCAGAGCAAAAACAGCTGTTTGAACGCCGGATACTCAGTTTCCAGGGTAAAAACAGCTGTTTGAATGCCGGATACTCAGTTTCCGGAGCAAAAACAGCTGTTTGAATGCCGGATACTCAGTTTCCAGGGCAAAAACAGCTGTTTGGATGCCGGATACTCAGTTTCCAGAGTAAAAACAGCTGTTTGAATGCCGGATACTCAGTTTCCAGAACAAAAACAGCTGTTTGAATGCCGGATACTCGGTTTCCGCTCTTTGCGCCCATCGCGGGCGGGGGCCGGGAAAGATTACCAACCCGGATTCTGCTTCAGATTCGGATTCATCACCAAATCGTTGGCAGGGATGGGATAGAAATAGAGTTTATCGTTCCATGTGCGTTTCTGATCTTTCATGAAGACGAGCGTATGTCCGTCGTCAGCAAGCTGCGTGTTGTTGTTGGCTCCGTTTTCGAGCGTTTTCCCGACGTAGAGGTAATATACGCCGGGCACTTTCCGGGGCTTGCGGTTAAGCGTGAAGCATACATCAAGTTTACCGTCGCCATTCATATCGTAAGGCACATCGAGCTCCGGGATATAAATCCCGTCCCAAACCTTCGTAGCGGCTTCGCCGGCTTTCCAGCGGCAGATGTCGGCCCACGAGAACCCTTCGAACGAAAGTTCGATGGCGCGTTCACGGCGTATCTCGAGAATCTCCGGATTCGAGACGGAGGGGAAGAAGCGACTTTGCAGGTACGGATCGGGCACGGTCGGTTTCTGATCCAGTCCTCCGGTGATGCCGGCACGGGCGCGCAACGCCCCGACGGTCGTTTTCCAATCCTCGTCGGTGAGCGTTCCCAGCTCGGCTTTGGCCTCGGCATAGTTGAGCAACACCTCGGCATAGCGGAAGAGCGGTACGTTGTTGTCGCAGATATCGACATTGTCGTACTGCGTATCGTCGAGCGTAAACTTGCACGTATGGTATCCGGTGATGGCATAGGCATAATCCGGCGCGGTCGGCACGGCCTCGCCTCCGCTGATACGCGTGAATCCGGGCGTGCGGATGGTCTGCGCCAGACGGGTATCGCGGTCTTTGCACTCTTCGACGAAGGAGGTCGTTCGGTAATCGGCTCTGGCCGTGAAAGGTGTCCCGTCGCGCATCAGATACGTATGGACGAAAGCGCGTGTCAAGCTGGGACATACTCCGAAGGTGACGGACGTCCATCCGCGGTTGCCGGAATGTGCGACGCCCAGTTTACCGTCGAAAGTAACGGCATACAACACCTCGTCTGCCACGGGCTTTTGCGTCACGAAGAGCTTGCGGTAGGAACGTTCTACGCCGTCGGCAGTGTAGACGCGATATCCCGCTTTCATCACGATGCGCGCGGCTTCTTCGGCTTCTTTGAGCCACGCGCCGGCCGATGCCGTCAAGCCCGCTTCGGTATGATACTTGCGGAACGTGCCTTCCCACAGACAGACGCGCGACTTAAACGCCGCGGCGACCGTTCGCGTAATGGTGGAACACGTCTCGTCACGCTCCTTGAGGATATGGGCGATGGCAAAATCGAGATCGGCCTTGATGGAGTCGACAATCAGGGTACGGCTGTCGCGTCCGGCATACAAGCGTTCGTCGTTCACTTCGAGCGGACGGTTGATCCAGGGCAGGTCGCCGAAGCGCTGCATCATCCCGAAGTAGAAATACGCCCGGAAAAAACGCGCGATGCCGAGGTAATGATTCCGGGTACGCACCGGCACAGCCGCACTGTTGCAGTTTACAATGAAATAGTTGATGTTGCGCAACGTCCCCCAATGCCATCCGGAGCTTTCTTCGGCGCTAAATCCGTTTTCGGTCAGATATTTGACGACTTCGTTCGTGGCAATGTAGTACGAGGTGGTGTTGCGCACCGTATACGCGGGTAATTCATTGTAGAACGAGTTCGTGTACATTTTCAGTCCCGTTTCGGTCCGGAACACCGGCTCTTTCGAAACGGTCGCCTTGGGAAGTTCTTCCATATCGCACGCCCATAAGAAGGCGAGCGAACACATGATCGTATATGTTATTTTTTTCATCGTTCGTTTATTTTAAAAGGTGACAGATAAACCTACACTTACACTTTTGAGTACCGGATAGCTGTATGACTTGCCTCCCCCCTGAATGATGGAGTTCGTGCCTCCGGCGGCGTTAACCATATTCTTGGCCTCGGCGTCTTCGCCGTAGATCGTAGCCACGTCGAAGTTTTTCGTGCGTTTGTAGAGAGGCGACCAAGTCCATAGATTCTCGGCCGAGAGATAGAGCCTTGCCTGTTGCATCCTGACTTTCTCGGTCAGACGTTTGGGAAAGTTGTATCCGATCTGCACATTCTTCAGGCGCAGATACGCGACATTTTGCAAATAACGCGTCTGTACGACCGACAGCTCACGCGTGCCCTGCAACGCCGTATATCCGCGATAACGGGGGAAATACGTGTCCGGATTCTCTTCCGACCAAATTTCGCCGAGCATCGACCGGGGAATGTTGTTGTACGGACGGTTGTATTGTCCCCAGAACAGCGCGTTGTCCGTACCGGGCCACCAGTCCTGCTTGCCCACGCCCTGCAAGAAGGCGGAGACGAACAGACCGTTCCAGTCGGCACCAAGATGGATGCTGTACGTATAACGCGGCGTGGTGTTACCGATCACTTTGCGATCGCCGGGATCATCGACCTTATTCGTGCCGTAATTGATCACGCCGTCTTGATTCAAATCCTTGAACTTGATATCACCGGGTAACCACTTCTTCGAGTTCGAAGCATAGTAGAGCGACTGGTCGGCATGCGATTTGACATCTTCTTCCGACTTGAAGAATCCTTCCGTGACGTAGCCCCATACCTCGCCGACGGTCATGCCCTCGTAATAATCTCCCAGATGCTTCTGTTGATTGTTGTACCGGTCGATGGTCGAAGTATAATCGGCCAGTGTCAGCCGCACATCGTACGAGAACGGTTTGCCGGCGAGCGTCAGGCGGTCGTTCCAGTTAAGCGTCAGCTCCCATCCCCGGGTCGTCATATCGGCGTAGTTACCTTTCGGCGTAGCGGCTCCGAACACGGCGGGGAGCGTGGTGCCGACGGTATACATATCTTTCGTCTTGCGCACGTAGTAATCGCCCGAGAAACGCATCCGGCCGTCGAGCAGGCTGAAATCCAGCCCGGCGTTAGCCGTCGTGGCCGTTTCCCATGTCAACTCGTTCGGGATGATGGACGGATGCGAAGTGGCCTGATTGAGCTTCCCTTCGATCAGGCGCGACATGCGGTAGATATGAAACAGTTCGCGATACGCATACGAACGGATGTTACCGTTGCCCAACGAACCGTACGAAGCGCGCAGCTTCACATCGGAAAGCACTTCTTTACTCACCTTCCAGAACGGTTCTTCCGAGAGCCTCCATCCGGCCGATACGGAAGGGAAGAATCCCCATTGCTGGTCGGTCGGGAACTTCGACGAGCCGTCGAGCCGTCCGTTCACTTCGAGCAGGTAACGGTCTTTGAGCGCATAGTTGAAACGGAAGAACCCGCCTGCGATACGCCATTTCTCGTAATCGCCGGAGATCGTGATGCCTTCGCCGTTGGCCATATTTATGTTGTCGGCATCTTCGAAAATCAACCCGTTGCGCCTTGTGTGCAACGAATTGTAGACGGATTGCTCGTAGTTGTAGCCGATCATGCCTTTCAGGTAATGAGCGTCGTACCACTTCTTCTCGTATTCGGCATAAAGATTGGCCGCGAGATACTTCTTCGTCGAATGTACTTTCTGATAGTCGTTCGTCGACGATCCCAGATACGAAATCACGCCTTGTTTCGAGCTGTAAGGTACCGGCACACGCTTCGTCTTGCTGGTGTTGTCGGTGTTCCGGTATGTTAAATCGCCCTTGACACGTAACGAATTATCGAGGAAAGAGGCGGTGAACGAGGTGGTGCTGCGTAAGATACGATTGTCGTAGTCCGTCGCGTTCTTACCGTAGTAAAAATCGCCGACACTATACGCCGCCGCCATCGTCAGGGTTCCGTCGGGATTGAGTAGCGGGCTCATCGGCTCGGCTTCGCTCTCCAGACCGTACCAGACGTTTCCGTCGGCCACCGTCAGCGGATTATGGTACGCCATCTGCGAAAATTCCATATTGTTCTCGACCTTCAGCCATTTGAATATCTGTGCCGAGCCTTTCGCCCGGACGTTCATGATGCTGTAATCGTCGCTGTTGTAGCGGAACAGCCCGTCTTGTCCGTAGTAATGTCCCGACACCATAAAATCCGCCTTGTCGTTTCCGCCCTGCACCGTCACGTTGTGATCCTGCGCATAGAACTGCTTTTTATACAGGAGATCATACCAGTCCGTATTGCCATAGTACAGATAATTCCCGGCGGCATCCGTCTCTACTTCGGGCGCGCCCGATCCGGGACGGCGCTTAGCCATCTCCTTATACCAGTCGTCCGTATATTTCACGGCTTTGTGGAATTTCGAAGGCATCCGGGCATAGTCGTACCAAGCCGAATAGGCTTCGACAAATCGCGTGGCATACTCGTAGGTATCAGTCAGCATATCGGGAACCACAGTCGGCGACTTGACGGAGAAGTTGCCCGAATAAGTGACGGAAGTACGTTCCTTGTTCGGATTCTTCGTCGTAATGAGCACGACGCCGAACGCCCCGCGAGCCCCATAAATGGCTGCCGAAGCCGCATCTTTCAAGACGGAAACGCTCGCGATATCGTTCGGGTTGAGCATCGCAGGATCGCCCTCTACCCCATCGATCAGCACAAGCGCCGCGCCCCCCTGCCCGATCGAAGTCGTGCCGCGCACGTTAAAACTCGAGCTGCGCATCGGCTTGCCGTCGGCCAGCGTGATGTTCAAATTCGGAACGGCGCCTTGCAAGCCCTGCGTCACGTTCGTCATCGGACGATTGTCAAAGACTTCGCTCGTCACCTGCTCCACGGCGCCGGTAAGGTTGATGCGCCGCTGTGTACCGTAACCGACAACCACGACTTCCTCCAACCCTTGCGCATCTTCCTTCAGCACGATATTCAGTGAAGTCTTGCCCTTTACGGAAACGGTTTGTGTCACGTACCCGATGAATGAAACTTCCAACATCGCGTCGGAAGGTATGCGGATCGAGAAACGACCGTCTACATCGGTGCTCGTACCGTTCGTAGTGCCCCGTTCCACGACATTAGCCCCAATCACCGGCTCGCCTTTCTCATCGCGAACGACACCCGAAACGGTCATCGTTGTTTGCTGCGTAACCTGTTCATTTCCCGGAGAAAGAAAAAGAGGCGCCGCGTAAAAATCAGCAGGAGAAAGCATGATCACCCCTGCAACATATAAGCTTGAAATGAAATGTTTGTACTTTGTATATTTTTCCATGATACATCATAAATGATTAATAAAAACGCATTTTTCATGTCGGAGAATCGGTCTCTCCCTGTTTCATTTTTCTTTTTTCATTGGCATTGTATTTTAAAAATTATTCATAAAACGAGGCGAAGATATATTTTTTTCATACAAACCCCTCGCATTTCCTGTAAATATTTTCATCTTTTTTTATCCTGAATAAAGGACATCAAAAGACCTCCGATCCTTTTTGCTTTCATTCCCAGATTCCGCAATAGAAAATATAAGCATGAATTTCATTCAGGCCTTCAGCCCTGCGAACAAGGTCTGGATGTCGATCCCCCACCCTTGCGGGATAGGGCTGAAATAATCCGGGCTTTCAGCCCTCGTAAACCCCGCAGAGGCGGTGAGTTGTTGAATTGTTGAGATGTTTATTTGTTTAGTTGTTGGCCGGCTGAACGCTGAAGGATGATTGCTGCAAAAGCCCTGAAAGGGCAAAATAATTCAGCCCAATGTGGAGCGAAGCGAAGCGTTGGGGAAACAAGGCAGTCCCTCGGCGGAGGGCTGTAAGCCTGACATATTCCAATTGTCAATGGTCAATTGTTATGCATGGTAAACGCCGAATCATGTACCCGGTATGACAATTAACAATTGACAATTAAATAATGGTAAACGCCGAACTGTGTATCGCATAATTTGGGTTCATTTTCGCATCGCATAGTCGCAAGAAGGGTATTACACGGAGATGAAAGAAATGGTTACATTCACGCAATATGTGTGAGAGGGAGAGATGCGCCCCCGCCATGCTTCGTCAAGCATTTTTCACCCACACTCCACGACAAAAAATCTTATTGATAGCCCGAATTTCCAACGCGCAGTGATCGAGAACGCGATCGCTTGATATACAGACAATTTTTTGTTTCCATAACATGACTTCTCGGATGTAATGCCATGACAGGACGAGATACCCAGATGAGTACGGAGCGCTATTGTTTTCCCTGTCCTATTTTCGGCTTGGCTACATTCCCCTTCGTTCGATCATACCCATTCCCGTTATTTTTAAAGAAAAAAGGGATCACGATCAGCAATAAGATCGATGTTACCCCGATAATCATGGCCGTTTTCAACCCTTTTTGCAGTTGTTCAAACGTAACGGGATTTTCAATTCCCCAAAGCTCTAAAGAGAAAAAGGCAGCCGTACAAAGGATGCATGCCACAGCAATCGTTCCGATAATATATTTCATTCTTTAATAATTAATTGATTTCACCATTGACTTAACAATTCCTGTTTCTTTGCATCGTAATCTTCCTGCGTGATCATTTTTTCGTCTAACAGGATTTTGAGTTTACGTAGTTTTTCGGCTATGTCGGTGTTGCTCGCCGACAGGTAACTGTCGGTTTGCTCGTTGAATTTTTTTCCTATCTCCATACCGACGCCAAGTTGTAGTCCGGCACCGGCCAATCCCCCTTCGTTACGGGCGGCATCCCGCAAGGCGCGCAATTTTTCGAGTTCGACATAGCTCAATCCTGCCTGTTCGGCAGCTTTCACATCGGCCGAGATGTCTGCCACACGGGCGATTCTTGCCTGCGTCTGTTCGTCGAATTGGGTGCCTTCAATCCGAAAATCGGTTAGTTGCAGCCCGAGAAGGTCATACTCATCATTGATTTTCTTGGCCACTTCGCCTGCCATATCATCGATATGCCCGTCAATTTCGATATATGAATATCTTCTTTCGTGAATGACGTTCGCAATGAGTTGTAAAATGCGTTCCGTAATGATCCTGCTCATCTCTCTGGCTTGAAGTTCATCGCGACTGCCGGTTATTTCCGCGAAAAAGAATTTCGGATTCGTTATCCGGTACGAAAAATTACCGTTTAAACCCAATTCAACCGGGATTTTATACTCGTTGTCGATAAATTTAATCGGAGAGGAAGTACCCCAAGGCTGGTTGAGTATTTGAGCTTTGCGATAAAAATAAATCGCCAGCTTATGTTCGCTTTCGAAATTCTGCCGGAGTTTCGAAAGGGTTGTAATGAAAGGATGGTTGTCGGTTGCGAGATTGAATATCCCATCATTCTCGATTATATCGGCCATTTGCCCTTCATACACCAACATACACCCCTGCCCGGGGGCTACGATGAGTTTGCTCGCGTTGATGATCTCATCGCGTTTATGCGGATATTTGTACCAAAGTATTCCAGGATTCGCATTCTCCCACCGGATGACTCTTGAGAGTTGATTGTTGAAAATATTCAAAAAGCTCATAATTATTTTTTTTATGATCTACATCATTGATATTGTCGCACTAATGATCGAAATTCCACTTGATATATACGCTCTCTTTGTTTTGCGTATTGAATAACCAAGACTCTTTATTCGCAGTAAAGAGATATCCTCCTTTCACCTTAACGACATCTTCACTGAGCAGATAGTCCATATCGGCCGGCTTTGTCCACTTGATGGCTGCCGTCTCAGCATCGAGCAGCTGTATGATACTATTCCCCGAGAGGGTGGGTTGGAATGAAATCAACACCTCGCTGTCGTCATAGGCCCAAACCTTTCCCGAGATATAATCGCGGTCGGGAGTAAAATCATGAAATGAAATCAATCGTGACATTTCCGCGGTATAAGGTAATACGAGCACCTTCCGATAAGGAGAACTTTCGGTAAAAATTCCCGATCCTCCGAAGTCTTTTGTCCATGCAAAACGAGGCATATCGGTAGGATATCCGATTTGTTGCCAATAATCATACCGGATCAATTGTATTTTTTCGTCGGGAAAGTAATCGGAGGGATAAGAAAATTGAAATGCGACCTTTTTTCGGGCATCGAATGTTTTTCTGGGGAGCATCTTATAAAGCATCTCTTGACCGAAAACTTGATTGATTATGGGGTAATAATACAACTCTTTACCCAACTCATTCACCACCTTGAAACCATCGCCATCGTATGCAAATTTAATTTCGTAAACCCCTTTGGCCAGTTCGGGAAAATTCAACGTTTCAAAGAGAATCTCTTCGAGTTCATACGTCGCGCGATTCAATTTAAAAAGTTTCTTTTTGTTGATAATCGTATAAATATCACCATTTTCAAACAATTTTATGTCTGTGTCGGATATTTCAATTTCGCCCAGACCTGCTACCGGCTGAATCGAGATTTCTTTTTCGTCGACAGCCTGATAAATACCGTAGAACAATTGCTTCTTACCTAATACGGAATATTCTTTTTTTGATCCTCTGGTGCCGATAACGAGTATCATACCTTCGTCCATTGCATTGGCGAATCCCTTGAATTCGTAAACCCTGTCCCAGGAAACAACTTCTTTTTCTTCTATTTTGACGGGAAGACTCGAAGGAGAATGATCAAATGACGATTTCTGTAAGAAGACATTGGTGAAGACTCCAAAGAAAATAAAAAAAGAGACAACAATAGCTATGCCTGCAAATATGCGTTTGGTGTTTATCTTATTTAAATCACCTAAAGGGCTGTCATACTTATGGAAAATATTGATATCATCACTGTCAATAAAAAACTCCGTATAACAGCTCCTGCATTGATAATGATCGGTGCGTAATTCTTTTGCCTTCGTACTGCCACATTGCGGACATTTTATCACCTTAATTCGCTTGGCCATTTTCGATATAAATATTTCATGCAAACTTACAAAAAAAATCTTTACATGCTTTGGAAGTCAATAAGCACACAAGCATAACAGGACGATCTCATCTTGCAAGAAAACCGTTCAACCCAGATTACGCGATAGAACAAATAAGAATGAATATCATTCAGGCCTTCAGCTCTGCGAACAAGGTCCGGATGTCGATCCCCCCCCCTTGCGGGATGGGGCTGAAATAATTCGGGCTTTCAGCCCTTGTATGCCCTTCGGGGGGGAGTTGTTGAATTGTTTATTTGTTGAGTTGTTGGCCGGCTGAACATCCCCCTCTGCCCCCCTTCAAAGGGGGGGAAGAGCGGAGCCAAGGGGGATGTCATCCCTTCAAAGGGGGCAAGCATGGAAAACGCCGAACTGTGTACCCGGAAAATAACCATTGATAACTGACAATTAACCATTGACAATTAACATTAAATAATGGTAAACGACGAACTGTGTATCGCGGAATTTGGGTTCAAATGCGTAGGAGATGCTAATGATCGAACGATACGATTCCGGCAACCCTATGATACCGAACGACTAATCAAGGTGATAAAAATACTCTCTATCGTTTGACCAAGAAGCGCTTCTGTAATTTGAAGTTCTTCGGCCACTTGCCGATAGAGCGTGTGGATAAGAACAGGGCTTTCGTCGGTTTCGAGCAGAAGACGACCTGCCGCCCACGCGGAGTGAAGCGCCTCGGGATTGTAACGTACTCCGAAAGAAAGGTATAGACCGGCACCCAAAAGCTGTTCGGCCAGTTGCTTCTTGCCGCGGAATCCGTGGATAATCCATGGCATAACAGGACGGATGATCCGTCGGATGCGGAGCAGCTCATCCCACGCCTTGACACAATGAATAATAAGAGGCTTGCCTGTTTCTTCCGAGAGTTCTATCTGCCGGATAAAAAAATCTTCCTGAATGCCGGAAGGCGTGAGTGCCAGCCGGTCTAATCCCGCTTCGCCAACAAGGACAACCCGAGGATGCGATACCCATTTCTTCAGGACTTCCCACTGCCTGGCATTGACATACCACGGGTGAATACCGGCAGAGTAGAGCCGGTCAGAACGGAGTTCGAATGAAGCTCGTAAATCGAGGTTGAAAACAGCCTCCTCGTTCGGTCCTTGAGTCATTCGGTGTGTATGAATATCGAAATACCTCATCACGAAAAGATCAAAACGGCTAAGGAACGGGATCGTATCCGCTTCCTCCCCAAGGATGACAACGGAAAATCCGCTTCAAGGCAAGCCACAGGCCTTTGAATGGGCCGTGTTTCTTAAGCGCCTGAACAGTATATTCGGAGCAGGTAGGCGTGTAACGGCAACTGCCCGGTGTCAGAGGCGAAATACAATACCGGTAAAAGTAGACCGGAAGAAGCAGGATATTCGTCAGCAAGCGTCGGAGCATACCTCTTTTTTCCGGATGATATCCAAGGCTTTTCTGACCGCCTTTTCCATATCCGTATACGTACAAATCTCGTTGCTTACGTACATGAAAGCAATGTGTAAGAATTTTCCGGATTGCCTGTAAGCGTCAAAAAGTTCGCCTTTGTTCAGACGATACGCCTCACGTATAAGACGTTTAACTCGATTGCGCGACACAGCCTGCCTGATTCGTTTCTTAGGCGCACCCGCTAAAATAGAAATGCCCGGCACGGCATCATTCCGCACCGTGCCCGACATGTAAACGACCCTTAGGGGGTATGCCACAAAAGCCTGTCCTTTCTCAAAAAGCTGCTCAATATCTTTTCTCAGCGTCAGGCGCTCGTTTTTCGGGAATCGCTTTTTTTCAGCGACTTGCATTCTTCTTGCCGTTACCCAGTTCCTTCTTCAGATATTGTTCGAGGGCGGCTGTCATGGATGGAGCTTCGGGGGTGGGCGCTTCTACATCGAGTCGAAGCCCCGCATCAACGGCGGCTTTGGCAGTCGTCGGCCCAAAACATCCGATGCGGATATTCTTCTGTTTGAACTTCGGGAAGTTCTTCATCAGCGACGTGATACCCGAAGGACTGAAAAACACGAGCATATCGTAATCGAATTTTTCATCTTTGTCGAACTCGTTGCTGACGGTCCGATACATAACAGCCGTTTTATAGGCAATCTTTTTCGTATCAAGCACTGTCGTCAAATCATCTTTATGAATATCGGATACCGGCAACAAATATTTCTCTTTCGAGTGCTTACCGATGATGGTAATCAAATCATCCATCTTACCGCTTTGGCCGTAGAAGACCTTGCGTTTGCGATAGATGATGTATTTTTGGAGATAAACAGCAATCGTTTCGGTCATGCAGAAATATTTCATCGTTTCCGGAACGGTGATTCTCATCTCTTTGCAAAGACGGAAGAAATGATCGATGGCTGTACGTGCCGTAAAAATTACCGCGCTGTAATCGAGTATCGCGACTCGTTGTTGTCTGAACTCTTTTGCTGTCAACGGCTCTACTTTGATAAACGGGCGAAAATCAATGTCGACTCCATATTTTTCAGCAATGTCGAAGTAAGGAGATTTTTCCGACGTGGGTTTAGGTTGCGAGACCAGAAGCTTCTTAATACTCAATGCCATAAAGAACTTGTATCAATATTGTTATGCAAATAATTCAATCCTTCGTAAACGAATAACAAGGGTATAATTTCTTGGGCGCAAAGGTACGAACTTAAAAATAAAAACCCTGTATTTTTATTATAAAAGATACGAATAGTTGTGTAAGCAAGTGCTATACGATAGAGGATGTAAAGCGCAAGGTAGAGCATCAGGATGTAGACGGTATGTTGCCTGTCAAAGAGCAACCAGAACGTAGGAAAATAGAGCAACGTACCCCATATATAGGATAGGGAATGATAGCCATTTCGCCAAAGACTATACTTATCCTCCTGGCTAAACGCCTGTCCATAGATTGCATAGATTCCTTGTTTGAGCAAGTAGTAAACATAGAGCACGATAAAAAGAATTCCTATCAGCAGGAACGCTGGTCCAAAATCGTTCAGCCGCACATATCCGCCCTCCCCAACAAGCAAATAGAAGAAGATCGTGCATAAGAACAACATCTGGAACTTCATGAAAGCCTTGAAAAAGAGATTTTTTTTCATGGAGGTCTCGAACAGGTTCTGTCGCTCTCTAACAGACAACAAGCCTCGCATCATCTTCCAAATAAGCGGATAAAATATGCGAAAAATAATTGAAAAGATCGCAAGAAAGATGAGCATCATAATAAAAATGATGTCGTCTATATGTCGGCCATAGTCGAGACCGACCCCGATATACCCTTCAAAAATCTCGCTCTCCATCCGTTTATCTCTTTCCTTATCTTCTTTTGCGCGGACAAAGGTAATCATTCCGTTCTTAATTACGCACGCCTTCTCCTTCGTCTAATGCACATAACAATGTTTTTCAACAACATGAAAGATAAGAGACCATATCAGGCCCCATCGCCTGAAATGAAGAAAAAACAACCGGAAAAAAATCGAAACAGTTTCTTACCTTTGTCGGTCGAAAACCGTATATAATGATGGTAAAGAAACATGATTTTTTGGTGATCGGCGCCGGGATAGCCGGTATGAGCTTTGCGCTGAAAGTCGCTCCGAGAGGCAAAGTGGCTCTGGTATGCAAGTCCGGGCTGGAAGAGACGAACACGTTTTTCGCCCAAGGCGGGGTGGCATCGGTAACAAACCTGCTGGTCGATAACTTCGAGAAACATATCGAAGATACGATGATTGCAGGCGATTTCATGAGCGACCGTTCGGCCGTCGAGAAGGTGGTACGTGAGGCACCCGCCCAAATCGAAGAATTGATTAGCTGGGGTGTAGATTTCGACAAAGACGAAAAAGGGAATTTCGACCTGCACAAGGAAGGCGGCCATTCGGAATCGCGTATCCTGCACCATAAAGACAGTACCGGAGCGGAGATTCAAGCCAGCCTGATCCGTGCGGTCAAACGCCATCCGAACATCACGGTCTACGAACATCATTTTGCGATCGAGATCCTGACACAGCACCATTTGGGCGTGACGGTCACACGCCAGACACCGGACATCGCCTGCTACGGCGCCTATATCATGGATATGGCTACGGGACGGATCGACACGTTCCTCTCGAAAGTGACCCTGATGGCTACGGGAGGCATCGGTGCGGTCTATCAGACTACGACAAACCCGCTCGTGGCCACGGGTGACGGTATTGCGATGGTCTACCGCGCGAAAGGCACAGTCAAGGATATGGAGTTCGTCCAGTTCCACCCGACGGCCTTCTATCATCCGGGCGACCGCCCATCGTTCCTCATCACGGAGGCCATGCGTGGTTACGGCGCCGTTCTGCGTACCCTCGACGGGAAAGAGTTCATGGAACGTTACGACTCTCGTCTGTCCCTCGCCCCGCGCGACATCGTAGCGCGAGCGATCGATAACGAAATGAAAAACCGTGGCGACGAGCATGTCTACCTCGATGTTACGCACAAGGACGCGGAAGCCACGAAAAAGCATTTTCCGAACATCTACGAGCGGTGCAAAGGACTGGGCATCGACATCACCCAAGAATATATTCCGGTCGCTCCGGCAGCTCATTACCTCTGCGGCGGCATTCAGGTAGATCAAAATGCCTGCTCCTCCATCGCACGCCTGTATGCGGTAGGAGAATGCGCCTGCACCGGCCTCCATGGGGGCAATCGTTTAGCTTCCAATTCTCTGATCGAGGCCGTCGTCTATGCCGACGCGGCGGCGAAGCATTCCGTCGAACTGATCGCATCGCTCGATTATCAGGAAAATATCCCCGACTGGAACGATGAGGGCGTCCGATCGCCCGAAGAGATGGTTTTGATTACGCAGAACCTGAAGGAAGTGGGACAGATTATGTCGACCTACGTCGGGATTGTCCGCTCCGACCTACGCTTGAAGAGGGCATGGACACGACTCGATATTCTGTACGAAGAAACAGAGAGTCTTTTCAAACGCTCCGTCGCTTCACGCGATATCTGCGAGCTGCGAAACATGATCAATGTAGGATATCTTATTATGCGCCAAGCAATGGAGCGCAAGGAGAGCCGGGGGCTGCATTATAATATCGACTATCCTCCGAAGCAATAGACCGGAAGGCTGCTTCCTACGATATATCATGAAAACAGAAAGGCCGAAAATCGATATTGAGAAAGTGAGGCAGGGAGATCCCGATGCCTTCCGTGACTTTTTCGCCTTTCTCTACCCGAAGCTTAAGGCGCTGGCATGCCGGTTTGTCGATGAGGAGACGGCCGAAGACCTGACGCAGGATGTTTTCACTTCGTATTGGGAGCGTAAGCATTTGATACAAGCAGACAACATCTATTCGTTTCTGTTCAAATGGTTGCAAAACAACTGTCTGAACTGGCTGCGTCATCAGACAGTCGTCGAAGCATACGAAGAACAGATGCGCTTGGCCGAAGCGCGTAAGACCTACTGGGATCGTCAGCTGAATACGAATGATCTGCCGCGTCGGTTAATAGACGAGGATTTGCTCGAAACGATTGAGCTGGCTGTAAAAAAACTCCCCCCCAAACGCGCCGAAGCTTTTCGGTTATGTTATTATCGGAATATGAGCCATAAAGAGGTGGCAGCCATGATGAAAATCTCGCCACGCACAGTCGAAGGCCATATCCACGCGGCACTGACTTTTCTCCGCAGCAAACTGCGACATATACTGACCACATTGTATATGTTTTACAACATATTTTGATTTTTTCGGCGTTTCGGAGTACGTAGTCCGGAGTCGTTCGGTTGTCTTCTTTTTACAAGCCTAAAAAACAAATGATGAACGAACAACTGTTGGTGCGGTTTCTGACGAAGCAATGCTCGGCCGAAGAGCTCAAGAGCATTGACCGGTGGGTTGCGGCTGATCCCGCTCATGCCGACTGGCTATATGAAATGGAGCACTTGTGGAGTCTAAAAGATGAGCTGCGTTTTTCGGACGAACAGGAAATTAAACGATCGTATCGCCGCTTTCTGTCGCGGGTTAACCGTCGCGCGTTACCCGACACCAAAGGTAAACGATGGAGGATTTCCGCTTTTTTGAAGTATGCAGCCGCCATTGTGCTTGCGGGATTGTTGGCCGTAAACGGATATGATTTGTTACGGAGCAAGAGGCCATACCTCGCCATGAACACCATCGAAGTACCTGTCGGACAGCGTGCCTCACTGCTTCTTTCGGATGGAACGAAAGTCTGGCTGAATGCGGGAAGTACATTGTCCTACCCGTCGGCCTTTGGAGAAAAAAACCGACCGGTTTCTCTCATTGGAGAAGCGTTCTTCGAGGTAGCCCATGATGCCGACAAGCCCTTTGTGGTACAGTCCGACCGGATGTATGTTGAAGTGAAAGGTACGAAGTTCTGTATGAAAACTTATCCCGAAGAGAGAGCCATAGTCACTCTAGCGGAAGGTAGTGTACAAGTCTCGTCCGTCGATACGGACTATCAGGTGATGTTGAAACCCAATGAGCAAGTCTCGTATTCCGAACAAGAAGGATGGGTACTGACCGAAAATGTGGATGCGGAACTAACCCATTCATGGATAGACGGCGAACTGTATTTCGTGGAACAACCGCTGACAGAAATCACAAAGAGCTTGGAGCGTCGTTTCGGCGTGCGGATACGGATACGCAATCCGTTGTCGGCCGATGACACATACACCTGCCATTTCCGTGAGACGGATTCGCTGGAGCGAGTCTTGTCTCTGCTGAAAGAAACGCGACAGTTAGACTACAAGAAACTGAACGATGGAACCATCGAAATGATAACCGTAAAAAAATGAAGTGCCTATGAGAAAAACAAAAGCGTAAAAAGAAACCGGAAATGCGGCAACATCTCCGGTTCCGATTCATTCAATAACATTGTTGACAAGCAAAATATTATTCATTAATCAATTACAAATGTATGAACTTTTACACGAAAAACAACACGGGCAATGAACCAACAGCAGTTTCATGGCCCGGAAAAAGTCTGATAATCATGAGATGTATTGTACTTTTTTGGCTACTCGGCACCTTACAGGCCATAGCGAATCTTTCGTATTCGCAGTCGGTACGGCTATCGTTAGAGATGAACGATGCGACCGTGCGAGAAGTCCTGTCCGTCATTGAGCGGAAAAGCGATTTTTATTTCACGTATAACTCGACACAGATCGAAGCCGCAAGGAAAATCTCCGTCCATGTCAAGAATCGTCTGATAACCGATGTGCTTGATGAGATGTTTGCCGGACAAAACGTGAATTATACGATTAACGACAAACATATCGTATTGTACAAAGACAACACGCCACCGGCCGATGCCGCTGCTGCGTCACCACCCTCAAAGCGCATCACGGGAAAAGTATCGGACATACAGGGCGAGCCGATTATCGGAGCAAATGTGATCGAGAAAGCAAACCCCGCGAACGGTACGATCACCGATGCGGATGGGACATTCGCGTTAAATGTTCCTGAAAAAGCCGTCTTGGTTGTTTCTTTTATCGGCTATCACACGCTCGAAATCGCGATAAACGGTCAGTCGGTATTTAATATCACCCTTTCGGAAGATATGCAAGCCCTCGAAGAAGTGGTGGTCGTAGGCTACGGAACACAAAAGAAAATAAACTTGACCGGAGCCGTATCAAGTGTATCCCGGAAAGAACTGGACAACCGGCCGATCACTTCTTTATCAGCAGGAATACAAGGGTTAGCTCCCGGAGTCACGGCATTAACGGCCTCCGGTAAACCGGGTGCCGACGGTGCGTCGTTCCAGATTCGGGGCAAAGGTACGTTAAACAATTCGAATCCCTATATCCTTGTCGACGGGATAGAGACAGGAACCATCGACCAAATCGATCCGAACGATATCGAATCTATATCCATCCTAAAAGATGCGGCATCAGCCGCTATTTACGGTTCGAAAGCCGCAAACGGTGTCATCCTTATCACCACCAAACGAGGTGTGGAGGGCAAACCGGTCGTTTCATATAATGGTTCATATGGTATTCAGAACGCGGTAACCCTTTTGGACGAAATGAGTTCAGCCGACTACGCAACCTTATATAACCAAGCATTGACCTCGGCCGGAAAGAGTCCTCGATTCACCGAACAAGAAATACAGAAATTCCGTGACGGATCGGATCCTTATAATTATCCCAATACTGATTGGGTCGGTATGGCTTTTGGAACGGGTATGATACAAAAACATAATGTAAACGTCATGGGTGGACATGACAAGGCTAAGTACATGATATCAGCCGGTTATTTAACGCAGGAAGGTATCCTGCGGAACAGTGATCGTGAACAATTTAATTTACGTTCAAACTTGGATGTTCAGCTGTCGAAGAATGTATCCGTCCGTTCAAGCATGTCGTACATTCGCAATAACCGTTCGGAGCCTATACCGTCATATGCTGTGAGCAGCTTATCGGGAGGAATTGTGCGCCAACTGTTTCGTATTGCCCCATGGATTCCCTATAAATATGAGGACGGATCGTATGGTTCGATTGGAGACGGCAACCCGATTGCATGGCTCGATATTAATGAGCGAATCCGATATAAGAATCAAAATTTTTCGGGTATTATCGCTGCGGACTGGAAGGTGACAGAGGGCTTAAAACTGACAGGACAAGTAGCCTATATATCGAATGTTCAAAACGTCAAGCGATTCATGAAAGATATTCACTATAAAATAGGTTATCATGGTCCGAATGAACTTTACGAGTACATCAATCTGTGGAACAGAGCTTCTTTTGATGGTTTGGGCAATTATGAGAAATCGTTCGGGGCACATAACTTAAAAATTTTATTAGGATACAAAGCCGAAAAATATAAGTTTACGAACTTAACCGGTAGCAGGACAACATTTCCCAATAATAATCTGACCGATATGGATGCCGGTACAGCATCGACACAGACAAACAGCGGTTATTCACGTGAGTTGGGGCTGATGTCCGGTTTTGGACGGATCAACTATGACTATAAAGGACTCTATCTGTTCGAAGTCAATTTACGTGCGGACGGGTCATCCCGTTTCAGCGCCGACAACCGCTGGGGATATTTCCCCTCGTTTTCTGCCGGCTGGCGTATCTCGGAAGAGTCATTTATGAAGCCGGCGGAAGATTGGATACAATCTCTCAAAATAAGAGCCTCATGGGGACAACTGGGAAACCAAGATGCCTTGACGGACTATTACCCCTGGCTGGTTACCTATGCCATCGGAAAAAACTATCCGTTCGACAATTCTCTGAATACAGGAGTGACAAAAACAGCCCAAAAACTTTCTTCGATTAGTTGGGAAACGACAACAAATGCCGGCATCGGATTAGACTTGTTGTTTCTGAGACATTTTTCGTTAAGTGCAGATGTCTACCGACGTACAACAAAAGACATCATCATGAATGTTCCTGTTCCCGGTACTTTCGGAGTAGACCCGTATAAAGACAACATCGGATCGGTGAGAAACAGTGGTGTCGAAGTGGTTTTTGGATGGAATCAGAATCTTCGGGACTGGAATTTGGGAGTAGATGCAAATTTTGCCTATAACAAAAATGAGATTCTTAATCTGGGGGGTGTTGATGAGATGATCGATGATTATTACATCAATAAAGTAGGCAGGCCCTATCACTCCTATTACGGTTATGTGGCAGAGGGATTATTCCAGAGCAAAGAAGAAGCCGATGCTTATACTCAAAAATATGGGAATCCTTTCGGACGCAAATTTATGGCCGGAGACTTACGTTTTAAGGATGTAAACGGAGATGGTAAGCTGACGCCTGCCGATCGAGACATCATCGGATCGAGATTCCCCAAATTCACTTTTGGAGGAAAATTATTCGCAAGTTGGAAGAATACCGTTGACTTTTCTCTTCTTTTTCAAGGAGTGGTCGACGCAAGTCGTTATTTCTCCGAAACACTGACTGGTGATTTCACAGGCGATACTTCTCATCCTTCAACCGTATGGTTAGATAAATCATGGTCTGACAAGAACCCGGGAGGTACGTGGCCCCGTGTTTCCGAAGGAAAAACATCGGCCAGTCATCCGGGTATTCGTTCGAGCTTCTGGTGCGTTTCCACAAATTACCTGAGGATTAAAAATATCCAACTAGGATATAATTTTCCGAAACACATTCTGAGCAAAATAGGGATCAGCAGAGCAAGAATCTTTTATTCCGCCGAAAACATATTCACTTTCGACAACCTCGATCTGAACGTAGACCCTGAAACGCCAGACGGAAACGGTTACATTTATCCAAATGTAAAGACGCACTCTTTTGGTATCCATTTAACATTTTAAAAAGCACACATTATGAAATCATCTGAATTATTTAAAATAATCATATTATCCGGAATAGGGTTAGCCTGTTCGTCATGCGACGGATTCTTCGATCTGACTCCGAAAGATCAGTTAACACCCGCGACCTTTTGGAAAACAGAGACTGATGCACAACAAGCGGCCACAGCATGCTATGATAACTGGGTTGACAATGCCCAAGGTTCATCAATTATTTTCTTTGATGACACCATGTCCGATATTGGCTATAATTACACACGAACAAGGAACTATGCTTATGTTGGAAATGGTACGACGACACCAGCCCATGCCGTGCAGTATTACAAATATGTGACTATTAATCGGTGCAACCTGTTTCTTGAAAATATTGAAGAGGTGCCTTTTGCAAGTGAAACGATCAAAAAAGACTTGATCGCGCAAATTCGTACCATCAGAGCGTGGTATTATTTCCGACTCTGCTTCTGGTATGGTGGAGTACCCCTGATCACGCAGACTCCGAATGTATCCGAGGATGCACAAGTGCCCAGAAACACGGAAGAAGAAGTCCGAAAATTTGTCTTTGACGAATTGGACGCGGCCATTGCCGATTTGAACGACGCGCCATCGCAAAAAGGGCGGATTGCCAAGGGTACGGCATTGGCTATAAAGATGAGGGCCAATCTTTACTGGGGTAATTATGCTGAAGCTCGTCAGGCTGCACGAGCCATCGTCGCGCTACAGCAATATGAGCTGGATCCTGACTTTCTATCGATATTTAACATCGCAGGACAAAATTCGAAAGAGATTATTTATGCTTACCAACATATTCAGAACACTTACAAATTCACTAATGCCATTCGTATGTTTAACAATCAGGATGGCGGATGGGCATCTTGGGTGCCCACTCTGAATCTGGTGAATATGTTTGAAATGAATAATGGATTGATGCCTGATGAAGCAGGTTCCGGATACGATCCGGTACACCCTTTTAAGAACCGTGACCCTCGTCTTTCCAAAACCATCATCTACCCCGGTATGAATTGGATCGGAGCCGATGGCAAACAACGGATTATTAACACAGTAGACAAAAAAGTAAACGGCAAAAAGAATTACGACCATTATCTGGCGGCAGATAATGCTTCAAAAACCGGTCTGACTTTCGCAAAATATGCAGCTCCTATTTCACAGTATTCTCCGGCACTGAATAATGATAATCTTTGTCCTATCTTCTTTCGTTATGCCGAAGTCTTGCTGACGATTGCCGAATGCAATGTAGAGCTGAACGAAAACTTGGACGAGGCTCTCGATTTGATTGATTTACTGCGGCAGCGGGGAGGCCAGATAAAGACAGACCGAAACAAATACAATACGCTCGGTAAAATTCGTTCGTTAGTCAGACGCGAACGGACAATCGAACTGGCCGGAGAAGGTTTCCGTCGGCCAGACATCGTTCGTTGGAAAGATGAAAACGGACAACTCGTGGCTAAAACGGTTATGAATGGCCCTCTCTATCGAATGATCGGTACCATAGATTATGCGAAGGATGATGTAGATATGCGGTTTATACAAACATTACCGACCGAAGCCAATAAAGCCGACCGGCTCATCGAATCACGTAAGTTTGAAGATTATCAGCGATATCTTCCTATCCCTCAATCCGAGATAGACAAGAATCCGAAACTGAAACAGACACCGGGCTATGAGAAATAATTTATCTTTCGGCATGACGGAAAAAATCATTTTTATCCTGCTTACGCTGTTGCTATGCCCCATCTCGGCTTATAGCCAAAACATTCAGATCACTCATGGGCCGTATTTGCAAAACATGAAGGAAACAGAAGTAACGGTTGCATGGGAAACAGACGAGCTTTCTATCGGATGGGTAGAAGTTGCTCCTGACGATGGTTCGCATTTTTATGCGGCTGATCGTCGAAAATACTTCGACACGAAAGCAGGATTAAAAAATGTATCGACACTTCATATCGTCAGATTATCCGGATTAAATCCGGGCACGGCTTACCGCTATCGCATTCTTGCGCAGGAGGTAACCGGACGTCATCGTACTCACGTATACTATGGAGATGTCGCTTCGACCGATGTCTATCGACGTAAACCTTTGACGTTTAAAACAAACGATCGCAACCAGAAAAGCGCCTCGTTTGTCATACTCAATGATGTGCACAACAGGGAGAATCTTATTTCTCCCTTGTTGCACCATGCAGGTATAAATGATAAGGATGCCGTCATCTTTAACGGCGATATGGTGTCGGAATTTACAGACAAGGAAACCATCTTTACTGGTTTCATGGACGAAAGCATTGCATCCTTTGCAAAGGAGACTCCACTATATTATGCACGAGGGAATCATGAGACAAGAGGCGAATTTGCCATTCATTTTCAAGACTATTTTTCTCCATACGAGCCACATCTTTATTTCACATTCCGACAAGGTCCTGTATTCTTTATTATACTGGATACCGGCGAAGACAAGCCCGACAACGATATTGAATATGCCGGGATAACGGACTATGACACGTATCGATCCGAGCAGGCCGAATGGCTTAAGAAGGTCTTGCTCTCAGAAGAGTACATGCAGTCGCCATTCAAAGTGGTTATCGCGCATATTCCTCCGCTCCCGATGGATAATGCTTGGCATGGTAGTCGAGAGGTAATGCATAAATTCGTTCCTCTGCTTAACAACGTCGGTATTGACATGATGATCTGTGGTCATCTTCACCGTCATTTATATCAGGAACCTTCGGAGCATTTCAAATTTCCGATACTTGTCAATTCCAACAACTCTTGTGTCACAGTTACCGTAAACGAAAAAGAAATGAATATAAAAGTATATGAACTTGACGGAAAAGTGTCTTTTGATAAAACATATACGGCCAAATAGGCTCTTTTCTTGTTGCTTTATGAGCAAAGAAGCTGAAGTAACATATTTTCCCCTAACTTCGTATTTCCGTCCTCCTCCTCAATCGTCCGCCTTTTTGTTTTCCGCACGAATATAGACCTTTGCAGTTAAAAAAAGCCCCATATTCAATTTAAACAAAAGAAATCCTTAACCAATTCAATAGAATTAGTTTAAATCAAAAGACCTAACATTTCCCCAATATACAATTTATTAGAATGCCAATCAATTAATCCCCAATTACGCGATACACAGTTCGGCGTTTACCATTATTTAATGGTCGTACATTTGTGCGTTTGTTAATAATTCAATAATTACTAACTTTGATATCAGCATGGACAAAGACCGAT
>NZ_RQYN01000046.1 GCF_003860135.1 Tannerella forsythia
TTAATTGTCAATTGTTATGCATGGTACCCGCTGAACCATGTACCCGGTATAACAATTAACCATTGACAATTAACATTAAATAACGGTATACGCCGAACAGTGTATCGCGTAATTTGGGTTTAAAATAAAAGAGCCGCCTCGTTTTGAGACAGCCCTCTCTCTTTTGATGTATGACAAATAAACGTCTTATTCTTTCACTTCTCCGATCTCTCCGATAAACAGAATGACGCCGGTGCTCTTTTCGCGTATGGCAAAAACAAACGGCCGGTCGATATGGAAAGGAACGGGGGAAGGATCGACGGATGTTTTGATCGTTTCTACAACGGTTACGGCCGCTGCTTCCGTACCTTCTTCGTCGACTTGCACAAACGTTTTATGAATCACGCGCGAAATCAAGATCGAAATATCGGTGATACCGGAAAAATCGGCGGATGTTGTAAACGGTACGTTCATTCCCATCTCCGGCAGAATCTTTTTCTCGAGCTGGTATTTACACTCCGTCTTGAAGCGCGGCATACGCAGAGATACTTGCGTTGGGTGAATGCCTTTTGTAATCACATCCCAATGCTTGTTGTCGAGCTGTTCGATCACGTCGCGCGTCGTCTTACCTTCGTTCGGCAGCATCACGATCATGCTGAACGCCTTGTTGCCGTAGTCCATCTCAAGGTACCGGCACCGTTCGTCGGTCGTGTAGCCAAGAGTGCTTGTTTGTGTCATCATATTGACCTCCTGTGTGGTACCGTCCGCTTTGCGGAAAGGTGCTTGTTTGGTGTCGCTTTTTTTGAACTGAGTCACCCAGATGCCTTTGAAATAAACGGCATTGATCAGATACATAAAAGCATTTTCTGGAATGTTGTCCAGCACCTCGGTGATTTTGTTGTTCGTTTTTTTTGCACACCAGCCGTTGATGGCCGGAAGGGTAGCGGGCGATGAAAAATCGACGGCTCTCACCTCCGCGTCGTAGTACGTGCGATTAGCCTGAATAAACGGCTCTTTAACCGATGCTTCCTGTTTGTACCAGATCGAATTGGCCATCCCGATCGTGGTCGAAGGGTCTACTTTGAGGAGTGCTTCCCGTAGCGAACGACTGTACTCGTTGATGTCCTCCATCGTATAACCGGTTTCACGCAAAGCGGTTTTCATCTCATCGGCCGTGGTGCCGACGGCGCCGTTCAGCGTCATGTTCAGCGCCATGCTTACGCTCAGCGGCGAGATAAAAACATTCGCTTCGGTCGTGTGCTTGCGCGTTGTTCGTAGCAGATCGAAGGCGAAGGCATTGTCTTTTTCTACCTTCTCTGCCTTTTTCAAGACGATGGGCTGGGCCTCGGTCAGAGGCTTGGGTGTTTCATGATCGGAAGTACAGGCGCCCATTAAAGCCATGATCCCGATACCAATCCATTGTGTTTTCATCTCAATCGATTTTTTTTGTAAAACGTTTTTTAAAATGATCTCTATACCTTGACGTGTAAAAGGGCAAAAACGTTGCAACGTCGGTTCAAAAAAAATGACGACGTGGTTCGTTTGGACAGATAAGAACAGCTTTGCAGCAGAGCAACGTCCGAAATCACAAACTTTTTATGTAGTTTTGCGCAACTTATACGGAAAAGCGTTTGGCATCATTTGTTTGCGCGAAGATATGATGCGTCTGAACGTATTATTTTGAGCAGGATAATGATATGAAATTACGAGATATAGCGGTGATAGGAGTGTGGTTGCTGACGGCTTGCCGGCCGGAAAGGCCGGTGACTTCGTCAGTCATGATCGATTTGGAAAAACCTTCGCAGCCGGTGCAGGAAGCGCTGTATGGTGTGACGTTGGAGGAGATGAATCACGCTGTTGAGGGGGGAATTTATGCGGAGATGATCCGTAACCGCAGTTTGGAGGATGGGGCTGTGCCTTACGGCTGTTCGTACGATGCGTCGCGGAACGTGATCGTCACGCCCGCCGGTTGGCGGATTCCTTTCGTTTCGCCCTGCGCCCTTCCGGGATGGCGAGCGCTTTCGTCCAATACTTCGCTGATGATCGATACGCGTGATCCGTTGAATGAAGAGAACCGCCGTTCGCTGTTTGTGCAAATCGCCTCTTCGGGAGGGGCGGGAGGCGTTGTGGCAGAAGGTTTTCACGGTATTTCGATCGTTGGGGGCGAGCGGTACGACTTGTCTTTCTATCTACGCGGCAGATATGGGCGGAAGATCTCGGTTGCGCTGCGCGACACATTGGCCGGCCGGTTGTTAAGCCAACCTTATGTCGTCGACATGCCGGAAGCGTGGATGCGCTTTCGCCATACCTTTACGGCGACGGACAGCGCACCGAATGCGACGCTGGTATTTGAAGCCGACAGCGGTGTATCGTTCCACCTCGACGTGGTTTCGTTATTTCCCCAAAAGACGTGGAAAGAGCGTCCGAACGGTCTGCGTGCCGATCTGATGGAGGCCGTGGCGGAGCTTTCGCCGGCGTTTGTCCGGTTCCCCGGAGGAGCTTTCGCCGAGAGCTACACGCCTGTCATGATTCCTGATTGGGAGGGGACTGTCGGCCCCATCGAGTCGCGTAAGCCTCTCTGGAGCATCTGGGGCTACGGCACGACGAACGGTGTCGGATTGTATGAGTATCTTCAACTGTGTGAAGACCTCAACGCCCGACCGGTCTATGTAATGAACGCCGGGGTGCTGAACCAGCGCTATCGTTCCCTTTACGAAGATATGAGAAATATGGGGCTGTTGGCGCTCCGCGCGGCAGGGGCCGTGGCGTATGCGAACGGACCGGCCACTGACCCGCAAGGAGGAGCACGCCGTGCCGCTCATGGACATGCCGCGCCCTTCGGATTATCGGCGGTGTCGTTCGGCGACGCGAATCACGGAGAGGAATATGTCCGTCGCTATCGTTTTCTGAGGCGCGCTCTCAGGGATACGTTTCCGCAGATGGCCGTCATGGCCGGTGACTCGGCGGCGGTTCGAGATTTTCGTGAAGACCGGATCAATATGCGTTATCTGATGAGCGCCGATCATTTGATCGCGAGCAGCTCCTGTCTCGAAACGAAGGTCAGAGGATCGCGTAGAGCGAGCCTGTTCGTGGGGGCTTTCGGCACGGCTTGGGGACGTGAGGGCGGCACCATGCGTGCCGCGGTAGGGGAGGCGGCTTTTCTCGTCGGTGTAGAACGTAATCCGGCGCATATCTGCGGCGTTTCCTATTCACCGTTGTTGGGACATGCCGGTTTCCCTCTGAACGGTACACCGGCCATTCTCTTCGATGCGTCGCGTGTGGTCAAAACACCTTCATACCATGTCTTGCAAATGTTTGCCCGAAACCGCGGAAAAGAAGTGTTGGCAACAGAAGTGAATACGTATCGCAAACCGTTGGTGACTTGCGGCCGGGCATCGGTCGTTTTTTCGGGCGATGAATTTGAGACAAGCGAAATAGCACTGAATGGGGGAGCGGTACAGTCGATCTTCTCGGAAAAAGAGAAGCCGTCCGACGGAGCGAAATATCGGTTATTCGGCGACTCGACGATGTGTAATTATACCTTCTCGGCTCGTATCCGGCCGCTAAAAAACGGGGCAACCATGCGATTGCAAGTACGCGATAACGGTCTGACCGACGAGCGACGCGACGCAATCTCGCTCGTACTGACCGACAGTACCGCGGTGCTGTATCGTTGTGCCGGAACATTTCGACAACCGCTTACGGAAGCTGTTCCCCTGTCGCTCTCGAAGGATGCGTGGAGCATGGTACGGATCGAGTGCCGGGACGAGACGATCCGGTGCCGGATCGGTCAGGTTGAACTGCCGGAAGCGACGGTGCCGCTTATGCCGTCCCTGCTCTCGGTAGCCACGTACGATCCGGAAACGGATACGATCATCCTGAAAGTCGTCAATACGACGATGCATGAAGAATGGACTTCGTTGGATGTGAAAGGCCGGAAAGTAGAAGACGAGGCCGAGCTGCTCCGGCTTTCGGCACGCCCCGACAGCCGTAACACCTTCAAACATCCCGATGCGGTGAAGCCCGTGAGACAGACGATACGCTTTCGGACGCAGCGTCCGATGCGTTACGGATTTCCTCCTAATTCGGTAACGATTCTCAGGCTGAAGGTCAAAGAATGAACAGCCGTAAATTTATTGCCTCGTTTCTTATCAATCCCGCCACAAAGGGCGGAACTTTACAGATAAGAAACGAGGCAAACAGATGGGCCCAACGGCCGACGGCAGCCTTCCGTTCTATTGAGGCTGAGAAACGTTAGTTGCTTCCGTATCCCGGATTCTGCAGCATATTGGGGTTCGTATCCATTTCTTTCTTCGGGATGGGCAGTACGATCATGTAAAAATCCCAGTCATATTCCATGTAGGGCGTATCATGCTTTGTTCTGCTCAGGTTACGATCCTCTACATCTTTACGTTTTACCTTCATTCCGTTACGAATCACGTCGTACATGCGATGTCCCTCACCGACCAGTTCTTTGCGTCGTTCGTTCAAGACGTCTTCGACGGTCAGGTTCTTTCCTTCGACCGTGTTGGCCGGATTGGCACGTTTGACGATCGCGTCAAGGTATTTCACGGCGGCCTTGTTGTCACCCGTCTTGACGGCCGCTTCGGCTGCATTCAGGTACGTTTCGGAAAGGCGCAGCAGCGGAATATTCGCATCCTGAATCGCTTCGTTCTGTTGCGGCTGGTACTTGTTGACGTAGGCATAGTATTTTTTGTCGAAGCTCAGCAGCTTCAGACGTACATCCTTGGGATCTTTCTTCAGCAGCTGATAGAACGAGCAAGTGATGCAAATGTCGTCGTAGCCGTCTTTCGAACTGAGGTATCCCATGCTTTCTTTGCCCGGCGTATCGGTGGTCAGGTTCACGATTTCGAACAACACCTCGCCCGGATTGGCAGCCGATGCGTCATTACTCCATGCCGTCGGGTATGCTTCGTTCGTCCATAAGGCATATCCGTTCTTTTGCGCGCCTTCGATGGCCTCCGCGGCTGTTTTCAACGCCAGAGCGTTCTCGTTCTTGTAGAGGTAGACGCGGCTGAGGAGCGTCATGGCCGCCCATTTGTTGAATTTGCCCTTGTTAAACTTGCTGCTCAGCAGGTTGACCGAGGCAGTAAGATCATCGATGACTTTGGTATAGCACTCGGCTACGGTATTGCGCGCGGGCTTGCTGTGGATGTCCGGAAGGGTTTCTACGATCGCCACGCCCAACGATCTGCCGTTGTCTTTCGTGTACGGATAGCCGAAGATACGCGTCAGATCGAACAGCGCCATGCCCCGGATGGCCAATGCTTGTCCTTTCAGGTCGTCAGCGTATGCCTTTTCTTTTTCATTGACGGTGATCTTGTCGATGTTTAGCAGAATCAGATTGCAATTTTGAATGATGGCATAGAGATACGCCCAGTGACTGGAGGGGCCGTTGTCTTTCGTGAAATTGAAACGGTAATAGTTCGCTACGCGTTTCGTAGAGCTGACGGCTTGCATATCATCGCCTGTCGCATCGCCATAGTAAACGAGTCGTCCCGAATAGGCGTCGGAATTTTGCATGGTGCTGTAGATTCCGTTCAGCGTAAATTCAATGTCTTTGAGCGACCGGATACTGCTTTCGGTATCGATGGACGTGGAAGGTTCGAGGTCTAACCAGTCGTTACCGCACGAGGTTATGGAGAACAGGATGGAAATGATCCATAAATATTTTACTTGTTTCATGATGTTGAATTTTTATCAAATTAGAAATGCATGTTGAATCCGAATGTGACCGTTCGTAAAGGGGGAGTACCCCAAATAGCGGTGCCTCCGCTGACGGCTTCCGGGTCGTAATAATCGTGTGCCGCCCATGTCCAGAGGTTGTTGGCCGAGGCATAGAAGCGGAGGTTGTCCATTTTCAGCTTCTTTGTCCATGCTTTCGGTACGGTGACACCGAAGGTCAGTGTCTTGAGACGAATAAAGTCCGTGCTGTGTAACCTGCGCGTCGTCGAGATTTTATTCATCGCCACGGCGGGATTTTCGTAGAACAGTTCGTAGTTCGTGACATCGCCCGGACGTTTCCAGCTGTTGCGGTAATACGTCGGGATGTTTGCTTTCAGGTCGTTACCGCCGTGCTCCGTTTTTTGTGCCCACGTGTCGTACGAGTAGCCTCCGAACTGGTAGGAGAACATGAAATTCAGGTCGAACCATTTGTAACGAAGCGTATTGGAGAGTCCGCCGATCACGTCGGGTTCGGCATGTTTATCCAGCACAACGGCATGTGCCTGTTCTACCGATTCGGTGATTTCTTTCCGGTGATGACCGTCTTTGTCCGTTTTGTTCGTATAGAACTGCGGCGCGCCGGTTTCAGGGTTGATACCCGCGAATTCGATGAGGTAGAAGGTACGGTAAGGTTTTCCGACTTTGCGGATCTGGTTGCCGCTGATGATCTCCGTCTGCAAACCGTCCAATGTCACGATTTCGTTCCGGTTATGCGAAATGTTGAATGTCGTGTTCCATGAGAAATTCTTCATCTGTACATTCGTCGAGTTGACCTCTAATTCGACTCCCCGGTTTTTCACTTCACCGATATTCATCAGGTAGCTGTCGAACCCGTTAGTCATCGAGATCGGGCGATCCATGAGCAAGTTGCGGGTGGTGCGGGTGTAATATTCGAGGGTCACGTTGACGCGGTTCCACAGGCCGAAGTCTAAACCGAGATTGAGGTTATGGTTCGTTTCCCATTGCAAGTCTTTGTTCATTATTTGTGAACGGACGATGCCGGGCTGTTCGAGGTAGCCGTTGGTGAGGCTGCTCAGTCCCATGTAACCGAAATATTTGGAGGGAAGTGTACCGTTCACTCCGTACGAGGCACGAAGTTTGAGGTCGGTTAGCCAGTCGTTGGCCGGCGAGATGAAATCTTCTTCGATGGCGCGCCATGCGGCCGATACCGACCAGAAGGTACCCCAGCGATTGCTCCGGTGGAAGCGTGAACTGCCATCGGTACGGAAACTACCACCCAGATAGTATTTGTTCTTGTAATCGTAGTTCAGGCGGGAGATGTAGGAGACCATCCGGGTGCGGATATCGTCGCCGCTGACCGACTCGGTCTTCATCCCGTTGCTGATCTCATTCTTGTGAGGCGTGGCGAAGTTAGTGGCATAACCGGATAAAAAGTCGCGGTACTGGTCGTCTATTTCATAGCCTGCCAGCGCATCGACGTGATGGTTTTCGGCCAGGGTCATTTTATAACTGAGCTGATTGGCCCATACCATCTTCTTATATTCGTAGAATTTCTTGATCATGCCTCCGTTTTTATCTTCGCCGTTCGAGGTGCGTGGGTCGTACCATTCCCGTCCTTTCGTATTCACGTAATCATAGCTGAAAGTCGATTTGAATTTCAGGTCTTTGAGAAGCTCATATTCGCCGTAAACGGTATTAAAGGCGCGTGTCACGTATTCGCGCTGGAAGTCGTAAGCCGCCGCCAGTGCGGGGTTACGGTCGCCGATACGGATCAGCTCGCGATTCCATGTGTTGTCTTCGTTGTAGACCGGGTCGGAAGGAACGACTGCGTTTCGCGAAGTATAAAAAGGAGAAGAGTAGGAGGTGCCTTCCGAATATACTTCCTGATTCACGGTGGCAAACAAAATGTTCGCGCCGATTTTCAGTTTGTCGGTGGCGTTGTAGTCCACATTCAGACGACCGCTGATACGTTCCAGGCCGGATCGTAGCGAGAGACCTTCCTGCTTCAGGTATGCGAGGGACGAATAGTAATTGAACCGCTCGGTGCCTCCGGTGATCGATGTTTCATACGACTGGTGGTTGCCTTTTTGAAGCAGCACATCGTCCCAGTCCACATATCCGCACCACGGAACCGGGGCAAAATCGTCTATTTTCTTGTCGGCATAGGCCTTAGCCTCGGCTTCGCTTTTCCCTTTTTTGATCTGCCCGGCCGCCAGTCCGTCGTAGATGTGCTGACGCCGTTCTTCTCCACCCATGATCGGGCGGTATTCCATGGCAAAGTCGGACTGTCCCCAGTCGGCTTTGAACTGGATAGACGGTTTGCCGGCCTTGCCGCGCTTGGTGGTGATGAGCACCACCCCGTTGGCTGCGCGTGAACCGTAGAGCGACGCGGCGGCGGCATCCTTGATGATGGTGATGCTTTCGATATCGGAGCTGTTGAGCGTCGACATGATGTCGAGGCCCGCCTTCGAGTCGATCGAATTGATCGATCCCGCACGCATCGGCACGCCGTCGATTACGTAAAGCGGGGCATTGCTGGCGTTGAACGACCCCATGCCGCGAATGTTGAGCGACGACGAGGCGCCCGGCTGTCCCGATGACGAAGAAAATTGAACGCCTGCGGCGTTACCTTGCAGAAGGTCTTTAAACGTTACGGCGGGAATGTCTTTCATCTTCTCGCCTTTTACGTTCGAAGCCGAGCCGGCATAGGCCGACTTTTTAAACGTACCGTAGCCGGTAACTACGACTTCTTCCATCATTTGCGTGTCCGGTGCCATCTGTACTTTGACCGGTTTTCCGGATACGGCTTCTACCTCTACACGTGCGTAACCGATGTACGAAATCTGCAATGTGACCGGTGCGCGATCGACTTGCAGCGAAAATTGCCCGTCCAGATCGCTCGTCGTACCTTGTGTCGTACCTTTCACAAGGATGTTGGCCCCGATGATCGGTTCGCCCGTTTCGTCTACTATACTGCCCCTGATCTGTGTAAGCGTCTGGGCAGTAACCATTCCCGCGCACAAAAGGCACAGGAAGCCAATAAAAAATCTTTTTCTGTTCATACGTAGATATCGTTATAAATGTATTGTCTGCTTCGGGACGGTTGCCGTGAACCATGTGTTATCGTATTTGTCATCGTATTGTTTGTAAAGTTTTTTTAAATAATCAAGTCAGCCTGTGAACGTTTTTTGATGACAGGCCCTCCTGAAAAAAACGTGGCACAGCGCCGACTTACTTTCCGCAAAAATACATTTTTTTTATTTATTAAATCGCATTTGTAAAAAATATCTCACGAAAATAAACCCAAATTACGCGATACACTGTTCGGCGGGTACCATTATTTAATTGTTAATTGTCAATGGTTAATTGTTATGCCGGGTACATGATTCGGAGGGTACCACGTATTCCCCCTCCGAAGGGATGACATCCCCCTTCGCTCCGCTCTTCCCCCCTTCGAAGGGGGGGCAGGGGGGATGTTTACCGGTCAACAACTCAACAACTCAACAAATAAACATCTCAACAGCTCAACATTTCAACGCCCGCAGGGCATACAAGGGCTGAAGGCCTGAATGAAATTCATTATGATTTGTTCTATCGCGGAATCCGGGTTCAAGCAATCATCACAGTAGCCGTTTTTTTAAGCATTCGGAGTAATCCCGCCTCCTCTCTGAGGAGAGATTTAAGGGGGGGGGAGACGGGTTTCATCCCTTAATTTAATGCAATACCCCCCTCTGTGTATGGGGTAGAACCCCTCCATGCGTGGGGGTAACCCTCTCCGTGTATGGGGTAAAACCCCTCCATGTATGGGGTATAACCCCTCTGTGTATGGGGTAAAACCCCTCCATGTATGGGGGTAACCCTCTCCGTGTATGGGGTAGACCCCCTCCATGTATGGGGTATAACCCCTCTGTGTATGGGGTAAACCCCCTCTGTGTATGGGGTAAACCCCCTTCATGTGTGGGGGGTAGACCTCTCTATAAAGGGGATAGAGCCGTAGCTACAAGGGGACGATTTGATCGAATGAGGGGATGAAATCGAGTATATCCATACCTCCACTCCCCGAAGGCGTTTTTTTCCGGCTTTTTATATTGAGTTTTACCCGACAACAATAATTCGGAATGACGACGCGGGCCGGCATGCAAAAAAAGAGGACGTGTCAGAATATTACGTTCCGGCACATCCTCTGGTTGATTGGAAAGCAGATCGATGTTTGGCTGTCTGTATGGCTAAGCCATCATTTGCTTGTTATTGCCCTTTCGACGGGTTTTGATCAGCTTCCGAGACGGCTTCGTTATTAGCCAGTTCGAGCTGGGGAATCTGACAGATAAAGCGGTAATCGTTCGAAGGCAGGGTTGCTTTAGGTTGTGCGTCGGAGGCGTTGTATCCATCCAGATGCATGAGGCCCCACGCGAAATGTCCCGAAGGATCGGCCGTTGTGCTGCCGTAACGCAATAACGGTTTTTGCAGGCGCAGCAAGTCATACATTCCCGTGACACCTTCGCCCAGCAGTTCTTTGCGCCGTTCGGTATAGATGGCTTCGAGCAGGCTGTTCTTGTCGGTCGTGCTCGTCAGGGTGCCGACTTGACGGGCTTTCTGCAATGTCGTCAGATACGAAAGCGCTTTCGTTGCGTCTCCCAGGTTCGCGGATGCTTCGGCCATGATCAGCAGCATTTCGGAGCTACGCATCAACGGGAATTCCGGATAGCTTTTCCCCTGTTTGGCACCGTTGGCATCGCCATAATATTTGAATTTGTTGTAAGCCCATTTGGCCGCCGTTTCTTTGTTGCCGTTGGCTGTGCGGTGCCAGAACATCACGTTTTTAATGTCTGCGTCTTTCACGCCGCTCGTCTTGTCGTTTTTGAATCCGCGATAATCGGAAGCGTCGAAAAGTGCCACATAACGGCTGTCTACGAGCAGATTGATAAAGCTGTATATGGGGCCGTCCGTCATGCCTTCGCCGTAACTCGGATCTTGATTATACCAGTAGTTGAACTGGGTGTTCGATCCTACGTTCGTCAGGTTCGTATATTTCAGACCCCATACGAGTTCTTTACATCCGTCGCTGATCAGGTTATCGAATCCGCTATACCATTCTTCTTTGGTCATCAAGGTTGCATGTTTTTCGTAAACGCTTTTGGCTTCGATCAACGCGTTTTGCCAGTCTCCCATCACCTGATACACGCGTGCCAGGACACCGGCAGCCACGTCGGCATTGACGCGGAACATCTCGTCGCGCTGATATTGGGCCAGGAGGGGCTTGGCCGCTTTCAGATCGGAAACAACTTGTTCATATCCTTCCTTCACCGTAGAGAAGACTTTGTTGGCGGGATCGGCCGACGAGGTGCGGAGAATCACGCCTCGTTTTTCTTTCGCGATGGCATACGTCTGCTGATAATTCATCAACAGATGGAAGTAGCATATTCCGCGCATGGCCAGACACTGGCCCTTGATGACTTCTTTTTCGGCATCGGTGCCTGAGGCAGCAGGGAGTGCGTCGATGATGATGTTGATTTGATTGATGGTCTTATACATGGTCGACCAGATTTTTCCTGAGTAAGCGTTCGATGCTTCGGTGCGTTCCGGTGCGAAGCGGTAGCTGTTTTCGGGTGATCCTCCGTAGTTCGTCGTACTGATGATGTCGGCGCCGCCAAGATCGTAGTACATGCAGTATCCGGGCAATCCGGCATAACAGGCTTCGTTCTGGCTCGAGCTGCCCAGCTCTCCGTTGGTGAGCATATAGCGATAGGCAGATCGAAGTACCATATTCAGTCCGGTCGTGCTGGAGAGTACGGTTTCTTCGCTTACGGCTGTTGACGAGTTGGTGGTCAGCTCGTCCGTACAGTTTGTTAATGTACATACGCACGCGGCCACGACTGCTATTGTTTTTTTGAATTGATCGATTTTCATTTGTTTTCGGTTTTTGATGTTAAACATGTTATTTTCCGTTTATTTCGGTTCAGAAGGTTATCTGAATGCCTCCCATATAGACTCTTCTTGAGCCTTGTATGCCGTTGTCGGTATTGGCATTTCCGTTATAGTTGTTTCCCTGTACGCCTGTTTCGGGTTCGGTGTAGCGCGCGGCGGCCGGTCCGAAAGTAAGCAGGTTGTCGCCGGTGACGTAGATGCGAGCGTGCGAGATGCCCGATCGGCTCAGCAGCCTTTTGGGCAGGGTATAGCCGAGCGTAAGGTTTCTCAGACGGAAATAATCGTTGTTGAACAGATAGAAATCGGAGGCGCGTCGGGTGGCTCCGTAATTGCTGGCCGACCAGCGCGGGAATTTGGCCTGATCGCCGGGCTTCATCCACACATCGCCTTCTACCAAATCTTGTATGATGCCTACGCCGTTACGTATGGTTGTACGTTCGAGATAAACGTAGTCGAACATTTTCGAACCGAAAGAGGCATACCACATGAACGAGCAATCGAAGTCGCGATATTTGAAACTGTTCGTCACCGAGCCGAACGCTTTCGGAATCGAGCTGCCCACATATTGGTAATCCGATGTTTTAACTTCAGCATAATTTTCCGTTGTTTTCCATCCGTTGTTACCGTCTTTGACCCAGTACCGCATGTTTCCGTTGTCTGGATTCACGCCGGCATTTTTTGCCATAAAAAATTCGTAAATCGATTTGCCTTCCTCGATTTTGTATGTAGCCACCCGGTTGGAGTAGATGTATGCGCCTCCCGGAAGATACGTCACTTCGTTTTTGAGGGTGGAAAAGTTGGCGTCGATATCCCATTGGAAATCGCGGTGACGAAGCACGGAAGCAGAGAGTGTGAACTCGAATCCGCTGTTGCGCACATTACCGAGGTTTGTATTGACTCCTTCGGCGTTACCTACCTGTGCCGACGGTGGTAGGCTCTTGTAGTAGAGCAGGTCTTTGGCATCGCGCGAGTAATATTCGATCGTACCGCTCAATCGGTTGAACAAACTGAAATCGAGGGCTACGTTGAACTGCTGGTTCTGTTCCCACTTCAGGTTGGGGGTGGCGATGGAGGTCGGTTTGTAACCGGCCTGGCCGTATAAGTCGTCCGAGTCGTAATAGCCTTGGTAGGCATACAGGATTTCTCCTCCCATGGCCGAACCGCTACTGGTAGAGCGAAGAATCAGCTTGTCGTTACCCGACGTACCGTAACTGGCTCTCAGAGCTAAGTTGTCTATCCATTTCACGTTTTGCATAAACGATTCTTTCGAAATACGCCATGATCCGCCCACGGAAAAAAAGTTCCCCCAGCGGCTTTCTTTGCTGAAACGTGATGAACCGTCGCGACGGAATGAGCCCGACAGATAATATTTGTTGTCGAAATTGTATTCGGCTTTTCCGAAGAACGAGAGCAGGGCATAGCGGTTACGATACGAGCCGACCGACCAGTTTTTCGTTGTGGATGAAAGCTCGTACTGTCCCAACTGCATGATTCCTTCGCCCGAAGCGGTGCTGTATTGGCTGTTATGTGAATAAAATTCGTGTCCTAACAGCATGTTAACGTGATGCTCGTTCAGGCTCTTGTCCCATGTCAGCAAGTTGTTCCATGTCACGGACGTATTTTTATAATGGGTTCGGGTGGCGCTACCGCCGTTCGTCATAGTCGTCACGCCGAAAGGTTTGAGTTGTCCTTCTCCATGAACGGCCGAGCTGTACTGATAAATATTCGTGTTAACAGCGTCGATGTTTATGCCTGTTTTAAATTTCAAATCGAAAGGCAGTTTCATATCGGCGTAGTAGTGCGTCGTCAGGATACCTGCTTCGTTGTTGTCGAAACTTTCGTCGTTTGGGTTATTCCAATAATCGCCTCCGTTATTCAAGACGTGGATACCGAAGAAGTTCGAGCTGTTGACGCCGAAGTCATACATTCTGCGACCCGTCTTTTGCGAGTAGTACCAGTCGGTGTTATCTTCGTTACGCAGCCACGGCGAGTTCAGCGTATTGGAAAAGACCAGCGCACGGTTGGCTCCCGAAACGTTTTGGCGCGAGTTGCTGTAAGCGAGGCTTCCGCTCAGCGAGAACCACTTGGTGAGCTCCGTGGATACGTTGACGCGGAACGAGTAGCGTTTAAAATACTGACTGTTGGCATATCCCTTGTCGTTCAGATACGAAACGGAGGTATAGTAGTTTGTCTTTCCGTCGTTGGCCATTCCGCTCACGTCGACCGAATAATCCTGCCGCAGTTTGCGCGAGAATACCGCACCGTACCAGTCGTAATCACTCTTGTCCCAGACCATTTTCAATGCCGGGTTGATGCGTTCGTTTCCGTTACCGTCGTGCAATACGTAAGGTTCATTGATATGCTTGAAGGGAGTAACATAAACCGTCTCACCTTTCGAATTGACGCGCGGGTTGACCATGTGCGGCAAGAGGGTCGAAGAGGCATAATCGCCTGCCTCCTTTGCCGTTGCGCCGCTTACATAGAACCGGTCGTTGTAGATGGCGCGCCATGTATTCGTCAGTTGCTGATAAGGATCGGCCTTGACGGGGTTGGCTACGGCATTGTCCGAAGTACCCAACGCCGCGCGGAAATGGATCGTCGGACGACTGCTCTTCCCCTTCTTCGTGGTAATCACTACCACGCCGTTGGCTGCACGCGAGCCGTAGAGCGAGGAGGCCGCCGCGTCTTTCAAAACGGTCATCGACTCGATATCGCTGGGCGAAATGGACGTCAGTTTACCGTCGTACGGCATTCCGTCGACGATATATAACGGATCGCTCTTCCCCGACATTGAGCTGATACCTCGAATTTGTACCCGTGTATCGCCTCCGGGGTTTCCTTCGTTGTTCGTGATGTTTACACCCGCGCTCATCCCTTGCAGCGCTTCTACAAACCCCGATCCCGAGATTTTTTCCAACTGTTCCGATTTTACAACACTGGCCGATCCGGTAAACGACGACTTTTGGGCCGTTCCATACGCCACGACAATGACTTCGTCGAGCAGTTCGGCATCCGTGCGCATCACGATTCGCAGCTCCGGACGCGCTTCTACTTCCTGCGTCTTCATCCCCATATACGAAACTACAAGCACCGATGGCGAAGGTGTTGGCAGGGTGAAAAAACCGTCGGCATCGGTAATTGTGCCTTTGTCCGGCGCGTGTTTTAACCGGATGCTTGCCCCGATCACCGGCTCGCCTGTTTCATCTACTACACTTCCCCTGACTTGCATAGCTGTCTGGGCGGTCATCATCCCTGCATACCAAAGGCACAGGGTCAGCATGAAAATTAGTTTTCTGTTCATTGATTGAAAATAATAAAGACTGTTTTAAAATAATATAATTGTAATAATATAAGACGTGCAACGTGTTGCATATTTATAGAATGCTTGTTTTTGTAATGCTTTTACTATTGATTTATCGTTTTTCACCGCGCAAAAATATAAAATAATTGAAGATGCGGTTGATAAAAGCATAAAAAAATACAAAGTAATAGTTCTTGTTCTCGGAATGCTTCGTATTTTTCCGGGTCTCGAGAAAGGTATTCAAAGGGCCAGTTTATTTAATTTGAAAAAGAGAATGTTATGAGGTTTAAGGTTGTGTCAAAACGAGGAGTTCTTTTGTTTAGATTAAACGACATAACCGGTCATTGTCGTTGGGTATCGCTTATCGCCGTATGCACTTAGGGCAGGGCACGATCTTATGTTATCATCGGATTAGTGTGTTTGTTGAGTCTCTTCATTTGTCTGATTTTTTTACTCTGATGAGGTATTCCGTGTATCGGCAAAATCAATTAAATCTCTACACGATAATTTACAGAAGTGTGTGGTGGTGTTGTCATTCCTTTGTCATCACGTGATGTTTCTTGTGAAAAAAACAAGAGGCTTGGTAAGTCGTTGGGTGAACAAAGAGGAAGATTATATATTCCATGTAATAAGGAATACAACATAAATTCTCTTTTCAATTCTCTGACTCAAGTCGAAAACATGTTTGAAAATTCAATTAGCCAATGCAACTATTAGTGGAATAGGTAAGAATTGATTTTATCGGACAAAGGAAGAGAAAAAACTTCTTTATCCTTTGTTCCGAAGGGATAAAATCTCTATCTTAGCCTTCGTTTGAAAAAGTCTTAATATGAGGTGTTTAACATGAGGGTAAAGGTGCGCAATTTCTGCCATCTATAAGCAGGGTTGTACGCAGAAAATGATTGCACAGGCAATCGGTGAAGACAAATCGGTCGTGAGCCGAGAGCTCAAGCGAAACCGCAACGAGAAAGAGAAGCACACGTTCTCTTACGCTTGAGGGTATGGCCGAGATCCGTAAGGAGCGCACTCTGCAGCCCAAGAATCGTGTCGAAATAGAGCAGAGACCTCTTGTTTTGGGTCTCAATCGACGCTTTGGAGATTGGAAGATGGACACCATCGTCGGGAAAAACGGAAAAGGAGCTATCCTGACCTTAGTAGAAAGAACTACAGTTTTTTGCATGGCGCAAAAAACTGCTCAAAGGGAAAAACGCAAAAGAGCTTTCAAAAATCGTTTACGGTATGCTGCTGCCATACAAAGAGCATGTGCACACCATCACCGTAGATAATGGTAACGAGTTTACAGATCATCTAACATTAGCCAAAAAGCTATATACACAGATTTATTTTACTCATCTCTATTCTTCCTGGGAAAAAGGATTGATTGAGAACACAAACAAACTGATCAGGCAGTACATCCCTAAAAAAACAAATTTCAATGAATTTAGTAACAATATAATCAAACAGATACAATACAGAATCAACGAAAGACCAAGATATAAACTCAATATCTATTCTCCAAAAGAAATCTTTTTCTTAGATTTGAAACAAAAAGTTGCAGTCACTAGTTGAAACTACACAGTTGCATTTTTTTTACTGTAATTTTTGTAGTTTGAAAAAATAACCTATCTTTGCAGTCGAAAAATAAAAACTAAGGTGCCATAGCTCAGTTGGTAGAGCAAAGGACTGAAAATCCTTGTGTCCCCGGTTCGATTCCTGGTGGCACCACTTTGAAGAAAAGTAAAACAATGTAAGCTCCTGATTTCTAAACGAAGTCGGGAGTTTTTGTTTTTATCGCTTACGCAAAATATAGCAGAATATTACCGATTTTGGTGGAGCAAAAACAGCAGAATGAAATCTCCATTGAAAAAGTTTCTTTTCTACTGATATGCAGTGATTTGTGTGTCGATGACTCGTGAGTGATTTCCGAATATTGTATCAACTAAAAACGTATCGAAATGAGAAGGATTTCATTCAATGTGCTCTTCTTTATCAAGAAGACAAAACTGCTCAAAAACGGAGAAGCCTCGGTTTGCATGAGAATTACCGTTGATGGACAACGTGTCGAAACTAATATTCGAAAAAGTGTCGATCCGAGTTCTTGGAACCAAGCCAAAGAGTGTGTACGTGGTAAAAGTCGTAAAGCCAATGAACTGAATAGCTACATAGAAGAAGCAAAAATCAAGTTTCACTCTATCTTTACCGAGTTAGAAGAACAAGGGAGCACAATAACCGCTCGTATTCTTCAAGAAAAATTCTTCGGCTTAAATATTCTGAAAGAACAACCCAAAACTCTCCTTGCTACGATACAGGAACACTGAAAATTCAATTAGCAAATGCAACGATTAGGGAAATAGGTAAGGATTGATTTTATTGGACAAAGGAAGAGAAAAACATGTTCAGTAGGAAAAAGGTGAGGACTATGCGTATAGTTTATTGGTAGTGTAAAATAAACTGTGTCACGCATTATTTCTCTATAGAAAACTCATCGGTCGGGGAACGGCTAGCGCCAAGAGGCGGGACCACCCGTCCCGACGAGCGTAAAATTACAATAATTTAAATCGGTCTCCAAACTTTATGGCCAGTTGTTGTGAGATTGTAGTCCAATTAGCCAGTGGCATAGTCCATTTCTTCCGTATATTGCGGTATGCAAGATAAACTAGTTTTTCAAGGGCTGTATCCGATGGGAATACGCCCTTGTTTTTTGTTACCTTACGGATCTGACGGTGATACCCTTCAACAGTGTTTGTGGTATAATCCAGACTATAGGATAGACAGAATCAAGCATCCGGGATTTCCATGCCTTTATTTCCGGAAGTACACGGTCAGTAATAGGCACTGATTGTGTCGGCCGATACACGGTTTCCGAGATTCTCTTCCATCCAGTCGCAAATCTCACGTGTGCTGTTTCCCATCGCATACAGGCCGATTATACGGTCTGCAACACCTTCTGCCAGAATAGTCTCACGCTTCCTGATGAATTGAGGATCAAAACTTGAATTACGGTCACGGGGAGTAGATACGGTTATTTCACCCAATGGAGTCTGAACCTGCCTCTGCATCTTTCCGTTACGACGGTTACCCATCTGACGTTCTTCTTCTGTCAGATGTGCATCCATTTCAACTTCCAGAGCTGCATTCAATATACTTTCCAATAAGGGGGCAAAAGCACCGTCCTTCCCCAACAAAGGCTTGCCTGCTTTCAGCTGTTCTATGGCCTTGTTCTTGATACTTTCAAAATCAAATACTTCTTTCATAAAAAATACGATGTTAGCAAAAATAATATTTTAGTCTTTACTGACACAGTTTAATTTACATTCTCTCTGAAAGCGTTCCCTCTTCATGATTTTTTTCAACATGTTTAACGAGCACTTTAATGAATAAACGAAAATTACTTTTCATCTTCAGTAGTTTACATTTCTAATTAATAATCTTTCCAACGGTTACCATACACGTGGCGGTCTTGCCTCCATCAGCGGTTGTTACGGTGATGATGGCTTTCCCTTGTCTACGGCCGGTTACTTTCCCATTACCATCAACCGAGGCTACGCTGGCATTATTGCTCGTCCATGTCACTTTCTTCTGAGTGGCATTGCTCGGCCTGACTGTTGCCCTAAGTTGTGTTGTAGGCAGGGGACTATCCGGCGATTCGATGAACAACGTCACTTGTGTTGGCACTACGCTTACTCCGGTTACCGGTATGACTGAAGGCGTGGGAGGAGCCGGCGGCGTCGGTGGTGTTGGTGGTGTAGGCGGTGTTGTTCCTTTGTTTACGTAGACATAACATCCTGCCTGATGTCCGCCATCTTGTGCCGTAATGATAATTTGTGTATTCCCTTGTCCGACAGCAGTGACTAATCCATTGGCATCGACAGTTGCTATTCTTGGGTCACGACTATGCCAGGTCACTTTTTTATTGGTTGCATTTTCCGGGTCATATCGTGCAGTAAGCTGGTACGTTTGTCCCGGTTTCATATATCCCGGTATGGCCGTAGGCCGTATGCCGATCCCTTTCAGTCGTATATTGACGGGGGGAGCCGGTGGGGTAGGCGGTGTGGGAGGAGTCGGGGGTGTGGGAGGCGTAGGCGGCGTCGGTGTATTTGTTTGAGCCACTGCAACGGCGCATGTAGCCGTTTTGCCCCCATCGACTGTCCGAACGGTAATGATAGCCGTGCCGGCTTGCAGGGCGCTGACCTTTCCGTTGGCATCGACCGAAGCCACCTGCGCATTGCTACTTGTCCATGTCAGTTGCTTGTTGTCTGCCTCCGAGGGAGTCACGATGGCGGTGAGCGTGAAGGTTTCACCCGTTTTCAGTTCTTTAGCCGAAGGGGTAAGAGTAACACCGGTGACAGAAACCTGACGGCGGCTTACAGTTAAGGTGCATGTAGCCGTTTTACCGCCATCGACTGTTCGAACGGTAATAATCGCTGTGCCGGCTTGCAGGGCGCTGACTTTTCCGTTGGCATCGACCGAAGCCACCTGCGTATTGCTACTTGTCCATGTCACCTGCTTGTTGTCTGCCTCCGAGGGACTCACGGTGGCCGTAAGCATGAAGGTTTCACCCGTTTTCAGTTCTTTAGCCGAAGGGGTAAGCGTGACTCCGGTGACGAAGACGGTACTCTTCGTTACACGGATGCGGAATGTTTTCCGCTTTCCTGTGCGTATGTCGACGACCGTAATCTGTGTATCACCCGGATTCTTACCGGTAATCATGAGGGTCGTCTTATCGTCGGAGAGCTGTACGTCGGCTTTTGACGGATCGCTCAGCTCCACTTTATAGTCTCCGTTGCCCGATGTAATTTTTACGAATGTCGTTGAGCCGGTTGAGACATCCGATTGGCTGTCGGGCGAGACCGAAAGTATCAGTTCTTTTTCCTTCTCCTTCGCTGTGGGACTATTCTCTTCACATTGTGTTAGCGTGATGAACGTCAACACCGTCATCATTGTAAACAAATGCTTTTTCATATACTTCATTGTTTAGGATTGCTAGTTAGCTATCAGTAGTCAGTAGTCGGTAGTCAGCGGGTAGTCAGAGTCTGACCGCTGAACACTGATGACTGAGCACCGGCTACTTTGACTACTCCGACTACCGTCTACGGTTTATAATTTACCGGATCGTTTTTCACACCTACTCCGTAGACTTTTGTTGCGCCGTATCCGCCTCCTCCGGAGTAGGGCTGTTCGAAACTCAGGTCGCGCAGGTAATATTTTCCGTTGCTCTCCTTTACGACGATGGCCGTGTTGAGCGTACGTCGCAGGATTGCACCCAGGGCGTTGCGTTGTATCCGCCAGTCGCTGTCCATAATAAACACTTTCTCCACTTTGATTCCGGAGAAGTGCGCATTGGCCAGCCGGAGCATGGTGGCTTCGAGTTGGGCGTTGCGCATACGCGGCGTGGGGAGTTCGACCATGCGAGCCCGCTCCTCCTCGGCTTCCCGGGCGGCTGCTTGGGCTTTTGCGGCCGCGGCGTCGTAGGCGTCGTATCCTTTGGCTTTGAGTTCGCTCAGGAGCGCGTCGTGTTCGGCCTCTGCCTTGCGGTATCGCTCGGAGGTTTTATCTACGTCCTCGCGGGTGGAGAGTTTGTCGAGCGTATAGGCAGCATAGAAAAAGTACAACTCGATGCTGTCTTTCTCGGTATGGGCACGCGTTTTCTTCAGGTTTTGCTCGACCGCTTCGAGCAATTCGCCGCTTGGTGTACGCAGGATGCCTTGGATTCGTTTCTGTTCGGTGCGCCACTGTTGCTGGTAGGCATCGGAGGGGCTCACTCCATATTGTTTCTCCAGCAGATCGAGCAGCTTGCCTCCCTGGGTGAGCAGGTAGGTGTTGTCGGTGGCCTGCGCATAGGCGAAACATTCGGCTACACGGCGGTAAACGAAGCCGTTGGCGGCCTCGCTGGGGGAGTTCTTGTATGCCTGTTCGCTGAGCATGGGAAACATGTTGAGGTATCCCTCCAGATCGGTACCGGTCATCAGGTCGTCGGCGATATCGAGGTAGAGCTTGGGGAGGGTTTGCGAGTAGGCGGCATAATCGGCCATGGTTTGCGGGATGAGTTTGCCCGATTTGTTGCGTTCGCCGCCGTCGGCAGCGGCTGTAGCCTCCGAACCCGTCGGCTGTGCCTGCGAAGCGCCTGGCGTGTCGGATGAACTCCTGTCGGTTCTTTTTTCCACAGCTTTTTCGACCGTTTCTTCAGCCTTATCTTCAGCATGGTCGATACCTTTGCGTGTAGCTTCGGTGGCCCGGTTTTCGATCTTTCGCTCCACTTGTCGTTCGGCCGATCGTTGTACCTGTTTACCGATTTTTTTTAAATTAATTTGTGCCGAAACGGTATGCCCCGCTATCGCGAAAAGCACCATCATCATGATTGTTTTTTTTACTGTTTTCATATCGTTACTATTTTAGAAATGTTATTTTATTCGTATTCAGCGTTCAGTCATCAGCTTTCAGATACCACAAGTTGCACTAATTTAATTGTAAGTTGTTAATTGTCAATTGTTATGCCGGGTACACGCCAAGCCCCGAAGGGGCGTCTTAATTCAGCCCAATGCGAAGCGTTGGGAAAAAAAGATTATTCTTTACTACTCTGACGACCTTTACTACTCTGACTACCTTTACTACTTTGCTACTTTGCTACTTTGCTAATTTTTTCACTATTTACTATTCACTTTGCGTTCATTTGTGTTCAGCCGTCGTCATTCGTAATTGTTCGTTAGTCGTCAGCAAATAAACGACTCAACACCTCAACATCCGAAGAACAAACGACTTGACTATTTTCTGTTTTTCATTGCATGCTGATAAGAGTCGAGTTTCTCAAAAGCTTCGACACAGGCAAATCCCGTTCCGTCTCCAATCGCATCATCCTCGCATATCAAACCGGTAGTACCGGTTCTACCGCTCTCTACCTCTTCGATGGTTTCGTCGATATAATCGAAGAATTCTTCTAACGAGTCATGGAAATGACGTATTTCGTAGATATCGATTTCAATGATACTCTGCGGGCTGAGCCGTGCGTCGATAAATTGTATAAAATCATTATAGAGCGTCACGGAATCGGGCGAGTTAGCCATGAGGAATATTCTTCCTCGCTCGGCATTCTGCCGAAACTGTGCCGGTGTGAGTCGGAAGGGTGCCGGATATTCTCCGTTTTCCTCTTCGTCTTCTTCATCGAAATAGTCTTCTTGATCCTCGTTCTCATCGTCTTCGTCGTTCCATTGTGCTTCACAACTATTCCATTGGGGTTTTACAGCTTCGACGACTGTCCGATCGAGCAAGAGTAACCAGAAGTAAGGCAACGAATTATTACCTTCAAACAGCCAATCGGTCTGTTCGGCTGTTACAATGTTTAATGTTGTTCTTTGTCCCATTTTTATATAATTTTTAATTGTTAGTTAGTTTTCAGTATTCAGCAAACAGCCATCGGATGCCGCGTAGGGACGAACCTCTGTGTTCGCCCGCCGGAACAACGTATCCGGCCGCGGATGGTAGAGACGCCCAGATTAATTGTCAATGGTTAATTGTTATTCAGTAATCAGCATTCAGCGTTCAGATACCACAAGTTGCACAAGTTTATGACAAGGAACACAAGTTTTCCTTTGCGTTGATTTGCGCTATTTGCGGTAATTGCTTTTCGCGTTCGGACATTGTCCTTTGCGTTCGAAGCGTCGGCGAGGGTAAGGGCGAACATAGAAGTTCGCCCCTACATTGACTACTTGCTGACTACTCTTGACTACATTGACTACTTTTCACTCTTCACTTTTCGTTTTTCACTTCACAAGGATTTTCGTTACCCGCTCTCCCACGCGCACCAGATACATGCCCGACGGTAGCGGCTCTACGTGGTCGCCGGCGGAGAGGAAGAGCGTTTTCACCATCGCGCCATGTACATTATATATATGTACCTCTCGGCCGTGGGGAGCGTCAGGTACAGCGCTCTGCCAGAAGCGTAGATGCGCAGGCCGTCGACCGTTTCGTTGGCTACGGTGTACGTAAACGTGAACGGCACCGTGACGTTCCGCAACGCGTATCCGGCCGTAGGCGTGAAGGCGAGGTTGCGCAGCGCGCCTTTGTAGCTGCCGTTCGACGTGCCGGGCACGGCGGTGCAGGCGAGCGTCAGCAGGTCGCGTTTCTCGATCGTGCCGCCGGCACGCAGTCCGCCGGGCTTCATCTCTACGCGGTTGCCGGTCACGGTGACGGTATAGCCGTCGGCCAGCGACGCATCGGGCGCGGTCTTCTTG
>NZ_RQYN01000047.1 GCF_003860135.1 Tannerella forsythia
TGCTTCCACATCTTGGACAATCCATAGTTTTTTTCAGCAAAGATAATAGTACTATATGAATTTAACAATACCCTTAAACTATAGTACAGTTGATTTCAAAGGGGAAATTAATACCATGGGTAAGTTTGCTTAAATCTTTGTGCCCCCATAAAAGAGCAAGATGCTTTTATCTTTATGTATATCTTTTTACAACGAGTGATAATACTTATCTTTGCAGCCTAAACACCATTTTAATACAAAAAAAATAAAAACATAAAAATCAAAATGGAGAAAGAGGAAAAAGAGATAATACATTCAACTTGGGGCATAGCAAGAGTTTGTGCCGAACTTACAACTGCATTTGAAGAGAATTCAGAACAAAAGTTGTTATCAGTACTAAAGGATAACTCATTTTTATTTTACGAACTTTATAGCCGTAAATATGGAATTCAGCCTGTTTTTCGTGAAATAAACTTTGGAGGAGAACTACGCTGTGATTTTGCTTGGTTAAATGACAACTCAGATGGACCTGAATGGGTTTTAGTTGAAGTTGAAAAACCTAAGATGAAACTTTTCACACAGAAGAATGAACCAACATCTGAATTAAATCATGCTATAGAACAAGTAAAGTCATGGGAACGATATTTTGAAGAATATCCTTCCGAGAAAAAGCGCATATTTGGAGCAGTTGCACGATTTCGATTTATTCTTATTGTTGGAGATAAAGAAAGTTGGAAAACTGATTTTGCTTCAAAATGGCGCATACACAATAATAAAAAGACAGAAATTGAAATTAGGACTTCAGATGTTTTTTGGCGAGGATTGAAACTCTTAGAAGCACATCCTGAAGAGTTTTGGAGTTTTGCAGAACATCCTAAAACGATGCCCCCTTCAGAATTAGAGAAGTATTGGAGTTCTTATGATTACATAGGTCAATGGAGAAAGATCATTGATTGATAGTAAGGAGGAAATTACATTGGAGTGCTCTTCTCGTTCTCAATGTCAATGCTCTATATCTGTTCCTCAATTCTCCACAAAAAGAATCTTTACTCTCTTCTCTGTGAGAATTTGTACAACGATTTCTATTTGGGGTAATAGATAAGGTTAATCTACATCATTCAGATAGACATTTCTGAATCTTGATTAGCCCTTTTTGTTCATCGTCTTTGAGGTGGCTTTTGATGGTGTCGGGCTCAACGTCTTTTAATGCATCGGCAAAAACAAGCTTGAGGAAAAGAGCAACCTCGTCTTGTTTGCCGATACTGAAATGTTTCCAAATATTCCAGCCGAAATGATACAGGTCTAAAGAAGCAAGCTTTGCGACCCTGACAGGTTGAGGGTTTTGTAAGACGTTTCCTTCTGAATAAGCTGTGATGTATTGACAAAGTCGTATCAAATCGTCATCAGAGACATAAGGGGCAAATTCATGCTGTGTATAGGAGATGGCTATCTCCAACTTCTCTTTTGATTTATCGCTTTGTTTACGCTGTTGGCTAACTCGTATCTCCTGAATAAATTCAGTCTCTATACTCTTTTTGTCCCAATTCTGCTCAACTTCTCTCTTTTTTCGAAGTGATGATGGAGAATACTTGTGAGGGAAAAACTTCTTCACAATAGCGGTGAGCAAGCCGTCAATCAGAAGCATCAGGGCTGAATAGAGAATGATACCTACACCTGTAACAATCCAGAAAATTACGGTTGCAGTAAATTCGTCAACTCCAGCCGAGACAAAAACAAATCTCACAATTATACCAATTAAGGCACACGCCAACAAGACGGATAAATAAACAATTATATATTCAAAGTACTTAGACTGCATCTTTATTCATTTTTGTGAGGTTATTCCTGACTCTTTGTCTCTATCGTATCCAATTTTATGGCTTGAGCCGCCTTGTTTTTCTTTTCATCGACCACCTTTGCATAGATTTGCGTTGTCTTCACATTCGTGTGTCCCAGCATCTTGCTTACGGTATAAATGTCTGTACCGCTGGCAAGTTGTAGAGTCGCGTAGGAGTGGCGGAAGCAATGAAAGCTTATGGACTTTTTGATGCCTGCAGCCTCTATCCAACGCTTTAGAGGTTTAGAAATCCATGACGGATTAGGTAAGTCTTCAAAAACCAGTTGTTCTGGCAATCTTGGTTCTCCACATAGTTGTAAGGCTTGTTCCGAAATAGGCATATACTCCACCCCCTTGGTTTTCTTTTGAGTGAAATGTAACCTCGGCTGTTCTCCATCCATGTTGATCTCTTTCCACTTTAGTTTCTGAATATCACAGTGGCGTAATCCTGTCAGAGCAGAGAAAAGAGCTGCCCGTTTCATCACCTCACGATCACAAGGAGTTGAAGCAAGCGTATTTAACTCCTCTACGGTAAGGTATTCACGGCGAGACTCCTGTTCCTGAATACCTTTTATTTTGGCGGATATATCAACGGTCAGATAACCATCTATAAATGCCTGTTTGAGAGCTGCCTTGAAAATAGAAAAATAAGTGGATGCCGTATTGTGAGAGATAGTACCACATTTATTTCCTCCACGAGGTGCTGTTAAAAGGAATCGTTTGTATTCCTCTGCAAAAGCATTGTCGATTTTGAAAAACGGCAAATTGTCCCCAGCATACATTTTAAGAAAATCCAGAGCTCTCTTCCAATTGACAAGAATAGAAGTGGAGCTATTTTTGTGTCGCTTGTACATCGCCTCTCGAAAATAGCCAATGAAGTTTTGTTGCAAACGTTCCTTTTGCTCCGCCTGTGCAGTATCTGTATCACTGTACAAATCGGCATTATCGTATTCTCTTTGACGGAGCTTTCGCACCTCATCGGCATAGATACAAGCTTCTTGATCGACCTCACTTTTGCACTGTATCACTCCATTCAAATCTCGCTTGGGTTTGTACGATTTGCTCGAAGATGTTGTGCGTGCAGTCCGAGTTTTATCCCAGACTACGGTAGTTACTATGCGGTTGAGATACTCACGGACACGTTGTGGCTCGGGGTTACCCGCAGTATAGACAGGATAACTCTCAATGTAGAGATACCACTCATTTCTATATGCACTCTTGCGAAGTCGCACAGTTACTTTCGTGTTGTGTAATTCCTTTCTCATGTGTATCTAAGGTTATTTGTACAGTTGGTCTATCTCTGACTTTGGGGCATAGACATAATTACCAATCTGCCTTATGGGGATGGAAAACTTTCTGATATGCTTATATACAGTCCCTTCCGTGACACCAAACTTGGCTGTTATTTCACCAATTGTGTAACAATACTCGGGCTCAAGGTTGTAAAGCTTAGCCTCACTTCTTGTTCTCGGCTTTTGCTCATCAATAGGCCTCAGATTGAAGTTGCGTTCTAAATCTTCTTTACAGATGCGAGTCATCCTTTTTCCCAAGTTATAACTTCGGAGAGCCTTACTTCTGACGAGTCGGTATAGTGTATCTCTGCAAACGTCGTATAAAGCAATAGCATCGGAGATAGAGAGGTAGGGGTGATCCTTGGGAACCTTTGCGGCTCTCTCTCGTCGGAGCTCTTCCAACTTTTCCTCTCGCTTCTTTTGTGAATACGCAGACCTTGAGCATTGTGTAGAACAATATCTCGATGTGATTGTCTTGGCAAGAAAGGTCTTCCCACACAATTCACACTTTCGCTCAATCTGAAATTTTGCAGCTGGCATACGATTTTCGTATCTATCTGATAATCAAATTATGTTTTTATTTAAGTCGCACTTTATACACTAATAAGTCGCGGCACAAATATGGTACAAATATACGACTAAAATCGATAGAATAACGAAGAAAAACAAGAAACTTCCAAAAATAAAAATAGCAGTAAGTTGTTATCTTACTGCTATTTACTGTTTGTTTGATGCTCGTTTGTGAGCGGAATTATTTCACTTCTTCAAAATCCACATCCGTTACGTTACCGTCGGGAGAGCCTCCTTCATTGCCTTCGGTCGGTGCGCTTCCGGCTGACGGACCGCCTGCCTGTGCATTCTGTGCGTTGTACAGATCCTGACTGGCAGCCTGGAATACGTTGTTCAGCTCGGCCGTAGCGGTATCGATCGCTGCGAGGTCTTGCGCTTTATGCGCTTCTTTCAGCTTATTCAGAGCTGCTTCGATCTGCGACTTCTTGTCGGCCGGCAGTTTATCGCCGAGGTCTTTCAGCTGTTTTTCCGTCTGGAAAATCATGCTGTCCGCTTGATTGATCTTATCGATGCGTTCGCGTTCTTTCTTGTCCGCTTCGGCATTGGCAGCCGCTTCGTCTTTCATTCGTTTGATCTCGTCTTCACTCAGACCGCTTGAGGCTTCGATGCGTATGCTCTGCACCTTGCCCGTTCCTTTGTCCTTGGCCGATACATTCAGGATTCCGTTGGCATCGATGTCGAACGTTACTTCAATCTGCGGAACGCCGCGCGGTGCGGGTGGGATTCCGTCGAGGTGGAAGCGTCCGATCGATTTATTATCTTTAGCCATGGAACGTTCGCCCTGCAACACATGAATCTCAACCGAAGGCTGGTTGTCGACCGCTGTCGTAAATACCTCCGATTTTTTGGTCGGGATGGTCGTATTCGCATCAATCAGACGAGTCATGACGCTACCCATGGTCTCGATACCGAGTGACAGCGGCGTTACGTCGAGCAATACGACGTCTTTGACATCGCCGGAGAGGACACCACCCTGGATGGCTGCGCCGACAGCAACGACTTCGTCCGGGTTCACCCCCTTGGAAGGAGCTTTGCCGAAGAACTGCTCAACGAGCTGTTGTACGGCAGGGATACGGGTCGAGCCGCCGACAAGGATCACTTCGTCGATATCCGAGGTGGTCAGACCGGCATCGGCCAATGCGCGTTTACACGGCTCGAGGCATGCCTGAATCAGGGTGTCGGCCAGCTGTTCGAATTTTGCACGTGTCAGCGTACGTACAAGGTGCTTGGGAATTCCGTCCACCGGCATGATGTACGGCAGGTTGATTTCCGTGCTTGTCGAGCTTGACAATTCGATTTTCGCTTTTTCGGCCGCTTCTTTCAGACGCTGGAGAGCCATCGGGTCTTTCCGCAAGTCGATATTCTCGTCCTTCAGAAACTCTTCGGCCAGCCAGTCGATGATGACATGGTCGAAATCATCTCCTCCGAGGTGCGTGTCACCATTCGTCGATTTTACTTCAAATACGCCTCCACCCAGCTCGAGGATAGAGATGTCGAACGTACCGCCACCGAGGTCGAACACCGCGATCTTCATGTCTTTGTTCGATTTGTCGAGACCATAAGCCAACGAGGCGGCTGTCGGTTCGTTAACGATACGGCGGACTTTCAATCCAGCGATTTCGCCGGCTTCTTTCGTCGCCTGACGTTGCGCGTCGTTGAAGTAGGCCGGTACCGTGATCACGGCTTCCGTTACTTCCTGTCCGAGATAATCCTCGGCCGTCTTTTTCATCTTCTGAAGGATCATTGCCGAGATTTCCTGCGGAGTATAGAGGCGTCCGTCGATATCGACACGCGGCGTATTGTTATCGCCCCGCACCACTTTGTAAGGGATACGATTGATTTCTCTTTGCACCTGATCGAACGTTTCACCCATAAAACGCTTGATCGAGAAGACCGTCTTCTGAGGGTTCGTAATCGCCTGACGTTTGGCCGGATCACCCACTTTGCGTTCGCCCCCTTCCACAAAGGCGACGATCGAAGGCGTCGTACGTTTACCTTCGCTATTCGTAATCACCACCGGCTCGCTGCCTTCGAGGACAGAGACGCACGAGTTGGTTGTTCCTAAGTCAATTCCAATAATTTTTCCCATAGTTTTATTCTGTATTAATTGTTTTATTTTTTACTTCAATATCATCCATGCAGCAAACATGTCGATTGATAAGCGGCAAATAACGTGCCAAAAATGATGAGAGGGAACGTTGTCATAATTTCTGACATTTTGGCGCTTTTTTGATGGGCTGACTCCGTCTCGGGTGACATTCCGCCATAAAAAAGAGGCAGCCTCGAAAAAAACAATTTCGAGACTGCCTGTTGAAGTATGCCGTTTTTTAGTGCGGCTTATTCGGACAGAGCGAATCAGAGGCTGTTCAGCAGATCTGTTTTTCCGTCTTTTACTAATTTGAGGATCAGTTCCCCGAACAGGGTGTTCTGCCAAGCGAACCATGCGCGTGTAAAGTTCGACGGGTCATCTTTATGGAAGGACTCGTGCATAAAGCCCATTTCGTTGTCCGTATCCATCAGTATGCGGATGCAGGTCTTGATTTCAGCATCGTCGCGGCTGGTAAACGCTTTCATCATGATCGACATCGGCCAAACCATGTCGTAGCCGATATGCGGCCCGCCGATTCCTTCGCCGGCTTTGCCTTTGAAGAAGTACGGGTTATCTTCGCTCCACACGAAGCGACGCGTATTCTGATAAATCGGGTCGTTGATGTCTACATCACCGAGGTAGGCCATGGCCAGCAGGCTGGGTACGTTGGCATCGTCCATCATCAATTGATTTCCGAAGCCATCCACCTCGAACGCGTAGATTTTTCCGTATTTCGGATGGTTGTTTACGGCATATTGTTTAAGGGCCGTTTCCACTTCGGAAGCCAGCTCGGTACATTCCTTTGCCAGGTCGTTGTTTTTGTTCACTTTGTCCAGAATCTCGGCCGCTTTACGCAGTGAGCTTACTGCGAAAAAGTTGGACGGGATGAGGAATTGCAGGATCGTGGCGTCGTCCGACGGACGGAAGGCGGAGGCAATCAGTCCGACCGGTTTTACGGGGTTGCCCCATCCGTAGTTCGGCTGCGTGTCTGTCGCTACGGCAGTGACACGTTGGAACTTATACGGGCCAAGGTCGTTTTTGCGTTGTTGCTCTTTAAACGTACGCAAGATGTTCCGTACCGTTTCGAGCCATTGTTCGTTGGTAAAGATGCTTTTGTCTCCCGTCACTTTCCAGTATTCGTAAGCGAGGCGAAGCGGGTAGCAGAGCGAGTCGATCTCCCATTTGCGTTCGTGCAGTTCGGGTATCATTTTTGTCAGGTCTTTCTGCCATTCGCCACCGACAGGCCCGTCGTTGAACGCGTTGGCATAAGGATCGAGCAGGATACATTTGAACTGACGCAGGATGACTCCGCGAATCATTCGGCGCAACTCCTCGTCTTTTTTGGCGAACTGTACATAAGGCCATACCTGAGCGCCCGAGTCGCGCAGCCACATGGCGTGAATGTCGCCCGTATATACGAAAGTATCGTCTTCCCCGTCGATGGCGCGGTAATGGACGGTGGTGTCGAGCGTGTTCGGGAAACAGTTTTCGAACATCCACGCCAGCTTCGGGTTGGTCAGCAATTTTTTGATACGGATAATCTCTTTCTCGATCGCTTTCGACGAGAATAGTCGTTCGGACACGGGCGGGCGATTCGTTTGGGTATAGTCGGCCGCTGCAAGTACGGTCGTGTTGTCACGCTCCATAACGAGGCCGGCAGCTTTCGCTTGCGGGCTGCACAGGAAAAATGCAGCCGTAACAGCAGTCGCTCCCGCGATTTTCAAAGTCTTTTTCATTACGTTTTTCAATTTAAAATATTAGCGGCAAAGATAGCGGTTTTGCTCTGCTTGTGCAATACATGATCGACGCCGTTGATCCGGCAAAGTCTGTGGGTGTGTCCCGAACGAATCAGTTTACCTGATTCGTTACTTTAATAAGGCCGCTAAAGGCTCTTTTCGATGGAATCCGAGAAGAGGAGAGAAGGCAGTCGCTTCGTGTATCAGGAGGCAATTCTACTCGCAGCTCTGGATAGATGAATGTTAAATGTAAAAAACGGCACATGAATACTGTGGGAGGATATCTCTAAGTTTATGACGAGGGATGTGGTGTGAATAGCCTTGTTATAAGTTGTTTACTTGCGGAAGCTGAAGCCGGACAGTGTAATCAATTTAATCAAAATTTTGATGCGTTAACCATCGTCTGTGCCGCTGTTTGGGAGCGTATGATTTTTCACGTACCTTTGTGCGTTTTTTTAATAAAAATGAGAGCAACAGAGAGAAATTATTTCGGGCGGCTCCTAGCTATCATGTTGATAACGATGGTGTGCTGTCTGGGATTATATTGGCTGCCGGATGAACTGTTCGGTATTCCGATCAAGAAAGTGGATATGCTGTCTGACCTGCGTCCTGAAGACGAGGCACTTTTGTCCGACTCTACGGATGTGGTCCTGTCCGGGGCGTTGCCGATCGATTCGTTGTCGCTTTCCGACACGGTCATGATCCGTGGCTTCAATTCTCATCAGATTACCCAACGAAATGTCGCCTACCAAGCGCTTGCATCGAGTATGCCGGAAGATACGACGGGCACCCGTATCGAAGATTATTCGGCGGGGCATACGGGCTTGTACCAGTTTTTTACGTCGCTGAATCGGCTCCGTTCCCTGAATCGTCCCGTACGGATTGCTTTTCTGGGCGATTCGTTTATCGAGGGCGATATCATTGTAGCCGATTTCCGTGCGAAAATGCAGGAATATTTCGGAGGACGAGGCGTAGGATTCGTTCCGGTAGCCTCGAAAGTGGAGCAGTTCCGTCCGACGGTGCATCAGCGGTCGAAAGGATGGCTTACACGGTCGATACTTAGCGATCGTAAGTATAAATATGTGCTTCCGGGTTTGCTGTTCGATGCCGATTCGGAGGCCGGGATCGCCTCGATTTCGTTCAAGACGGTCGATGCGTACCCTCGTCTGGAAGCGGTTTCGTCGCTCAAATTCATTTATTCGCGTAACACGCAGTCGGAGATACGCTGGATATGCAATCATTCGAAAGATACGATCGTTGATATACTGCCGGCTACCGACTCGATTGTGCAGTATGAGGTAGAAGGCCGGTTTACGGATGGCCAATTGCGTTTTCACAAGGCGCGTGGATTGCGGGCGCTGGGGATTGCACTCGAAGACAACACCGGGGTGGTGGTCGATAATTTTTCGCTGCGCGGCAATTCGGGTATGACGTTGAGCGAACTGGACGAGTCGAGTTGTATGGCTTTCCGGAACGTGCGTCCCTATGATCTGATCGTCCTGCAATACGGATTGAACGTCGTTACGGAAAAGACGAAAGATTACAGCTGGTACCGCAAGCGGATGGTAGACGCCATCCGTCACGTGCAGCGTTGTTTCCCGGAGGCGGATGTGTTGCTGCTCAGCGTATCCGACCGCAGTCATTACCGCGACGGCGCTTACCGCACGATGCCGTCGATACGAGCTTTGCTGCGTGCTCAGCGCGAAGCGGCGGCCGAAGCCGGGGTGCCGTTTTGGAGCGTTTTCTCGGCGATGGGAGGCGAAGGCAGCATGGTGCGCTACGTGGAGCGGCGCTGGGCGAGTAAGGATTACACGCATCTGAGCTTTCGAGGCGGGCGAGAGTTGGCTGCTTCGTTATTTGATGCGCTGATTTTAGAAAAAGAGTTGTATGATGAAATGGATAAGAAAACATATTGAATGGGGCGGACTGTTCGTCTTCATGGCTGCGCTGACGGTCGGGCTAATCAGTGCCCGAATGAAGCCGGAGCCTGAGGAGAACCAGCCAATCCCACTTCTTCTGCCTGAGCTGACAGAAGATGTCCGGACGCCGCGCGCTCCGCTGACGGACGACCTGCGTTCGAATCTTTCGTTCGTTGTCGATTCGCTTTGCCGGATTACGGATCCTGCGCGCTCGCTCGATTCTTTTTTGGAAGAGCTGAACCAGTTGATCGCGGGAAAAGATACGACGATTCAGATCGTTCATTTGGGCGATTCGCATGTGCAGGCCGGTTTTTACAGCGGCGAGGCGATGCGTTTGCTGCAAGGTGCTTTCGGCAATGCCGGGCGCGGCTGGATCGCGCCGTATAAGCTGGCGCGGGATAACGAGCCGACGGACTATTTCATCACCTCATCGAAGGTGAAAAACTGGGCAGTGGGACGTTGTACCCGTCGCACATCGGACAGTGCATGGGGGCCGGGGGGCATCGGTATTCAGGCCGATGTGCCGGGGGTCGATTTTACAATCAGCATTGCGCCGAACAATGGCGCGGGCTACGAATTTAATCAGGTGATTCTTTATCGCAACGAACACGCCTTGCCGATGCTTCCTGTCGGCGAGGACGAGCAGGTGGAGGCTGTTTGGGCAACGGCGCCTTACTCGCCGGGAGTGATGGTCGATACGTTCAAGCTGCCGGCCAAGTCGGGGGAGTTGCAACTCTACACCGCCTCACAGGGGCGACTGACATCGGCACGTCTCTCGTCGCTACGGAATTGTTATTACGGCTTTGTGCTGACGAACGGCCAGCCGGGTATATTGTACCATTCCATCGGACAAAACGGCGCCATGTTCGTGAACTACACGAACGAGGAGTACATCCGGCAGTTGTCGCTGCTCGATCCTTCGCTGCTGATTGTCACGCTGGGCACAAACGAGACGTTCGGAGCTAACTTCTCGACCTCCGAATTTCTGTCGCAGGTCGATCGCTTTGTGCGTTTGGTTAAGGCGCATCTGCCTCTCACCGCTTTGGTGTTGAGTACACCGGCCGAGAGTTTCCGCTCGGTGCGCGTGCGACGTGGCAAGCGAAGTTACAAACGGAACGAGAATGTCGATCTGGCGGCACGCGCCATCAAAGAATACGCCCGACGCGAGGGGATTGCCTGCTTCGACTTGTACGGGATGACCGGAGGAGCGAATTCGTGTGAACACTGGTTGTCCTCGGATTATCTGGGGCGCGACCGTATTCATTTTAACGTGGCCGGCTATCAGGAACAGGGCAAGTTGCTTTACAAGGCGCTTGTGCGCAGTGAACTGGATTATCAGAAACGGAAGTCTTTATGAGTGATTTGTCAACCATTTCAGAGGTTTCATCGTCGGGGGCGAATGCCGGAATTGTGTGGGAGAAGCTCGGCGAGCTGCTGCGTTATCAGCAAGACGCGCCGATGCTCTTCAGTACGGGGCTGTTCTTTTTCCTTTTTATTGTCTTCTTCGCGGTATACCGGTCTTTACGCCAGGCTACGACAGCCCGTATCGTTTACGTTACGCTTTTCTCCCTCTACTTTTATTATAAAAGCAGCGGTTTGTGGTTCGTCCTCCTGATTTTTACGGCTACTTCCGATTTTCTGATTGCTCGCGCGATTGCGCAAACGTCGCGCAAGGGACTGCGCAAAGCGTGGGTGGCGTTGAGCGTGTGTATCAACATCGGGATGCTGGCCTATTTCAAGTACACGAATTTTCTTTACGATCTGGGCGTGATGCTGCTGAGCAGCATCGGACCATGGATAGGGAAGGCTGAGTGGGCGCAGATGACGTACAGTTCGATGGATATTTTCCTGCCGGTCGGTATCTCGTTCTTTACGTTTCAGTCGCTCAGTTATACGATCGATGTGTACCGGAAACGTCTGGAACCGTTGAGGCGATGGATCGATTATCTGTTTTACGTCTCGTTCTTCCCGGGTTTGGTAGCCGGGCCGATTGTGCGGGCGCGTGATTTCATCCCGCAGATGTTTCGCAGTCCGAGACTGTCGAAGGAGCATTTGGGCGAGGGACTTTACCTGATCATTTGCGGTCTGTTCAAGAAGTGCGTGATCTCCGATTACATCAGCATCAACTTCGTGGATCGCATTTTCGACGCGCCCACGCTCTATACGGGTCTCGAAAACCTGTTCGGGGTTTACGGTTACGCGCTTCAGATCTACTGCGACTTTTCGGGATATTCCGATATGGCCATCGGTATAGCGCTGCTGATGGGGATTCGTTTCAACGTCAATTTCGATTCGCCTTATCAATCGGCGACCATCACCGAGTTCTGGCGGCGTTGGCACATCTCGTTATCGAGCTGGTTGAAAGATTACCTGTATATCTCGATGGGCGGAAACCGTAAGGGGAAGTTTCGCACCTACGTCAACCTGATCGTGACGATGCTCTTGGGCGGTCTGTGGCACGGCGCTTCGATGCGTTTCATCCTGTGGGGCGCCCTGCATGGTGTTTCGCTGGCGGTGCATAAGTTTGTGATGGGACGTTTCAGCAGCTTCAAACCGACGGGGGAAGAGATGTCCCCCATACGCCGGTTGGCCGGTATGATTCTGACCTTCCATCTGGTATGTCTGGGCTGGATCTTTTTCCGGGCCGATACGGTACAAATCGGGATGGATGTGCTGACACGGATTTTCACCGACTTCCATCCGGAGGTTTTCACACAGTTCATTGTCGGTTATCCCGGCGTTTCGGTTCTTATCGTTACGGGCTATTTGCTTCATTTCGTACCCAAGCACATCGGCTTGAAGATGCAACGTTTGGTGACGGATTCACCCATGTTGCTTCAAGCCTTGTACCTGATTGTGGCGATCTTCGTGGTGATACAGGTGAAAAGTTCCGGCGTGGTTCCGTTTATTTATTTTCAATTCTGAGCGTTTGTTGTCGATACGTGATTATTCGTTCATAAGGCGAATGTGTGGGGCTGAAAAGGAGGGCTGCTTTCGTTGGGGAAGGGGCGGTGACGGCTGTTCGGGAGAGGGAGTACGAACTTCGGGAGGTGTGAACTATTTCGGCCCGAAAAATGTTAAAAGGATACGATGACACTTCACGTTCCGAAAATAAAACAAACTTCGTCCGTTCGGGTATCGACGGAAGTACATGAATATATCCTCGACAACGGTCTGACGGTCTGGTTGAACGAAGACCACAGTCAGCCGAAAGTTTTCGGCGCCGTAGTCGTCAAGGCCGGTTCGAAAGATTCGCCCAATACGGGTATCGCTCATTACTTCGAGCACATGATGTTCAAAGGAACGGACAAGATCGGGACGATGGATTACGCGGCGGAGAAGGTGCTGCTCGACGCCATTGCCGAGAAATATGACGAGCTGGCGCGGACGAAAGACGCGGCGGCACGTACCGTCATCCAGCAGGCGATCAACGAACTGAGCGTGCGTGCGGCCGAGTATGTGATCCCTAACGAGTTTGACAAGCTGATCACCAAGTATGGAGGATCGAAGCTGAACGCCGGCACGTCGTACGATTACACGGTCTATCACAATCTTTTTTCGCCACAGTATATGGAGCAGTGGGCGGAGCTGAACAGCGAGCGTTTGCTGAACCCCGTATTCCGCATGTTTCAGAGCGAGCTGGAGACGGTCTACGAAGAGAAGAACCGGCGCGACGACATGATTCTCAATCAGGCCATCGAGCGGTTGATGGAGATTTACTTCCGTCCGCACCCGTATGCCTATCCGATTATCGGGAGCGCGGAAAATCTGAAGAACCCGCGCCTGTCGGAGATGCGCAAGTTTTTCGAGGCTTATTACGTGTCGTCGAACATGGGGCTGATTCTGAGCGGCGATTTCGATACGGAACGGGTGCTTCCCATTTTGGAGCGAACGTTTTCGCGCATCCCGCGCGGCGTGGTCGAACCGGTATCGTCGGTAAAGATTCGTCCGTTCCGGGGTCGGGAGAAGACGACGGTGAAGATTCCGCTTCCGCTGCTCAAGGCGGTGGCGCTCGGTTTCCGCGGCGTCCCGGCCAATCATCCCGATCAGCCGGCGCTCGACGTGGCCGTGGGCATCCTTAATAATTCGAACGGTACGGGTTATCTGGACAAGCTGATGGTGAACCGTCGGGTGATGGGCGCGATGGTGGGCGGGGAGTCGTTTAACGAGGCCGGATTTATCGGGATCGTGGTGGTGCCGAGGCTGTCGCACACGTGCCGATCGGCCGAGAAGATGATCTGGCGCGAGCTGGATCGGGTAAAGAAGGGCGATTTCACGGACGAGATGTTCAACAGCCTCAAACGCGAGCAGCTGCGTCGTCATCTGACGGAGTTGGAGGACATCGACTCACGCAGTCAGGTGCTGGTGCGTTTGTTTTCGCAGGGTAAGACGTGGGCCGATTATCAGGAGGAGTTAGACCGCGCCGAGGCGCTGACGAAAGACGACGTGGTGAAGGTGGCCAACCGTTACTTCGGCGATAATTACCTCTATGCCCGCAAAAAGACGGGGCGCTATGCGAAGACGCACTTGGCCAAGCCCGATTTCGCTCCCATCGTGCCGCCGCATGCCGATGCCTCGTCGGAATATAGCAAGCAATTGGACGCGATTCCGGTGCAGGAGGTCCGGCCGCGTTACATGGATTTCGACCGGGATGTGCAGACGCTTCATCTGACGCCGCGCACGACGCTGTATGTGACGCCCAACCGGGTGAATCATATTTTTACGCTTAAACTCTCGTACGGGATCGGGCTGATCGAGGAACCGAGGCTCAAACTGCTGGCCGGGTATATCCCGCTGCTGGGTACGAAGTCGCAATCGTTCGAGGCTTTGCGTACGCGGTTGCAGACACTGGGCAGTACGCTCGATCTGGACGCGGACAAGCATAGTTTGACGTTCAAAATTACGGGCTTCGACAAGGCTTTTGATGAGACGCTGGAGGTGGCCGGCGATTTTCTGGCGAATGTATCTCCCGACGACCGGAAACTGAAAACCCTCGTCGACGACGCGAAGGTGGCCGAAAAGGCGTTCTTCAAGTCGAACAACGAAGTGGCCGAAGCGCTCTTCGAGTACGTACAGTACGGCGACCTGTCGCAATACCTGACTAAGCCCTCGTTCAAGGAGATCAAGCGTATCCGGGGGCGCGAACTGGTCGACCTCTTTCATCGCGCCACGCAGGTGGCCTGCACGATGCACTATTGCGGCACGCTGGAGGCCGAAAGGGTAGGGGAGCAGATTGCCCGCTCGTTGCCGTTGGAGCAGATGATTCGCCCGTCGCTCTCGCCCGTCTGGCGCGATTTCGTGACGTACGAGAAGCCGCTCGTTTTCTTCTACCACATGCCCGATGTGTTTCAGAACATCATCTACGCCTATATGGCGTGCAAACCGCTCGATACGCTGAGGAAGAGGCACGAGGCGAATTTGTTTTCGCGCTACTTCGGCGAAGGCATGTCGTCGCTCATGTTTCAGGAAATCCGCGAGTTCCGCTCGCTGGCGTATTACACGTCGGGCGCTTACCGGCTGCCGCCTTACTGTCTCTCCGACAAACCTTCCCGTTTCGTCGCCTACCTCTCTACGCAATGCGACAAAACGATCGATGCCCTGAACGTGCTCAACGCGCTGATACAGGAGATGCCCGAACGCCCCGAACGCGTCGAGGCGCTGATCCGCGCCGGCATTAACCTCACGAACAACGAGTACCCGGCCTTCCGCGACATCTCCACCAAAATTGCCGACTACCGCCGCGACGGGTACACGGAAGATCCGAACCGCTCGCTGCTCGACGATATCGGCCGCATGAGTATGGACGACATCGCGCGTTTCTACCGTTCGCATGTGCAGGGGCGTACGCTCGTCTACGTCATCGTCGGCAATTCGCGCAAAATCGATATGCGGCGTCTTGCGACGTTCGGAGATGTCATCCGCGTGAAAAAGAAAGATTTTTATCGCTGACGGATTCTTCGTTTTTCACTTTTCCCTTTTTACGTTTGTATAAAACGCGCCGGGAACTCCCACCGCCTTTTCATCATTTAATGAAAGCCTGCCGGGAACTCCCGACTGCTTTTCTACGTTTGTATAAACCTCCCCGCAGTTCCCGCCGACCTTTCTACGTTTGTATAAAGCATGCCGGGAATTCCTGTCGCCTTTTCATCGTTTGATGAAAGGTCGTCCGGAACTCCCGCCACCTTTTTATCGTTTGATATCGATTTATCTGTTAAAAAAATTAACGGACAACGGACGAGTGCGGAACCAAATCGGAGAATTTTTTCTTTCCTCTCAGGTAAAAACTCAGCAGGAGCGACTGTTCCGTCATCTCGGGGATGGGGGCGACAAGCGTCTTCGCCAGATTTTCTTTTCGGATGGCGACGTATTCGCGTTTCCACTGTCGGAATACGTTGCGCGCGCGGACGATAGCCCACGCGTTCTTCGGATGACCGGTAAGGACGAACTTGATGGCCGCCAGATAGTCGAGGATAAACCGCTGACGCATGACCCGTCGCAGCGATGGGTCGGGGAGGTTTTTATAAATCATCAGCAGGTTGTTGCGGAAATTCAGGAACGTTTTGTGCGGACTCTCTACATGGAGCGTGCCGCCGCCCACGTGATAAACCACCGATTGAGGCGTGCATAACAGCCGGTATCCGCGCGCGCGCAGCCGCCAGCAGAGGTCGATTTCTTCCTGATGAGCGAAAAAACGTCCGTCCAACCCGCCTTCTTTCTTGTAGACGTCGGTGCGGACGAAGAGACAGGCGCCGCTGGCCCAAAACACATCGGCCGCGGTGTCGTACTGTCCGTTGTCTTCTTCAACGATGCCCAGCACGCGCCCGCGGCAGAACGGATATCCGTAGCGGTCTATCCATCCGCCGGCCGCTCCGGCGTATTCGAAGGACGAGCGGTTGCGTTCCGAGAGAATTTTCGGCTGCACGCCGGCGATGCGGGCGTCTCTCTCCATCGCGTCGAGCGGCGCGTCCAACCAGTGAGGCGTAACCTCTACATCGCTGTTGAGCAGTACCGTATACTTCGAGTCTACTTGTTCGATCGCGCGGTTATATCCTTCGGCAAAACCATAGTTCCGGTCTAAGACGATCACCCGCACGGACGGGAACCGCGCTTGGAGCATGGCCACGGAATCGTCGGTCGAACGATTGTCCGCTACGATAATTTCGGCCGTTTCGCTCGGCGTATGTTTCAGTACCGACGGCAAAAACTTCTCCATCAGCTTTCGCCCGTTCCAGTTTAAGATGATGACTGCTACTTTCATTATTCAGTTTTCAGCGTTTTAATTGTTAATTGTTAATTGTCAATGGTTAATTGTCAATTGTTATTCTTTAGTACTCTGACTACTTGACTCCTTTGCTACTTTTTCACTCTTCACTTTTCACTCTTCACTCTTCACTTTTCACTCTTCACTCTTCACTTTTCACTCTTCACTTTTCACTTTTCACTTTTCACTTTTCACTCTTCACTCTTCACTTTTCACTTTTCACTTTCTTATATTTCCACCGTTTGTGTGTCCAGAGCCAGTTCGCCGGGTCGCGCAGGATGGTCTGTTCCATGCGGCGCGTATAGTCTTCGGTGATTTGGTTCTCCGGCAACGCTCTCGGGCGATCGGTGATCAACTGAAAATCGACCGTGTAATGTCCGCGCCTCTCCTGTCTGACGTCGGCATAAATCACCGGCACATTGAGTTTGACGGCCAGACGTTCCGGCCCCGTCAGCATGGCCGATTCCTGATTCAGAAATGTCGTCCAGTAATGCAGGTTGGCACGGCTCGGCGTTTGGTCGGCAATAAAGACGAAAAGACTCGGTCGTTTCTCGCGGGTGAGGCGGACCACTTCGCGCACCACCTCTTTTTTCTTGATGCCGAAAGCCCCGAAGCGTGTGCGCAGAAAAATGAACAGTTTGTCGAACGCCTTGTTATTGAGCGGACGATAGATTTGGTAAACATTCAAATTTCCGCCGAAGCACGACGGAAATCCGGTGAACCATTCCCAGTTGCCGTAATGTCCCATCACAAGGATCAGGCTTGTGTGACCTTGTGCCAAAAGCGGCTGAACCATTTCGGGATTCGACAAGTGCGACCGACGGAGAAGCTCCTCGTGCGAGATGCCCGCCAACTTAATCGTCTCGACGATGTAGTCGGCGAAATGGCGGTAAAACCGTCGTTCCAGCTCCCGCCGCTCTTGCTCCGTCTTGTCCGGGAAGGCATGACGCATGTTGCGCCGAACCACCTTCAGCCGATACCGCGCGACGCGGTAAATGATAAACGACAACGCGTCGGAAAACACATATAAAACATCCATCGGGAGCAGCGCGCAGGCTTTTACCCAGATGGATAGCAGTGCGTATAAAATGCGGTTTCCCATGACGATCAGCCGATGAGGGTTGCCGTTAACGCCGTGTTATCCGCGTTCCACCCTTCCAGTTTGAGGGGGATGATGCGATTAACCAGCGCCGCGTCGTAGGGCGCTTCCGTTTTGATGTAGTTTGCCGTGAATCCGTACATGCGGTTGCCTTTGCGGGCATGTTCGAAGAGTACTTCGGCCGTCGTGCCGATGTGTGCCTCGTAAAACTCGCTGAGCTTGCGGTCGGACAAATCGAGCAACTGTTTGCTGCGCGCATGTTTCACTTCGGGCGATACGACCGGCGTGATTTTCAGCGCCTGCGTGCCGGCACGCTCCGAGTAGCTGAATACGTGCAGTTGTGAAACCGGTAACGACTCCAGAAACTCCCGGCACGCCTCGAAATAAGCGTCCGTCTCGCCCCGCGTTCCCACGATCACGTCTACGCCGATAAACGCGTGCGGCATCAACGACTTGATGCGCTCCACTCGCTGACGGAACAGCGCCGTGTCGTAACGCCGGCGCATCAGTTTCAGTACTTCGTCGCTTCCGCTTTGCAGCGGGATATGGAAATGTGGCATAAAACGTTTGCTGGTAGCGGCGAACTCGATGATCTCGTCCGTAATCAGGTTCGGCTCGATCGACGAAATGCGGTAACGTGCGATACCCTCCACCTCGTCGAGCGCGCGAATCAAGTCTGAAAACGTTTCGTTCGTGCTCTTCCCGAAATCGCCGATATTCACACCGGTCAGTACGATCTCCTTCCCGCCTTCGCGTACCACTTGTTCGGCCTGCGCGACGAGGTCGGCGATCTTGCCGTTCCGGCTGCGTCCGCGCGCGAACGGAATCGTGCAGAAAGAGCAGAAATAGTCGCATCCGTCCTGCACTTTCAGAAAATGACGCGTGCGATCGCCCGACGAACACGAAGGCGTAAACGTGCGGATGCTCTTCGTCTCCGACGTGACTACTTTTTTCTCTTCCGTCCATTCGTTCAGATAGCGGATTACGTCGCCCTTCTGCTCGGCTCCCAAAACCATATCCACATGGTCTATCTGCGATACTTCTTCGGGCTTTAATTGGGCGTAACATCCGGTGACTACTACAAAGGCGCCGGGGTGTTGTTTGCGTACCCGCCGAATCAACTGGCGACATTTCTTGTCGGCCAGCTCCGTCACCGAGCAGGTGTTGATGACGCATATATCGGCTTGCTCCCCGTTTCGGACCTTCCGAATCCCGTGTGCGGCCAGTTCTTTCCCGATCGTCGAGGTTTCCGCAAAATTGAGCTTGCAGCCTAACGTATAGTAGGCCGCTTTCTTGTTTTCAAAAACCGCTTCGTCAATCATCTCCCCTTGTTATTGTATGAAACCGCAAAGGTAGAAGATTTTCCAAGAACGACAAAAGCGCCCGGACGCTCTTTTCAGATGCTTCGCCCCACATTGTTTCTGCGTAATTTTGTTTACTTTTGCACCCCTGAACAGAAATAAATGGCAACGTGATGATTAAGGAGAATTTTATCAAATTATACGAAACGAGTTTTCGAGAAAACTGGGATCTGCCGTCGGTGTCCGACTATGGAGCCGATCAGGTGTTTCACTTCCGCGATGTCGCCCAAGAGATTGCACGGCTGCACTTGGTACTTGAGCAATGTCATGTAGAGCAAGGAGATAAAGTGGCACTTGTCGGGAAAGATTGCGCGCACTGGTGTATTGCCTACATGGCTGTGATTACATATGGTGCCGTGATCGTTCCGATTTTGCAAGACTTTAATCCGAACGATATTCACCATATTATCAATCATTCCGAGTCAGTCGTCCTGTTTGTCTCCGACCGTATCTGGGACACACTCGAAGAGGAAAAGATTCCGGATGTGCAAGTCGCTTTCTCATTAACCGATTTCCACTGTGTTTTGCGTCGTGAAGGTATGCCTTCGCGGTTACGTCGCGAAGATGTGGATGCGTTGATGGCCAAGAAGTATCCGGACGGCTTCACGAAAGAAGATATCCGTTATGCCGAAGTCGGCAACGAAGAACTGGTCGAGATCAACTATACGTCCGGAACGACCGGGTTCAGCAAAGGCGTGATGCTGACGGGGAATAACCTGGCAGGCAACGTAACGTACGCTCAAACGCTGAATCTGATGTTTCGCGGAGATAACGAATTGTGCTTCCTTCCCTTGGCTCATGCATATAGCTGTGCCTTCAACTTGCTTACCCCGATGGCTGTTGGAGCACATGTACATATACTCGGTAAGCTGCCTTCGCCCAAGGTGCTTCTCAAGGCTTTTCAAGACGTAAGACCGAACCTTATTATTACTGTTCCGCTCATTCTTGAGAAAATATATAAGAACGTCATCCTGCCGCAGCTCAACAAACGCTCGATGAAGATGGCGCTGAGTGTACCATTGTTGGCCAACCGGATTTATTCGCAGATCAATAAACGTCTGACCGATACACTGGGAGGACGGTTTTGCGAAGTCATTGTCGGAGGAGCGGCCATGAATCAGGAAGTGACCGATTTCCTTTGCAAGATCAAATTTCCGGTAACCATCGGTTATGGGATGACAGAGTGCGGCCCACTGATCAGCTATTCGAATCATCGGGTTTTCGAGCCTACTTCGTGCGGACATGTCCTGAAGGATATTATGGATGTCCGTATCGATTCACCCGACCCGTATCATGAGGTCGGAGAGATACAGGTACGTGGCGAGAATGTCATGTTAGGCTATTTCAAAAACGATGAAGCGACCGCCAATACCTTTACCGAAGATGGTTGGCTTCGAACCGGCGATATGGGAACGATTGACTCGGAAAAGCGCATTTTTATCAGGGGGCGAAGTAAGACGATGATATTAAGCTCAAACGGCCAGAATATCTATCCCGAAGAATTGGAATCGAAACTTAATAATATGCCTTTTGTGATGGAGAGTCTGGTGCTTGAGCAGGACGGTAAAATCGTGGCACTCGTCTATCCGGATTACGATTCGGTCGATACTACCGTGTTGCAACATAGCGACCTTCCGGCTATCATGGAGCAAAATCGGATTGAGGTCAATAAGCTTTTGGCTCCTTATGAGCGCATCTCCCGGATCGAACTTTATCCGACGGAATTCGAGAAAACGCCGAAAAAAAGCATCAAGCGTTTCCTCTACCAAACCTTGTCCGGTCAGAAATAAAAGTGGGCATTTCTATATTATATATATTAATGTATGCTCTCGTTTTCGTTTTATTTCTCTGATTTTCAACTATTTGCGATTTTTCTCAAAAAAAACCTGTAAAAATATTTGGAGAATAGGATGGGAGTATCTAC
>NZ_RQYN01000048.1 GCF_003860135.1 Tannerella forsythia
ATATGATAGAAAAATCCCTAAAATTACTTTTTCTAAAACTAAACAATGAAATAGCTATATATATTTAACAATACCTTCTGTTACAAGTTTAATCGCAAATATGGGGGAGAAGCTCTCTTTGGAAGATTGCTCGTAGCTTGCGTAACCTATAAAAATGAGTTTAGGTATAAATACGGATAATTATTTGAGATTTTTTCTATCGCGGAATCTGGGATTATATAATGTATAAAAAAGAGCTGAGTGTGGGATATATTCCTTATCTTTCCATCATTATTCATTCATAAAAAGAGGTATATCATGAAAAAAGTAGGAATGATGTTATTCGTACTCTGTCTGTTGGCTGCTTCGTGCAGTAGAGACGAGAAAGTGTATGAAAGCGTATGGAGCAAGGCTTATCCGTGGATGGGTAAAATCATGACCGATGCGGAGAATGGAAAGTATAAGGATCTTAGTGGTCGCGATGCAAGGGTTTCGATCGAGCTGTTCACGTGCGAGGGACAGTTTTACATAGGGTTAAATTACGGTCGTTCGGGAGGAGTAATGTATGAGGACGTTCGCAGCCTGAACGGAGAAGTCGCTATGAATTTGGAGGGTCAGTACAAGCGTGTGGGAATGATTTATCCGATCGAAGAAATCCGTCCCGATGTGTTGCGGCGGTAGGAAGCCGAGAATATCACGTGGCGGAAGTGCCGGGTAAGAAGGGAGTCCCGCTCGTTCGGGGACTTATCCTTCGCGTCGCGCGGCGTCGATGCGCAGGAAGATAAAAAGGAGTATGGTGAACCCCCAAAGCGACGAACCTCCGTAACTGAAGAACGGTAGCGGGATGCCGATTACGGGCGTCAGGCCGAGTACCATGCCGATGTTAATGACTAAATGGAAGAAAAAGACGGAAGCCACACAATAGCCGTAGACGCGGCCGAACCTTGTGTCTTGTCGTTCGGCCAGGCTTACCAGCCGGATGATCATCGCCCCGAAAAGAAACAACACACAGATGGAACCGACAAACCCGAACTCTTCGCCCACCGTACAGAAGATAAAATCGGTATCTTGTTCCGGCACGTATTTCAGCTTCGTCTGCGTGCCGTTCAGGAATCCTTTACCCAGCAATCCGCCCGAGCCGATGGCAATTTTCGACTGGTTCACGTTGTAGCCCGCCCCGCCCGGATCGTCTTCCAACCCGAGCGATACGCGGATGCGCTGTTGCTGGTGAGGCTCGAGCATATCGTTGAATACGTAATCGACCGAGAGCATAAAACCGATCGAGGCCACGGCAAACAGTGCGATCAGCGCGTATGACCATGCCAGATTTTTGAGCGAAAGGAAAATCAGCATCAGTACGATAACCCCGATGACTCCGACAATGACCCATACGAAATTGATGGGCTGGTAGAGCGATACGAGCAGTCCGCCGGCCAACGCCGCGCCTAGCACATACAGCATGATACGTACCGCCAGCCTGTCGCGGCGCAGATACAGCACCAGAAAAAGTGTGATGACAAGTGTCAGGCTCGCGACAATCAACTCGCCCACGGGCGTTATGCCCAGCATCATGTCATTATATTTCATGACGATGACGAAGAACGTCACCGCGCAGACACTGGCCAGCAAAATATACCCCGACATGCCTTCGCGGTAGAGCATTAGCCCGAAGGCCAGAAAGACGAGCGCCGTGCCCGTCTCTTTCTGCATCACGACGCACGCCATCGGCGCCAGAATAAGCAGCAGGACAAGTGAGAAATTGCGGAACGTGAAAAGGTTGAAATTGTACGAGTTCATCAGCTTGGCCACGGCCAGCGCCGTGGCGAACTTGGCAAATTCGGCCGGCTGAATGCGCAACGGCCCGAGCACTAGCCACGAGCGCGAACCTTTGATGTCGGGCGCCAGAAAGATCGTGGCGACCAGAAGCAGAAAGACAGCCCCGTAGATCGGATAGGAGAAAGTCTCGAAGAAATCTTTGTCGAGCATCAGAATGACGAAGATCACCGCCAGCGCCGTCCCCATCCAGATGAGCTGCGATCCGGGACGTCCGGCCGGGTCGAACAAGCCTGCCGAATTATATTCATAGCTCGCCCCGCAGATGCTGAACCATCCGGCAACGACCATCAAGAGATACAGTAAGATCGTCAGCCAGTCTACCGACTTCCATACGCTTGTTTTCCTATGGTACATGGCTTGGTAAAATAACAGTGTTTAAAATCCGGTCTTCATACATTCCTTTGCTCTCGGGCGTTACCTCGCCGTAGAAATATCGCTCGAGCATCAACCGCGCCATCGGCACGGCGATGGTAGCTCCGAAGCCTCCGTTCTCAACGTAGACGGCAATGGCCACCTTCGGTTCGTGGTAAGGCGCGAACGCCATGCAGGCCGAGTGATCTTTGCCGTGCGGGTTCTCGGCTGTACCCGTTTTGCCGCACACCTCCACATCCTTTATGTTCAACCCGCGGCACGTACCTCCCACTACGGCGGCACGCATGCCTTGCGCGATCACCTCGTAATGTTTCGTGTCTACCAAGGTCTGTTTCCTGTTCGTGTAGATCGAATCCAACGCGGTATCTTCAATTTCCTTTACCACATGCGGCACGATGTAGTAGCCGCGGTTGGCAATTGTCGAGGCTAGGTTGCATATTTGCAACGGGGTGGTCAGGATTTCTCCCTGGCCGATAGCGATGGAGATAATCGTACTTGAGTTCCAGCGTCCTCTGTAATACTTGTCGTATACCTTACTGTTGGGGATGTAACCGCGCTGTTCGCTTGGCAGATCGATACCGAGCTGATAGCCGAAGCCCATCGAAACCATGTATCCTTTCCATTTCTCGAAGGCGTCTTGCACCGTGGGGTAGCGTTTGCGACTGTCGAGCATGTCGTGCAGTCCCCAGCAGAAATACGAGTTGCACGAGGTGGCGATGGCCGGCACCAGTGCCAGAGGCGATCCGTGCCCGTGGCAAGCCGGTTTACCGCCTCGGAACGTGTATCCGCGGGCACAACTATACATCCGTTCCGGCGTGATGACGCCCTCTTGCAGGAAAGTCAGCCCCTGCGTCGTCTTAAAGGTCGAGCCGGGCGGATAAGTTCCCATGATGGAACGGTCGAAGAGCGGTTTCAGCGGATCGTTTTCCAGCAGCAGATGGTTCTTGCCGCGTTGCCGTCCGACGAGCAGATTCGGATCGTAACTCGGCGACGTGGCCAGGCAAAGCACTTCGCCCGTAGACGGTTCGATCATGACGATGCTCCCGAGTTTGTTATGCAGCAATTGCTCGGCATAGATTTGCAGCTCGATGTCGATCGACAGTTTCAGGTTTTTTCCCGAAACGGGAGCCATGTCGTGCAGCCCTTCTTCGTAACGTCCTTTGATGCGCCCGTGCGCATCACGCAGCAGGATCTCCACCCCTTTTTCGCCTCGCAGCACTTTCTCGTACGAACGTTCTACTCCGGCACGACCCGCATAATCACCCTGTACATAATAATCGTCGGCCCGAATGTCGCGACGGTTTACCTCGCCGATGTTGCCCAGCAGCAAAGCGGCGTTGGGGTAAGTGTACTCTCTGACGGTACGGTTCTGAATGTAAAAGCCCGGAAACTTGTAGAGTTTCTCTTGTAAGATACCGTATTCGTTCGTCGAAAGCTGATTCATGAATACTTGCGGAACGTACGACGAATATCCCGGGTTCAGCGCCCGGTTCTTGATGTCGGCAATGCGCTTGTCGAAAATCTCTTTCGTAATACCTACCGTACGGCAGAAGTCGAGCGTGTCGAATGGTTGTATCTCGCGCATGATGAGCATCACGTCGTAGGCCGGCTGATTGTAGACGAGCAACTTGTCGTTCCGGTCGTAAATCACCCCTCGCGCGGGGTAAAGCGTTTTTTTCAGGAAAGCATTGTTATCGGCCGAAGCCTTGTATTCCACATTGACAAGCTGGAGGAAGAACAACCGCACGACATAGATTAAAATCACAAATATAACTCCCCCAATGATGATAAAGCGGCGGATTTCGTATGCGTATTTCGTTTTAGGATTCTCCACTTCGCCCACCGAGATTGAATGTTTCGACAATAAAGATGCAGAACGACGTCAGCACGACACTCGATACAATGCGTAGCGAAAGATATAGTGGGTCGAACAGCGAAACGGATTCGATCAGAAATAACGTCAGATGATGGATAAGTACTGTCCCGAACGTGTATTTCATGAAAGAAACGGCTCCTATGGAAGTATAGGAAGGAGAAGCGTCTTCTACAATATCGCGATCGAGCATGGCTCTAAGCAGCGGATTTCGTATCAACCCGATCAGTGTGCAGGCGGCAGCATGCATACCCAGCGTATTGGAAAAAATATCGATCGTTAGCCCCGTCAGGAAAGCCACCCAAAGCACTTGTGCCCGTGTGAGACTAAGAGGAATCTTAAGAATGATATAGAGATACAGAAATGGCGTGACGAGATGAAACAGATGGATATGATTCAATACCAACACCTGCAATGCCACGAAGACAATGAAACTTACCGATATTCTAAACAGGTTTTTAATCATTCTTGCGTGCCTCCTTTTCCACCTCCAACTGCTCCTGTTGAGAATCGTTCCGAATGACTCGGACGGTTTTCAATGTCATAAAGTCAGTCGCCAGTTTCACTTTTAACGAGTAGAACGTATAATCACGCTTTTCGTCAAACTCGGCTACCGTACCGATCATCACACCGGGGGGAAATACGGCCGAATAACCGCTTGTCACCACGGTATCCCCTTCTTCAAACACCGCGTGCCTCGGTAATTCTTCGAGATAGGCATATCGCGCGTCGCGACCGTCCCATGAAAGCGAACCATAAAAACTTCCTCGCTGCAGTTTACTGCTGATTCTTAGTTTCGGGTTTAACAAAGGGATGACAACCGAAAAATGTTCGTTTACTGTCGAAACGACACCGACGATGCCCCGCGTGGAGACAACTCCCATGTCAGGTTTCACCCCATCGCGCGATCCTTTGTTGATGGTGATGTAGTTCGATAAACCGGCGATACAGTTGTTCACGATCTCGGCCGTAACGTAATGATAAGGCAGCGCGACCGAGTCGGTAAACAAACTGTCGTACGAGAGCGCGTGTGCCTTCAGCAGGTCGATTTCCTGTTGCAGCTCCATGACTTGTAATTCCAGCTGACCGTTTTGCTCGAACAAGGCATTATTCTCCTCGCGCAGCCCCATGTACGATTTGGCCGAGCCGGAAACCGACAGAATATGACCGATCATCGTACTCGATGAGCTGAACATCAGGTTTCGCTGGTACGCATGGTTATGATACAAAAGCATACACGAAACGATTTCGAGTAGAAAGAATAAAATCCAATGCCTTTTTCCGATCAGGAATTCAAGCAACTTCTGCATAGTCGAAACAAGTATTCGTCCGTACGTCTCAGCAGTTCAGGTATGCCGGATAGGCGGCATTCCCGAACGTGTTTATTTAATGAGGAATTTGAATTTATCTATATTTTTCAATGCGATACCGGTTCCTTTGGCCACGGCGTGCAACGGGTCGTCTGCTACATGGAAAGGAATATTGATCTTATCCGTCAATCGTTTGTCGAGTCCTCTCATCAATGCGCCTCCGCCGGCCAGATAGATACCGTTACGCACAATATCGGCATACAGTTCGGGGGGCGTCTGTTCCAACGCGCTCAGGATGGCTGCTTCCATCTTCGAGATGGATTTGTCGAGGCAGTGGGCAATCTCCTGATACGAGATCGGCACTTCCATCGGCAGAGCGGTCATCTGGTTGGGACCGTGCACCACAAAATCTTCGGGTGGGTTTTCGAGCGATGTCAAGACCGAACCGACGTTGATTTTGATCATTTCGGCTGTACTTTCTCCCACTTTCATATTGTGCTGGCGACGCATGTATTCCATAATGTCGGCCGTCAGGTCGTCGCCGGCTATGCGTATCGATTTGTTCGATACGATTCCGCCCAGCGAGATCACGGCGATTTCCGTCGTTCCACCGCCTATATCGACGATCATGTTGCCTTCGGGGGCTTCCACATCGATTCCGATACCCAAGGCGGCGGCCATCGGTTCGTAAATCATATACACGTCACGTGCGCTGGCGCGCTCGGACGAGTCGCGTACGGCGCGAATTTCCACTTCCGTACTGCCCGAAGGAATACATACAACGATGCGGAGCGGCGGAGAAAACCAGCGGTTTTTGAACTTGATCATTTTGATCATGCCGCGGATCATCTGCTCGGCGGCGTAAAAGTCGGCGATCACTCCGTCGCGCAACGGACGAACCGTCCGTATGTTTTCGTGCGTCTTTCCGTGCATCTGTCGTGCCGTTTCACCGACGGCGAGCACCTTGTCGGTCCGGCGGTCCAGCGCGACAACGGAAGGCGCATCCACTACAATTTTACCGTCGCAAACAATGATGGTATTGGCTGTTCCCAGATCGACGGCTATTTCCTGTGTGAAAGAGAATAATCCCATATCTCGTTATCTTTTTAATGTCTTTGTAAATGTTATTTTTAATGTTTGAAATGGCGGACACCGGTCTTCACCATTTTCATTTCATGTGCATTGCAATACTCAACGGAGAGGTGGTCGTTGACCGATCCTCCGGGTTGTATTACCGCAGTGATGCCGGCTTTGTCCGCAATTTCCACGCAGTCGGGGAAGGGGAAAAAGGCGTCCGAAGCCATGACGGCGCCTTGCAAGTCGAAGCCGAAATGCTTCGCTTTCTCAATCGCCTGTTTCAACGCGTCTACGCGCGAAGTCTGCCCCGCGCCGTTGGCACAAAGCTGCTTGTTCTTAACTAGCGTGATGGCATTCGATTTGCTATGCTTCACGATTTTGTTGGCAAACAAGAGGTCTGATTTTTCCCGTTCGTCCGGTGTCCCGTTGGTCAGCGGTTCGAGGTCTGCTTCCGTCTGAATGCTCAGGTCACGGTCCTGTATGAGTACACCGTTCAATAGCGAGCGGAATTGTTCTGTTCGCTGTTCTTTTTGTTTCCGCAGCAGAATGATGCGGTTTTTTTTCTGTTTCAGTATGTCAAGTGCATCCGTCATGTAATCGGGCGCAATAATGACTTCGAAGAAAATTTTGTTGATCTCTTCGGCCGTTTCGCGGTCGATCACTTCGTTCGTCACGAGGATACCTCCGAAAGCCGAAACGGGATCGCCGGCCAGCGCATCCGTCCATGCCTGAAGCAGGATCGGGCGTGAGGCTACGCCACACGCATTCGTGTGTTTGAGGATGGCGAAAGTCGGTTCGTCAAATTCGTCGATGAGGGATACGGCTGCATCGATGTCCAACAGATTGTTATATGAAATCTCTTTGCCGTGCAACTGATCGAATAACGCGTCGAATTTTCCGACAAATACTCCTTTCTGATGCGGATTCTCACCGTAACGCATCGGTTTGGCCTCATCGAAAGCGCCTCGGAACGCTGAATATTCGTCTCCGTCGAAGTAACGGAAGATGGCCGTGTCGTAAGCGGATGAAACGGCAAAGGCTTCTTTGGCAAACCATCGTCTGTCTTCGAGCGTCGTTTGCGCTCCTTTCTCGTCGAGCAGGTGCATGAACGGTTTATATTGTGCTTTGGAAGCAATAATGACTACATCTAGGAAGTTCTTCGCAGCCCCGCGAATCAGCGAAATACCGCCGATGTCGATCTTTTCGATAATCGCTTCTGCATCGGCTCCCGATGCCACCGTTTCTTCGAACGGATACAAGTCTACGATCACCAGGTCGATACTTGGTATTTCGTATTGTGAAAGTTGTTGACGGTCTTCTTCCTGTTCACGACGCGCCAGAATGCCTCCCAATATTTTAGGATGAAGCGTCTTTACGCGTCCGCCCAGAATGGAAGGATAGCCTGTCAGAGTCTCTACCGCTTCGCAAGGAAGTCCTAACGACTCAATAAAACCTTGCGTACCGCCCGTTGATACAAATTCGACCCCTTCATGGTGAAGCTTTTTTAAAATATCGTCTAATCCGTCTTTATGATAAACCGAGACTAACGCTCGTTTAATTTTTCTACTGTCTGTCATTCTACTAATTGGCCTCTGTCTTTTTTCTGTTTTTCGAAAAAGTCGCACAAAAATATTGATTTATTTTCATATAGCACCATAATGAAGGTGGAAAAAGCGTAGAAAATAGTCAAAATATATATTATCTTGAACTTCAAGAAATGATAGGATAACGTATCTCTATCGTATCTCACTTGTGTGCTCTCATCTTATTCGGAAACTTTTTCTATCTTTGCCCTATCATATAATAATACTGCTAAAAAAATGGCTGACGACAAGAAAATTATTTTTTCGATGGTGGGAGTGAGCAAGATTTTCCCACCGCAAAAACAAGTGCTGAAGAACATTTACCTTTCGTTTTTTTACGGAGCCAAAATCGGAATTATCGGTTTGAACGGTTCCGGGAAATCGACGTTGTTGAAAATTATTGCCGGGCTGGATAAAGACTTTCTGGGCGAGGTCGTTTTTTCACCCGGTTATACCGTCGGTTATCTGGAGCAAGACCCGCACCTCGAAGCCGGTAAGACCGTCAAAGAAATTGTACAGGAGGGGGTGCAGGAAACGGTCGACTTGCTGAAAGAGTTTGAAGAGGTAAATGAGAAATTCGGAGATCCGGAGGTGCTTGAAAACCCGGATAAGATGGAGGCGCTGATGAATCGTCAGGCGGAGCTTCAGGATAAGATCGATGCGATGGACGCATGGAATCTCGATAGTAAACTCGAACGTGCGATGGACGCCTTACGCTGTCCGCCCGAAGATCAGGTGGTCGATACGCTGTCAGGAGGTGAGCGCCGCCGTGTGGCGTTGTGCCGTCTGCTGTTACAACAGCCCGATGTGCTTTTGCTCGATGAGCCGACGAACCACCTCGACGCCGAATCGATCGACTGGCTTGAACAACACCTGCAACAATACGCAGGCACGGTGATTTGCATCACGCACGACCGTTATTTCCTCGACCATGTGGCCGGCTGGATTCTCGAACTCGACCGAGGCGAAGGAATTCCGTGGAAAGGCAATTACTCGTCGTGGCTCGATCAGAAGACACAACGTATGGCGCAGGAGGAGAAGCAAGCGAGCAAACGTCGGAAGACGCTCGAACGCGAGTTGGAATGGATACGCATGGCGCCGAAGGCCCGTCAGGCAAAAGGCAAAGCGCGTCTAAACTCTTATGAATCGTTACTCAACGAAGACCAGAAAGAGCGTGAAACGAAGCTCGAAATATTTATTCCGAACGGCCCTCGTTTGGGGAATAAGGTGATCGAAGCGCATGATGTTGCCAAAGCGTTCGGTGATAAATTACTGTTCGATAATCTCAACTTCATGCTGCCGCCTAACGGTATCGTGGGAGTTATCGGGCCGAACGGTGCCGGAAAGACGACTCTTTTTAAGATGATTATGGGGCAGGAGGCCATCGATAAGGGAGAGTTTGAAGTCGGTGAAACGGTTAAAGTCGGATACGTCGATCAGACTCATAAGGATATTGATCCGAATAAATCCGTGTATCAGGTGGTCTCAGGCGGAAATGACTTTATACGTGTCGGTGGAAAAGAAATCAATTCGAGAGCTTATCTTTCCCGATTCAATTTTGCCGGAGCCGATCAGGAGAAGCTGTGCGGCGTACTGTCGGGCGGTGAACGCAACCGACTGCATCTGGCCCTTGCCCTGAAAGCCGAAGCCAATGTGTTGCTGCTCGACGAGCCGACGAACGATATCGACGTGAATACGCTTCGCGCGTTGGAAGAAGGCTTGGAGAACTTTGCCGGCTGTGCCGTTGTGATCTCGCACGACCGTTGGTTCCTCGATCGAATCTGCACGCATATCCTTTCGTTCGAAGGGAACTCCGAGGTCGTGTTTTACGAAGGCAGTTATTCGGATTACGAAGAATATAAGCGTAAGCAGGTAGGCTTTACCGAACCGAAGCGAATCAGATACAGGCAGCTGGTCAAATGACCTGCTGTCGTGTCATCACCATTTTATATTTATTGTATCATGAAACGTAGAATTTTTTTGCTGTCCGCCATCGTGGCGGCGTGTATGACGGCAGGAAGCGGTCATGCACAAACGGAAGATCTGTTCAACGGCAAGGACTTGTCGAACTGGAACTTTGTAGTGGCTGACGGAAATACACCGGCCGAAGACGTGTTTTCCGTGCAGGACGGTGTGATCCTCATCCAGGGCAATCCGTTCGGCTATATGTACACGAAAAAGAAGTATACCGACTTTACGTTGGAAGTCGAATGGGCGTGGGTCGACAAGGCTTCGAACAGCGGCATTTTTCTGATGATTAGCGATCCGAAGACTCCGTTCCCGAACGGTATCGAATGTCAGTTGCATGCCGGTGATGCCGGCGACTTTATTCTGCTCGAAGGCGCTGATCTCGCAGAGTATAAACAACCGGCAGGGGAAGAGCGTCCGAAATTTCCGGTCGTTAAGAAACGCGCCGACTCGAACGAAAAACCTGTCGGAGAATGGAACAAGGCGAAGATTGAAGTCAAAGACGGAGCGATCAAGGTGTACATTAACGATCTCTTGCAGAACACCGGAACGAGCAATGTGAAAGCAGGATACATCGGTCTGCAAAGCGAAGGTGGCCTGATTCAGTTCCGTACCGTGAAGGTCACTCCGGCCGGTTGAGGCTTAGCCTCAACCCGGTCAGAAGGGATAGGGGCTCTCCGATTGCACTGAAAGAAAGTCTTCGACATTCGGTGCGAAAGGAGACCTCTCGTTTTCATCTCCCGTATGATCGAGCTGGTTCATGCTCGACGCATATTCTTTTGTCGCCAGATCTTCGTCCAGATTCATAAATTTCGCAAACTCACTTTTGAAACGCAGACGGACATCGCCTGTGGCACCGTTACGGTGTTTCGCGACGATGATTTCGGCCAGCCCGCGCAAATCGTTTCCTTTCTCGTCTTCAAAGATTTTGTAATATTCCGGCCGATGGATGAAGCATACCATATCGGCATCCTGCTCGATAGCACCCGACTCACGCAAGTCGGCCAACTGCGGGCGTTTTCCTTCGATTCCCTGACGCGATTCGACCCCACGGTTCAACTGCGAAAGGGCAATTATCGGAATATTGAGTTCCTTGGCCAGTGCCTTCAATGATCGGGAGATGGTGCTCACTTCCTGCTCACGGCTACCGAAGTTCATGCCGCTGGCGTTCATCAGCTGAAGGTAATCGATAAAGATGCATTTGATCTTATGTTCACGAACTAAACGTCGCGCTTTGGTACGTAGCTCGAAGATGGAAAGACTGGGAGTATCGTCGACATAAATCGGGGCATCGTACAAATCTTTGATTTTATATTCGAGCTGCTCCCATTCGTATTTTTCCAGTCTTCCGCTTTTGATTTTTTCGCCGGACAATTCACATACATTTACGATCAGACGGTTCACAAGCTGGACATTACTCATTTCAAGCGAGAACATCGCAACGGGAATGTTGAAATTAAGCGCCATGTTTTTGGCCATCGAAAGCACAAAAGCCGTCTTTCCCATCGCCGGACGGGCTGCAATAATCACCAAATCGGAATTTTGCCAGCCTGATGTGATTTTATCTAAGTATGTGAAGCCGCTGGGCGAACCGCTCAATCCTTCTTTCCGGTTAGCCGCTTTCTCCAATAACTCGCGGGCTTGCTTGATCACCGGATTGATTTGAATCGCTTCGTTCTTAATATTTTGCTGTGAAATTCTGAAAAGTTCGCCTTCTGCCTCTTGCATCAGTTCTCTGACTTCGACGGTCTCATCGAAGGCTTTCCCTTGAATCAGGCCGGTATAGCGGATCAATTCACGTGCCAGATATTTCTGTGCGACGATCTGCGAATGATATTCTAAGTGTGCCGTACTGGCTATATTTTCTGTTAAGCGCGAGATGTAGAGCGGTCCTCCGACGGTTTCCAAATCGCCGTTTTTCTTCAACTGCTCCACAACGGTCAGCATATCGATGGGTTGCTGACGGGCGGCTAAATCTAAAATCGCCTGATAAATCAGCTCGTGGGCTTTTTCATAAAAACTTTCGGGTTTAAGTATCTCATTTACTTTGAAGAATGCATCCTGTTCAAGCATCAACGCACCGAGGATGGCCGCTTCGAGATCGCGAGCCTGCGGTTGTAATCTTCCCACATCGGAAACTTGTACGACCGCGGGCTTCTTCCGCGTCGCATTTTTCTTTTGTCCTTCTGCCATGTCTTGTTTTGATAATTCGGGCATCAAAAGTACATGTTTTTAGGCAGACGGAAGCCCCGAAAAAAGACAATTTATAAAGATGTTTTGAACAACGATCAGTTAAAAAAGTCGTCGAATCCGGTTGCTTCGTTTACCCGACTGTTGTTATCTTTTGAAGAACCGCACGATACGGCATATTGCGACGGTACATCAAAGTTTTCCGTTTCGGAATATCCCAATGTTTTATCGGCATACACCTTCTGCATAAATAAAGCAAAAATAGGTAACGCCATCGAAGCGCCTTGCCCTTCACTCATCCGGTCGAAGTGGATCGAACGGTCTTCACCGCCTACCCAGCATCCGGCCACAAGGCTGGGCGTAAATCCCATAAACCAGCCGTCGGAGTTGTTCTGTGTCGTGCCTGTTTTGCCACCCATGGGTGCACGTACGCCATACCGAAAGCGCAATCGACTACCTGTACCACCATCTACCACGCTGCGTAACATCCCGATCATCTTGCACGAGGCTTCTTCGGACAGTACTTCGTTGACTTGTGCGGAGAACGAAGCGATCGTGTTGCCGTACGAATCTTCGATACGGGTCACGTAAAGCGGCTCGACGCGAATTCCTTTATTAGGGAAAACACTGTATCCGCTTACCATTTCGCTGACTGAAATATCGGGTGTACCCAGACACATCGAAACGACCGGATCGATATGTCCTTTCATACCGTATGAACGCAACAGGCGTACCAGCATATAGGGCGAGAGCTGTTTCATCAGATAAGCCGTTACCCAGTTCGATGAGTTTTGCAGCCCCCACTGGATGGTCACTTCTTCGCCGATATGTTTAGCCCCTGTATTCTTAGGAGCCCATTCTTTACCGTTTTCATCGACGAGAACTTGTTGGACATGGCGCATTTTATCGCAAGGATCAACGCCTTCGATCACAGCCAGAGAATAGAGGAAAGGTTTCATGGTCGATCCGATTTGACGCCGTCCGGTCGAGACCATGTCGTATTTGAAGTAATTGTAATCGATCCCGCCGACGTAGGCCTTTACATATCCGGTTCGCGGATCCATGGCCATAAAGGCCGTACGCAGGAAGCTTTTGTAGTAACGTATCGAGTCCATCGGTGTCATGGTGGTATCGATCGTTCCCGACCAACTGAATACTTGCATATCGACAGGCGTTTCAAAACTCTTTTTAATCTCGTTGTCGGATTTGCCGGCGTTTTTTAAGATACGGTAGCGATCGCTCTGCACCATGGCGCGTGTCAGCATTTCTTCCCGCTGTTCTTTGGAAACACGTTGAGAGAAGGGGGCATATTCACGTCCTTGCTTCTCCTTGAAAAAGGCCGGTTGCAGTGTTTGGCTCAGATGTTCGACCACGACTTCTTCAGCATATTGCTGCATGTGCGAATCGATGGTCGTATAGACTTTCAGTCCGTCGGTATAGATGTTGTACGGTTCGCCGTTGGTTTTTGTGTTTTTATGACACCAGCCATACAACGGGTTCGTTTCCCATGCCAGCGAATCGTCCGAGAATTTCTGCGATTGCCACGCCGCGTAATCGCTACGTACCGGCTTTTTAGCCGTAAGCATCAGGCGGAGGTATTCACGAAAATAGCGTGCCGGCCCTTCGTTATGGTCCATCCGCGTGAAATGCAGTTCGAGCGGTAAAGCGCATAACGAATCGCATGCGGCCGCATCGAGGTAACCGGCTTTCTTCATCTGAAGGAGCACCGTATTGCGGCGATTGCGCGTGCGTTCGTTGTGACGAACCGGATTATAATACGACGGATTTTTGCACATCCCGACGAGTGTCGCCGCCTCTTCTACTTTCAAGGTTTTCGGGGTCTGTCCGAAATAAACACGGGCAGCCGACTGAATACCTACGGCGTTGTGAAGAAAATCGAACTTGTTCAGATACATGTTGATGATTTCTTCCTTCGTGTAATAGCGCTCCAGACGTACGGCAATCACCCATTCGATCGGTTTTTGCAGCAAACGTTCGCTTAGATTTTCGACACGAGGAGAAAATAATTGTTTGGCTAATTGCTGTGTGATCGTACTGCCTCCACCGCCGCTTTTTTGCATCAGCAGGCCGCGTTTGACAACAGCACGAAACAAACCGCGCACATCGATGCCGCAATGCTTCGTAAAACGCACATCTTCCGTTGCGATTAACGCTTTGACAAGGTCGGGAGATAAATCGTTATAGCTAACATAGATGCGATTGTCTTTTCCGTACGAATAGCTGCCCAGCATCTTGCCGTCGGACGAGATGACCTGTGTCGCATAACGGTCGATAGGGTTTTCCAACTGTTCGATGGGAGGAACGTAACCGATCATTCCCTTGCCGATGGCTATAAAGATCAGGATGCTTGCAAAGACAAACAGCCCGGCCAACGACCAGAGTGTCACGATCAGGTATCCGCGTCGCTTCGGCGTCAGATTCAGTTTGCGACTCATCCATGCCGAGGTTTTGCGGTATCCGGCAATCGCTTTCGATAAGATAGCTTTGATTTTCTCCTTCATCATTACATTATAAATCTTTTTCGGCAGACACGGTTGACAACAACTCGTCCGAATCATCTTCCGCTTCCGTTTCTTCCGGCGCTTTTTTTACAAAGAAAGCGCTCAACTCATACAAGCCGTACAAGGGGAAGAAGACAAGCGACAACGTGAACGGATCACCACTGGGCGTAATAAACGCCGCCGCCACTAACAGACCCACGATGGCATAACGCCGATAGGTACGGAAGAACGAGCGGTTGAGAATACCTATCTGCGAAAGCAGCCACGACAGCAACGGCATCTCAAAAACAATCCCCATGATGAAGATCATCATCAGGAAATTGTCCATATACGATTCGAGCGAAACCTGTTCCGTGATAGCTGCACTCAACTCATAAGTCGCCAAGAATCGGAGCGTCATCGGGAATACGATAAAATATCCTACGCTGCATCCGATGAAAAACATAAGGGTACCGAACGAGAAAACCCAGCGAACGCTTTTCATCTCGTTCTCGTAGAGTGCCGGGCGAATAAATTTCCAGACCTCATACACCAGATAAGGAAACGTCAGAAGCAATGCCAGCCAGAAAGAGGAAGACATGTGCGTAAAAAACTGGGTGGCCAGTTTGATGTTGACGATGTTTACCTTAAAAGCCGGATCGCAGAAGTCCGGCAGAAACGATACGCTCGACGTCACTTTACACATCAGTCGGTAGGTGGCAAAATCGCCGTAGCAGGGAGCCATGATGACATGATCGAACAGATAACGCATCATGGAGAAAGAAGCAATCGTAAAAACAAGAAGAGCTAAAATGCAGCGGAATAGAGTCCATCGAAGCGCTTCCAGGTGATCCCAGAAGGACATTTCGTCATTTTGCTGTGACATGTTTATTTCGGTGCTTTTATTTCGTCGTGTTCGTGTCGTTCAAATTGATATCGTCTTCGATGCCTTTGACTCCGTCTTTAAAGTTGCGAATGCCTTTGCCCAACCCTTTCATCAGTTCGGGAATCTTTTTCCCGCCGAAGAGCAATAAGACGAGGACGGCAATAATGATGATTTCACCGGTACCTAAATTTCCCAAAAATAATAACTGGTTCATATATGAATAAATAAAGTTAATAATTCGTTTTGTCTGCCAGGCAAAGGTACAATTTGAAAATGATTCGACGATCCTTTTTACTAAATTTATTACTTTTGCGGCGTCTAAAAAATAAAATAGAAGATTTATGAATGCGTATGTATTCCCCGGACAGGGGGCACAATTCGTTGGAATGGGGAAAGATCTCTATGATCATAACCATCTTGCTAAAGAGCTTTTTGAACAGGCGAATGCCGTGCTCGGATTCCGTATTACGGACCTGATGTTTGCCGGAACGGACGAGGATTTGAAACAGACAAAAGTCACTCAGCCGGCTATTTTCCTGCATTCGGTCATTTTAGCCCGTACGTTGGGAGCAGACTTCCAACCCGATATGACGGCCGGACATTCTTTAGGTGAATTTTCGGCGCTCGTAGCGGGGCAGGCGTTGTCGTTTGAAGATGGTTTGAAGCTGGTTTCGAAACGCGCGCAAGCCATGCAGAAGGCATGCGAGCTGGCGCCGTCGACGATGGCGGCCGTGATCGGACTGCCGGACGAGACAGCCGAAAAAATATGCGCTGAGATTACGGACGAAATCGTGGTCTGCGCCAATTATAACTGTCCGGGGCAGATCGTAATCTCCGGAAGCATGGCCGGTATCGATGCGGCATGTGAGAAATTAACGGCTGCCGGGGCGAAACGTGCGCTCAAGCTGAAGGTAGGCGGTGCATTCCACTCGCCACTGATGGAGCCGGCACGTGCCGAGCTGGCCGAGGCTATTGAATCGACCGCGTTCAATAAGCCTGTTTGTCCGGTCTATCAAAATGTGGACGCCCGTCCGCAAACCGATCCGGATGTGATCCGTAAAAACCTTGTTGCTCAACTTACCTCGCCCGTACGCTGGACCCAGACCGTGCAAAACATGGTGGCCGACGGCGCCACGCGTTTCGTCGAGCTCGGGCCGGGCAACGTGTTGCAGGGATTGATCAAGAAAATAAGCGGTAACGTTGCAACCGAAGGAAAACAATAATCCGATGGACGGGGGAAGCAGTCCGGTTTACGACAAGAATACGCTGGAATTCGTTACCGTAGCGTTCGAGTTTTGCTCGTGGATGGAATCCGTCGGGCATGATTTGCCGGCCTTTGTCGATAAGGCGACCAAGCTGCTTCCTCTGCTTTATCTGAAAGCGACACTGCTGCCCGAAACGGAGGCGGATGACGATGCCGAAGTCTCGCACTTCGTTACGGAAGAGACGTATCATGCCCTCCGCGAGCGCCTCGCCGCGTTGCTGGGCGAATACGACACTTATCTGGAGACTTTTACGTCTGACATGCAATACAGCGATATGCCTGTTGCAGCTTTTATTTCCGAAAATCTCTCCGACTTGTATCAGGACCTCGGCAATTTCGTCTCGCTCTTCCGGCAGGGATACGAAGAAACGATGCGGCTGTCGCTGGCGCTCTGCACGGAGAATTTCCGGATGTATTGGGGGCAATCGCTCCTCAATGCGTTGAAAGCGCTTCATGCCGTGCGGTATAACGAAGATATGTACCTGACCGAAGAAGAAACGGTATGACGTATACTCCGAACCTTTCCAAGATTACGAAAGAAGAAATTGCGACGCTGCCTGTGGAGTCGTTCCCGGGGCACATCGTCGTCGTTGATCGTCTCGAGGAGGTCGAACAAGCTGTTCGTATCTTGTCGGCAAGCCGCTGCGTGGGATTTGATACGGAAACGCGTCCGAGCTTCAAAAAAAATCAGCATCACAAAGTCGCGCTGATACAACTCTCGACCGAGAATGTCTGTTATCTTTTCAGACTTAATCATCTGGATGGCATCCCGGAACCGCTGATCGCGTTTCTGAAAAACGAGCGGATCACGAAAATCGGATTGTCGCTGCCGGATGACTTCCACATGATGCGCGAGCGCGTCAAAGACCTGATGCCGGCGGGCTTTATCGACTTGCAGAAAATCATGCCTTCGTACGGCATCGAAGAGGCGAGCTTGCAGAAAATTTACGCGATTTTGTTCGGGAAAAAAATTTCGAAACGTACGCGTCTCACGAACTGGGATGCCGATATTTTGACGGACGCCCAGCAGAAATATGCCGCGCTTGACGCATGGGCTTGTCTGCGCATCTATCAATTGTTGAAATCCGAAGAATCATGACTTACTGTAAAATCTACCTGAAGCCGAAGAAAGAGGAATCCGTGCTGCGTTTCCATCCGTGGATTTTTTCCGGGGCCATTGCTCATATCGAAGGGAAACCGAGTGAAGGCGACTTGATCGAAGTGTATAGTGCCGGGCGTTCTTTTCTCGGTATCGGGCACTATCAGATCGGAAGCATCGCCGTGCGTTTGCTCTCGCTCAAGCCGGTGACGATCGACCATGCGTTTTGGACGGAGCGGATACAGACGGCCTATCGGGTGCGTCGGATGCTCGGGCTGGCAGGCCGCGACCACAACAACACGTATCGCCTCGTTTACGGAGAGGGTGACCGCCTGCCCGGACTCGTGATCGATATGTATGGCGACACGGCTGTGATGCAGGCTCATTCCGTAGGGATGCACCATGTACGAAAGGAGATTGCGGAGGTGCTGCGTGAAGTGCTCGGCGAGGTTCTTCATCATATTTATTATAAGTCGGAAGGGACGTTGCCTTATAAAGCCGGTCTCGATCAGATGGACGGGTATCTGTACGGCGGTCATCGGACGGAAGCGCATATCGCCGTCGAGAACGGGCTGAAGTTTCGTGTGGACTGGGAGAAAGGGCAGAAGACAGGCTTTTTTATCGACCAGCGGGAGAATCGCCGGCTGGTTGAACAGTATGCGCGGGAACGCTCGGTGCTGAATATGTTTTGTTACACGGGCGGATTTTCAGCATACGCCATGCAGGGGGGCGCACGGGTCGTGCATTCGGTCGACAGCTCGGCCAAAGCCATATCGCTGACGAAAGAAAACGTGGCGTTGAACTTTCCGAACGATTCGCGTCACGAAGCGTTTGCCGAAGACGCGTTCGATTACCTTGACCGGGCGGGCGACTCGTACGATCTGATTATCCTCGATCCTCCCGCATTCGCCAAGCATCGCGACGTGCTTCGCAATGCCTTGCAGGGGTATCGCAAACTCAACGCGCTTGCGTTTGAGAAGATTCGTCCCAACGGTCTTCTGTTTACTTTTTCTTGTTCGCAGGTCGTCAGTCGTAACGATTTCCGGCTGGCTGTGTTCAGTGCGGCGGCGCAATCGGGACGTTCTGTGCGGATTCTGCATCAGTTGACTCAACCGGCCGATCATCCGGTCAATATCTATCATCCCGAAGGGGAGTATCTGAAAGGATTAGTGCTGCATGTGGAGTAAAGAGCTGGCACTGACGAATGCCGAAATCCAGAAGATGCGCAACGGCGAATGGCCGGATTTTTCGGACGCGGGCATGCAGGCCGGTTTCAAGCATGCCAAGCAGTTGTTGGCGAAACTGCGTACGATGTCGACGTACGACGAGGGGTATCGCGCCGTGCTCGAAGCGCTTATTCCCGGTATCCCTGCCTCGGCCGTCATCTGTCCTCCGTTTCATTGCGATCACGGACACGGCATCATTCTCGGAGAGCATGTTTTTATCAATGCCAACTGTACGTTTCTCGACGGTGCTTATATCCGCATCGGCGCACATACGCTGATTGCTCCCAACGTGCAGATTTATACGCCTCATCATCCGCTCGATTATCGGCTGCGGCGCGAGGGAAGGGAGTATGCTTATCCCGTTACGATCGGGGCTGACTGCTGGATTGGCGGCGGTGCCGTGATTTGTCCCGGCGTTACGATTGGCGACCGTTGCGTGATCGGAGCCGGTAGTGTCGTCACAGAAGATATCCCTGACGATTCGTTGGCTGTCGGCAATCCCTGCCGTGTTATCCGGCGGTTGACGTGACCGTAAATTCAAAAAGCAAATGCAACTATGATATTTGTAAGTACGAGTCACCAAAAAGGTAACTCGTGTTACCAAAAAGGTGACTCATGTCACCAAGTTAGAGTGTTTTTCTGCCGGAGACTCAGGCACGACGTTATTTTTTCAGTTCTTTTTCTACCCATTCACGGATCGTCTGTTCCGTTGCACCGTTTAACAATCGGCCGTCCCGCCACTGAATTTCGCACACTGTTTTCTATACCGCTGCTTCCCGACGTAGCAAAAGGTATGACCGTTTTCCCTTTCAGTGGATGACTTTCGATAAATGTGCGGACAATCGTTGGCGCCACATTCCACCAGATCGGATAGCCGATAAAGGAATACATATTAATGCCTACATGGTAGCCACAGCTTGGAATCTAAAGAAAATGCCGGAAAAGATTAAGGAAAATCTTTTGCGTTCTATTTTTCACGGGTTTCTGACAAAGAAAAAATATACTTTTATTACTTTTTATACAAGAGTATCAATTGTTAAGGAGCAACTAAATACCCTCATCATTTCAGACGTATGTTTAAAAAGGTTGTCGGGGTCTCACCAACGGATTACAGGAGAGTAAATTGATCCCTTGGGCTGAGAGAGAAGAACGTCATATGATTGAGGGCAAATAGTTCCGGTACGAAACGCCCGAATCTACTCCCCCTCCCCAGCGGATGTTAAGTTTATTCGTCACGCAATTCCCGAGAAGCCCATAAAGGCCATAGCCAACAGACCTGCCGTAATCAGTGCGATGGGTACTCCTTTCATGGCGGCGGGTACATTCGTGCGATCGAGTTGTTCGCGTATGCCGGCAAAAATAACGAGGGCAAGCGCAAAGCCGATAGCCGTAGCCACGGCATATACGATAGACTGTGCGAGGTTATATTCTTTCTGGATGACAAGGATAGCCACACCCAGAATGGCACAGTTCGTCGTAATCAGTGGCAAGAATACACCGAGCGCCTGATAGAGCGACGGCGATACCTTTTTCAGAATGATTTCAACCATCTGCACTAACGATGCGATAATCAGAATAAAAACAATCGTTTGCAGATAAGAAAGTCCGAATGCATCTAATATATATTTCTGAATCAGAAAAGTCACAATCGTCGCAATCGTCATGACGAACGTGACGGCCATACTCATACCCAAAGCGGTATCAACCTTTTTAGATACCCCCAAAAACGGACAGATACCGAGGAACTGTGACAACACCACGTTGTTCACAAAAATAGCTGCGATAAAAATGAGAATATATTCCATATATCGTAAGATTTGATGCGTTATTTTTTGAATCGGTTCACTAATGCGATCAGATACCCCAAAGCAATAAATGCGCCGGGGGCAAGCACGAAGAGCAAGGCTCCGTATTGCTCAGGAAAGATAGACAAGGCAAACACCTTCCCCGTACCAAGCAATTCACGGCAAATTCCGAGCAACGTCAAAGCAATCGTAAATCCCAGCCCGATCCCGATCCCGTCGAAGCCGGACGAAACAATTCCGTTTTTAGAAGCGAAAGCCTCCGCACGGCCGAGCACGATACAGTTCACAACAATCAGCGGAATAAATAATCCAAGACTCTTATACAAATCAGGCAAGAAAGCCTGCATGCACATCTGCAAAATCGTTACGAACGATGCGATGACCACAATATAAGCAGGAATACGCACTTCATCGGGGATTAACTTTTTGATAGCCGAGATAACGACATTCGAGCAAATCAGCACAAAGGTTGTTGCCAACCCCATACTCATACCGTTGACAGCCGATGACGTCGTTGCTAATGTCGGACACATCCCCAACAACAGGACGAATATCGGGTTTTCCGCGATGATACCGTTTTTTATGATTTTCAAATATTTCATTGTCCGTTATATTTGATATTTAATATACTGCATTTATTCTTCCGGCTCTTTCGATGTTGCTCCACTCGTTCCATCGGCCTGATGACCGTTATAAGCCGCATACGCACGAGCCACGGCTTCGAGGAAAGCACGTGACGAGATCGTTGCTGCCGTAATAGCATCCACATCGCCTCCGTCTTTCGATACTGTCGGAGCGCCACTCTTCATATCACGACCGATAATGTTCTGCTTGTTCTTCTCCGCACGAAACCACTCCTCCATTTTCGAGCCCAGTCCCGGTGTTTCGTTATGTTCGAGAATTGAATAATTGACGATCTTATGCTCGGCATCAAACCCGACCATGATGCGAATCATCCCGCTAAAACCGTTTTTCGTATAGCTTTCGATGGCGGCACCGACCGACTCTCCGCCTTTCTTAGCCGGATAAACGACTAACGAATCGCCCTCGGCCAGTCCGACTTTGAATTGCTCTTCCGTTGGATTATTGTCGAACTCAGGCGCCACATTTTTGATGGCCGTCTGCAATGCCGCAGCTTTTGATTCGGCAATCTTTTCTTCCGTAAATTTATTGGCTGTCGACAAAGCCATCCCTGCCACAAGACAGATACAAGTCAGCGACAGCACGATCGTAAGGAATGTTGATTTCAGCTTTTCCATGCTTATTTACCTCCGAAATGTTTAGGTTTGAAGTATGTATTGATCAGTGGAGTCAGTCCGTTCATAATCAGAATAGAAAAAGACATCCCTTCAGGATAGGCACCGAAAATACGGATCAGGACGGTCAATACGCCAATACCAATACCGTACACGATCGTTCCTTTTTTTGCCATCGGTGAAGTAACATAGTCTGTAGCCATAAACACGGCACCGAGCATCAGCCCTCCCGAAGTGAGATGAATCAGCGGATGATTCACCGGCGTCGGGTTGAAGAGATACAGAATGCCCGTGAAAACAGCTACCGTCACAACAATTGTCACCGGAATATGCCATGTGATGATCTTGCGAAACAGCATATAAGCGAACCCGATAAGCAACGCGATTTCACTCATCTCGCCGAGACTTCCGCCCGTCAGTCCGATGGCAGACTGTGTCGCATCGGCAAAATCTTTGCTGTAATGAATCAGAGACAAAGTCGTAGCGCCTGTTTGAGCGTCCATATACGTCATCGGGAGGACGTCGGCAACAGGCCATGTCGTCATCTGTGCCGGAAACGAGATCAGCAGAAACACACGTCCTACCAAGGCCGGATTGAAGATGTTGTTACCCAGCCCGCCGAACGACATTTTACCGACACCGATCGCAAACAATGCTCCGAGGATAATGATCCATACAGGCAAGTTCGACGGTAGGTTAAACGCCAGCAATACGCCCGTCAGAACGGCTGAGCCATCACTGACCGTCGGTTCTTTTTTATACAAGTATTTCTGAATAAGATATTCGGCAAGCACACACGACACGACAGACACGAGCGTTACAATCAAGGCTCCCAAACCGAAGCAATAGAGCGAGACGAGAAAAGCCGGCACAAGAGCAATCAGTACGCCGTACATATTCTTGCCTATCGAATCGCCGCTGTGAACATGAGGCGACGGAGAAACGATCAATGTTGAGTTCATTTATATTTATCTTGTTAATTTATACAATATTCAATCAACAGGTTATTTCTTTCTCGACCGCATGATTCCCATCACGGTCGTTTTACCCATACGGATATAATCAAGCAACGGACGATTAGCCGGGCAGGTATAGCTGCACGAACCGCATTCGATACAGTCGACTACGTAGTTTTCTTCCGCTTCGTCCCAAGCCTTGTAAAGGGTGAGGTTCATCAGTAAGTTAGGAGCCAATCCCATCGGACAGACATTGATACACTTGGCACAACGTATGCAGTCGCGCATCGGCTTGCGTACCGATTCGGCTTTCGTCATCAAGAGCACGCCGGAACTCCCTTTCATCACAGGAGTATCCGCACTAATCATTGCACGTCCCATCATCGGGCCGCCACCGATAATCTTACCGGTATCTTCGGGCATGCCGCCGGCTGCTTCAATCAAGATACTGATCGGCGTACCGATACGCGCGAGGAAATTGGATGGCCGGGCAATACTTTTTCCCGTAACCGTGATGACACGTTCAATGAGCGGTTTATTCTTCTGAACGGCTTCGTACACGGCATAAACCGTACCCACGTTCTGTACCACAGCACCGACGGAGATCGGTAATGCTCCGCTCTTCACCTGACGCCGTATCACCGCATCGATAAGCTGCTTCTCTCCTCCTTGCGGATATTTCATTTTCAACGGCATTATCTCAATTCCGTTTTGTGATTGAGCCAGTTGCTTCAATAACCGAATTGCGTCGGGCTTATTGCTCTCGATGCAGATTACCGCACGGCGAACGTCGATGGCTTTCATCAGAATGCTCGTTCCGATGACAATCTGTTCACCTTTTTCGAGCATCAGCGCATGGTCGGAGGTCAAGTACGGCTCACACTCCACCGCATTGATGATCAACAGCTCAGCTTTACTTCCGGGAGGAGGCGAGAGTTTGATCTGCGTGGGGAACGTAGCCCCGCCCATACCGACAATGCCGGCATCGGCAATCTTGCCGACAATCTCTTTGGCCGAGAGCGTACACTCTCTAACAATTGCCTCGTCGCGATCGATACTTGGCTCCCATTCGTCGCCTTCGACGTTGATATAAACAGCCGGCTTCGGCAAGCCTGCCCCGTCGATCATCGTATCGACTTTCGCCACCGTCCCCGAAACAGACGAATGGACATTGGCCGAAACAAAACCCGATGCTTTTCCAATCAATGTGCCGACCTTCACTTTGTCGCCTTTGGCAACAACGGCTTCCGCCGGCGCACCAATATGCTGCCCCAACGGTATAACCACCGTGGCCGTCGGTGCGATCGTTTCTATCGGACGTCCTGCCGACAGCTTGTTTCCTGATGGATGAATCCCTCCAATTCGAAAGGTGTACATATAGAATCGTTAATTGTTAGTTGTCAATGATGTTTCCGGAACGCTCGCTTCAGGCTGGGGAGCCGGTTTAGGAGTCGGGGCCACAGCTTCTTTCTCTTTTTCTTTACGTGGCGGGAAATTGAGCTCATGAATCGCACCTGTCGGACAAACAGCCACACATTTACGACACAGGCGGCATTTCGTGTCATCGATATAAGCCAAGTTATTCGTCACTGTGATCGCCTCGAACGGGCACTCTTTTTTACATTTTGAACAGCCGATGCAAGCATTCGAGCAAGCTTTCCGTGCAACCCCTCCTTTGTCTTTATTCATACAAGACACGAAGATACGCCGTGATTTCGGCCCTTTCTTTCGCAATTCGATGATATGCTTCGGACACGCTTTCACACAAGCACCACATGCCACACATTTATCCTCGACGACTTCGGGAAGCAGCGTCTCCGGATTGATGTGGATAGCATCGAAATCACAAGCATCCACACAATCTCCCAATCCCAAACATCCGAACGAGCATCCTGTCTCACCACTGTATAGCGCGGCAGCGATCGCACAGCTTCGGGCACCGTCGTAAGTGTTTGTACGCGGACGGGCTTCACACGTACCGTTGCATCGCACGACGGCGATTTTAGGCACACTTTCGCCCGCATCTTTCCCCATAATGGCAGCCACCTGCTTCATCACATCCGCTCCTCCGACCGGGCAAAACAACCCTTCGAGCGACTCGGCCTTAAAGCAGGCATTGGCAAACCCACCACATCCGGGAAAACCGCATCCGCCACAGTTGGCTCCCGGTAGTGCATTTTGTATCTGTCCGATGCGTGGATCTTCGTGCACCTCGAACTTTTTTGATACCGCGAATAAAATGAGGGCTGCAACAGCACCTACTACTCCTAATAGAATAATTGCTATATACATTATATATAATTGATTACAGGATCACCAACGGAAGCGGCTTTCGAAACCGTAAATGAAAATCGCTTATTTATCTTATTACGCAACAAATAGATCAAAATGTAGTAAGGAAAAAGAAAGGCCAGCCCGGTCAATCCACCGATGCCTTCGTCACCCGTCAGTTTGATACCGGCGAATACAACCGCAACAACGAGAAAAAACGGAAGCACAAAAGCGAGTACGACGGCCTGCATACCCATGGATGACTGCACCGATACCACGACTTCCTCGCCCGGCTCGAACAACCTTCCGTCACCCGTCGCCTCGATAATCTTTTCTGCCTTATCCGAAGCCAGACAAGCCGACCGCGCATGACATGCGCTACATGCGCTCTGCTGCTCTATACGGACGAATACCGTATTGTTTTCGATATTCTTCACGATACCACGATGTTGAATAAATTTCACCATAAAGTCATCAGATTGCAATGTCGAGTTTGCAAATCGCGGCAAAAGTAATCAAAAAAAGATAAACACAACACCTTAAAATGATATTTTTTGTTAAATGTCACAGGGCGGCATTTCGGGAACAACAAGATCACCTTTTTTATTCAAAAAAAAGCGAAACATGCCAATCTGTATAAGTTACCAAACATACCGCAGACCAAAACTGAGGGTCTCGTTTGTCTGGAGATATGAATTATACCCCTTCGTTTTCGTCACGCTGTCATCGAAACGCAAATGAACATTGATCATCGTCGAAAAGTAACGGCTGATAGCCATATCCAACGTATTTTCAAATTCGGCTAAAACATTCTTATATGTCGTGTTGTAATAAAACCGCGACTTCCAGGTAACGTTCCGATTCGGTTTCAATACCATATCCATACGCACGGTAGAACCGAGCCTATTCAACGATTTCTCGTATCCCCCTTGGCTATCTTTCTGAAAGCCGTGCACTCCTCGGTTGATGTTATCATCCACACTGGCCATATACGTATACGATATGGGAGCGACATTAACGGCTAACTTCAACGAACGGCCTCTTTTCGCGTATTTCTTGTTCAGATCATATTTCATACCAAGCCCCATGTTGATGATATAAGGCGAGAGAAACGCCACTTGCTTTTTCATTGTATTCTTCTTATAGTTCGTAAATAATGGAGCCTTGAATTCAAAGTCGACCGTATAATACCACTTGCTCCATGCTCTATAGCCGAAGTTACTGTAGAATCGGAGCAGGTTGTCTCCGAACTTATGATTTCGGAGTGTATCGTCCGATGCCGTATATACACTCATATCGACTTGAAGCAGGTTTTTGAGTTGGAACCGGTTTCGCGCATAATTGTATTGAAACAGATTTTTACTCAGAATATTCAAATTGCTCGTACCATCTTTGTACCAGTTGGGCGAAACGTAGTTTTGGGAAAACTTGAGAGATGCTTCGAACAAGGAAGTCCAATACCGTCGGTCGGGGATAAACTTGGTGGGAGCCGTATAGTCGTCCGGACTCGTTTCTATCTTATGAACAGGGATCTGCACATCTTCTTTCTGCCAAATATGCCTTGTCTTTTCTTGGGGCAGATGTTCGGCGCTGTAACGGAAATAATCGGGGTGATGACGCCGTACATAACGGTAGGCATAATCTTGGATAATCCCTCTCCGCCGGAATGCTTCGAACATCTTGAAAGGAACATACGGAGGTTGTGTCCATGATATTTCGTTCAGATCTTTCGGCTCATAAAAATGAATTTCTTCCGGTTGAACTAAATTTTCTTTTTTAAAGAGGACGGGCATAAACAAACGGTTCACGATAATCGTATCGCGAAAAGTATACCCTTCCGGTATGGCATTGTGCGAATTATCCCAATGCCTCGACCAATAGATCGCCTCGTCCGACATGAGGAGGGTACGCTTGCGAATCGCACGATGAGATGAGGAAGTCGTATCTTTTTCTACCGTGTGCGAATTCGCAACGGTCTCTGTCACGACAGAATCGACCGGGAGCTCTATCGGCACTAAGCGAGGTTTCGGTATCGGAACCGTATCCGGTTGATTGCTTTTTTCAATCAGCCGACGAATCTTTTCATTGAAATTGAGATCTTGTGCTCTTACCGGAAGTACCGCATATAGACACGCTGTGATGGAAATATAAAAAAATGTCCGTTGTATTGTTGTCTTCATTATTGATATATCAATTGAGCGTACAAAATTAGACAAAAAGCGGAATATTCTGCACCGGAAGCGTAAAAAGCCCTCGTGTTTTCGTATATTTGCAGAACATCATCACGTATATGTAATCTGCAATCTGCCGGATCATTTATTTTAGGACAGAGAGACCCGAATTGAATAAAATAGTATAAAAACATAAGAAAAGTTCTGTTGAGTTTTTTACCTTTGCCTCTGTGAAAATATCAAGTTTAAGAAAATGATCGAAAAAAACTTTACTTTAACAGGTCGGATACTAAAGGAAAAAGCATCCGCCACAATGGAAAAACCGGCATCTGCCGTATTGACATCCACAAAAAGTGTTTCCAAGCTTTCGGGAATATGTTTTTTAGCTCTTCTCTTGCTATTTGCATGCAAAGAGGAGGAACGCCTCAAACCGTTTATCACGGTCGACAAAGAACATTTGGCTGTAGATGCTTTGGGCAGGGAGGATACGGTTCGGATTGCGTCGAATATTCAATGGACTGCCAGCGATATACCGGACTGGTGTACGATACAGGAAGAACGAAATCCTGAAAACAGTTTAATCAGAATCAAAATAACTCCCAATAAAACGAAAAATACCAGAGAGGCGCGAATAAAAATATCCGGGGAACTGGTAGAAAAACATATCATTATTGTGCAGGCATATCGAAAAAAAGATAAGCAAATCATCTGGCAGCACCTTCCGACTTGTTGGTTCAACGATGTTAACTATACGCAGGGAAAAGACGGGGTTGAACGTTTCTATACTTTTTCCGGCGAAGATATTTTTATCAATCAGGCTATCCGAGACAAAATTTATCCCGGCAATCTGATAAAAAACAAAATGGAGAGACCCACCGAATTGACAGAATATCACCAATATACGTATAACCCGATTCAACTTGCCTTTCTTGCCGGTATTCATATCTCGGTTAAAAAAACGGTACCGTCGATAAAAGCGTTGAATGAATTTGTAGATGAGATGATAAAGACTAAACCATTGAAGCAGAACATGGGATTTTATTACTCCAACACCCCTGTTAAATACACGACGTACAGACAGCTTCATCTCTTAGGAATGGGTAATCTCGGTGTCGAACTCGACAAATTGATCTCCGGCTCTTCCTACCGGCAGAAAGAAATGCCTGAAAATGAGGAGGGATACATCTTTTCATACAGCGTGAAGTTGTTTAATATTTTCATGGAACTTCCAACCGATGGTCTCCTTATTAAGGAGAAGATTACTGACAAAAACATACTAAATTCGCTCTGTTATATTGATAATATAAGTTATGGCAGAACAGCTTATCTGATTATCGAAACAGACGAAGAGGAGGAAACCGTAAGAACCATTGTCGGGAAAGTGCAAAGAAAAGAGGCATTAAACAAACAGGAGCAATCGGTCGTTGATGGAGCGAAACTGTATTATCTGCACTATAACAGCCGGAAAGAACTGCGAGCCGAAAAAGGAGGTGCCGAAATCATCACCCGGTATACGGAAAGCATAAATAAAGGGGCTATTATCCCGCTTACATTTTCAGTTGTGAATTACGACCATTTCTTGCCGGATAGAACAATGCATCTGCACCTACATTTGCCTTAGGCCCCCTCCTGTTTTTCTTTTCGACGGTTTTGGCCTACTTTTGCCCCGTTATGATGGAAGAAGTGATTCGATTTTACGACGAGCAGATAACAAAGTATACCGCTATACGCCAACGCTTGAAACGACGGATGTATCATGTCGGTACGCTACGGCTCTTTCTTTTTGTTACGGCCATAATCATATTATGGTTTTTCTGGGAAGCAGGATGGATAACGCTAACTTCATGGACGGCTGCATTTGCATTGCCTTTTATGGCACTATTGATCTACCATACGAAGCTGTCGGAAAAGAAAGCGTACGCGGAAGGCATGACACAGCTCAATACGGACGAGAAAAAGGCGTTGAATTATGATTTCAGCGCCTTTGAGGGAGCGCCGGAACGAATCGACACGCAACACCCTTTTACACTCGATCTGGATGTGTTCGGTACGCAGTCACTCTTTCAAAGCATCAATCGAACCGTCACTTCGATCGGCGAATCGTTTCTGGCCGAATGGTTTATGCATCCGCTGGAAACAAAGCGAGAGATTTTAACCCGTCAGCAGGCTGTGCGCGAGTTGACCGGAAAAGTAGCGTTCAGACAAGATTTTTACGTCACGGGCATTGGGTGCAAAGGGCATCGTGACGATCTGATACAGTTAAAGACCTTGACCGGAAAGGCCGCGGACGCCTCGTCCTTCGGCGCTGTATGGCGAGCGATGCTTTGGTTGGTGCCTTCGGCATGGTTGGCCATAATCGCCGGCATCGGTTTCGGGTGGCTGCCCGGTTGGACAGCCGGAGCGATGGTTGCCCTCAGTTTTTTGATCGCGAATCTTCCGGGGCGCAAGATTCATCAGCTATGTCGTTCGATCGACAAGATGGAGCAACTGCTACGGTCTTATTCCGTACTGATCGGGAAGATAGAACAGGAGACATTCGATGCGCCTCTCCTCTCCTCGCTGCAACAGCGATTCGTTTCGGAGAAAACAAGCGCTTCACGTGCCATCCGCCGTATGTCGCGCATCATCGGTGCGCTGGATCAACGATACAGTACAATCGGTATCATTTTAAACCTGCTCTATCTGCGCAATATGCGTCAAGTCATGCTGATGGAACAATGGCTTCGCACTCATTCGGCGCATTTCGATGCCTGGTTCGAGGCCTTGGCGCAGACGGATGCCTTATGTTCGCTGGGAGGTTTTGCCTTCAATCACCCCGACTACCCCTATCCTGCTATCGCAGAGACATATTTCACGATGGAAGGAGAAGCATTGGGACATCCCCTATTGCATCGTGAAAAATGCGTGCGTAACGACGTACGCATCTCAAAACATCCGTATTTTATGGTTGTTACGGGGGCAAACATGGCCGGCAAAAGCACTTATCTGCGTACGATCGGTGTTAATGTCCTGCTGGCCTGCATGGGGATGCCCGTATGCGCCCGCTCCCTGACCGTCTATCCCGCCCAACTGGTGACCAGCCTGCGCACAGCCGATTCGCTCGTCGCCAACGAATCGTATTTTTTTGCCGAACTCAAACGATTGAAAATGATTATCGACCGATTGAACGCGGGAGAGAAACTTTTTATCATCCTCGACGAAATCCTGAAAGGAACGAATTCGAAAGATAAACAGAAAGGGTCGCTGGCGTTGATGAAGCAGTTGGTTGCCAAACAAGCCTGCGGCATCATTGCCACCCACGACCTGCTGCTCGGCACGCTTGAAGACGAATTTCCGCACGATATCAAAAACTACCGTTTCGAAGCCGATATTACGGATGATACGCTTACGTTCTCGTACCGGATGCGCGAGGGCGTTGCCCGCAATATGAACGCCAGTTTCCTGATGAAGAAAATGGGGATTACGCTTTCCGAATAATGGTTGTCGATCGCTTCCCCCCTTTAAAAAACGACCGAAAAACAGCACAAAAGCATAAAGAGCAAGTGAGCTGAAAAGATGGGAAGCTGGCGATTTCCTTATTTTTTATACTTTTGCCCGTTCAATTAAATGATGTATAAAATGAAAGGAATATTATTCGGAATAATGGCATTATTATTCCAGTTTTCAGTTGCTCAGAACGAAACGCCTCAGGTGTCGTTTCAGGTAAAAAAAGGTTTTTCTACGGTCAAAGGCACATTTGAAAAAGTAGACTATACGATTGATTTATCGTCGGCCACACCTTCGGCGCAAGGCAAAGCCGAGATACGCTCCATTTCGACCGGGAACAGCCGGCGCGACGCTCACCTGCAAACGGAGAACTGGTTCTTCGCCGAAAAGTATCCGACGGTCGATGTACGTTCGCAACGCATCACGAAGCAAAGCGACGGTCTGTATACGGGTACGTTCGAGATCGATATCAAAGGAACCAAAGAAGTGAAAGAGATTACGTTCGAAGTCGTAGAAGAAGCCGGCAAAAAGGTGTTAAAAACCGAATTCGAGCTCTCCCTGAAAACATTTCATATCGGGTCGGGCATCCTTAAATCCTTGATCGGGGATACCGTAAAAGTAAAAGTAGCCTTGCCTTTTTGACGAAAAGGTTCCCAAATAATTCTCACGAAACTTGCGGAAAATAGTCGAAAATCCGTATCTTTGCCACTTCTAAAATAAAACAATCGTGGCAAATACAAAGTATATTTTCGTGACAGGCGGTGTCGTTTCCTCGTTAGGAAAGGGGATTGTCTCGGCCTCGCTCGGCAAACTGCTACAGGCGAGAGGCTACAAGGTAACTATTCAGAAATTCGATCCATATATTAATGTAGATCCCGGTACACTCAATCCCTACGAACACGGCGAGTGTTTCGTGACCATCGACGGGCATGAGGCCGACCTCGACCTTGGCCATTACGAGCGTTTCCTGAACGTTCCCACCACGCGTGCCAACAGCATTACTACGGGACGGATCTATCAGAGCGTGATTGAGAAGGAGCGACGCGGCGAGTATCTGGGTAAGACGGTGCAGGTGATCCCGCACATCACGGACGAGATAAAACGCAACGTCAAGCTGTTGGGTTCGAAGAACAAGTTCGATGTCGTGATTACCGAAATCGGCGGAACGGTGGGTGACATCGAGTCGTTGCCGTTTATCGAGAGTATGCGCCAGTTGAAGTGGGAACTCGGACGCGACTGCCTTTGCGTACATCTGACGTATGTGCCGTTTATCGCGGCGGCCAAAGAATATAAAACGAAGCCGACACAACACTCTGTCAAGCAGCTTCAGGAGCTGGGCGTGCAGCCCGACATTTTGGTATTGCGCACCGAGCACGAGCTGAACGCGACGATTCTGCACAAGGTGGCGCTGTTCTGCAACGTCTCGAAAGAAGCCGTGATCCAGTCGGTCGACGTGCCGACGATTTACGAAGTCCCCCTGAAGCTGCAAGAACAGCAGATGGACTCCATTGTGCTCGGCAAATTCGGTCTCGAAACCGGAGAAACGCCCGAGCTGAAGCCGTGGAAGAAATTCCTCGAACGCAAGAGAAACGCAACGAAGGAAGTACGCATCGGATTGGTAGGCAAATACGTCGAATTGCAGGATGCCTACAAGTCGATCGACGAATCGTTGCTGATTGCCTCGATCTATAACGATCGGAAATTGAACCTTCGTCTGGTGCATTCGGAGAAACTCAACGAATCGAACGTAGAGAGCATGTTGGCCGATCTCGACGGCGTGGTGATAGCTCCGGGCTTCGGACAGCGCGGCGTAGAAGGCAAGCTGACGGCCATCCGCTACGTACGCGAGCATGACATACCCTGTCTCGGCATTTGTCTCGGCATGCAGTGCATGGTCATCGAGTTCGCACGCAATGTGCTGGGTATGGAAGGCGCCAATTCGACGGAGATGGATCCGCAGACCCCGTTCAAGGTCATCGACCTGATGGAAAACCAGAAGAACGTGGTTAATATGGGCGGTACGATGCGTTTGGGAGCTTACGATTGCGTACTCAAGAAAGGTTCGAAACTGCATCAAGCCTTTGGTAAGGAGCTGGTGCAGCAACGCCATCGCCACCGGTTCGAGTTCAACAGCGAATATAAGACGACCTTCGAAGCGGCAGGCATGAAGTGTGTGGGCGAAAACCCCGACACGGGCCTTGTCGAAGCCGTCGAGCTGCCCGGGCTGCAATGGTTCGTGGGCGTACAGTTCCACCCCGAATACGACAGTACGGTGGTGAGCCCAAACGCTTTGTTCGTAAGTTTCGTCAAGGCGGCCATCACAAGAAAGTAGTAAAGTAGTATAGTAGTTAAAGTAGTAAGGAAGTAAAGAAGATATGTCATTAGATAAAAATACGATTATCGGTTTTATCCTGATCGGGGTGGTTTTGTTTCTGTTCACGTGGCTGAACCGTCCGACTCAGGAACAAATAGAAGCTCAGCAACATTATAGAGACTCACTGGCTCGGGTAGAGCAGGCGCGTCTCGAAGCACTGAACCAACCCGCGAAAGAAACGCAGCTGACCGCCACGGAAACGTTGGAAGGTTTACCCGATTCGGTGCGTACCGAAAGACTTCGTCAGCATTTCGGAGATTTTGCCGCGTCCGCCGAAGGTACGGAAGAGTTCGTAACCCTCGAAAACGACCAAATCGAAGTAAAAATCAGCAGCAAGGGCGGTAAACTCTCTTACGCGCGACTGAAAGAATATACGACTTGGGACAAACAGCCGCTCGTGCTCTTCGACGGCGTCGACGAGTCCGATTTCGGCATCACGATGGTATCGGCCAATCAGCGCGTCATCAATACATCCGATCTTTACTTTACCCCTATCCCGAGTGCCGACGGCCGTTCGGTCGTGATGCGATTAGCCATCGACGAGGGACGCTATATGGATTTCACCTATACGCTCGAACCCGACAACTACATGCTCCGTTACACGATCGAGAGCGCGGGACTGAACGGTATTCTCGCGCCGAGCACGCACTCGCTCGATTTTACGTGGAGGCAGAAGACCCGCAAGCTCGAGCACGGACGAAAATACGAAGACCAGTACACCGGTCTGTACTACAAATACGCGGCTGACGACGTAGACAAGCTGAGCGAATCGAAAGAAGACAGCAAACAAATCGCCAACCGACTGAAATGGATCGGCTATAAAAACAAATACTTCGCCACGGTACTCATTGCCGACGAGGCGTTCACCGCCACCACGCTCGAATCGCGTTTGCTCACCGACACCGCGCACCTGAAAGAATTTAAGACGACGACTTCGGTCGATTTCGACCTGACCGCCCGCAAAAGCATCGGCTTCCGTTATTTCATCGGGCCGAACAAGTACCATCTGCTCAGCGAATACGACGACGGCGTGGCCAAAGACCACGAGCTGTCGCTCGACGAGCTCGTGCCGATGGGTTATAAATGGGTGCGCCCCATCAATAAATACTTCGTGATGCCGATCTTCGATTTCCTGAGCCGGTATATCGCCAACTACGGACTGATTATTTTCTTACTGACGCTGATCGTCAAATTCGTGCTGTTCCCGCTGACGTACAAATCGTATCTTTCGACGGCGAAGATGCGCGTCTTGCGTCCGCAGGTCGAAGAGCTGAAAACGAAGTACCCGAAGAAAGAACAGGCCATGGAGTTGCAGAGAGCGACAATGGAACTGTATAACCGTGCCGGCGCCAGTCCGATGAGCGGCTGTCTGCCCATGTTGTTACAGTTACCGATTCTGATCGCGCTCTACGGACTCTTCCCCACCTCGATCGAGTTGCGCCAGCAATCGTTCCTCTGGGCCAAAGACCTCTCGACGTTCGACGCCGTGTTCTCGTGGAATACCGATATCCCGCTCATCACGTCGTTCATGGGAAATCATATCAGCCTGTTCTGCTTGCTGATGACCATCGTGCAGATTGTTTATTCGAAGATCAACATGAACATGAGCAACACCGGTCAGCAGCAGATGCCCGGAATGGCGATGATGACGTACATGATGCCGATCATGCTTTTCTTCATGTTCAATCAGGCATCGGCCGGACTGAGTTACTACTTCCTGATCTCGACGCTGATCACGATTTTGCAGACCATCTCGATCCGTTTCATGGTGAACGAAGAGAAACTGCTGGCCAAACTGGAAGAGAACAAAAAGAAGCCTCGCAAACGTGCCGGATGGATGGAACGGATGGCCGAGATGCAGCGCAAGCAGCAGGCCGAGTTGGAGCGTCAGCAGAAGCAACGCGCCAAACAGAAGCAGGCGCATAACTACAAACGTCAGGAAAGGAATAAGTAAACCGCGCCCCGACGTTTTTAAGACGGAATAACAAAAAAGGAATACGACAAACAGGCAAAGACATGAAATTTCTGGGCATTATACCGGCACGCTACGCCTCCACCCGCTTTCCGGGTAAGCCGCTGGCCGATATGGACGGACAACCGATGATCCGTCGCGTCTACGAACAGGTGCAGGAAACGGTCGACCGCCTGTATGTCGCGACCGACGACGCGCGCATCGAAGCGGCCGTTAAAGCCTTCGGCGGAGAAGTGGTGATGACTTCCGAGACGCACCGCAGCGGCACCGACCGTTGCTACGAAGCATCGACGAAAGTGGGCGAAGGATTCGACGTCGTCATCAATATTCAGGGAGACGAGCCGTTTATTCGTCCGCAACAAATCGAGCGACTGAAGGAATGCTTCTCTTCGCCCGAAGTACAAATCGCCACGCTCGCGAAAGCCTTCGCGAAAGACGACGATTTCGAGGCCGCGCTCTTCAATCCCAACACCCCGAAGGTCGTCATGAACAAGAACGGAGACGCGCTTTATTTCAGCCGCTCCATCATCCCCTACATCCGCGGAAAGGTACATACCGAGTGGCTGGTGCACCACGTGTTCTACAAACACATCGGGCTGTACGCGTACCGTACCGGCGTGTTGAGCGAAATCGCGCGCCTGCCGCAATCGTCGCTCGAGCAGGCCGAGAGCCTTGAGCAGCTGCGCTGGTTGGAGAATGGCTACCGCATCCGCGTAGGCATCACCGAACAGGAAACCATCGGCATCGATACGCCCGACGATATGGAACGCGCCATCGCCTTTCTAAGAAGTCAGGCCAAGTAACACCGCCCCACACAGAGCGAAAGGCAATGCATCGCGATGAAACGGTTACATCCCATCGAAGCGTGGATAGCGGAAGGCGAACATCAGCAGCAGGATTTTAAATTCGAAGTCAGCGACAGCAAAAAAATCGCCCGAACGCTCAGCGCCTTTGCCAATACCGACGGCGGACGACTGCTGATCGGCGTCAAAGACAACGGACACATTGCCGGCATACAGGGCGACGAGGAGTATTATATGGTCGAGGCCGCGTCGACCATGTACACACGTCCCGAAGTGCCGTTCACGGCCAAGCATTGGGAGATCAACGGCAAAACGGTACTCGAAATCAACGTCGAGCCGTGCGCCGCGCGTCCGTATCTGGCACCCGACAAGGACGATCACTACAAAGCCTATATCCGCGTGGCCGACGAGAACAAGCTGGCCAATAAAACCTTGCTCCTCTCGTGGCAAAAACGCGAAAGCGACGACGGCAATCTGCTGCGACTGACGAAACCCGTCGAAAAACTGATGCGCCACCTCGACACACACCCTTCGGTCAGCCTCCGCGAGTTTTGCCGGATCGCGCGTATCCGCTACCTCACCGCCCGAAACATCGTAAGCGACCTGATAGCCGTCGGCACCTTACGCTACATCGTGCAGAACGGACAAATCGTTTACGAGAAAACAAAAACAACGCCCGACACATAAACCGCGTCACGCGACCTCGTCTGCGTTCCACATCTTTTGCATCATATACAAAAAATCTTCACACAGATTGATTACAATCAACTTGCGGGAAATAAATCTTCACGCAGATTTATTACAATCAATTTGCGGGAGATAAATCTTCATGCAGATTTATTACAATCAACTTGCGGGAGATAAATCTTCACGCAGATTTATTACAATCAACTTGCGGGAGATA
>NZ_RQYN01000049.1 GCF_003860135.1 Tannerella forsythia
TGATTTGTTCGGCAATGGCAGTTTGTGTGCCTATGGCATCAATGGAGACAACAGCCCCGTTCAAGTCCAGCAAATCAAGAAGTTGATGTATAGCCGGTATTTCGTTTGTTTTTCGGTCGATGTAGAGTTGGGCAAGACTGCACATATCCTGGGGCGAAAAGGCAGAGACGACATGGGATTGTGTATCGAAAGAGAGTTTCTTCACTCCCCGCATTGTCTTGCCATCAATGCAAATATGTTTACCCAAAGTGGCCGAGATAAAGCCTTCAATCCATCGCTTATAAGCTGCCTCAAAGGCTTCTACATCCAACAGACTGATGCTCCTGTTAAGGGTATCATGAGAGGGCATGGTATGCGTAAGCTGATGGCCGGTAAGCTTTTCGTATAGACTTTTCAATTCTTCTTCGTATTCCTCGGCATAATCTTCAATCTCATACCAGGAGGTATTGCCCCTGAGAGTGTAGAGAGGAAAACGATCAGGAGTAAAAAGTCAAGAGGATAAACTTTTTTACGCTCTATCCGTGGGTCCAGAACCATGCAAAGGCTTTCAAATAAAGAATCATACATAACTAACAGCTTATTTATTTAACGACTACAAAAATATATAGAAAGTCCTTTTAATGCGTCAGCCCTGCTTCCCTCCTCCGTTTCCCATTAATTTTTCTATCTTTGTGCCATGAGCCAGCCTTTAGCAGAACGGTTACGTCCCACGACGCTCGACGAGTACATCGGTCAGAAGCATCTGACGGGCGAACGTGCGGTGTTACGACGGATGATTGAAGCCGGACGCGTACCCTCGTTTATCCTTTGGGGACCGCCGGGCGTCGGCAAGACGACGCTGGCCAAAATCATTGCCAAGCGTCTCGATGCGCCTTTTTACACACTCAGCGCGATCAGTTCGGGAGTGAAAGACGTGCGCGAAGTGATCGAAAAAGCGGGAAGCAATCCGCTGTTTCAGACGACCGTCTCCCCCATCCTGTTTATCGACGAGATACACCGTTTCAGCAAGTCGCAGCAAGACTCGCTTCTGAACGCGGTCGAGACGGGTATCGTTACGCTGATCGGCGCCACGACGGAGAATCCGTCGTTCGAGGTGATCCGCCCGCTCCTTTCGAGATGCCAGGTGTACGTACTCAAGCCATTAGACGAAGATGACCTGCTGACGCTCCTGAATCGCGCCATTACGGACGATATTGTCCTCAAAGAAAAAAACATCGTCCTCCGTGAGACGGCCGCCCTCATCCGTTACTCCGGCGGCGACGCTCGCAAGCTGCTGAATATTCTCGAACTTATCGTATCGGCCGAGGAAGAGGGCCATACGATCGAGATCACGGATCAAAAAGTCGTGGAGCGTCTTCAGGAAAATCCTGCCGCTTACGACAAAGGAGGAGAGATGCATTACGATATTATTTCGGCGTTTATCAAATCGATCCGTGGCAGCGATCCGGATGCCGCCCTCTATTGGCTGGCGCGCATGGTGGCCGGTGGCGAAGATCCCGAATTTATTGCCCGCCGTTTGGTGATTTCCGCAGCCGAAGACATCGGGTTGGCTAATCCCAACGCATTGCTGCTGGCCAATGCCTGCTTCGACGCGCTCAAAAAAATCGGTTGGCCCGAAGGACGCATCATCCTGGCCCAGACCACCGTCTATCTGGCTTGCAGCGCCAAAAGCAATTCGGCTTACTTAGCCATCGATAAGGCGCTGGCGCTCGTCCATGAAACGGGCAACCTGCCGGTTCCGCTCCATTTGCGCAACGCTCCGACGAGCCTGATGAAAGAACTTGATTACGGAAAAAACTATAAGTACGCGCACGACTACGAAGGAAATTTCGTCAAACAGGATTTTCTGCCCGACGAACTGCTTCGCACACGTATCTGGGAAGGGCAACCTAACGCCGCCGAAGACAAACTGATCGAGCGTATGAAACACCTTTGGGGCGAACGGTACTCTTAAAACTCCTACGCTTTCCGGGTGATGAGAGCTACGGCATAAGCCGCAATCCCTTCCCGTCGGCCTACGAAGCCCAACTTCTCCGATGTCGTCGCCTTGATGGAAAGCGCATCGGGCGAGACGCCCATCACCTCAGCCATGGTCTGTTGCATAGCGGGAATATGCGGGTTGAGTTTCGGCTGTTCCGCGGCAATCGTCGCGTCGATATTGCCTAATTCATAACCCGCATCGCGCAGGAGCTCCATCGTGCGACGAAGCAGGATTTTACTGTCGATGTCTTTGTATTCGCCGGCATGGTCGGGGAAGTGATAACCGATGTCGCGCATGTTTGCCGCGCCAAGCAGCGCGTCACAGACGGCGTGAATCAGTACGTCGGCATCGCTGTGCCCCAGCAATCCTACGCTGTGTTCGATACGTATGCCGCCGAGCCACAGCTCGCGCCCTTCGGCCAGCGCATGTACGTCATATCCAAATCCGATACGCATAGCTTTCAGATGATTGCAGGTTGAAGATTATTCAAAAAGGCTTTTCAATCCGTCCATATCGAATGAGAGCGAGAAGCGCAACGTCTGATCGAGCGGATTGTTCTGTACGGTACTGATCAGATAAGCGGCATCGAGTTGAAAGACGTTCATTTTGAAGCCTGCCCCCATCGAAAAATACTGGCGATTCCCCTTCACGGCGTTTTCGTAGTAATAACCGCCACGCACAAAGAACTGGTTGTTATAACTGTATTCGGCGCCAAGCGAGATATTGATCTCTTTCAGTTCCTCATTGAATCCGCCCGGTGCATCGGAAAACGATTTAAACACGCCCGATAACGAGTTCATATCATTGTAATCCTTCAGCCTTTGGCTAAAGGCCTCGTCCGTCTCTCCCTCTTTCTTCTGCGGCACGGTCGGGACGAGATACTTGTTCAGGTCGAGGTAAACGCCGAACTGATTATACTCGTCGATCGGATACAGCAACCCCGTACCGATCTTCAAGTTAGCAGGCAAAAAGTACTGTTTGGCTCCGCCATTGAACGAAACCTTAGAACCGATGTTCGAAATATTGTATCCCAAGCTCCAGAGACTTTCTCCCTCTCCGATGTAAACGTATTTCTCCATATAACCGGACACATCGACAGCCACGGCATTGGCTGCCTGCATGTCCTGCTCGGCGTCGGCTCCCAGATCGGAACGGATATAACGCAGCGCGACAGCCATCGAGTAAGCATCCGAGAGTTTCATCCCGTAACTCAGGTCGAACGTCATTTCGTACGGGTTGATATTCATCAGCTCCTTACCACCGTAATCGGTGAGAGGAATGGCACCCAGCGAAAAGTAACGGAGCGAAGCGCCGATGGCCGAACGATCGTTCTGTCCGGGTTTATAATACCCTGCGGCATGCGCCATATAGACGTCTCTGACCAACTTGCGCAACCACGGCGTATAAGAGATCGCCACTCCCGCCTTGCTCTCCATAAACGCATACTTCGAAGCGTTCCAGAATTGCGAGTTGATATCCGGAAGCGTGGCAGCCCCATTATCGCCCATACTTCCTCCACGAGCGTCGGGGGCAATCGAAAGCGACGGAATAGCCGTATGGATCGGGCTGAATGTCTGATATTTGTCTTTTTCTGCATGTGCCGAGAAGGTCATCATACTTATGAACAGCAGCATCAGGCTGCTTTTGCTAAAAATCTTCATATATACGTTTCAAATCAAATTCGTACCTATATAAACTCCGTTCTTCCTGCTTTATTGTGCAAAGCTCCCAAAAGAGCTCCTCATTTCTCGACCGACAAAAAAGGCTGACCGCCCGAACAGACTTTACGTCGATCAGGGCGCTTCAGCCTTTCTCTTGCTGTTACGTGATTATTTCGCAGCAATCACTTCGACCTCTACCAGTCCGTTCTTCGGCAAGGTCTTGACGGCAACGGCCGAGCGTGCGGGATAATCGCCTTCGAACTGTGCGGCATAGACTTCGTTCACGACGGCAAAGTCGCTCATGTCGGCCAGGAAAACGGTTGTTTTCACGATGTCCGCCATTGTATATCCGGCCTCGGCCAGAATGGCTTTCATGTTCTTGAACAATTGCTGAGCCTGCGCCTTGACGCCTCCTTCCACAAATTCGCCCGTCGACGGGTCTAATCCTAACTGTCCGGAGACAAACAGCAGATTGCCTGCCTGAACGGCCTGACTATACGGCCCGATGGCCGCAGGTGCCTGATTGGTGTTGATTACTTTTTTCATCTTGATCTTTTTGATTAATTTTCGCAAAGGTACGTATTTCGAGACATAACAGCCCCATGCGACCGACAAAACTTCTTATTTTTTTCCCGATAAACAACATGAGAAAGGCGGTGAAGAAAGCGACTTTTCTTTTTTGCAAAGTTCTTCTTGTTTCGATGCGCATACGTTTTCCATCCGATAAGCATCGGTTTCAAAACCGATAGGCATCGAAAAAAATCCGATAGGCATCGGATTCGAAACCTGTGCCTACGGAAGTAGAGTAGTAGAGTAGTAGAGTAGCAAAGGAGTTAGAGTAGTAGAAGTAGTAGAGTAGTAAAGAAGTTAAAGAAGTAGAGGAGTTAGAGAAGCAGAGGGGCTTTGCTACGTTTGCAAACATCATAAAAAAAGCAGTTTAAAAAAGTATGAAGAGGGGTAGACCCGATTTCTATGAGCCGATATGCATCCATCCTGACTTTTTTTATTTATGTTTGTCCTCCGGTTATTATCGGTCAATTATGTTACACGGACACGGAGACGACATGTATAACTGCTCACAGGCAGTCAGAAGTAATTTCAGTTCAAATATTTTCGGAGCAACGGATTTATCGGGACTGCGGGAACATCTTACGGCGCGGATGGACCGGCTGTCGAGTTATCCCGAACCGGAGCCTCTTACGCTCGAGGCCAAGTGGGCTTCCGCGCATGGCTTACATCCCGGCGAAGTGTGTGTGACGAACGGCGCGACCGAAGCGATTTACCTCATCGCGCAGGCTTTTCGGCACGCCCGCAGTTATATCTGGCAACCGACGTTCAGCGAATACGCGGATGCCTGCCGGATGCACGGACACACGGTCAAGGCGATCTTTACCGCCGAAGCTATCGACGATCGGGCAGACCTTGTCTGGTTGTGCAATCCGAACAATCCGACCGGCGAAGCGCGCACGAAACGTATGCTTTCGGGGCTGATCGAGGCGCATCCTTCGGTTTGCTTCGTCATCGACCAGAGCTACGCTCCGTTTACTTGCGAGCCGCTGTTCACCGCTGCCGAAGCCGCCGCCATGCCACACGTGATTTTGCTGCATTCGGCCACGAAACGCTATGCCGTGCCGGGATTACGATTAGGATGCCTGACCGCCTGCCGGGCACTGTCCGACCGGATTCGTGTACAGCGTATGCCGTGGTCGGTCAATGCGCTGGCCATCGAGGCCGGGGAATACTTTCTGGAGCACACTCCACCGCTGCAACCGTCGATCGAAGCGCTGCTGAGCGAGACGAAGCGTCTGACCGACGCGCTGTCCGCACTGAAGATCGCGGACATCTGGCCTACGGACACGCACTTTTTCCTCGCCCGGTTACGGATCGGGAACGCCGCCTCGCTGAAAAAATATCTGCTCGATGCGCACGGCATCTTAATTCGCGACGCCTCGAACTTCGAAGGACTTGACGAGACTTTCATCCGCATCGCGACGCAGAGGCCCGAAGATAACGACCGGCTCATCCACGCACTCGACGAATGGAAACAAGTTGTTTTCTCCTGATCCCTCTCATCGCGGGCTGGCTGCTCGATAAGGCGCTAGGCGATCCGCTGTGGTTACCGCATCCGATCGTAGGCTTCGGGCGACTGATCGCTTGGGGCGAACGATCGCTGAACCGCGGGAGACATCGTGTAACGAAAGGAGCGTTCCTCGCTGTCGGACTGATCCTGTCGGCGTATGGCGCCGCGTGGTCGATCGTGCATGGCGCGCTCTGCCTGAACGCGTGGGCCGGTATCGCCATTGCTTCCATACTCGTCTTCTATTGTTTGGCAGGTACGACCTTGATTCGCGAAGTGCGCGAAGTGTTTCGCGCCTGCGACCGTTCGATCGAAGAAGGACGACGGCAGGTCGCCCGTATCGTCGGACGCGACACTTCCGCTCTCTCGGCTCAGGAGGTACGCGCCGCGGCGCTGGAGACGTTAGCCGAAAACCTGAGCGACGGCGTTATCGCTCCATTATTCTGGTACATGCTGCTCGGCGTACCGGGGATGGTTGCTTATAAAATGGTTAATACGCTCGATTCGATGATCGGCTACCGAAACGAACGGTACGGCTTGTTCGGACGTGTCGCCGCGCGTATCGACGACGCGGCCAACTTCATTCCCGCGCGACTCACGGCGGCGTTGATGATTCTCGTCAGCGGAAAGCTTTCGCTCTTCTCTTTCGTCAAAAGGTATGGCCGGCAACATTTAAGTCCGAACGCAGGCTATCCCGAGGCGGCGTTGGCCGGAATCCTTGACTGCCGTTTCGGCGGCGCGCACGATTATTTCGGGAAACGTGTCGAGAAACCGTATATCGGCGCGAACCCGCGCGAACTGACGACAGACGACATGCGCCGTTCGGTCGCGATCGCAAGACGTGCGGAGATCGTAACCGTCGCGGGGATGGCTGCGGTTTATTCTTCCCTTCTCATGATGGCGTAGATCCGCTCCATATCGACATGACGGCGTACGTGAGCGGCCAGCTTGTCGTACTGCTCGTTCTTGAAAGCCGCGTGATCGAACGTCGTACGGGCTGCGGCTTTATCGACAAACGGTTCGAGCAGAAAATCGATCGCCGCGGCATTGTCCAGAATACCGTGGATATACGTCCCCATACATCGGCGCCCCATAAGGCATCCGTTATCTTCCGTCGCGGAGCGGGTCAGTGGCTCGACCTTCGCTTGAGGCTCAGGCGTCGTTTCTCCCATGTGCACCTCGTACCCGCGGCATTCGCGGTCATCGCCGGTCATGCGGAACACGACTTGCCGGGTCGTTTTCTCTTTCGTCAGCCGGGTCGTTACGGGCAGCAGACCGAGGCCGGGCAGCCGTTCGATATCGCCTTCGACGTGCTCGGGGTCGCACACCTCGCGCCCCATCATCTGATAGCCGCCGCAGATACCCATCACCGTCGTGCCGTCACGATGCGCTCGGACAATGGCCTGCGCTACACCGTTGCGGCGCAGTTCGGAAAGATCGGAAAGCGTGTTCTTTGTGCCGGGCAGCAGGATAATGTCGGCCTTGCGGAGTTCGTCCGTATTATTCGTATAAAATAAATGCACACGCGGATCGCGTTCGAGCGTGTCGAAATCGGTGAAGTTGCTCAGATGCCGCAGCAGCACGACGGCCACGTTGATCTTCCCTTCTTCCGACTCCCGCTTTTTCGTGCGCAGCACGACGCTGTCCTCCTCCTCGATATGGATATCGTTGAAATAAGGCACAATACCGACTACGGGGATGCCGCATAGCTCTTCGATCATCTTCGCGCCATCGGCGAAGAGGCTCATATCGCCCCGAAACTTATTGATCAGGATACCTTTGATACGGCGCCGGTCTTCTTCGCTCTGCAACATGATGGAGCCGTACACGCTCGCAAACACCCCGCCCCGGTCGATATCGGCCACGAGGATAACGGCCGCGTCAGCATACCGTGCCATCGGGAGGTTTACGAGATCGACTTGTCGCAGGTTCAGCTCCGAGATGCTTCCCGCCCCTTCCATCACGATCGGGTTATACTGTGCCGCCAAGCGATCGAAGGCCAGATGCACTTCGCGCTCCAGCTCCGCGCGTCCCTCTTTGCGAAAGTACGATCGCGCGTCCTGATTGCCGGTGGGGCGTCCGTGCAGTACAACCTGCGAGGTACAGTCGCCCGACGGTTTGAGCAGGAGCGGGTTCATATCCGTATGACACGGTATGCCGGCCGCTTCGGCCTGTACGGCCTGCGCGCGTCCAAGCTCCAGCCCGTCGGCCGTAACGAACGAGTTGAGTGCCATATTCTGTGCTTTAAAAGGAGCCGGACGATATCCGTCCTGCAGGAATATCCGGCAGAAAGCGGCCGCGATAACACTTTTGCCGACATCGCTTCCGGTGCCGGCGAACATCATGGGACGAAGAGGAGAGGTTGGTTTCATATTCTTATTTTAGGAAGCAAATGTACATGATAATATCGATTCCCGCATACAGGAGAGACGAAAGGAAGAAAATAAAAAAAGGATTCGTAATCCGGCATGTTCCGAATTCAAACCCTTCGTCGCTGAGTGGCAGCGGAGAAATTCCGCTGCGGTGATAACCTAAATGTATAACTGTTTGTCCTCTGTGTACTATGGGACGAGGACGTTCCCCCATTAATTCCCTTCTACCAGCATCAGTTTTTCCTGCAATTTGCGGATCTGGGAGTTCAAATGCTGACACATAAATCCATTGCCAGCCAAGCGATACTTATCGGCCTGATATTGTAACATGGCCAATTCACGCAAGTTTTGTTTATTTGCAATCATTCTCATAATTTCTTTTTCTATTAAAATCACGGTGCAAAGATACACACTTTTCCGGAAAATATGTTGTACAACATAACAAATCGACCCGCGTTTAGCATTATTTAAAGGATAAGCGGCCAGATAAAGCCTTTTTAGCAAACGCGAACCACTTATAAAAGCTCTTGTATTTCGGCTAACGAACGTACATTGAACGTAGGTACGAAGCCATGGGCAGGCAAACGTTCGGGGTTGAGCCAGAGCTGATCGATTTTCGAGTGGTATCCTCCTTCGATATCGGCCTCCCAACTGTCGCCGATCATCAGTGACTCATGACGCCGCGAATTCGTGCAACGGAGGGCATAATCGAAAATCTCGCGGTGTGGTTTCTGGATCCCCACATCTTCCGAGAGGATCAGTCGTTCGAAGTATGGCGCGAGTCCCGAGTTCTCCAACTTGAGCCGTTGCACTTCCCTGAATCCGTTGGACAAGATAAACATACGGTAGAAAGGGCGCAAATATTCGAGCAGCTCGATGGCGCCGGGAACGAGTCGCGTTTTCCGCGTGGTACGTTCCAGAAAGTCACGGTTCAGTTTGAGGGTGAAGTCCACATCGTCTATCCCCATCGGCCGAAGCATGTACAGCAACCGTTCGAGGATCAGCGTCCGACGGTCTATTTCATGATTCCGGTATTGCTCCCAGAGCTTGAGGTTATGAGGCATATAGCGATCAAAGAACATCTCGAAGGAATCATAATGCCGATCGAACCGATAGTCGACATAGATTTCTTCGAGACATTCTTTGTTGTTGTGGTACGTATCCCACAAGGTGTCGTCCAAGTCGAAAAACAAGGACTTGTAACCGATCCTCATCCTACTTCCACCACCAGATGCTTGCTCAGGCTCCAGAAGACTTGCGGATCGAGGATGTTCAGCACGAGGTTACCATCGCCGTCTTTCTCAAACTTGTAAGAACGGTCGGGGTGATTGGAACGCACGGTCGCTTTGCGGGCATACAATTGTATGGAGGTAACTTCGCGCGTATCGATCGAGATGAAGTAATCTTCATTGAAGTTCCCCTGCAACGCTTTGGTTTTGGAGAAAAGGCCGCCGCCCGTCAGGATGTGCTGTTCTTTCAGTTCTTTCTTCGTACCGAAGCAGTAGTAAGCTTTGTGCAATTTTTTGTCCTGCTCGGTAATCTTTTGCGACTGGGCTGCCGTTGTTACAGACAGGTTCTCCACGTTTTCGTTCAGATTCGTCACGAGTTCGTCCAGCTCCTGAATACGGATATCCTTCTTCGCCAAGTCTTCCTGCAGGGCCGCGATCATCGTGGCTTTCTGGTTCAGTTCGGACGAGAGCCGGTCGATCGTTTTCTGCAAGGCCGAAGACTGGATGTTGCTTTTCTTCAGCTTCTCCTGCAATTCGTTCAATTGCGCTTTGTTGTTCTTCAGCGTCTCGGCAATCAAGCGCATATTGTTCTTGATCTGCTCCTTTTTGTTCGGATTCATTTCTCCGTTCGACTGCTCGATGGCCAAATAGTTTTCGGCATCCCGAATAGCCTGAATATCGGTCTGGATGTCGTTCAGGGTCGAGAGCATTTCGTTCAGTTCGGTCGTGCTCTGCGCCTTTTCGGCTTTGAGCATCTCGTTTTCACTTTTCAGCTTCTTGTACTCGGCCGAATTCTCCACACACGAAGTCCATATCATTGCACTAATGATAAATAATATAACTTTTTTCATATTGGATTGAATAATTATATATGTTACGTTCATTTCTCTTTTTCCGGCACTCCGGCGCCGGACACTATTATAACAAATTCCCCTTTCGGTTCGTTCACGGAAAAGTGCAAAATCAGTTCTTCGAGCGTTCCCCGGCATGTCTCTTCGAAACGTTTCGACAGTTCGCGCGAGACGGACGCCTGCCGTTCCTTCCCGAAGAATTCGGCCAGTTGCGTCAATGTTTTGACGATCCGGTAAGGCGATTCATAGAGGATGATGCTGCGCTCTTCGGCCGCCAGCGCGCGCAGACGCGTCTGTCGTCCTTTCTTCGGAGGCAGAAACCCTTCGAAGCAAAAGCGGTCGGTCGGCAGCCCCGAGACCACGAGCGCCGGCACGAAAGCCGTAGCTCCCGGCAGACATTCCACCTCCGCCCCCTGACGGACGCATTCGCGCACGAGCATAAACCCCGGATCGGAGATACCCGGCGTGCCTGCGTCGGAGATCAGGGCGATGTTTTCGCCCGCCGTCACCCGTTCGGCGATCTCTTTCACCGTCCGGTGTTCGTTGAACTTGTGATGCGACTGCACGCGATTCCGTATCTCGTAATGTTTGAGCAAGACGCTGCTCGTTCGCGTATCTTCGGCCAGAATCAGGTCGGCTTCTTTGAGGATCCGCACCGCGCGAAACGTCATATCTTCGAGGTTTCCGACCGGAGTAGGTACAATATATAGTTTGGCCATGACGCGACGCTTTTACAGAAACCGACGTTCTACAAGTTTAAGAAAGTCGAGCACCGAATTGTTTTCGAAATCCCAGTCGGTCACGCTTTTCAGATGAGCCAACGATGTTTCGTACGAATACGTTTCGTTCAACTCGCCGACCACACGATTCATCCGTTCTTCGTCGCCGCCGAACAGTTCGCGGCAGAAGCGAAAGCGGTCGTTCAGCGTAAAAGCCTTGCGCAGATCGGTCAGCTTCGTTTTTTCCATCTTGTCGTTCAGCGACGGTTCCGCCTTTTCGCGGAAAGACGGAGACACGGCCGGCGGGGCTGTGTTACGGCTTACCGGAGCGGGCGGGGCTGAGGGAGTAGGCGGTACTTCTTCGGCGGCAGGTATCGGAGGATCCGCCGCCTCCGCGGTGTCGGCAGTCGCTCGTCTTACCGGTCGGTCGACCGATGAGATCTGCGCCTGATGTTCGCGTATCTTCTGATCGAACAGCTCGATCTGGCCGACCTCGATCGCATGAAGATGATCCTGTATTTTATGTGTCAAGTCAAAAGCCTCGCTAAAGAAGGAGACCGGATAGATTTCCGTCTCGTGCATCTGTTCGGTCAGTTCGACCAGTTTCCGGATATAGCCTGTCAGTTGCGTTAATTGTTCTTTATCAGTCATAATTCCATCCTCTTTGGGAAAGAAAGTGCAAAAGTAAATATTATCCTTATCATATCATCACCAAAACAAAATTAATCCACGTTTTGTTCGCCCGCCATCGAAGAGCGAACAAAAGGTTCGCTCCTACATCAACAATTAAACAACTCAACACCCGCAGGACTGAACACCGAACACTGACTGAGTTGACCATTAAATTAATTCAGGCTTTCAGCCCTCTGAACAGAGTATGAGCATCAATACCCCACCCTTGCGGGATGGGGCTGAAATAAAGCGGGCTTTCAGCCCTTATATTCCGCAGGGCATGTCATTTGGCATTCCGAACGCAAGGAGGAATCCCGCCCCGGAAAAGAAAAGATTCATCGCTTGACGCTCTGAATGACAAATGTCCGAACGCGATTTTTACAAATGGCGCAAATGGACGCAGGATGTATATTGTATATTGGATTGGGCATATCGCCCCATATTTACCCCGTAGAGACGCAATTAATTGCGTCTCTACAACGTGTACCACGCATCACAATTGACAATTAATTTAGTACAACTTGTGGTTAAATGCTGACTGCTGAATGACAATTAACCATTGACAATTAATATGCGCGTTCGCTCCTACATCAACAATTAAACAACTAAACGCCCGCAGGGCTATAAACAATTCAACAACTCAGCGAATCAACCCCCGCAGGGCTGACCGCTGATTGCTGACCATTAAATGAGTTCTTTCCGTTTTTTATAGAATGTCTATTCTTTCTTTTTCGTTTACTTATACCCTTCGTTCTGTTTTAACTTTCCGTTCGATTTGGTGACTTGCTCCGAAGGATAAGGAAATACGATCATGTGTTCCTTATAGGTGCCTTTATTGGCATAGTCGGAGTAATATGTCACTTCGAACGTCGATTCCGGATTGGCCCGGTCAGCGTATTTCCGGATACGCGGACGGGAGTTCAGCTCTTTTACGGCCAACTCTTTGATGACGGCGTCAGGCGAGCGTTGCCACCGTTTCAGGTCGTAGAGATGATCCGTAAATTCGAAAGCCAGCTCGCAGCGTCGCTCGTGATACAGCTCGGCCATGGTCGGCATAGCAGACAGGGGCGTCAGTTTGGAACGCGTACGGATACGGTTGAGGTCTGCTTTGGCTTTTTCCGCCTGATTCGTCATCAGATATGCTTCGGCACGGAACAGCAGCATCTCGGCAAAACGTATGATCGGGAAGTTCACGCGCGCCGTAGGCCAGTCGCCATTTGAACACACGTAGCCGTTCTCGACGGGATTGGCGTGTTTGAACGGATCCATGTACTTGTTGATCATGAATCCCGACTCGATATCGGAAGTGGAGAAGAACCGGCGTTTTTCGCCCCAGAACTCGAATTCCTGATTATATTCGAGGATGGAACGTACGAGACGGTCGTTTCCGGGGCCGTCTTTGCGCATCAGTTCGTAGATGTCGTACGAAGGCTTGTTCTGTCCCCAGCCATTGTATTTCCCCCATCCTTTGTTTTCGAGCACGACACCGGGAAACTCGCTCCCGCCTCCTTTGGCCCCGCCGGTCGAAGGAATCGACCAGAGGTACTCGGCATTCCAGAAGTCGGCGAAATCGGACGAGAAAACTTCGGCGAACGTCTTGGCCAGATTGCGTCCGTATTCGCTTTCGAGCAGATTGACCATGTTGATCACGTTATTCCACTGTGTCTGATCCCACGTAGCCCAATAGGCATATACTTTGGCTTTGTAAGCGACGGCTGCGGCCTGATGCGCACGTCCTTTGTCTTCTTCGCCGTAGGCTTCGAATTTGGGCAGGTGCTTGATGGCCTGGTCCATATCGTCGATGATATACTTATAATTATCAATCACCGATGGTTGTTGGGGAGGAATGGATTGATCATATCCTTCCGGAAAATCTTCGTAACGCACGAACGGAACTCCTTGTTTATCGGTTCCGTAACGATAAGCCATATAGAAATGTCCCATACCGCGCATAAAATAGGCTTCTCCCAGACTGCGCGTCTCGATTGCTGTTAGGGAGACTTTCTTTTGTTTGTTCAGCAGTCCTTGAATCACCCAGTTGGAGCGAGAGATGATCGTATAAAACGCTTCAAAATTCCAGCGTAACGGCCCTTCGTTTCCCGTATAGGCAAACGTGGCCAGCGTGTTGTAGCTCCGTGTACGCCCCCAGACGATATCGCAGGCGCCTCCCTGTTCCCAGAACAAATCGCGTCCGAAGGTTTCTTCATCATGGATTGGTCTGTAGAGAGCCGTAATGGCGTCGATGGCTTGCTGGTCGTTCGTAAAATAGAGTTCGTCGGTTATGCTGCCTTCGGGCTGAACGTCTAAAAAGTCACTGCACGCAAAAAGCGCAAGGAAAGGCAGAAGCAATGCAAATCTATATTTTTTCAGTTTCATGTTCTTCTTCTTTTTTATGAATACAAAATATTAATACGTAAGTTGTATGCCTAAGGAAAGCATACGCGAGAGCGGATACTTCAGCGCGTCGTATCCTCCGGTTTCCGGATCCATGCCCGAATACTTGGTAAAAGTGTATAAGTTTTCGCCGCTGAGATATACCGAGAGCCGGCTGTTCTGTCTGTCGGAACCGGCTATTTTGCGGAAGGTATCCGTCAGGTCGAACGAGACTGTCAAGTTTTTGACTCGTAGGTAAGAGGCGTCTTCAAGATACCAGTCCGAGGGGGTCGTGAAATTTCCGTTCGGATCGGATTTCGACAGGCGAGGAGTCGTTGACGAGGTGTTGTTCGGACTCCACGCGTCGAGGATGGTGTTTTGGCGGTTGAAGTTGCCTTCCACATCGCCCAACAGCATGTATTTGGCCATGTACAGCGACTGCGCTCCTCCGACGCCTTGCAACATCGCGCTTACCGAAAGTTTCTTATACGAGAAGCCCATCGAAAGGGCGAACGTCGTTTTCGGCATGGCGTTGCCGCAATATTGGCGGTCTTTGTCGTTAATCACGCCGTCGCCGTTAGCATCGACGAATTTCAAGTCGCCGGCCACGGCATTCGGCTGGATCCGCTTTCCGTTCTTATCGACATACGCCGCGGCTTCGGCATCGCTCTGAAAAATACCGTCTGTCTTGATCACATAATACGATTCCAGCGGCTCTCCTTCGGCTGTTTGATACATATAGGGTACATTTCTGAAACGGCCCCCTCCGGTCCATACGCCGGGCGTGCCGTCCGCGTTTTTCACACCGATGTCCGAAACCCAGTTCTTCAAATAAGCGAAGTTTCCTGAAATAAAATAGGAAAAATCTTTGCCGATGCGGTCATTCCAGGAAGCTTGTATCTCAAAACCACGGTTCCGTACTTCTCCCTGGTTTACGAGCATGGGATTCAACCCGATTGTCTGCGGCCAGTTCATTGTCTGCTTCTGAATCAGGTTATAGGTCCGTTTGCTGAAGTAATCAAGTCCCATTGATAAACGTTCGCCGAACAGATCGATATCCATACCGAAGTCCGTCTGTTCGGAAGTCTCCCACGTAAGGTTACGATTCAGTGCGTCACTTTTATAAATAGCTGTTCCCCATGCTCCTCCGGCAGTAGTTCCGTACTGTCCGCCTTCGTTCGATGGGTTTTCTTTCTTCGATAAGATAGCCGCTTTATAATTGTAACCGATGGAGCCCAAATTTCCTACGCGTCCCCATGAAGCGCGGAATTTAAGCAGATTGATCCAATCATTTTGGGGGAAGAACTTTTCGTTCGAGATTTTCCAAGCAGCCGTGAAAGCGGGGAAATCGCCGTAATTTTTTTCTTTTGGCAGACGTCCTGCATAGTCTCTTCGCCAAGAGCCCGTTATAAAATAGCGGTCGTTGAATGAATAGGCCAAACGCGAAATCAGCGATACGTTGGCATCGGGACCTTCCAGCAGATCACTTGCGGTGGTGGTTTCGCCATAAGCCAAATACTGCAAAGGTTTCGATTCGTTGGCAAATGTTTTTCCTTCCACTTCGAGTCTTCTTCTTTCGTAATGATCGGCGGTAGTCGAAAGCAAACCACTTACGGTATGTTCGCCAAACGTATTGTCATACGTCAACGTATTTTCCGTTTTCCACGCATCGGTGCGGTAGGTGCTTTCCGAAAGCGTATTCGTATTGCTTGGTTTGCCGACTTCATTTCGGCGAGGCGTAAAATTCTTGTACAAGTTGTTTTCCACATTATACGTAAAACGGCTGGTGAATTTTAATCCTTCGATGATGTTGCCGATATTGAGTGCCGTCGTTGTCCAGACATCGCTTGTTTTGTTGTAGTTGGTCTCGGCGATCAGCGAGCGTACGGGATTGATAACGTCGCCGTGAATGTCCGGATAACTCGAACCGTATTGGGCAATGTATTCGGGGTCTTCCGTCGTGGTCCCTCCGAATGCCCCCGTGATCGGATTATAGACGGTGGCGCTTCGAGGCATGTAAATGGCCGAAAGGATGACTCCGGAATAGGCACTTGAAGTGTTGGTTCCCCTGCTGGTAATATTTTTCCATACGAAGTCTTCGCTGATCGAGACCCATTTATTCAACTTATACGTTCCGTTGTAACGGAAACCAAGAGAGTTGTTGTATGTTCTCAGTAACAGGCCGTTGTTGGTGTTGGAGAAAAAAGAAATTCGATTTTTAAAATCTTCCGTGCCTACATTTAACGAAACATTATGTCGTTGGTATGAGGCTGTGCGGAAAATCTCGTCCATCCAGTCGGTGCGCGTTGTTCCCACCCATGGGTTTTTAGCCGTATCCCATCCGGTCGGAACCGATAGTCCCGCATGAGTGTAGGAGGCCTGTCGCATGCGAATCTGTTCTTCGGCTGTAAGTGACTGTGGCAGGTTTGTAGCTTGCCGTATCCCCATGATGCCATCGTACGAAATGCTCGGTTTACCTTTTTGGGCTTGTTTCGTTGTAACCAAAATGACTCCGCCGGCTCCCGATTGAGCTCCGTAAATAGCAGCCGAAGCGGCATCCTTCAGTACTACAATCGATTCGATGTCGCTCATCGAAGTAATTGGGGCGCCCGGCACTCCGTCGACTACCCAAAGTACATTATCTCCGTTTTGCGAACCTTGCCCGCGGATCACGATACGAGGAGTCGAAGTCGGATCTCCTCCATTGGCTGTGATCGTGACACCGGGAAGTTGTCCCTGTAACATGCTTTCGGTCGAAGTAACCGGACGGGTGACTAATTTCTCCGTATTGCTGATAATCCCGACCGAGGCCGAGAGGTCTTGCTTTCGTGCGTTTGTTCCGTAACCCAGTACGACAACTTCTTTCAACATTTTCGTGTCTTCCACCAACACAATGTCGAGTTGAGTCCGGTCTCCGACAGGTACAGCCTGCGATAAAAACCCGATATACGAAATCTCCAGTACGGCATTCGGCGGTACTTCGATCGAGAAGTTTCCGTCATAATCGGAAGTCGTTCCCGTGTTGGTCCCCTTGAGAAGGATGTTCACTCCGACCATACCTTCTCCAAGCTCGTCTTTGATGGTTCCGGTGATCTTTCGGACGTTCTGCTGCTGAGCTACGTTTGTAAACTCCAGATCTCTTTCATTCGTCGTTACTTCTGCCGACAAGTTGCCGCCCCAAAATAACATGGAAGAAAATAAAAGGATCTTGATTCTTGCTCCATTTGTTTTTCTCATACGTTTACTGTTAAAAAATGATCGTTTGTTGAATTGTTTATACTGTTCATGAGTTGTAAATTCATTACCCGAGAAAATAAAAAACTTTCGTTTCGACACTTTCCGGAAAAGTGTTTCTTACCTTCTGCCTACCCGTTATGCGACTACAGGTCGGCGTACATATTGCGTCGGAGTTGTTCTTCATTGTATACATGGTATTCCTGATATCCAAGTTTTATCGATCGGCTTTGCCCGTATCGTTCCAGTTCGAACCGTTGCTTCCGGTAAGGGCAGTCCATCCGATTCCGCAACAAACATACGTATCGTTTTTTAATTATAAAAATAGATAAGATAAAAAAATGTTTTATGGCTTGTCTGCAAAGCGTTCGCTTTCTGAAATCGCTCATCAAAAAGTTGCTTTTTGCAGTCGTTCTCTTTATCTTTGCCTCAAAAAGAATAGCAACCTTTCTAAAATGATCATCTATGCAAATTGTTTTATCTCCCGCCAAATTAATGGATTTTGACGGTTCCGGCGATTCGCTCAAGGCTACCGACCCGCTTTTTGTCGATAAGACGGCCGATCTGGTCGCGGTCTGTCGTGAAATGTCGATCGACGAGATCGCCGCTTCGATGAATATCAATCCGCAGATGGCGCACGATGTGTTCGGCTATTTTCAGACGTTCGACCTGCCTGCTGCGCCGCGCCGCGCCGCTGCTCTGGCCTACAACGGAATTGCCTACAAGGGACTAAATGCGCATGACTTCTCGGCGGACGATTTTGCTTTTGCCCAGCAACATCTGAACATCCTCTCGGGGCTGTACGGGATCATCCGGCCGATGGACGCGATACGTCCTTACCGACTCGAATTTCAACGAAAAATCGTTCCCGAAGGATATAAAAATCTGTACGATTTTTGGGGCGATACGCTTAACGGATACCTCGCGTCGAAATTGGAACACGACGAACGTATCGTCATCAATGTGGCTTCGCAGGAATATGGTAAGGTGGTGCGCAAGAACAAGCTCCCGCAGGGTACAAGAATTATCGATATCCGTTTTTTGCAACACGAGACGAACGGCTTCCGGCAGGTTGTCGTGCATGCCAAAAAGGCGCGCGGACTGATGGCGCGGTTCATCATCAAGAACAGACTCACGAAGCATCAAGACGTGCAGGCGTTCGACAGCGAAGGCTATTTCTTTTATCCCGACCTCTCGAAAGAGGATGAGTGGGTGTTTGTCCGATCAAACGCGTGAAAGGAATCGGGATAATACAATTAAAAAGAATTAAATATGCCTAAACAGTGGCCCGGGTTCGTAGAAACAAAAAATAAAATGATATATTTGTAGGAGTATTAATTTCAAAATTTTAAAAGCTATGTGTAATAATGCAGGAAAAACAGTCGTATCATTTTTAGTAGGCGCTATGCTGGGAGCAGGAATGGGTATTCTTTTTGCTCCGGATGAAGGAACGAAAACACGTAAGAAAATAAAGAAATCGTTTGACGATACCTCCGATAATATTAAACACAGTGTGGAGGATCTCAGCAAAAGCCTTAAAGCAAAGGTGAAAGAACTGAAAGGTTCATTAGAAGAAAATATTGAAACGTTGTTCTCTCACTCCAGCTACAAAGCCGATGAGGCAATTGAAGTGTTGGAGAAAAAGCTCGAACAGCTGAAAAAAGAAGCGGCCAAACTTCAGAGCCAGAAGTAAGAAGTTGGTTACAGTACCCTCATTGGGGTATATACAAATGCTATAAAAGAAAGTTGAATGTGATGTGAAGGGATATCATTTCTGATATCCTTTCTACTTTTTTTATATGTGTGTATTTTTTTGTTTGAATGTCAATGTCTTATAGCTTGAATATGTGATACTCATAGATAGTTGGAGTAATAGAAATACACGAAGTATTTATAAAAATACGATTTTGCAACTTCTCTTTAGTATGGGTATATCTATAAAATAATCATCAAGCTACCTAACGGTACACACTCTAATTGCTACTAAAGTATTTTGGACAATAAGGATAACCCTGAAAAAAGAATACAAGGGCTCTTCTCAATCTCAGAATGATTTCGACCTGTGACTTTCTTATGCGTTCATAACTTTCTGTTTACCCCAAATTACGCGATACACAGTTCGGCGTTTACCATTAATAATGGACGAACGAATGTACTACAATGGTTACGTCAGGCTTACAGCCCTCCGACGAAATACGATGCCTTTTTCCCCAACGCTTCGCATTGGGCTGAATGATCTCGCCCTTTCAGGGCTTTTACAGCAATCA
>NZ_RQYN01000050.1 GCF_003860135.1 Tannerella forsythia
ATTATATACATAGATATGTAATAATATATGATTATTATTATCTATATATAAATATATAAAAATAGTTAATGTATTACAAATAAAAGTTATTAAAAAGATTAATATAAAAATATGTATATATTTGCCACAAAAAAACTATGGGAAAAATTTTACCGGGCATTGTGCTCGCTTTTGCAAATTCAAAAGGAGGAAGTGGAAAAAGTACACTAACATCTGTGCTTGCTGGCTATCTTAACAAATTCGGAAAAGAACATCATCTAAATATCGCAGTGATAGACGCCGACGATGCACAGAACTCGTTAGGAAAAATGCGACAACGCGAAACATCTGAATTAGATGGCGTAAACAAAGAAGACGAATATGAAATAATAAACATTTCATCAAGCGAGATTAAAAATTATATCGAATACATGAAAAAAACATTTGATATAATCTTAATCGATTTCCCGGGAAATATCAAACAAGCAGGAGTAATAGAAGGATTACACCTTGTTGACATTGTAATAATACCTTTTGAAACAAACAGAATTAGCTTAGACGGGACTCTTGAATTTTACAATATTTACAAGCAAATTCCTGAAGCTCGAAAAATGAACTCGTTAAAAACAGTTGTTAAAGGAGTACCCAACCGTGTTACCCCAAACCTGATTGAGTATAAAGAACTAATTGCTAATAAAGAAATTCTTCCCTTCCAATTGATGGATAATCACATAAAGGAAAGTAAAGTAAGTATGCAGCGAAATATTACAACAATCTCAAAAGAATATACAAACGACTGTAACGATTTTTGCGAAGAAATATTAAGTATAATAACAAATTTCATAAATTAAAAAAATGGGAACGAAAGACAACAAATTCGCGACGCTGCTTAGGTCAGCACAAAACATGGAAAAAGGGGTAAGTAATATCAAGTCTGTTGCAGAAGCAGAACCAGAAACAAATATTGAACATGTAGAATCAGAAAACAAAGAAAAAAGGCGCAACAAAAAAGAACTTTCGGAAAAAAATCAAATCAGCTTCCTGTTTGAAAAATCGGACAAAGAAGACAGGTCTGAAGCTGTTCGAATACCAGCGGACATCCATCGAAAATTGAAATTGTTAGCGTCTTGCTCAAATACAAGCATCGCATTAATATTGAGCAATATTTTGTATGAATTCTTTGATTCGAATGAAACAAGCATTCAGAACTACATTAAATCAGAGATAAAATAATGGGGATATTTTTCCGAAAGTATCGAAAAAACAGGAAAAAGGGATGTTTGACGAAATAAAAAGGTGTTTTTTCGGTCATTTCTTTGTTTTTTGAGGCTGGTATATGTTATTATAACATAGGTTCTTTTTTAAGTTTTTAAGTTTTTAAGAATAATGGTGGTTAGTTTTAGACATCTGGAAAAGAAAATCGCTTGTTTTTTAGGGTTTAATCTTTTTCTCAATGGTGGTTAGTTTTAGACATCTGGGGTTAAAGGTGGCGACTTTTAGACATCTAAAAATGCAAAGGTGGCGACTTTTAGACATCTAAAAATGCAAAGGTGGTTAGTTTTAGACATCTGGAAAGGCGTTTTTTCTTAAAAGGTGGTTAGTTTTAGACATCTGGAAGTTGATGACCGAGTATTACGATTAATAGAATAAGAAATGAAAGAAAAAGAGAATATAAATCGCGTGCCACGTGCATTAACGAATAATTTAAATTCAAAGTTGATGGATCAGCTTTTTGACTTGATCCCGGGAAGTAATGTTATTGTAGACCTTATTGTCTTTTTATCACAGCATCAAGTTTGTGATTTATTTGGTGAGTCGTGGTTTTCTATACAAGATTTTTGTAAGAAAATGGGATATAATCGCACAATGTTAGAAAGTAGGCTCTCAAAAGAAAAATTGAAAGAGATCACTGGTAAGGATGCTCCTGTTTATATACAGCATGACGAAAATAATAATCCTATTTATTATCATAACATTGAAACTTCTTTTGAAGCTGCTTTGTATAAATTGACAGAAACAAATTTAATGTTTCCGTACGTCCGTGATGGGGTTACATTTTACTCTGGAATACAAATCATCGATTCTTTCGGTATAAAAGATAATTTTCAGACAAAGAAGAAGACCAAACGCCTTTATTCTGCCAAACTGGGGAAGAAGATTGTTGACACGTTGTTTTATGATTACAATCTGATTGATACAAGTGACTACCGAGCTTTACCAAATCGCTCAGGTTATAAAAGATTCTATTTACAACTATCGCGCATGGTTTCAATCGTAAAATGGAAAATTACTAAAAACGAGGTTCCATTTTTTACCCAGACAGTAAATGAATTGGCTTACATTTTCGATGTAAACAATAAAGAAAACAAACAAAGAAAAAAACAAATAACAAAGATCCTTAACGCCATTAACTCCCGACTAACGACGACAAAATTTAATTACGAATACATTAAAGGAGTCAATCAACGTTATGCATACACGGTAAAATTTTATTTCTCAAAAGATACACTTGATTTCTTCAACGAAGAATACAAGGCTGTATTTACAGATCGTTTCTTTAAGTCTGTTATTAACTATTACCTGAAGAATATTGCACATGCTCCGGCCCATGAAATCGGGGAGAAGGTTCAAGAAATCATGTCTGATCATGAAAGAGAACAACAATTTCATGAATGGTTCTATTCTGAAGCAGACATCAGACTAAAACGTGCTATATACGTAGATGAATTCAGAAAAGCATTCGGGAAGTCTCCTGAAGATGTTGGGTTCGATCCAAAGAAGTTCGTATTTTAATTATCAATTATTTTTATTTGCTTTATTTTTGTCCGAATATTAACTTTGCGGAAATTTTATCAAAGATGGAAATGACTTTAGATGAAGCATTTAAGGACTTAATCAGTAGGAGAAAATGGTATGCGAACACATCTGGCAGCTTTCAACAAGCGCAAAAAGACAAAAGCAGATATTTAAAAGGTTTCTATGTACCTGAGGAGCGAATAAGAAAATATCTTTCAGAAGCAGGTTGGGAACAAGCGCAACAAGAAAAGTGGAAAAAAAAGGATGTTTTTTAACTATATTTAACATACTTATTTAACGCATTTCCCAAAAAACCTCTACCTTTGTGAATAAAATAATTGTTCGTTCAAACAAACGACCGTTTATTTAAACTGTTTTTCTTCCCAAATCCCCCCTTGCTTTATTCATTTTATTAAACTTTGGGCGTTCCGGCTAAGCCGTCGGGCTATCCGCACTCACTCTTTTTTCTTTTTAAAAAAAGAGTTTAAACAAACGCTACTATCCCTAACGCATTAGCCCCCCTTCAGGGGAGAGCGGAAGGACGAACAAGTTTTTCAATTCAATCAAGATTGAACAGTAAAACCCATTCGTCCTGATTTTATACAAACATGTCTCCGATTTCCATAACAACGACTGGTAAGCATCCGTTCCGGATTTGCTTACCGTCTCTGATATTTCAATCGGAGACAAGTTTGAGTTACTTTCGGAAAAAATATATTCTAAAACCCTCTATATTGCTCGTTTTTAGCCTTTTAAAACACAGTTAATTAAACCTAAAATCACAGTTAAAATATGCAAAAAGCTTGCATAAATGTAGCGCATACACTATATTTGTATTGTAATTAAAAATTAAAACGTGCGGGTGACACGATAAAGACTACCGAAGAAATTATGAAATATATGTTTGTTTATTTTGACGCAGAAGAAAATGATTTATTCTCGAAAGAATTTACTTGTTACTCTCTTAAAGAAGCGAGAGATTTAGCTCTTACGCTCCTTGGAGAGGATATGTGTGGCGCAAGTTATATCGAAATCACGGCTGAAGATGACAGCGTGATAAGAGAGAAAGTATTTTATATGCAATAACACAACCCCGCCCCGACCGGGGTCGGGGCTTTTTTATAGATATGAAAGATAACGAACAATTCACCCCCGAACTCGACCGGTTCCGGATCGGGCGGAGGGTGAAAGAGGTACGCAAAATGCGCGGGCTGACGCAAAAGCAGCTCGCGGAGAAGCTCGGTACCACCCCCTCGACAATCGCCACTATTGAGCGCGGGCGGTATAATTTCAAGATCGAAACGCTTTCGACTGTTGCGCGGGCGTTAGGTTGCGAAATCGATTTAGTTGAAGAAAGAAACTCAATCCCCCAATAATGGCTGACGTAATCGCATATATTTTTGTATGTTTGTCACGTGTTTAATCGTACTGCGTTGAAGAATTGAAATATTAATTATCAATACGAATTTTTCGTATTATAAAGAGTAAAAGAGCCCGGTTGGGCTCTCTTAATTTTTAATTACAACTTGCTCCATGCGTCTTTTCATAAGGCGCATGGAGCTTTCTTTTTTTATTCGCACTATTGTAGAATACAAAAAGCCCATCCGGGCTTTCTTGATTATTAATTAGAACTTGCACCCCGCTCCAGCTTACCGGACGGGGAGACTTAGAGAACCTTTGTGTTATCGATTCGTAACCTCATAAATTCCGTGTAGGCGCTTCTGTTTCTCAACTCGCGTCCGGATGTAATCGATTAACAAAATCTTATTATCTATTCCGTAGATTTTCAAAACCGGATGCGTCTTGTCTCCGGAAATAATCGTTACAGTCTTATTCAGGAATATCATCTGTATGAGTGATTGTGTTTCTTCATAATCGACGACGCGATATAACTCTATATAATCTCGTTTTTTATAGAAAACGCCTCTTTTAAGCTGAATCCGTTCTTCCGTTATATGCCAGGAAGTGCAAAACAACATATCAATATAGGTGTAGACCAATACTAAAAAAAGAAATAAGCTTAAATAAAGCATACCTTCTCCTAAGTATTGATCGTCTATATAACCTCTGAATATTAGCAATCCAAAGGCTATTACAAGTATTATAAAATACTTGCATAGCCAATAAATTGGTTTTGGGCAAAGAAACATATTCTCACCGTTTACTGTTGAATGTAAGCTGTGTAATGCTATCCTGAGAAGACATCGTTTTAGTATATATCTCCTGATTGTTTTTATACACTGTTACCTTTACAATTGATGGCGTCTCTCCAGTATTTCCCACACCCACTGTTATCATGATATTTTCTACCCCATCCATTGTCTCATAACTCGATTTTCCAACAGGAAGTCGTGCTGTTGTGATTGAAGTAAGCTGTGTATTTTCGCCCTTGATATTATCACGAATATATGTGCTGTTGTCTATCTGATCTCCTTTGAGAATATGAAACGACAGTAAAGATATTGTACCTTCATCACCGGAAGTATCTATATCTACCCGATATATGGCTTTCCGCCCTATATCAGGATCATTATTTTTTCCGCAGTTTGTTAATGCAAAGGCGAACAACATGCTCAAGCCTGCCAATAATAGTCTTTTCCTTGTTTTCATGTTTTTTCTTATTAAATTATTACTTGTCTCTTATCATTAAATCTGATTATTCGAGAAAACGACGGTTAAATATCGATGCAAGTCCTAACACGGCCAGCACGAAAAAAATAAATTTAAACGACGCCTTCACCAAAAATACGATGATTGCAAATACAACCTTTGCCACAGAAATTAAAACCTGAAGCACTTTTGACGCCTTCCTTTTTTGTGTCGTTTTCATATTAAGATTATTTTTAGTAAGCTGTTTAAGATCAGTAAAGATACGATTTTTTAAACGATAAATCAATTTTTCTCTTGTTTTTTTCTGAATTTTACTTCCTCCAAAAGATTGTTGACCTGCTGTATAATATTAGCATAATTCTTATCGATAATCTCTTCTAATATCTGTTTGTCCATCTCTTCATTTCCAGTTTGTACCGGCATGGAGAAAGCTGGTATTTCTTCTGAAATATACTTGCATATGTTGAATTGTGTATTAAAGTAAGGAGGACGGCCATTCGCTACTTTTCCAACAAAATGGCCGGCCGGTTGCCCGGCAACGTCCCTGGCTCTTAAAATTTTCTCCTTTTGTAAAGATTCTGTTTGACTCCCGACTCCAGAATCTTGCTTTGAGATTGAACGCTGCGCCTCCCGTTTTTCTCCGAATAAGTTCTCTATATCTCTTGCCGTTTTATCATTTCCGGTCATGCCGAACGCCTGCGTACCACAGCTTGAACGAAGTATATTCGCACTCTTTTCGCCATAATCTCTGACAGCCTGATTAAAGTCCTGAACGGCTAATATCGTACTGACATTATGCTTTCTTGCAGTTCCTATGAAAGTATCTATTCCTTGAAGATTTACGGTTGGAAATTCATCCACCATGAAGACGCTTGCTACTTTGCCGGGGTTGTTCATCTGCGCCATTATAACACTACAGATGCAGCTGATAGGCGGAGATATTGCTTCTTTTATGCTCGGAGCGTTTCCGATACATAAGAGAGTAGGATGATCCGGATTCGTTATGTCTAATGAAAATTCTTCCTCCGGAAGAGGAGATAGTACCCAGAAAATATATTTGTTGTTTAACAACACTAATGGCGTCTGGGCACTTGATACAGCTCCGGCCGTCTGTTGTTGTGCGCCTAATCGGTAGGCTGTCAACATTGACGACATATTCAAAGCAATTTCCGTATCTTCGGCCAGCCATTCAAACACCAAATCCGAATCACTCAAACAAAAGGCTATCACATGAGCCAAGGTATTTATACCTAAATCTCTTTGTTTATAACATTTGTATGCGATCGAATAAACATAGTTTATTGCGTTGTTTGCCCAAAAATCTGTTTTTTCTTTCCACGCCGGCTCGAGATTTTTCATCAGCGTAACGGCAATGTTCCGAATAAAAAGAGATTCCGCACTTCGAGGCATATATTTTTCGGAAAAAACATTGACCCGGGCTGTACGCGTCATGTCCGTAAAATTAATAAATGCGAAGTTCGGAGTTTTTCTCCCTCTTTCACGAAAATGGCGAATGCTACCATACGCTATTTGTGCAAGGATTGGAGAATTTTTCTTCGACGGATCTCCTTCCCAATCGTAAATGAAGCCTGCGTAATTCCGTTCTGCACATTGGTAGATCATTCCTTTTATCCAACTTTCTGACTTACCGGATCCAGGCCCTCCGTCGATGTAAATATTTTGCTGTGGTTTGTGGATCCTTAACACCCCATCCTGCGTTTCAAGACGAAAATAAAAATCCGATTCTTCATCGGATATCCCAAAAATAGACTTATCCGATTCAATATGAGGAGTTAGAAAATAAGGGATTGTATATACTACCATTAATGTATAGCCAATCCATACTATCGGAAAAATAATCAGGTTATAAATGGATGATACCGGGGTAAAGCCAACGAGAAGAGCTGCCGCTAATATGATGGTCGTAAATGTATACATCCATTTCTTTGTTTCATCACGATCTTTTTGTACAGGAAAAAGAAAAGCCGTCGCCGCAACAACGACAATATAGATAAATCGAAAAAGATAGCCTTTCTCGATTATTTTGTATAAACGGCTTGATAAAGCACTGCTGAATACGTACAATTCATTAATTGTTTGATATTGATAAGCGATTGTTAGGCCGATTACCACACACAACAGAATTAGTACAGACGACAAACTTTTCTTTTCCTGATCCATGACTTTACTTCTCCGTACTACTACCGCACAACTCGATTTTCCAAACATTCATCGTTATGTTTGGAACAGTTGTGCCGTCTTCACGCTCATAAACATTGACACTAATGTCGCCCGATACATAAACCATCGTTCCCTTTTTCAGGTATTCGACTACTTTTGATGGACGATTTAAAAAACAGCTGATCCATGTCGTCTTTTCTTCGCCGGAAGCCGTTTTTAAATTTGAGGAGACATTGAAGCATATGCTTACTTTTTTCTCTTCTCTTTTTATCTCTTTCGCATCTGCTCCGAGATATCCCAATACATTTCCTGTAAACATAAATAATATTTTTAAAATGAATTAATTCTACTTTTTGGTATTATGATAGGCACGCCAATAAACAATGATAAGGCATGTTGCCATAAATAACGTTACACCCACAAACAGAATGGGGTGTTCGCATATGAATTCTAATAGTTTTCGGTTCATATCATCATACTTTTTAATGGTTCTTGATTCTTGATCTGAAAAGAAAATAGTTCCGATAGGATCGGCTTTATTTCATGCGGTATATAGTCCTTATTACTCATTGCAGATAACAAGTTTTTCGCAAAAGAGATTCCTATATCTTTCATTTGAGAAAGCTCTTTAACGTTCTTCTCTATTACGGCTGAAAAAAAAGCAAATGATGCCGCAAACGAAATAGCCGGGTAATACTTTGAAGCCAATTCTTTGGCTTTCTCGTATTCTTCACGACCCTGCCCTCTGTTATTCAGATAAAACTGTATATCTGATTTTGCGATTCGCTGGTTGGGCTGCTTTATTCCTTTTACGGTGACACCGAGAGCTGACTTCCATGTATTAAGAGAAAATATATGAATGTCTTTGATGTCCGGATTAAGCAAAACCGGAAGCTCCCTGTATAATCTGTAAAAGTTATATAGAGGACTGTCGGATATCGCATACTCCGGAAGCAGATCACGCTTGTTTCGATCTTCTAATAACAGGTCTATTTCTTCAGTCTTATAATACCAAAACTCTTGCTTTTCTGTCAACAAGTTGACGACAGGAACAGGAACAATTCCGGGATCAATATCCGGGACACATTGAAGCATTTTATCTTCAAGAAACAAACGGCATGGAATACCGAAAGTATCTCCGGCATTTACCACCGTGCAATGATACTTTACTTGATTGCCGGCATCTATCAATTTCTTGACATCTTCTGACAAATCATGATACGAAAATGCGAGCGTAACAGTCTTCTTATCATCCGATATAGAAGATTTAATATAGATATTGTCATCGATGTAAACCTTATCGGACAAAACAAGTTCTTGTTTTGTCAGCACGTCCGAAATCATTTTACTTGATTTATTGACATCGGACAAGATGGTTTGAATGAATTTAGGCTCTTCTTGCAATGCGGAAAGCCAGCTCTTTAGATATTGAGCGTTTTCTTCTCTCACATAGGAGCATATCCCTAAAGATTGACACATTAACGCAGCTGTCAGCTCGGCAATCAATTCTTCTTTTGCATATTTCGGGTCACCAAAAACACTATCTTTTGCGATACGGTTTAATCTCGCCTCTGAACCTGTGCTGTGTGACATTTCATGCAAAATTGTTGAGTAAAAAGACTCACCATCTATAAACTGCCCTTTGACAGGGATAACGATCTCATCTCTGGTAGGAGAATAGTATGCATATTTCGACTCACGAAGATGAATCGGACACAACCAAGCATTATCGTTAAGCATTAGGTCTATCTTTGGACAGGCAAGCATATTCTTGTCATCCTTCAGCTCCGGTACCTCAAAACGCTTTTTTAAAGCGGCCCATTTGTCCGGATGTACCTCCGGATAATTCGTCTGCTCAATATTAAAAACAGAATAGCTTTTCAGAAATCCGCTTTTTTTGCATGATTTACGTTCCTCGACAGACAAATTATTGTAAGCATCTTCCGAAATACTGTTTCCCTTCTTGTCTTTATATGTGAACCCCCAATATACTATCGGAAAAGATTTCTCTCCTTTGTTTACTCTCACCTTTTCCTGTTGTGCTTGCAAAAAGGTTAAATAAACCGGTAATTTATAACTCTTGTATTCTCGATGTAAATAGAGCATAAACGAGTTAAAACCGCTATACACACGACCGGAAAGATTTTGAGGAAACCCGACACCCATCATCGAGAACCATGGCTGTCTTGCCTTTTTATCGTCTGATAGCGATTTGATTTTATCAATCATCAAATTGGCAAATGTTTGTAATGCCTTATTAATTGGTGTTTCCATGTTGAGTTATTTATTTTTTAACCTGAATCAAACATACCTTATCTGACCTTATCTGCTTATATGATATTTTTTTCATATTCAATAAGCCACTCTTCCGCGCTTTCCGGCGTAGGGATTATGCCTTTTTCTTTCATCTCTGCCAAAAAAGCATTGGCCAGTTCTTTTTGTCCGAGTAGAAATTGTAACATGTCGATTTCTCCATTCTGACATTGCTGTACTAATTCATCATAATTTTCCATTTCCATATCATTTTTATTTATAACTACATATCTGCAAACGCTTTATTAACCAAGCCGCCGGCTTGCCTGGTCTTATCATGGCTTTGACCCTGACTTTTTCCTTTCTCCGGGTCATTCTGCGCAAGTTTTACATTGGCCAATGTCGCTTTATCTTTTGTTTCTTGAGTGCCCGGATCAAATCCGAAGAAGGCTTGTAACCTTCTGCATGAAGTTTCATTATCGTATCAAAATCATCTTTAGAAACGGCATTTTGAAGCCTGATTTCTTGCTCTCCCCGTTTTTCAACGTCCGGATTCAGAAAAGTACCTTTTTCTTCTGTTACTTTTTCCTCTTGTATTTTTTCCTGCTGCGATCCTTTTCCATCAAGTAGATATCCCCTTTCAAAAGCATAGTCATAAAACGATCTTCCAGTATAGCAGACTTTATTTTCATGATCTATGATAGTAAAGGCGTCCTTCAATGCTCCGTTTTTTTCTTTCAATCCTTCCCATCTTACGACAGAGATGTTTTTTTCCGAAAGTAAGTTCCGGATGTAATCCGGATTGTTTGCTTCTTCTTTATTGAAGAACTGACAAAGATTTTTTTTGGATATTTCCTGAAGGTTGTCTATTGTCTTTTCTTCTCATTCCCCTTTTCATAGCGTAATTCGCCTTTGTTATATTCTTCTGAATAGCCCAACTCTTTGGCAATCGCACGAAATTGACCTACGTTCTGAAAAGCGTATTCTTTTAATAGTTCTTGCTTTTTGCCTTGAAAAGAAAATAATTCCGATAGGATCGGCTTTATTTCATGCGGTATATAATTTTTCTTGTACATCTCATTGAGTAGATCAGAAGAAGGAATAAAACCAGACTTACTGATGTCAATCAGTTCTTTTACATTCTTTTCCACAACAGCAGAGAAAAAAGAAAAAGATACAGAAAATGGTATGACCGGATAATATTTTGAAGCTAACTCTCTCACTTTCTCATATTCTCTACGACCTGTCTCTCTATTTCCTAAATATCTATGTATATCTTCATCCGATATTTTTTGACTTGGTTGTTTGATTCCTTTTATAGTGACGTCGATAACACACTTCCATGTATTGAGAGACGATATATGAATGTCTTTGATGTCCGGATTAATTACCACCGGTAATTTTTTGTATATGTTATAAAATTCGTTTAACGGACTGTAAACCATGGCACATTCAGGAAGAACTCCGCTATTTCTATACTGTTTCTCTATTATTCGATCTACTTCTTCCGGCTCATAATACCAGAGTTCTTCTCTTCCTGTAAGATAATTATTAACTCTGACATAATGTAAATCAGGGTCAGAAACGTCTTTACAACACAGTCTCTCATCATGTAAGTATAACACCCCTGGAAAACAAACAACCCTATCTCGACTACTATTACCTTCTGAGTAATAGCAGTGATGATGGACGAATTCACCGTTTTTCAGTCTATCTTGTACTGATTTCTCTAACTTTTCAAGAGTTAAATCAGTGCGAATAGTCTGTTTGTCGGATAAATTATAGTCAAGTTGGGCCGCACTCTTTATTTCTTCCGGGAAATACAATGCTTCATCATCAATAAGATCTTCCACTGTCATTGGATTTTCTTCCCAATCAAGCTGGGCCGCACTCTTTATTATATAATCCATAGTACTATAATATTTAACTACATGTCTGAAAACGCTTTATTAACTAAACCAACGGCCTGCCTGGTCTTATCATGGCTTTGGCCCTGACTTTTTCCTTTCTCCGGGTCATTCTGCGCAAGTTTTACATTGGCCAATGTCGCTTTATCTTTTGTTTCTGGATCGAATCCGCAGAAGGTTTGTAACCTTCTGCATGAAGTTCCATTATCGCCGCAAAATCACCTTTGGAAATGGCATTTTGAAGTTTGGCTTCTTGCTCTCTCTGTTTCTCAGTGTCCGGATCCAGAGAAGTACCCTTTTCTTCTGTTACTTTTTCCTCTTGTATTTTTTCCTCTGTTACATTCTGCCCGGCGACAGATAAATCCATTTTTTCCTGTGCTGCAATCAGACCAAATGCTTCTTCCTTTGATAGTTGTTGTATGTTTGCGAATTGAATCCCTCGCATGTCTTCTGTTAAAGACACATCTGCCATAATAAAATGTCCTTCCTTCGTTTGTATCAATTGATTGTCTAATGAATATCCATTCGCAAGAAGGGCCTTATCGGCAAGAGTTAACTCACGGCCTGAATAATCCATACCTCGGCCGATTACATTAGGAACAGCAAGTTCTTTGTTTGTACGCACAATTACAGCGTTCAATTCTCTGTCTACTTGTAAGAAAATATTGTCTTTTTCTTTGCCTACGAGGACAATCTTTCCTTGTAATAGCTCATTTTTATTGTCCTCGGTTAATCGACGTCCCAGGATCGAATCCGGAATAACTAATGTCTCTTTTTTGTAGAAAACAGAAATGCCGTTCTCGGTCAGACGAACTTTCGCCTGTTTTCCGTTAATTTCCCTCATATCTGACATGACGCCTTTTTCCTGCTGCGATCCTTTTCCATCGAGTAAATACCCCCTCTCAAAAGCATAGTCATAAAAAGATCGTCCTGTATAGCAGACTTTGTTTTCGTGATCTATGATAGTAAAGGCATCCTTCATGGCTCCGTCTTTTTCTTTCAATCCTTCCCATCTTACGACAGAGATGTTTTTCTCTGAAAGTAAGTTGCGTATGTAATCCGGATTGTTGGCTTCTTCTTTATTGAAGAACTGACAAAGATTTTTTTTGGATATTTCCTGAAGGTTGTCTATTGTCTTTTCTTCTTTCCCCTTTTCATAGCGTAATTCGCCTTTGTTATATTCCTCTGAATAGCCGAGTTCTTTAGCAATCGCACGAAATTGACCTACGTTCTGAAAAGCGTATTCTTTTAATGTTTCCTCGATTCTCATAGCTAATTTAATTTTTGGGTGTTTAGGAGATATTCGTTCAGTATTTCTATTTGCATATGGCGACCACCGCCCTTTTCGAACATTTCGATAAGAAATACCTTGTCGTCGGGTATTGTAAACTTGTTAAAAACAAGAATAAATCGGTTGTCTGTTTTCCCTGCAATCTTTTTGTTAAAGTCTGCCGAGTAAACAGGATCGACTTGTATTTCTTGTTGTGTTGAATTTTTATTCGTCTTTAGATCGCGAACAAAACACTTGATGAAGTCTATATCATAATCAATATTCGTGAAGTTTTTAATATCGAATGAAAAAAACAAATATTCATTATGAACAAACAGATTCGCTAATGACATCTCTAATTTGTTTTTTATTACGCCAACACTAAAGATATTTCGACGCTTTTGTTTTAGACGATTCATTAATATACTCATCTCGTCACTGTTTACGGCTAACAGCGCGGTATACTTTCTATCATTATCAAGATTGTAGGTATGACTTTCGCTTTCTCCTGTTTTGATAGATATTTCGTATAATCCAAAATTGGCATCAACAGCAAACAAGTTAGATTCCGGTATAGTATCTAACGTAGTTCCCAACTTCACCATGTTGTTGCTATACTCACAGCCTAATGCTTCTTCATTACCATGCCAACAGTAAATTACGTTGTTCGGAAAGAATATATTTACAACGTTTCGGTTGTTTATCAGTACATCGTAATTTTCTCTGTATATGTCATTGTTTGCATATGCAACAAATCCGTAAGGCATATGCTCCGGAAGATACCTAACTTTAAACGGAAAAACGGAACCATTTTGGCAAACGACCGTTAATCCGATTGTGTCGGTAAATTGTTCCTCGACAACTTGTAAACGGATAATATGAGGAACATTCGTTATAAGATTTGCATTGATACAGTCTTCCCTGTTATAACTAATATCGATGACCGGGGCTGGAAATACAAGATGCGTCGTTTTGTCAAACGAAACATACACAGTTTGTACCGTTGCAATGGTACGCATGGGTACTTCCTGACCGTAACTGCTAATGATACCAAGAAAGGCCGCTAAAAACACATAGAAAAACTTTCTCATAAATTACACTTTTTGAATGAAACCTAAATAGATATTTATTCCCCATAGCAGAAGAAGATCAAGACATAATGCAACAACCCAGAACTTTATTTCTTGAAAAGAAGCCTGTTCTTTTCGTTTTGCATATATCTTATATACTATAAAAACGGCAATTAACCCGAGAGGGATTGTTATCAAGTCCATATGCTTATATATTTTGGTTATACAACTGATCTAATACCGTTTGCAAGGTATTTTCTTGTTTGGGCTCTAACTCTTTCATGTAAATTCGTAGAGCCTCTTTTTCCTTTTGTTCTCTTGCCTTGCGCTCATCCTTCGTTTCTTCATGAATATAGAGCTGGTAGTTCGCTTTTAAGTCAATTCTAATCAAGTTAAGGTACGATTGTATGATCTGCCTTGTCGTTTGACTTACTGCGTTAATCGCAGATGTTATTTCTGCTGTTATTGTTCCGATACTTGACAAAGGAAGCCTGATGCCTGACGTCAGACTTTGTTCAGCCTGTTTTTTTGCCTTAGCTTTTAAGTTGTTCGGTATATTGAGCCCCTCGATTGCATCATTATCATAAATAATATAGCTTACAGGGGTTATATATGAACCGATGCGGATATTTTCAACGGTGATCCGCAAACGTGTTCCACCGCCTCCGGCAGTTCCGTAAAAGATCGTGTTCTTGGGTATTTCTTGCCCATTTAAGACAATAGCTTCTAACAAACGTAAGCGTACTGTTCCACCGGAAATCAACGTCTGATTGCCATGAACGCAGGCTCTTATTAAATTAGGTCGTATATCCGGAACATCTTTCATACGCCGTTGGCGCTTTCCTGATTCGTCAATGATAAACGGCTTTTCTTCAGTGCTGGGCTCTGAAGATGCACCTGAAGATGGTTCCGGTTCCGGGACAGAAGCCTTCTTTTCTTCCGGAGGGAGAATACCTAATTGTGTGTATAGCTCTTTAGACTTCTTTATTTCTTCAGCCTGTTCTCTTTTTATTTCTCCACGTCTCACATATTCGTCTATAACATCCTCAATTTCTTGCTGCTGATAAGCCCTTTCCGTATCTTCCAAGTTTTTGGCGATACGGTCGGAATAACGTCGTGAACGTGAACAACGTGGATTATTCCCTCCGTCTTCTATCTCATCATAATAAGGATTATTTCCGGACGGACTATAGTCATCTTCATAAAACGAATTACCTACTCCTCTCTGCATCTTTTCCACTGCATATCGTTCATAGTCTTCTTGTTCGCGATCGCGCATGTTCTTGTAGAAATCCATTCCCCGAAGCTGAAGATTTCTTTTGCGTTCTTCTTCTCTTTTATCACGATCGTATGCCGTAATTTTATCTTTGACGGAGGTATCTTCTTCTGACATCGGTTCAAATTTCGTTACTGCTTCTTTTTCTTTTTTTTCCTCTTTTTTCTCTTTGCTGAACAGAAAAAAGAGAAGAAAAAGAAATGCACCCATGAGTAACGGAATAAGCATTAAAAGCTTATTATTACCCTTTATCCATTGTTGTATTTTCTCATTCATCTTGGTAAGATTTATTTGTACGTTCTTCTTCATTTGTCGTCGCTCTCGGTTCCGAGTAACGAACAATCCAATCTTCTATTTTTACACCGTGCGGATTTTCTGACGACCGGTCTACATCATATAAAGTAAAATCGACAAATACATCACGTGCAGAACTGCCCCGGGAACGAAATCCCATTTGCGTAAAATAGATTTTGCCGGATACCGGCAGCGTTGTTATATTCAATTCGATATCTTTCAACAATACACCATATCGAATATTTTTCTGTATTAACGAGTTGTACATGTCAACATCCCTGTATTCGGAAAGAAGCTCTTTGCCTCGATTCCCGATCCAATGTAACGCAGTCTGGATGTTCTTCTCATAGTTGCTTTCGTCAAAAGCATACCATGTATTAACAAACATCTTTATATGGTTCTCATACTCATACTTTCGCATTTGAGCTGATTCGACAGTCGTAGTCTCATAGACCTTGCCTGAAGTATCTATCACAAGTGCATGCGAATAAGCTTTATCTATCTTATTTGAGAGATAGATAAAGCAACTGACGAAAGCGATTGCCATAATGCCGCCGAACAACAACGCTAATATAGTTGTCGCTTTCATCGTTTTATCAATAGCTTTAAAATTAGTCAAATCCATCTTTATTCACCTTTTATAATACTCTTTCCGGCAGATGCGGCCTGACCAACATTTCCAGCAGCACCCAATCCTTTTGCTGCCGCAGCTCCGCCTGCCGCAATCATAGCAGCACTTGAAAGCAACGCCATAGTCTTTGATGCCAGTTGTCCCATATCACGATGACCCACGATCTTGGAAGAAAGCCAAAAAACACTACAATAGCAACCGATCATGGCCAGGTCGATTGGGATCATCTCCGCCGCTCCAAACGTCGAAGCTGCCGGATTGCTTAAATCAAAATTCCACATGTCTTTAAAGAGCTTCCACATGATGCAATTCATGATATTGATCACGGTAAAAGATATCCCAAGCGAGCAGACCGATCCAAACCAAACGTTGATTTGACGGCGAAATACCGGAAGCATCGAGAAGCCGAAAACGAAAGGCCCAAGTATAATCATCACCTTCAGGGCAACTGTCGCAAACCCCATAACAACAAGCTGTATAATTCCTCCGATTGCCCACGCGACCGCGTGTAATAACGCTATTCCAAAGTTCATTGGATTTAAATAGCCGCATAATTCCGACAAACTGGCTTTTATCTCCTCGTTGTTGACTGCATTTTTATCAGCCTCATGCTGTTCAATCTTATTCAATTCATTTTGCGCCGCTGCCTGATTAGCCCCTCCTTTTTTAACTGCTTCTTCTAACGCTCCTTTTTCGCCCAGTGATTTCTGCTCTTTCTCTTTATAATATTCAAATGCCTGTGCCCACTCTAGCTGTGTGTCCGCAGTTAATGCAGACGTTTGATTGATGGCCTCTAATGTTCCCACAATTGTTTTTGCAATCGGCGTGTACAAAGAGAGGCAGAGAAACAAGACAATACAACGAGCAATATCCATCATGTCCGGGAACGGCTCTTCTTGACCGAACAAATTACTTGCGCCGGAGCGCAAGTAATTATAGGCTACGTTACAGAGAAAACCGATTGTAGCGATTCCTAGACCCACAACTGTCGTTTTTCCGATCAATGACATTGTTAAGTCATCATTGATCTTCAATCCCCATAAGAAATCTTCCATAATTTATTTGGCGTAACGGTTAAAACACAACCTTTTACCATTCGCGAAATTGTCTTTCATATAATCCTCTTTCGCTTGCTTCCGAATCGCACGAGAAGCCATGGCGTTATATTCCTTCATCTTTTGCGATGATTCTTCCATAACGTCCCTGGCTTGTTTTACGAACGCCAGCCGCCCCTCGCTGTTCATGTCGAAATAGTTTTGTACAGTAATCACTTTATCCAGCAAATCCGTCCCTATCCGAAAATCCATGTTCACAGATTGGAAATTCAAAAACTTCAAACAATCATAGTTCGAACTTAAGTTGATGTAGAAATTGAACTCTGACTGCAAACAAGCAACATCATCGGCCATACTCGCCAGCTCTTTTAAGGCCTGTAGTTCTTTTAATGCTTTCATCCTTTGCAGTCCCTTACGCAAATCTTGTGCATCATCAAACTGCTGCACTTGCTGTTTCCAGCGAGCAAGATTCTTAATAAACTCCAATCCTTGCACAACAATGTGTGGCGGGTCGGTAACAACAAACTGTGCATTACTATGAGTTGAACAACATACAACTCCAATGACTAACACAATCAAAAATCTTAACTTTTTCATATCTATAAATTTAAAATGTGAATAAATGCCTTATGGCGTTCCTTTAAAAATCTATCCAACAACCTGAAAAGCGATAAAAAAGATAACAACAACAATCCAAGCAATTAAGTACTCTTTTGCATGGGGCTTATGTGTCGCTAAAGCATACACCACAAAGCCCAAAGCAACTGCCAATATTGCGGAAAAAATATATCCGCCAATCTTATACCCTCCTGTATTGAGGTCTGAAATCTTAGGCGTTAATTCGCCCAATCCTGCTAATGCCTCTTCCATAATAAACGCATATTCTCTTTTATATTTTTACATTATATGTCTTTTAGTTTGCTCCTCTAAATATAATCTGATCGCAGTTGCTGTAGAACCAGTCTCTTTGAACAGTTGCCGGACTCTTACGACTGTCGCCTGCCGAGAATCAAAAGCAACACCTGTGAACGGAGCGACTTCATTCCGGAAGACATAAGAATCACTTCCCAATTTGATAAAGAATTCACGCCAGACGTTGCCGTTCGTTTGCAAAGATTCTATGCGAGCAATTTCTTCTTCTGTTATGGAAAGAATATTTTGGATTTCGGGAAGATTACTTCTATGCTCCGAATGATCCAGTATGACCTTTGTTGCACAGTTAATAAGTACAGAGTCTTTAATCGACGGAGGAAGATTTTTTAAAAACAAAACATTTTGAGCCGCTAACGTGATCGATCCTTCTTTCTTGCGAAATGTTCGGTATAAGTACGCGATGAATGAACCGAACTTCTCATCTTGTAAGAAATCTAATGCTTCATCGATAATCAACTCTTTGCTAACCCCTTGACGCTTTTTGATTTTATCAATTACCATTTGCAGGGTAATGATGGCCACCAAGGGGAAATAGTCTTTTTTGGAAGCATTCTCCATGTCGAACGCAATCAGACGATCATTGACGATATCCACCGTTTCCGTTGCGTTGAGCAGGAACGATAGATGACCCTCGGTATAAGGAGCTAATAGATAAATTAGCTCTTCTACATCAAAATTGCGGGTTTGATAGTCCGACATCTCTTTCGAAAATTTTTCTTGTAGAAAAATTCTATAGTTTATCAAATTCGGGAATATGCGGTCATGGTTGGGGCCAACACTCGAATTATTCACATACTTATAGAACGCCTTGATTGAGTCGTTTAATATGTTTGCTTCAGAGCGTGTCATCGTATCGCGTCCTTTCCAAATGTATGATAAAATAGCAGCAATCGAGTCAATAGTATCATTCGCAGACTCTTCGTCCGTGTCATCGATGTACTTGTATCTTCCTGAACGATCTTTTTCGCATAAAAACGGGTTGAAGGCAAATTTACTTTGTTCAGCCGAATCAAAGTATTTGCCGCCGTTCAACTCAATCATAGATCGATAGCTGCCCCCGATATCTATAATCATCACGTCCCGACCCAGCTCATATGATTGTAGAATATAATTGTTTTCCCAAAATGATTTGCCGGATCCTGAGGGGCCGATGACTATGCGATTTTTATTTACCAGTTTGGGGTAGTTCCACATGTCAATTTTAACCGGCTTACCGAACCTGTCGACGTAGATATGTCCTTTAGCAGACGATATATATATATTATCTTTTTGAAGATAACATATAGCCTGCTTTGTCGTGTTGATAAATCCCCGATAATTTGATCTTGCGTTTCCGGGAATATTGCAGAAAAACAAGTTTAATAGTTCTGCATTTTCAACATAACAACTTGATTGATTCATAAATGAAAATCCTTGCTGAACCAACGCTATTTTGCGAGCTAATGCCTGTCTGTCCGTATCACTTATGATAACGTTAAAAGCCGTATAAGCTGTTTGATAATCGAATTTCCCAATTTCATTTACGAAATTTTCCTGATCTTTTTGCTTTTCCAGCGCAGGTGGGTAAAAGTGTGCAATATAGTTCAGACTTTGTTTCTCGGCATTGACGGCGGCGACTGTCGCGTCTGTATCTGTAATTTCGATAACGATATTAACGACGTGATCAAAAGGAAGACCCAGACCCAACGGATACATCATAGAGCATTTGCTTTTGATATTCTCCGGAAGATCAATTTTCGTACCATACGATTTCGATTTCCCTGTACTCGGTTGGTTGCTTTCATATAGATGATCTCCTTCTGCTGACAAGGACAATACAGCGACGAATTGATTTCCTATTTTGACATCGTAAGACTTGGTAACGCTAATCGGATTTAATGTTTTATTCGTAGCATCATCGCATGGAGTATTATATGACAAGTTCATATAATCGAAGACCGCATTATTCAATTCTTGCCCTGTCATTTTTTTTATCGAGAATTGGGTAATGCTTGAAAGGCCGTTCTCAAAGTTCATCAACATTGATTCCATCTCTATGATCTGTTTCTCATAATCCTTGTAAGGTTGTTTGAATGGATAGTTCAAACGACGCATCAGCGATGTATTGGCGGCCGATCTGCGTACTTTTTTTGTTACCTTCCCTGTAAAGGTAACGTATAAGTTCGTATATGAATTTATTATATCTTTCCCTTCGTAAGCACTTAAATTTTCTGCTATTAGTGGATTTGTTGAATATTCTTTGTTATGATATTGTTCTGTATAAAAGAAATTTTGCTGATGAACAACTGTCCCGGCCGGAAGCATTTTAAAAAGTCCTTCCAAGCGCTCATGAAGATATTTAACGTCTTCATCCGAGAGAGTAAACACTTCAGGGAGAAACATCCGATATCCTACCGTTATATCGCCATTGCCATTCACAATCGCAGTATCATTGATGAACTGTATCGGAATAACAGCTGATAAATCGAGTGCCTTATCCGATACAGAAACTTCGGACGGCCGTAGATAGAATATTGATAATATAAGCAACATCAACATTACAATTATCCCTAATAATACAATCGTTCCTACCATATTAAGATTTATATATCAATTTGAAAACTTTATTCTTGTCGACGATTTTGAATGGAGTAGCAGATTTTATTGAAACACTCGTCAAATAATCCGGATTTCCTTTTTTATGTTCAACTACCAGCTGCCTAAATAAGAAACCCGAGAGAGTTATTTGCAGCGCAACAATAGCAACCATAAGCAAGGAATTTATTTGCGTCGCAACTAAAACAACAATTAAAATCATTGTAAACAACAGATACAAACCAAATTGAAGGCTTGTCAATCCGAAAAACTTAATCGGACGATTCATTTTTCTAAGTGTGTTTAACATTACTTTCGGAAAAATATTACAGGTTTATATTTGTAGCTTGTAGTGGTCGTCCATAGTGCTACTAATCTATGGACGACCTTTTTAATACTAAATAATCAGCCATGCAATCACTACTACAATAGCAGCGATAATCCATCCGATCAGATATTCTTTTGCGTGAGGATTGCTCGTTTTCAAAGTATAGACAACAAAGACAAACCCGATTGCAACGCTTAGAGATAGAACACCGAGGGTCGATATAGATGCACTTCTATAATAGTCGTGATATTTTTGATTATAATAATCAGACTCATATCTCGCACTAAGTTGATCTTTAGCCGTTGATTCGACTAAATAATCAGCCATGCGATCACTACTACAACAACAGCGATAATCCATCCGATCAAATATTCTTTTGCGTGAGGATTGCTCGTCGCCAAGGCATATACCACAAAAATAAGTCCAATCGCAAGAGCGCTTGAAACAACATATTTACCGATATTGATAATTGTATCGGTGCTTTCCTTGGCTTTCTCTTCAATCTCCGAGATGGATTGAATTTTTAGACCTTGTGCCGTAGCAACAGATGTTTCTATCGCTGCCGGAACAGTAAATAAGAATAACAATGTTAATGTTACAAGTGTTAACGGTCTCTTGGCAATACGTTTAATCGAAATAATTTTTTCTTTCATATCCTTTAAATTTAAATTTATATAGTTAAACATGTATGTTCTTTAAATTCTCGAACGCTATTGAATGATAGCGTATGAATACCTTTTGCGGTTCCGGATCTTCTTCTTTTTTGCCTGTATAGTAATATTTTCTTTGAGAAATAAACATGTCGGCCAACTCTTCAGAAATATTTTCTGTTTCGTTTGAAAAAACAACTGTGATAGTTGGTTGTTGACATAACATATTCGTACTTGTAGAGACCGGAAGAAGATAATCTTTATCCTCTGTATTCGCTTTTCGATTAATCGAAAACAGGAAAATAAAAAGCATCCCTAATATTGCTATTGCTATTACACAAGTGCCCATATCGCTAAGTAAATTGAGAGAGCAACGAGATAAGTAATAATGTGTCCTTTTACGCGTTCATGGTTAGTTACTAATTGCTTTGCAATCGATAGACCATAAAAGACAAAGCCAAGCCCTATGATATAGCCCGCGTTTTGTTTAAATAATGACATTAGCTCGCCTAAACTTCCGCCTTGTATCTGTAATAGTGTCATCATCGTATTATTAACTAATAAAGCAGATATTTAAGGCCTACCCCCCAAAGTGTGTTCCACTTCTTTAATCGTGAAAAAGGGCTCCATTGTTGCTCCATTTGTCCCAGGATTGCAATTCTTGAAGTGATGAAGAACTCCCCTTCTAAACTTACTTTCGGGCCCATGACGAACCGGACTTGTTCGTCCGGGTTTCGATATACTTCAACACCTAAGAAAGTGCCAACCGATCCGTTTAACCAAAGAGATGTTCTATTCGTTGCTAACGTCTTGAAATAATTTACATCTCCATAGAAAGCACGTCCAGTACTGCATTCTATATTATATACCGCATTCTTATCTGTTTCCGTTCCGGAAACGAGAAGTTTATATGTAAATGATTTTTCAAGAAAATTTAATCCGCCTTTCCAATATGTTGTTCTATTCTTATAACGTGATATAGAAATGTTTAGATGCGTATTATCCCGGCCAAAGATATTTAATCCATAACTCATATCAATGGCTCTAACCCCACTGTAATGCCGTTGTGCTTTAACGCTGCATACTCCTCCTATCCCTATAATAAAAAGGGCAATTATTAATTTTTTCATACCTCTCCATTTTTTCCATAGTTTAAATAAACGGTCGCTTATTTGAACTGATATAAAAATCACTATTAGCAGTTTAAAAATACAGTTCAATTAATTATCTTTGCATCAAGAGATATTTAACTTAAATTACTATGATATACGGATACATGCGCGTTAGCACAAGTGAACAAAGTTTCAACAGTCAGAAGTTACTGTTATTAGAATTCGATTGTGATAAGATATTCTATGAAAAGTCATCTGGGGTAAAACACAGGAAAGAATTAAAACGTTTGCTTAACATGCTCAAAGAAGGTGATTCTCTTGTAGTAACAAGATTAGATAGACTCGGAAGGACGTTGAAAGAGTTGATACATATCGTTGAACTGCTATCGCATAAAGGAGTCCATTTTATCTCCGTGATTGATAAAATCGATACCTCGACTTCAATTGGCAGATTATTTTTTCATATCAACGCTGCTTATGCTCAATTTGAAAGAGAAAGACTGGTCGCACGAACCAAAGAGGGCCTTGAAGCTGCACGACAGGCAGGGAAGTCATTAGGCAGAAAGCCGGGGTTAACAGAATCAGGAAAAAAGAAAGCCGAATACGCTGCTGCTTTGTACAATAGCAGTACATACTACAGCATTTCAGAACTTTGCGATATTGTAGAAGTATCACGTGCTACTCTATATAAATATTTAAGGCTTAAAGGAGCTATAGATTAGAAATTTGTAAAATAAAATATTGGAATTACAACATTATTCAATAACTTTGCGAACACAAAATCCAATAAGAAAATGGCATCACAGAACGAAAGATTGGCAGAGTCTCTAATCCAACTCAAAAAGCTTCAAGAAAGTCATATATTAGTAGTTAGCTCCGGTGAGTTAACAAGGACACATCAGGAACGATTAGTCGCTAACGGATTTCTTCAGGAAATCATGAAAGGCTGGTATGTCATATCAAGACCGGAGGACAGAGGAGATACCTCCTCATTCTATGTTTCATATTGGGATTTTATCAATAAATATCTTTACTCTCGATTCAAAGAGAGTTGGACCCTATCCCCTGAACAATCTTTATTACTCTATTCCGGAAATAAGGTAATACCCGATCAGCTGATTGTTCGCTCACCTTTAGGAGGAAACAATAAACAAAATCTCATATACGACAAAAGTATATTCGTTCTAAGAACATCATTACCGATGATGATCTACAAAGAAAAAGAACACGGATTGAACATTTACTCAATTCATGAAGCACTGGTAATGTGCAGCCCGTCTTTTTTTCAAAACAGCCCCATCGAGGCAAAAGTATGTCTATCTATGATCGACAACAGCAGAGATATTATAAAAATACTTTTGTCTAACGGCTATTCTTCAAGAGCCGGCAAAGTTGCAGGCGCATTATTAGCGGTTGGAAAAGAGGACTTTGCTAAGGAAATTGTACAGACAATGAAAGATTCCGGATATAGAACAAAAGTAGAGAATCCATTCAACACCTCTATTGAACCCATTCATCAAATAGAGAGATCACCCTATATAAGCCGGATCAAATTTATGTGGAAACAAATGCGTGAAACTGTGGTAAAAGAATTTCCGAACGAAGATTCAAAAAAAATAAAAACGCCAGACCAGATTCTCAAAAGCATAGAAGAAAACTATAAATTAGACGCATATCATTCCTTATCGATCGAAGGCTATAAAGTATCTGATGAACTGATTGAACGTGTTCGTTCAGGACAATGGGATATTGAACAGAAGGAAGATCATAACACCAGGGATGCACTCGCAGCAAGGGGTTATTACTTAGCGTTCTTAGAAGTCAAATCAAGTATTGAAAAAATCTTACATGGAACAGATCCCGGCCAAACAGTTGCTAAAGACTACGAAAATTGGTACAAAGCTTTATTCACCCCATCCGTGGAAGCAGGGATATTGAAAAACTATGATCTTATTGGTTACAGGACAAATCAGGTTTACATCAAAGGATCACTACACACCCCATTAAGTCCGGATGCAGTAAGAGACGTTATGCCGATATTTTTCTCTCTAATCGAGCAAGAAAACAATCCGGCTGTAAGAGCTGTTCTCGGTCATTTCTTTCTGACATACATCCATCCACATATAGACGGAAATGGGAGAATGGCCCGCTTTCTAATGAATTCTATGTTAACGACAGGAGGCCATGATTGGATCATTATTCCTGTCGAAAAAAGAAATGAATATATAAAAGGATTAGAAGAAGCCAGTGTAAGAAATGATATTTCTACCTTTACAAAATTCGTATCTTCTACCTTACATCAACAAAATCAACAAGCGATATTCATTCAAGCGACCAATCACCAAGATTTCAAAGAAATCATGGCATTAAGAGCATCAGGGTTCAGACCGTCTGCGGATTTGATAAAAAGCATGGAAAAAAACGGAATATTACCAGAAGCTGCTAAAATAGCAATATCAAAAATATTCGGATTAGATGACAAAAGTATATCCCCATCCGATATTAAATTGGCACAAAGCAATTATATGAAAAGAGACAATAATAAATCTATGGAATTATGATAGTTAACTTTGATAAATTAAAGACGGAAATATCTCTTCCGGATTTCCTGCTAAAATACGGTTGGAAATTTGCGAAAGGGTCTTCTCCATCCGCGTTAAAAATGACAGACGGGACACAAACATTAGTCATCAAAAAAAACAGTGTAGGCCAATACACTTATTGGAATGTTCATAATGATTTCGTCCGTGGCCGAAGCATTATTGATTTTATGCAAGAGCAGCTATTCAAAGAAACCGGAAAAACACCGAGCTTGCGAGAAGTAGGAGTAATCCTACAACGATTTCTCGAAAAAGGGGAAATTGTTCTCGAAGAAGATAGCAGATACAAAATATCTAAAGCAACGCTTGACACAGACGCTATCGCACTATTAATACAGCGTATCAGGCCATATACAGGAAGCTATCTACAAGATAGAGGTATCGATCTGTCCACATTACAAACGCCTCATTTTTCAGACACTTTTTACACGTATTTATACAGAAAAGAAGAAAAAGTATATGAAAACACCTGTATCAAAATGATAAATGAAAAAGGCCTCCAGGGCATTTCACAACGCGCCGCAGCTTTTAAAGGAATGATCGGAGCACATTATGACGCAATAGCCGTCTCAAAACACGATCCACAGATTCCCATAAAAGGCATATATGTCGGAGAATCTATGATCGACTGCGTTTCACATTATCAGATGAAAGCTCTGAACACAGCCGATAACATTCTGTACATATCAACTGAAGGATCCTTAACAGAGGGACAAATGAAACTAATTAAAAAATTGATCGAGAAAAACAATGTAAACGAAATAAATACGTTGTTTGACAATGACAGACAGGGCTATATCTATACGATTAAACTGTCTGCATTTCTGAAAAACAACACCCTTTTAGACCTGGGCAATACTTCAGCTGAAGCATTGCAGTCTATGATAACGAGAATTGACAATATTTCGATAGAAATGCCCAAACAAAAAGACTGGAATGAAGATTTACTATCTGATATACATGAAAAATATTTAGGAAAAGAAGAGCTTAAATCATTTCTTTGATACGTAAAGAATTACAATTTCAGACAAACAGATCCGATTAAGAGCCCAGATAGATTTAGACTTTTTGAGTAAGCGGAAACAGTCGTTTTTTTCTAACTTTTCATCGAATAGAAAACGATAGATATGAGTCTTTATCATTGATCAAAAAATGATTAGGAGATCGACTCCTAACCATTTTTGACCAACAAAACTCCGAAAAAGGCATTAGCCATTGTGATAAGCATCGGAAACGGAGCTTTATAAGAAAATAAAAACTGATACAGTGTTAATTAACACTACCTAAAATCTCTATTGTTTAGTTTTGGTTAATTAGATAGTACGGCTGTTGAAAATAGACAATTCTTTCCCTGATTTATTACTTTTTTTTCAAATCGTATTTCTTCCATAGTATATATTTCTTTCGAAATATATTTCAGCTTTATTTCAATTAGCCGCTCTCTATTATCTCCAAATAATTTGGGACATGAAAAATAATAACAATATAGATAATCCCGTTTCTCTTTTAGCTGTATATTATACTCGTCACATGAGAAAGAAAGTCTATTTGGCCCATCCCCTTTATAGCTGTAATAACTTATTGGGTCAGGATTCATATTAATCTTTCCATCAACAACTAAGCGTAATGAATATTGATCCTTAGTAAGATAATAAGGAGGAATTCGAGTCCCTCCTGTATCTAATAAGAGATCACGCCGAGGTAACAAATCATTTCCATTTTGATCCGTAAAACTAAGATACAGAACTTGTCTTCTTGTAAGATGCGTTATATCTTTATCACAGGTAGTAAAAGTAAAGATAAGCATTGATGCAAGAAATAGTTTAATTGACTGTTTCATCACGATTATTTTTTTCTGTTAGGAGATGGAATTACATATTTAAACCAAACTTCATACTTAAGTCCAGCATTAGAAATATTTGCGTCAAGGTACCATCCGTTTTTAGATAAATATGATCCATCGTCATTGTTATGTTTAGAATGTTTTCCCCATCCCCAATTCATATGAAAATATGAATAACTATGAGCACTCTCTCCAAACATATTATATTCTCTGTCATATGGATTGGTTTCTAAAGGGGTATCTTGAGAAGTGCCAGGGTTTGGATATTGAGGCAAATATAGATATTCTAAGAAATAAGTTGTTTTAGAATATGTAATTCCATCACAAACCCAGGCATGAGCTTTAAAATTTGGAACTGTTATTCCTAAAAGAGAGAAACATTTTCCAGTACCTTCCATATACACTGGTTTTCCTTCTATAAGAGCATTTCTTATTATATGCAAATTATCTTTTACACTCCCACTAGATACACTATAGTTATTTCTTTTAAAAAATTTTTCTATGCCTGTTAAATCTGAAAAATTCGGTAGATTTTTCCAAAAATTCGGATATGATTGTTTCTTCCCATATATCATTCCAATACCATCTCCAATTTTTTTTAATAATGTTGCTTCTTCGAGTTTATCCTCCTTTCCCATCTCTCCCCAATTGGCATAATCTGATGGCCATTTATGGTAATTCATAATTTGCCCTATGGCTACCGGAACACAACCTACAAGCTTTTCATCTGGAATAGATTGATTAAAAGGTTCACTCTGTTCCCAATAGGTCTCAATCATTTTATTAATTATTATCTTTTTATAGAAGTGTTTCATATGTACAAGAGGAGCATCATCACTCCATCCCATACTTTCCATTCTATTGCTAATATTCATATAGTCTCCATCATAACTTGGAATATATGATGATAATTCTACTAATGAACAAAACATATCACTAATAAATGTTCCATAAGAAGAATAATCACCCTGTTTGGGTGGATATTTATTTGTATTTGTTATATCATGCATTGTTTCATCTCTCCACCAATCAATATTTTGATATGACGGTATAGAACCTTTTGACATAGAAAGTGGAAGCTTTTCTTCATACTTTATCCATTCAGGAACAATCTGAATACTATCATTATTCTTTTTAGTAAGGATATCTTTTGCTATCATACCTATCCACATATTAGCAGGTGAGGCAATATCTTTATCAAAATATCCTTCATCGGAAAATGCAACTATCGGATGATATTTTTTTGTTGCACTGACAATAATCCATCCACTGTTATTGACATAATTTACAATATATAATAGGGGGGTGTTTAGAGAATCTGAAACTAAAATAATCTCTTTAATTGATTTTTTGTCAACTACAGAAGTTCTCAAATTACATTTCTCCGTATCACTTAATATATCATTAGGATCAAATAACTGAGCGACATTCTTAATATCACTAACAGATACATTATCCCTGTTTTTTTTTGACTGTTCTATTTTTAAAGTTCGTTCATCCTTATGTTTACCTTGTTGATCTTTTAAATCAAAGATGATACTATCAGAACACCCATAAGACAAGACACACGTTGTAATAAATAAAATAAACTTTTTCATAATGTTTTTTTGTTATATTTTTATGCAAAGATATCTTTTCACAAAAAAACATTCAAGAATTTCATTATGTTTAAAGACATAGATTTATTATTGTTTTTACCAATCTAAATTTCGGACAAGAAAAACAACAAAGTATTACTATGATTTTTGCAAATATATTCGTTTTCTATAAAAAATCAATTAGAAAATCAATGTAATATCAAGATTCAACCGTTTAAGGATTTCTTTCATAAGCACTTTAGAAATCCCTTGATTTTTATTGTAGCTGATAAAACTTTGATCTCCATAATTAGATAAACACAAACTATATCCCTTAAATGTACGATTAACGGCAGAAACAATATTCATTATCTTGTCTCCAGTCCAATTGCAAAGAGTTATTGTAATTGTGTTATTATAAGCATCATTATCAATTTGAAAACTTTGATCTAAACGCATAAACTGAACATAATACGATAAAAAGCGAAAAGCCATATCGACGTTATTGCCGGCAAACAAAGAAATATTGCGTTTATGTACCGCTTCACAAATGTAATGGCTAATTACAGGACTGGCATCAGGTAATAAACACACACCGGCATTAATATGGGCATCATCGACATAAAGCAACTTGAAATCAGTCGGACTAAAACAAATGATGATTTCTTCGCATTCAAAACTGCCTTTTATAGCAAAACAATCTTTGTTCTTAAACTTCAGTCTGCTTCCGGCATCATCATGAATATATAAATTTCTCACTCTGTTCAATTCATTTATAGAATATAAGAGAAATCCCTCACTTTTTGAAACATGACAGATACCCTCCCCTTCGTAGATATCCTCGATGTCGAAGAGATACTTCAGCATATCTTCTTTCGAGCAGCTGTTTACAAACCGAAATTCAGAAACATCAATATCATTTCTGCTATCAATAAGAAATGACAGTTTTTCAGGGTCTACATCCGTGAAAGAATACAGTTCCAGACAAGAACAAACTCCCTCCGAAGGAGAATAAATAACATACTCTCGTCCATTAATTTCATAATGAAGCATAAAGTCCCCGGATTCCACCGGAGAATAATCTTTTAAAACAGTCGCATAAGTCTTTTCCATAGCGTAATATTAACGTTGTATTTTCTTCTTTCTCTTTTTCAGAGGCAATAATTCATCCTCATTATTTCTGTATCTCTGTTTTTCATTAAACAGATCATCAACGAAAACCGTTGCCGACGATGCCGGAAACATATAATTTGCTTCTTTTTCCCAGCTCTGGCCAATCATTATAACAATATTGCCAGTACCAGGTGAATTAGCTTTGTCGTTGTTATAATGCGCCTGAATATTAGAATATGTCAGTCTCCTTGATATATCTGAAGACTTGAATAAAACAGGATCATCCACATTCAACAAAGCAAAAGAAATTCCATAAACTCCTTTTGCGTTTATATGTTCTACTAAACGTATATTCTCCTGTTGCAAGTTCAACTTAAAGCTCTCATAGGTATCTGATCGATTAAGAATCGAAAATATCTGTCCATATAAATAGTGTTTCTGCTCATCCGGATGCATCTTCACACCGTCAAATTGCATCTGAAGATAACGATATTTTTGCGGTAATGATTTGTCTTTAATGTAAAAAGACAAATCAGGAATACCATATACATAATGAGAACCGTTTTTGTCCGAGACCAGACGCATATAGTAACCGTTCTTAATCATCTCGCGCCTAAATTCATGTGCATCTCTTACTTTCGGAAAAATATTATCCATAGCCTGTAATAGTTCATCTTTCATCAAGGTATTAAAAAGACCGTGAGAATTTAGATAGTCTGTAATCTGTTCGTAAGCTGAATCACCTAACAATATTTTCCATTCTTCATTGGTGAAGTGCTTATCTTTATTCTCAACGGAATTATATAGCTTCGAATTTGATAACAAGTCCGACAATCTTTTTTTTGTTTCATAATTCCGAAGTCCTTTTCGGATAGCAGAATCAACGTAATAATTACGCTGCTGTGCTTCGCTCAAGGATAATTTGTTGGCAATTTTTTTCTCCGGAGAAGATAATCCGAGACGTTTCTCAATATCACGTACAATAGAGTCCGAGCGGCTATAATTATAACTATCGCTTATTCTTTTGCCCAAAAGATCAATGGTCGTTGCTAATATATGAATATGAGGCTGATCTTTATCGTCGTTTCGGATGATCGTATAACATGAATCCCCATACCCCATTTTTTCCATGTATTCGATTCCAATATCCGTAAACTCTTCATCTGTTAAATTCTCGTCTGAAGGCAAACTGATGACGAATTCCACGAATGGATATTTTACTCTCTCGTTTAATTCTGAAACGAGGGTCATATTTCGCTCCATATTTGCAAGACGATCACCGACGGAATTGTATAACTCTTTCCCATCTCCTCTTTCCACTTTAGCTAATTGGTAATCGATTTTCTTAGCTAAAGTAGAACTGGTAAAAGTATTTTTAATGTCGGCAATCATTATGCTATACTATGCTTGATGTTATTTTATCCAGATTTTCGATGTATTCAGATACACGTTTTAATGCGTATCTGATATTATTATCTGAAGGCAAACTGTTAATCTGCTTAGTAAGCTGATTGAGATTTACGCCTATTTTTTTCAACTGAAAGACTGTCTGAACATCTGTTTTTGATACGATCTTTTGTGAAAAAATAGCGTGTTTTGAATAAGATGACAATGACAGATGTGCATTTTTTGCAGCTTGTTTAAGCACATCCTTTTCAGTCTTTGTCAAGCGAATGATCAAGACTTCAGTTCTATTTTCTTTCCCTCTGTTTTCTTTTTTCATCATCCAATACTTACATATGTGAGCGTAACGAACATTGTAATATCCGAGCGCTCGGCGTTCGCAAGGTCGTTTTTGTATATACAAAAACATACCTTGCTTATGCAAAGGTATAAAAAAAGTACAAACCCCAAAGCACACGTCTTTATTTTTTTATACCTCATGTAATAATAAAACAATATACAAATATAACAATGTGCAAACGCAACAATATAACAACGTAAAAATGTAAAAATAAACTAATACAACAATACACAAAGGAAACAATGTAATAATATAATAATGTA
>NZ_RQYN01000006.1 GCF_003860135.1 Tannerella forsythia
CACGTTTACGGTCAACGGCGATTACGAAGAGGTGCAGCTCACGGCCACCGTCGCCCCGTCGAATGCCACGGATAAGTCGCTGACGTGGACGAGCGACAATCCGCAGGTCGCCTCGGTCGATGCCACCGGATTAGTGACGATCCATAAGAAAGGCAAAGCCACCATCACCGCGACTGCCAACGACGGCAGCGGCCGGAGCGACGCGTGCGACTTCAACGTGATCATGACCGTGGCCAACGAAACGATCGACGGCCTGCGCATGTGGGCACACGGCGGAGCGCTGCACCTCACCCTGCCCAACGCCGCGACGGTACATATATATAATGTAAACGGCGCGATAGTAAACGACCACGTTCAGCCGTTAGCCGACGGCATGTATCTGGTGCGCGTAGGAGAAAGGGTAAGGAAAATCCTTGTGAAGTGAAAAGTGAAGAGTGAAAAGTGAAAAGTGAAGAGTGAAAAGTGAAAAATGTAGTCAAAGGTAGTCAATGTAGTCAAGAGTAGTCAATGTAGGGGCGGGCCTTGTGTCCGCCCTTATTTTTTGTCATGTTGGTGATGTCCGAACGCGAATGACGCGAATGGGCGCAAATGAACGCGAATTTAATTGTCTGTTGTCAGTTCTCAATGGTTATACCGGGTACATGGTTCGGCGGGTACCACGGATTCCCCCCTTTGAAGGGGGCAAGGGGGATGTTCATATCCACACCATGGCGGGCAAACACCTCAACATTTCAACAACTAAACAACTAAACACCTCAACGCCCGAAGGGGGTTATAAGGGCTGAAAGCCCGATCTATTTCAGCCCCATCCCGTCAGGGTGGGGGATCGACGCCCATTCCTTGTTTGAAGGGCTGAAAGCCTGACTTAATACCACAAGTTGCACAAGTTTATGACAAGTTGCACAAGTTTTCATTTGCGTTCATTTGCGGTTATTCGCGTCATTTGCGTTCGGACATCGTAATTCGTCATTCGTAATTGTTGTAGCCAACACCTCAACACCTCAACAATTCAACACCTCAACGCCCGCAGAGGCTCAACGCCCCGAAAAAGAAAGCTGCCCCTTCCGAGGAGTCGATGACTCCGTCGGGGGGGCAGCCCTTTTCTAATACCTATATTTAATTACTTTGCGATAGCGATCGGGAATTACATCATTCCGCCCATGCCACCCATGCCCGGGTTCATCGGAGGAGCCGGTGTTTCTTCCTTCTTATCGGCTACGACACATTCGGTAGTCAGGAACATGCCGGCGATCGACGCGGCATTTTCGAGCGCGATACGTGTCACTTTGGCAGGGTCAACGACTCCGGCCTCGCAGAGGTCTTCGTACACATCTGTGCGAGCGTTGTATCCGAAAGCGCCCTTGCCTTCTTTTACCTTCTGCACCACTACGGCGCCTTCCTTACCGGCGTTGTTCACGATCTGACGCAACGGCTCTTCGATGGCGCGTTTCACGATTTCGATACCCGTCGTTTCGTCTTCGTTCTCACCCTTGAGGCCTTCGAGTACCGAAATAGCGCGGAGATATGCCACGCCGCCACCGGGCACCGTACCTTCTTCGATCGCCGCGCGGGTAGCATGCAACGCGTCGTCTACACGGTCTTTCTTCTCTTTCATTTCCACTTCCGAAGGAGCGCCGACGTAGAGTACCGCTACTCCGCCTGCCAACTTGGCCAGACGTTCCTGCAGTTTTTCCTTGTCGTAGTCCGACGTCGTCGTTTCGATCTGAGCCTTGATCTGGCCGATACGCGATTCGATAGCGGCCTTGTCGCCGTTCCCTTTTACAATCGTCGTATTGTCTTTGTTCACCGTGACCTTGTCGGCCGATCCTAGCATATCCATCTTGGCATCTTCCAGTTTCATACCTTTTTCTTCGGTAATCACCGTTCCGCCTGTCAAAATGGCAATATCTTCGAGCATCGCCTTACGACGGTCGCCGAAGCCCGGAGCCTTCACGGCGCATACTTTCAGCCCACCGCGCAGACGGTTCACCACAAGCGTAGCCAACGCTTCGCTGTCGATGTCCTCGGCAATGATCAGCAAGGCGCGACCCGACTGAACGACTTGTTCCAGAATGGGAAGCAGGTCTTTCAATACCGAAATCTTTTTGTCGTAGATCAGGATGTACGGATTTTCGAACTGGGTTTCCATCTTCTCCGTGTCGGTCACGAAATAAGCGGAGATATAACCGCGATCGAACTGCATCCCTTCCACCACGTCGACCGTCGTTTCCGTTCCTTTGGCCTCTTCGACGGTGATAACGCCTTCTTTCTTCACCTTCTGCATCGCTTCGGCAATCAACTTGCCGATGCTCTCGTCGCCGTTGGCCGAGATTTTAGCCACATGCTCGATACGGTCCATGTTCGTACCTACCGCTTCGGACTGCGACGCGATGCTTTCTACTACTTTCGATACCGCCTTGTCGATCCCGCGTTTCAAGTCCATCGGATTGGCTCCGGCCGTTACGTTCTTCAGCCCTACGCCGATGATGGCCTGTGCCAAAACGGTAGCGGTCGTCGTTCCGTCGCCGGCTTTGTCGTTCGTTTTCGAAGCCACTTCCTTCACGAGCTGCGCGCCCATGTTCTCGTACGGACACGTGAGCTCTATTTCTTTCGCCACCGTTACACCGTCTTTGGTGATTTGCGGCGCGCCGAATTTCTTTTCGATAATGACATTGCGACCTTTCGGGCCTAATGTTACTTTAACGGCATTTGCCAATTCGTCCACACCTTTCTTCAAAAGGTCGCGGGCATTCATGTCGAATTTAATTTCTTTTGCCATGATATTTTGTTATTAATCTTTTGATTCGTTAATATTTCGTTGGGTTGATCAGATGATAGCCAAAACGTCGGACTGACGCATGATCAAGTATTTCTCTCCGTCGAGCTCGATTTCCGTACCGGCATATTTGCCATACAGCACACGGTCGCCCTGAGCCAACACCATCTCTTCGTCTTTCGTACCCTTACCGACCGCGATAATTTCGCCTTTCAACGGTTTTTCCTTGGCCGAGTCCGGGATAATGATTCCGCTCGCCGTCTTCTCTTCAGCTTCTGCCGGTTTAACCAGCACTCTGTCTGCTAATGGTTTAACATTCATGTTTTCTACGTTTTAATTGTTAATGCTATATTTATTTGTTTCTATTTTGTTTTGATCTGCTGCCCATGCGAATGCGAATACCGTGCCAAATGCAATCTATCCCACCAATCTGTCACGTTTGCCGACAATACGTCAGAGATTCGACCCAAGGATATGACAAGATGTCTCACTCGGCACCTTTTTCGGCCATTCGTTCCGCCGATGCTTCCGATCACTCTCCGGGACGCTTACCCGTGAGCGAGCAGCCGTTCAATCAGTTCGTCCCTACCGACGGATTCCTGTTCGCCGGACTGCATATTCTTGAGGTTGATCGTTCCTTCGGCCATTTCGTTTTCGCCGACGAGCGCCACGAACGGAATCTTTTTCGCATCGGCATAGCCCATTTGCTTCTTCATCTTCGCCGCTTCGGGATAAAGCTCGGCACGTATGCCGGCCGCACGCACCTGTGCCATAACCGGTAACAGATATGCGGCTTCTTTTTCGCCGAAATGGACGAACATGACCTGCGTCGTTTGGAGCGAATCGGCCGGATAGAGGTCGAGCTGGTTGAGCACGTCGTAGATCCGGTCTGCTCCGAACGAGATGCCGACCCCCGACATACCGTCCATCCCGAATACGCCCGTCAGATTGTCATACCGGCCTCCGCCGGTGATGCTGCCGATCTCTACATCGAGCGCTTTCACCTCGAAGATGGTGCCGGTATAATAATTCAGTCCGCGCGCCAGCGTCAGGTCGGTTTCGAGCGCAGCCGTAAGCGGCAGTTGCTCGATATGATCCAGAATGTATTCCGTTTCTTCAATCCCTTTCAGACCCGTCTCGGATCCGGCGAGCATCTCTTTCAGCACAGCCATCTTCTCGCGGTTATCGCCTTTCATCACGATAATGGGTTGCAACTTCGCAATCGCTTCTTCCGAGATGCCTTTTCTCCGCAATTCGTCGTTGACGCCGTCGAGGCCGATCTTATCGAGCTTATCCATCGCCACGGTAATGTCCGTGATTTTATCCGCCTCGCGAATCATCTCGGCAATACCGGTCAGAATTTTACGGTTATTCATCTTGATAGACACCCGTATGCCGAAACGGCGGAACACTTCGTCCATGATCTGGATCAATTCCACCTCGTTCAGCAACGAATCGGACCCGACCACATCGCCATCGCATTGATAGAACTCCCGATAGCGACCTTTCTGCGGCCGGTCGGCACGCCATACGGGCTGTATCTGGTAGCGCTTGAACGGGAAGGAAATATCGTTGCGATGCTGCACGACAAAACGGGCGAAGGGCACGGTTAAATCATAACGCAATCCTTTCTCACAGGCTTTCGCCGCAAACTTGAGCGCGTTTCGTTCACGCAGTTCATCGTCCGTAAAGCCCGACAAACAATCGCCCGAATTCAGAATTTTAAACAGCAGGCGGTCGCCTTCTTCGCCATACTTCCCCATCAAGGTGGAAAGATTCTCCATGGCGGGCGTTTCGATCTGCTGAAAGCCGTAGAGGTGATAAACGTCGCGAATCGTATTGAAAATATAGTTGCGCTTGGCCATCTCTTCGGGCGAGAAGTCGCGCGTTCCTTTCGGAATAGAAGGTTTCTGTGCCATGCGTTAGTTTCGTCTTCCGCCTAAAAAGATCATGATGTAATACAAAAGGGTCGCCAGCGAGCCGAGTGCGGCAACGACATACGTATAGGCTGCCGAGCGCAAGGCGTCTTTGGCCATTCCGTCCGTCTGATAATTCGTGATACCGGCTGTTTTCAGCCATGCCAAAGCCCGACGGCTGGCATTGATTTCGACGGGCAGGGTGATGAAGCTAAACAGCGTCGTCACGGCAAACAGAAGAATGCCGATCAGCAGCAGTTGGGGAAAAGCTTTCAACATCAACATGCCTCCGAGCAGTACCCACTGCACGATATTGGAAGAAAAACTGACGATAGGCACAAGCGCCGAGCGCATCTTAAGAGGACCGTAAGCCGTCGCGTGCTGTACGGCATGCCCGCATTCGTGCGCCGCTACGGCAGCGGCGGCAATGCTGTTGCTCGCGTAGACCGGTTCACTGAGGTTCACCGTCTTGTTCACCGGATTGTAATGATCCGTCAGCTGTCCGGCAACCGAGATCACCCGCACATCCGTAATCCCGTTTTCACGCAGCATTTTCTCTGCCACATCGCGTCCCGTCATGCCGTTGGGCATCGGGATTTGAGAATACTTTTTAAACTTGCTCTGCATCCGGGCCGATACAATCCAGCTGATGACGGCGATGCCGATAAAGAGCACCCAATATAAAGAATACATAGTCATTGTTTCTACTACTATTAAAGTTAATACTATATCATCGGCTCTGCTGCAAAAACAGTGCCAGCCGACAAAATGTCAGTCATCTGCCGAAAACACATGCACGACGGTTATTCGGTATACCGGATAATCGTCTGCTCACGGTCAGGCCCTACGGATACGATCTTGATGGGAACGCCCAGCTCTTCTTCAAGGAAGGACAGATAGGCATTAAACTCTTCCGGAAATTCGTCCTCGCTTTTCATCCTTGTCATATCGGTCTTCCATCCGGGAAGCTCCGTATAAATGGGAGTCGTCGATGTTTCCGTCACTTCAAAAGGGAAGCGCGTAACCTCTTTCCCGTCGATCCGATAGGCGACACATGCCTTGATCGTATCGAACGTATCCAGCACATCGCTCTTCATCATGATGAGCCGGCTAACGCCATTGATCATAATCGCATACCGCAACGCTACGAGATCGATCCATCCGCAACGACGTTTACGCCCGGTCACAGATCCGAATTCGCGTCCGCGCTGACACATTTCTTCGCCCGTTTCGTCTTTCAGCTCTGTCGGGAACGGACCGCTTCCGACACGCGTACAATAGGCCTTGAAAATACCGTACACTTCGCCGATACTTCGCGGAGAGATGCCGAGCCCCGTACAACAACCGGCACAGACGGTATTCGATGACGTAACGAACGGATAAGAACCGAAGTCGATGTCGAGCATCGTGCCTTGCGCACCCTCGGCCAGTACCGACTTACCCTCGGTCAGGCATTCGTTGATCTCATGTTCGCTGTCGATCAGTTCGAACTGTTTCAGGTATTCGAGCGCTTCGAACCACGGTTTTTCCAGATCGGCCATATTGTATCCGTAGTTCATGGCACGCAGCATATTTTCGTGACGGCGTTTGGCTTCGGCGTATTTCTTTTCAAAATCGTGGAGAATATCCCCGACACGCAAGCCGTTGCGACTGATCTTATCCGTATAGGTCGGGCCGATGCCTTTGCCGGTCGTACCGATTTTACCGGTGCCTTTGGCTGCTTCATTGGCCTGATCGAGGATTCGATGCGTCGGCATGATCAGATGAGCTTTCTTCGAGATACGCAGCTGTTTACGAATATCGTATCCGCTGGCGGCTAACGATTCGGCTTCTTCTCTGAACAATAACGGGTCGAGCACGACGCCGTTTCCGACGATGTTGATTTTACCTCCCTGAAAAATCCCGGACGGAATGGAACGCAGGATGTATTTCTTTCCTTCGAACTCGAGCGTATGTCCGGCGTTCGGGCCTCCCTGAAAACGGGCAACCACATCGTAGGATGGTGTCAATACATCGACAACTTTTCCTTTGCCTTCGTCGCCCCATTGTAAACCTAAGAGAACATCTACTTTCATCTTCTTGTATTATTTTTTTGTTTCGTTTATTTTTCGGTCTTCCGAGCAGCCGCCGACCGCTTGTTCCGGTGTGTCATCCGGAATTTGCACTTCGAACAGATGCCGTAGACGTAGAGCGAATGATACTCGTACGTGAACCGCGAAGTACGAAAGCGCTCTATCTCCCTCGAGAGACGCTCGTCTTTGACTTCCTTCACCGCTCCGCAGTAATTACATATCGCATGATGATGTGTTGCCGCCACCTCGTGCAACTCATACTGCACCAGTTGCGCGGTGAATTGATGACGGATCACGATATGCGCGTCCATGAGGGTCTCGATCGTGTTGTAGATGGAAGCCCTGCTGACATGAAAATGATCGTCGTCCAGTTGTTTGTGCAACATCTCGACGTCGAAATGTCCTTGAATCCGGCAGATATGATCCAAGATCATGAAACGCTCCGTTGTTTTACGCATCCCCTTCTCAATCAGATAGCGTGAAAACCGGGCCTTCATTTTCTCAAAGTCATACAGGTCTGGATTCATCTCTTTTTCTTATCTGTTCTTGACGTTAAATAATCCGTCGATTTTAATTGTATGTCGGAAGGAAAGAATATTCCTTGCTATACCGAAGCATCTGCTCTACATACCCTTCGGTATAGTCGAGTGTAATATCCGTCACTTCGCCCTGCGCGTTCTTCACTTCCTTCATGACCGGATTGACAAATCCTTTGTATGGAGCAAGGTTCAGACGCTGATAACGCTCCAGCACCTCTTCGTGAAGAGCCCGGTCTACTTTGACGCCATACGTTTCTACCAATTGCTTGCCGGCATTGAAATCTCCTTCGCTCTTGATGCGTTGAAGCTCGCCCAAGAGCTCGCCGAAGAGCGTCCGCAACTTTTCGTAGTCGTTGATGGAAACGAACGTCTTACCGTCGCGATTCTCGAACGAAACGACGTTGTCCGGTTTCCCTTTTTCGTAAGCCCAGCGGGCAATCAGCTGCCGGTTTCGCATGTGCGCCTCTTCGATGTCTTTGCCCGGCTCTATGCGAACGAGCTGAGTCATCAAACCATTCATGAGATATTTGTAATATTCCGCCTTGTAAGCTTCGGGATCGCTCAACAGGCCGAGTTCGAGCAGCTTCTTATCGGCCAGATAATACAGCGCGAAAATGTCGGCACGCGCCTCTTCGAGGGTCGAGCTGTAGGCTCCGAGCGCATTGGGGTCTGTACCTTCGAGCAGCTGTCCCGAGCCGTGCCCGAGGCATTCGTGCAGGTCGGTATGCAAATTGTCGGTGATAAAACCGTATTGCTCGATCCGTTCGCGTTCCGTATCGTTGATGACAAATTCCTCCTTAAACCCGTTTCCTTTCGCGGCTTTATCGTAAGCCTCCGTGATATTCTCGATCGTCACCGACTTGGAGCCGTAGTGCTTGCGGATCCAGTCCGCATTCGGCAAATTGATACCGATCGGCGTTGTCGGGTAACAGTCGCCGCCAAGCATCGCTACGGTGATAACTTTCGCTGTGACGCCTTTCACCTCTTCTTTCCTAAAACGCTTGTCCATCGGTGAATGGTCTTCGAACCATTGCGCGTTTTCACTGATGATTTTTGTACGCTTCGTCGCCTCCCGATTAATGAAGTTCGTAATCGACTCCCAGCTTGCTTTCATGCCCAGCGGATCGCCGTACGTCTCCGTAAAACCGTTGACAAAGTCTACTTCCGACGCAAGGTCTTTCACCCAGAGGATGGCATAGGCGTCGAACGTTTTGAGGTCGCCCGTGCGGTAATATTCGATCAACTTCTCGATAACGGCTTTCTGCGCGTCATTCTCGGCAAAGGCAACGGCTTTTTGCAACTCGTCGACGATGCGTTCAATCGCTTGCGTATACAATCCGCCCACTTTCCAGACTTTTTCGACAAGCTCTCCGTTTACTTTGGCCAACCGGCTGTTGAGGCCGTAGGAGACAGGCGTGGTATCGTTCGGGAGACGCATGCGGGCATAGAACGTTTCGGCCTCTTTCTGCGTGATACCTCCCTCGTAGTAATGATTCGCCGAAGCCAGAAGGATATCGCCTTCACCGCTCTGTACGGTCCGTTTGGGCATCACCTTCGGATCGAAGATAACCGGCGTGATTTCCTCAAGCCATTGCTCGACACTCTGCCCCTCGCGAAGGGGTAGGCGGGCCACATCGACCTGACGAATACATTCGGCAAAAAACTCCGGTGTAAGACCTGTCGGTTCGAATTTATCTTCGGCATAATGATGGTGAATCCCATTAGCCAGCCATACACGTTTGAGGTATGTCTCCAGCGCCTTGAACTGCGCATCGTTCCGATCGCCTTTATATTCCTGATAAACGGCTTCGAGCGCACGACGAATAGCAAGGTTGTAACGGCAATTCTGGTCGAACAACATATCGCGCCCCATCAACGCGGCTTCCGAGAGATGATAAAGCAACTGTTTTTGTTGCAAAGTCAAGGCTTCGAATCCGGGGACTTCGTAGCGAAGTATTTCGATGTCGGCAAAACGATCGACCGTGTAGTCGATTTCCTGTTGTTTTGCAGCTTCATCATGAACAGTCTGCGATTTGTTGCCGCAGGCAGTAAACATTACGGTTGTCATAAGTGATAGAATTAACTTTTTCATCGAGTCATTATTTTTCAAGACGTGCAAAGTTAATGATTAATTTGGAAACGTCCGTTTTTTCGTAACGACAAATCAGGGCTGACGCATTAAAATGACATTACTGCAATGGCGTTGAGAAATAGAGGATATGGATATATGCTTATCTATGTATACCTTGCCGACGATGCACGAAAGTCTTCACGAAACTCGCCAAGCTTTCTGACGACGGACGGAGGTTTCCGCGAAACTTGCCAAGCCTCTCGACAATACACGAAAGTCTTCGCGAAACTCGCTAAGCCTTTCGATGACGGACGGAAGTTACCGCGAAACTCGCCAGACCTCTCGACAACGCGCGGAGATTTCCACGAAACTCGCCAAGCTTTCCGACGACGGACGGAAGTATCCGTACCTATCCTTCATGATCTTCATTCGTTACCATTCCGTATGATGATGAAAACCTATTCTTCCGCAGCCCCGGACTCGCAAACAAAAATATCTAAAAACAGCTACCGCGTTGTTACCGTACACCTCATCCCCCCTACCCCAACATCTGCTGTTGAAAAACATACGGTCTGTTTTCTTTTTCCAATAATTTGCCGTACCTTCGTGTCCCGTAATGATAACAGATGAATTAAAACGACTATATCGCCTGCAAACCGGCACGGAAGCCGGAGAGATGACAGAACTCCCGTCGTCGGGTTCGAACCGGCGTTATTTCCGGCTGGCAGGCAAATACTCCTTGATCGGAGTATGCGGCACGTCCGTCGAAGAAAATGCAGCTTTTATCTATATGGCGCATCATTTCAGGCAGCAGGGATTACCTGTCCCCGAAATCTATATTCATTCCGACGATAAGCGTTACTATCTGCAAGAAGACCTTGGCGACACGCTGCTTTTTCATGCCATCGAGAAAGGACGGCAAAGCAGTGTCTTCAGTCCGGAAGAACGAGCGCTACTGAAGAAGACGATCCGGATGCTGCCGGCGTTTCAGTACACTGGTGCGCAAGGCTTCGATTTCTCGCGATGCCACCCACAGCCCGAGTTCGACAGCCGACTGGTCATGTGGGACTTGAACTATTTCAAATACTGCTTTCTAAAAGCTACCGGTCTCGAATTTCAGGAGGCACGACTCGAAGACGATTTTCAGCAGATGTGCCGGATGTTGCTACGCGACTCGGAAGAAACCTTTCTGTACCGCGATTTTCAGTCGCGCAATGTAATGATCAAGGACGGAGAGCCTTATTTTATCGATTTTCAGGGAGGGCGCAAAGGACCGGTCTATTACGACGTCGCATCGTTCCTCTGGCAGGCCAAGGCGCGGTATCCGAACGAGCTGCGGGAAGAACTGCTCAACGAATATATTCAGGCGCTCCGGAAATATACGGACGTGAATGAGGCGGCATTCCGTAACCGACTCAAACAATTTGTATTGTTCCGCACCCTACAAGTACTGGGAGCCTATGGGTTTCGTGGCTATTTCGAGAAGAAACCTTATTTCATCCAAAGCGTACCATATGCGTTAGAGAATCTGCGCGAACTGCTGCACGAAGATTATCCGGAATATCCGTACCTCTGCTCCATTCTGAAACAACTGATCCAATTGAAACAGTTTTCGGAAGAACGCCGCAAACGCATGCTCGAAGTAAAGATCGTGAGCTTTGCCTACAAAAAAGGAATCCCGAACGATCCGAGCGGCAACGGCGGAGGCTTTATCTTCGATTGCCGGGCAATCAATAACCCCGGTAAGTACGAACGGTTCAATCATTTCACGGGTCTGGACGAGCCGGTCATCCGTTTTTTGGAGGATGACGGCGAAATCACCACTTTCCTCGGACACGTGTACTCGCTGGTCGATGCATCCGTCAAACGATACATAGACCGTGGGTTTACAAATTTGATGGTTTCTTTCGGATGTACGGGCGGACAGCATCGTTCCGTCTATTCAGCCCAACATCTGGCCGAACATTTGCATCAGAAGTACGATGTCAAAGTACGACTGATCCATCGTGAGCAAAACATCGAAGAGATTTTTGAAGCCAAAGAGAAATGAAAGCTATGATTTTTGCCGCAGGACTCGGATCGCGCCTCAAACCGCTGACCGACGAGACTCCTAAAGCATTGCTGCCCGTCGGCGGGAAGCCCATGCTCGAACATATTATCCTGAAGCTGAAAGCTGCCGGATTCACCCATCTCGTCGTGAACATTCATCATCTCGGCGAACAGATCATTGAATTCCTTGCTTCCAAAAATCATTTCGGACTTCATATCGACATCTCGGACGAGCGCGACTATCTGATGGATACCGGAGGGGGAATTAAACAGGCGCAATCGTTTCTGAAAGGCGACGAACCGTTTCTGGTGCATAATGTAGATATCTTCTCAAATATCGATCCGGGAGCGCTCTATCGTCATCATCTGACGTCGGATGCGCTGGCCACGCTTGTGGTAAGTCACCGCCAGGCCGCACGAAGACTGCTCTTCGGACAGGAAAAAGACAATCGTCTCTACGGCTGGCGTAACCGCAACACAGGCGAAATACGCTCGCACTATCCGCAGTTCGACCCGTCGAAATACTTGGAATATGCTTTCGGAGGCATCCATGTGATCTCGCCAAGAATCTTCGACTTGATGGAAGAATGGACCGGCAAGTTCTCGATCATCAACTTCTATCTTTCGGTCTGTGCCAAAGCTCCGATCCGCCCTTATGTGCAGGACGACCTTCGGCTGATGGACATCGGCAAGCCCGAAGCGCTTGCCAACGCAGCAACATGGTTACGCGATAACGGTTTGTTATAGGCCGAGAAAACACCTTATTGCGGACAATACGATTAAGTTTTTTTTCGTGTGGATCGTCTTTTGTATCGCATTAGAGAAAAAGGCTAACGAAACCGATTTTAACGGAATGCTTTTGAGGTAAGATTTCAGAAAATTCAACTGACTCTTTCAATTTGCACAAAACTTGCCCAAAGCAATTATTAACTATTTTTGCATTGGCTCTCTTATTCCAAACATATAGCTTTGTATAATTTTAAAGCAGAATATCTTGGATAAGGTATAACAATTATTGAACCGGCAAATAAAGCTTTTCAAGAAACAAAGACCGATTTTACTGCTCTTTGTTTCTTTTTAAAAGGTTTATAGCCTACTAAAAATCATGAAATCAATCGCAAATGCTATCAGCAAAAAGAACAGAGATCGCAAATACAGGTATTTTAAAGAGAAGATCGGATTTACGTCCGACACAAAAGTGTTGGATGTAGGGTTTGCCAACCATGAATTCTCACCGATCGACAATTACTTGGAAAAGCATTATCCCTTTCGGGCGAATATAACGGCGCTCGGTGTAGGAGGCAAAGACGAATTTACAAAAAACTATCCGGATGTCGAGGCCGTACTTTATGACGGAAAAGTTTTCCCTTTTGCGGAGAAAACTTTCGACATCGGGTGGAGTAACGCTGTTATCGAACATGTCGGGGGAAAAGACAGGCAACTTTTATTCCTGAAAGAATTACTGCGTACGTGTCGCACGGTTTATTTCACGACACCGAACGTTTATTTTCCTGTCGAACTGCACACCCGGACGCTGTTTCTACACTGGCTACCCAAGACTTTTTTCGACCGGTATTTAAGGCGTATCGGGAAATCATGGGCGGCAGGAGACTACATGTACTTATTGTCGAAGAGACGAATCATGGATTTGTGTCGGGAATCCGGTGCTCAAAACGTCACCATCAAAGGCAACCGTCTTTTCGGATTTGTGATGGATTACAGTGTCATTATAACATAATTTGAAAGAGAAAAATTATTTTTGCAGCTCGATTATGTAACCGTTTATAAGACTATTTTACTATGGCTGAAGAAATAATCATTCATCAGGGAGGGAAGTCGGAGAAGTATGAAACGTTACTTCCGCAGATGAAAAGCTTGCTCTCGGGAGAGTGTGACAGGGTGGCCAATATGGCCAATTTTGTGGCCGCTCTCCAAACGACGTTCGGCTTCTTCTGGGTTGGTTTTTATGTCGTCCGTGAAGAGGAGTTGGTATTGGCGCCTTTTCAGGGGCCGATAGCTTGCACGCGTATCCGTCACGGAAAAGGGGTATGTGGCACCGCCTGGAAAGAACGGCGCACGCTGGTGGTCGACGATGTGGATGCTTTTCCCGGACACATCGCATGCAGTTCCGCCTCGAAATCGGAGATTGTTGTTCCGATGATACGCGACGGTGAAGTCGTGGCGGTGCTCGATATCGACAGCGACGAGTATGCGATGTTCGACAACGTCGACGTGGTCTGGCTGGAGAAGCTCGTGCAGGCTTTTCCGTGGTAATATCGCTCGGCGAGTCGAAGAAGAAACATTCGGGACAGGAGCATAAAAAGAGAGAAGCGGTTTTGTTCTACAACCGACTTGCACTATCTTTGCACGCTCAAAAGCAACCGGATCATGTTTTATTACGAAGCAGATATAGAGAGAGTCCTTTCCGGACAGCCCTTCCCGTTGATTTCGGAAACAGCCGACGAGCTGGGGCTGGAAACATACGTTATCGGGGGCTATGTGCGTGATATTTTCCTGCGCCGTCCGTCGAAAGACATCGACGTGGTGACGGTAGGGAGCGGCATCGAGCTGGCCAAGGCCGTTGCGAAACGGTTAGGCAGAAAAGCACATCTGTCGGTGTTTAAAAATTTCGGTACGGCGCAGGTGAAGCACGGAGAGCTGGAAGTGGAGTTCGTCGGAGCACGCAAAGAGTCGTACCGGCGAGACAGCCGCAAGCCGATTGTCGAAGACGGCACACTCGAAGATGATCAGAATCGCCGCGATTTTACGATCAACGCCTTGGCGTTGTGTCTGAACGGCGATCGCTACGGCGAGCTGGTCGATCCCTTCGGCGGATTAGATGATCTGGAAAACCTGCGCATCGTAACGCCTCTCGACCCGGACACGACATTCAGCGACGACCCGCTGCGCATGATGCGTGCCGTGCGTTTTGCATCGCAACTCGGATTCTTTATCGATCCCGATACGTTCGACGCCATCACGCGCAACAGGGAACGTATCGGTATCATCTCGAGAGAGCGTATCGCCGACGAGCTGAATAAGATCGTGCTGTCGCCCAAGCCTTCGATCGGGTTCGAACTGCTCGACAAATGCGGATTGCTGGAACTGATCTTCCCCGAACTGTGTGCCCTCAAAGGCGTCGAAACGAAAGAAGGCATCGGGCATAAGGATAATTTCGCTCATACGCTGATGGTACTCGACCGGCTGAGTCGTACGACGAACGATCTGTGGCTGCGCTGGTCAGCCTTGCTGCACGACATTGCCAAGCCGGCTGTCAAACGTTTTGACAACCGTCTCGGCTGGACGTTCCACAACCATAATTTCATCGGCGAAAAAATGGTACCCGGCATCTTCCGGCGAATGAAACTGCCGATGAACGAGAAGATGAAATACGTACAGAAACTTGTTTCGCTGCACATGCGCCCAATCAGTCTGGCAGACGATGAGGTGACCGACTCGGCCATCCGGCGATTACTCTTCGAGGCCGGCGATGATGTGGACGACCTGATGAAACTCTGCGAAGCGGATATCACGAGCAAGAACCCCGAAAAAGTGCGCCGTTTCCTGAATAATTTCCGTCTGGTGCGTGAAAAGATGGCGCAGATCGAGGAGAAAGACCGGGTACGGAACTTTCAGCCGCCCGTTTCGGGCGAGGAGATTATGGCGACGTTCGGCCTACCGCCCTCGCAGCCTGTCGGAGTGCTCAAGGAAGCGATTAAAAACGCGATCCTCGACGGGGTCATCCCCAACGAGTACGAGGCCGCGGTACGTTTCATGCACGAGAAAGCTGCCAAGATGGGGCTTTCACGTGTTTAGCCGATCCACGTTCTTTACCCCTTTGACTGTCCGGATTTTCTTCGTCAGCATGTTCAGTGCCGAAGTATCTTTGACCATCACGGTGAAGTTGCCCTGAAACAGTCCGTCGACCGAATCGATCTGGAGCGAACGTAACGAAACACCGTCTTCCTTACCGATAACCGACGTGATATTCGTCACGATCCCAATATCGTCGTTCCCGATAATCCGCAACGTAACCGCGTATCCGTCGGTTCCTTTGCCGCTCCAGCGCGCCTGAATGACACGGTACCCGAACTTGCTGAACATCTCCTGCGCATTCGGACAGTTCGTGCGGTGAATTTTGATACCGCGTGTGGAGACGAATCCGAAGATCGGATCGCCGAAGATCGGATTACAGCATTTCGACAACTTGTATTCGATACCCGTCAGATCTTTGTCGATGACAAGTACATCCTGATGCGAAGAGATCGTTTCGGCCTCCGTCGTCGTGATGTACTCTTCCGCGCTTCGATTCTCCATGTGTTCGGCCGCTTCGCGCTCTTTCCGTCCGAAATCGAGGTAATCGTCGATGATTTTGTTCACGTCCGATTTCCCTTCGGCCAGATGGATGTAGAAGTCGGTCACCGTCTTGAAACCGCTCTTTTTGATATAACGCATCAGCAGGGCTTCTTCCACCTCGATCTTCCGGTTCTTAAAACGTCGCTGCAACGATTCCTTCGCATATTCGACGGCCTTGGCCGATTCTTCGCGCAAAGCCTGTTTGATTTTCGAACGCGCTTTCGAGGTCGTCACGAACGAGAGCCAGTCACGCTTCGGTGTCTGGGTCTGAGAGGTGACGACTTCGACCGAGTCGCCGTTACGCAACAGGTGACGAATCGACACGTTCTTGCCGTTCACTTTCCCTGACACGCACCGACTGCCCACCTTCGAATGAATGGCAAAAGCAAAATCGAGCACCGTGGCACCTTTTCCCAGTTTAATAAGCTCGCCGGTGGGGGTGAACACGTAAATCTCGTCTTGATAAAGGTCCATCCGGAACTCCTTCATCATATCCATCGGGTTCGATGTCTGGGTCTCGAGCATCGCGCGGACATCGCTCAGAAACTCGTCTAACCCATGCTCTTCCTTGATTCCTTTGTACTTCCAGTGCGCGGCCAACCCGCGTTCGGCCACCTCGTCCATGCGGCGTGTCCGTATCTGCACTTCGACCCACCGGTTCTTCGGCCCGAGGACCGTGATATGCAAACTCTCGTAGCCGTTGCTCTTAGGAACGGAAATCCAGTCCTTCATCCGTTTGGGATTCGGCTGATACATATCGGTAATGATCGAGAACACCTGCCAACACTCCGAACGTTCTTTGTCGAGCGGCGAGTCGAGAATGACACGGATGGCAAACAAATCGTAGATTCCTTCGAAATCGATGTTTTGTTTCCTCAGTTTATTATTGATCGAGTGGATGGACTTCGTGCGTCCTTTGATGTCGAATTTCAGCCCCGACGCTTCGAGCTTCTCCTGTACGGGTCGGATGAATTCGGCAATATATTCGTCGCGCGAACGTTTCGTCTCGTTCAGCTTCGTTTTGATGTACTGATACTTTTTCGGATCGATGTATTTCAACGACAAATCCTCCAACTCGCTCTTGATGGTATAGAGACCGAGTCGATGCGCCAGCGGCGCGTAAAGATACGACACCTCCGTAGCCAATCGGATGCGATCCTTATCGTCCCTGATCTGCTTGCCCATACGCATCATGCAAAGACGGTCGGCAATCATGATCAGGATGACGCGCACGTCTTCGGCAAACGAGAAGAGCAGGTGATGAAAGTTCTCGGAGTTGACGGCCGTATTACGGGCATAGAGGTCGGAAGTCTTCAGCAGACGGCGAATCATCAGCGCCACCTCATCGTCGAAGGTACGTTCTACCTCATCGAGCGTGACAGCCTCTTTCATGACCGGCCGATAAAGTAACAGAGCGATGACGGACGTCCGTTTCAGTCCGATATCTCTCGTCGCGATCAGCGCCGTGTTGATATTGCGCAACAAACCGTTGATTCCGTTGCGGTCGCGTCCGTAACAGTCGAGTGCGACGACCCTTCTCATCAGGCTTTTCATCTTCGGCGCGTCCTCTTTTTGCAGGCAATACGACAAATGTGAAAACAACAGACGATAGGTCGTGAAAAACTCTTTCTTCTCTTCCGGCGTAAAAAAAGGCGTTGTCTTATCCATAACGATGAGTCTGTAAATTCGTAAAAATAATGATTCGGATCAGAATCCGATATGGCCGGTGCGACCGGCAACGCGCTCCTCTCAGTCGAGCAGCGCAAGCATCTGTTCGTAAGTGAAGCCGCGGAAATCGGGAATCACGAGATCGCACAGCCCGGCGATAGCTTCGGCCGGGTTCGTCGTAGCCAGCCCGACCACTTTCATGCCCGCCCGGCGCCCCGACTCGATACCGTGAAACGAATCTTCAAAAACGATGCAGTTCTCCGGCACCGTACCGCACGTCTCGGCAGCCAGCAGATAAGCGTCGGGAGCGGGCTTGGAGCGGACAAACATCTCGGCCGTCAGGATATGCTCGAAAGTCTGCCGCAACTCCGGACGAGCCCGGTGAACATACGTCATCTTGGCATGGTTCGAACTCGTCACCACCGCCTTACGCACCCCGTTGAGTCGCAACGATTCGAGAAGCGTCTCGATGCCCGGAATATAATCGTAGCGCATGGCGCTCTCGAACTCCGCCAAACGATCGAGAATCAATTGCTGCGCTTCGCGCTGATCCTTGAAATACTTCTCGAAGATCTGTATCAGCGTTTGCCCCTTGATAATGCTCCCGAAGTCGGGTATATCGGGTTGAAGTATCGGCGCCAGCTCTCCCCAGAAACGTGTATAATGCGTTTCGGTGTCGAAAATAACCCCATCCAGATCGAACAGGGCGGCTATCGGTTTCGTTTTGTCCATCTTGATCACGTTTTCGCGTAAAATCCGAGTACAAAGATATTATTTTTTATGGCTTTCCGGGTTTTTCCCCTATCTCTTTTCTACTCTGAAAAGGCCGACGAAGTGAAAAACGAAAAGTGAAAAACGAAAAGTGAAAAGTGATACCCTGCGGGCGGTGAGTTGTTGAAATGTTGAGTTGTTTATCCGAACGCAAATAACCGCGAATAACCGCGAATCAACGCAAATTAAACTTGTAAAACTTGTCATAAACTTGTGCAACTTGTGGTTAAATCTGAATGCTGAACGCTGATGGCTGAACGCTGTAACAGCCCCGCAGGGGCGTATTAATTCAGCCCAATGTGAAGCGTAGCGAAGCGTTGGGAAAAAAGACGATCTCCTCGGCAGAGGGCTGAAAGCCTGACATTAAATTAATTGTCAATGGTTAATTGTCATTCAGTGTTCAGTCCTTCGGGGGTTGAATTGTTGAGTTGTTGAGTTGTTTAGTTTCCACCACGGAAAGCGAAGTTTCCGCCACGGAAAGCAAAGTTTCCGCCACGGAAAGCGAAGTTTCCACCACGGAAAGTAAAGTTTCCGCCACGGAAAGCGAAGTTTCCACCACGGAAAGCAAAGTTTCCGCCACGGAAAGCAAAGTTTCCACCACGGAAAGCAAAGTTTCCGTCACGGAAAGCGAAGTTTCCGCCACGGAAAGTAAAGTTTCCGTCACGGAAAGCGAAGTTTCCGCCACGGAGAGCGAGGTTTCCGCCACGGAAAGTAAAGTTTCCGCCACGGAAAGCGAGGTTTCCGCCACGGAAAGTAAAGTTTCCGCCACGGAAAGCGAGGTTTCCGCCACGGAGAGCAAGGTTTCCGTCGCAGAGAGCGAGGTTTCCGCCACGGAAAGCAAGGTTTCCGCCATAGAAAGCGAGGTTTCCACACCTCAGTGCTTTATATAGCGCCTTCCGACGGATGCAAAACCGGCAGAGCCGTATATTACCGGACACGGCGGATGAACCGCAAAGAACAGTCCGGAACAACGATAGCACCGGCCGACACTATCCTCAACGAGCAACTTCCGCTCCGTTACACCCGCTTACAAAAGCCTGTTTATTAACACATTTTCATCCTCTTTCAGACAGAACACGAATATAGAATCGGTCTAAAAGAGAGCGTTGGATGTCGTTTTTTTTCATTTATTCTTGTCCGATCAGAAAATACTGATTTCCTTTGCCCCCGTCACAGGTGATTCATCATCCGTTCATGGATGATGGGTTGAAAAGGGAATCCGGTGCGAGTCCGGAACTGTACCCTCAGCTGTAATTTCAGTAGAATGGTTTTGCATTCTTTTTTGATCACTGTAGCCGCATCAAGGCAACGGGAAGATCGCAAAACCTTGAAAAAGTCAGAAGACCTGCCTGGGCGACTTTTTTTCATTCTTGGGGAATAGGGAATGGAAAAGACTGCAACGTATTTAAATAGATGTAATTGATAGATCTATTGCGAGAAGACAGGTTCGTGGTGTGTACACGAGGTCTTCGAAGGGATGTGTAACGCAACAGACCTTGTTCTGTGTCGACGTAAAGAAGTGGCGCGTCGTTCCGGAATCGGTATGGGGGGCGAAGTATATCCTTTTTGTTCTTCTTCGCAATGGAAACATTGGGCAAACCGGACATTTTTTTAACTTATAAAAAGAAATATACATGAAGACAAGAGAAGAGTACGTGGAAAGCCTCAGGAAGCTGAATCTGAAGGTTTATTTTATGGGTGAACGGATTCATAATCCGGTCGATCATCCGGTAATCAGGCCGTCGCTCAACTCCATCGCCATGACGTATGAATTGGCCGAAATGGAGGAATACAAGGATATTATGACGGCGACATCGAACCTGACCGGCAAAACGGTCAATCGGTTCTGCCATCTGCATCAAAGCCCCGAAGACTTGAAAAACAAAGTAAAAATGCAACGCCTGCTCGGACAAAAGACAGCCAGTTGCTTCCAGCGATGCGTCGGAATGGACGCCTTCAATGCCATCTATTCAACGACCTACGAGATGGATCAAGCCCTCGGCACGGAATACCACAAACGCTTTGTGGAATACATGAAATATGTACAGGATAACGACCTCGTCGTCGATGGAGCGATGACCGACCCGAAAGGCGACCGGAGTCTCTCGCCATCGCAACAGGAAGACCCCGATCTATACGTTCATATCAACGAAGTAAGACCCGACGGCATCGTGGTGACGGGTGCCAAAGCCCACCAGACGGGAGCCGTAAACTCGCACGAGCATCTGATCATGCCGACGATCGCTATGAAAGAAGCCGACGCCGACTACGCCGTATCGTTTGCCATCGAAAGCGATGCCGAAGGAATCACGATGATCTACGGCCGCCAGTCGTGCGACACGCGCAAGATGGAAGAAGGCGCCGATATCGACCTCGGCAATCCGATGTTCGGAGGACACGAAGCGCTCGTCGTATTCGACCATGTATTCGTCCCGAACGAACGGGTATTCATGTGTAAGGAATATCAGTTTGCCGGTATGATGGTCGAACGTTTCGCCGGGTATCACCGCCAGTCGTACGGAGGATGCAAGGTCGGTGTGGGCGATGTCCTGATCGGTGCGGCCGCCCTGGCTGCCGATTATAACGGCGTACCCAAAGCCTCGCATATCAAAGATAAACTCATTGAGATGATTCACCTGAACGAGACGTTATATGCCTGTGGGATCGCTTGCTCGTCGGAAGGTGTAAAGATGCCGGCCGGGAATTATATGATCGACCTGCTGCTGGCCAATGTCTGCAAACAGAATGTAACCCGTTTCCCGTACGAAATCACCCGTCTGGCCGAAGATATTGCCGGAGGACTGATGGTCACCATGCCCTCGGAACGAGACTTGCACTCGAAAGAAACGGGCGATATCGTCCGCAAATATCTGGCCGGCGCAAAAGGAAAAGACACCACCAACCGGATGCGCATTCTGCGTCTGATCGAGAATTTAACTTTGGGGACAGCCGCCGTCGGCTATCGTACGGAGTCGCTGCACGGAGCCGGATCGCCGCAAGCGCAACGCATCATGATTGCGCGTCAAGGCGATTTGGAAGCCAAGAAGAAAATGGCGCGTACCATCGCCCGCATCGACGAATCATTAGATCAATAAGAACGTGAAGGAAACGGAACGATTCATCGAAAAAGAGGCCGTCACTGCCGTGCTGCGCGAGAAGATCAGTCCTCTCCTGCGCAGTCACGGAGGTGATTTGACCTTGACGGGGATCTCCCGGTCGGTCGTCAAAGTGTCTTTCACCGGAGCCTGCCAATATTGTCCTTCGGCCTGCGAAACGCTCGAACACGTCGTGCAGAAAATCCTTCGCGAAACGCTGGGCGACGAAACGATCCGGGTGGAAACCGACTATGGCGTCAGTGAGGCACTGCTCGATGAAGCCAAACGGATTCTTCGGAAAACCCATTAATCGAATATAACAAATGGAATGGAAAACAACCTATCGTAACAAAATCGTCTCGGCCGATGAAGCTGTCAGGCGTATCCGCGATAACGAATGGGTATCGTTGGGACATGCCGCCGGAGTACCGCAGCGATGTGTCGATGCCCTGATACGGAACTATAAATGGTTTAAAAACGTCAGCATTTACCACATGCTCGTCTTGGGCGAAGCAAAATATACGGAACCCGGGATGGAAGAAGCTTTCCGCCATGTCGCCAGTTTTATCGGGGCGAATACGCGGGCTGCGATCAAAGAGAAGCGAGTCGATTTTCTTCCGGCTTTTCTCTCGGAAGTGCCCCGGATGATGCGTGAGCGACTGCTTCCTGTCGATGTCGCCATCGTACAGCTCTCACCTCCCGACGAGGACGGGAATTGCAGCTTCGGCATATCGTCCGACTATTCGAAGCCATCGACCGAGCATGCGCGGTTAGTGATCGGCGAAATCAACGAGCAGATGCCGTATATCGGAGGAGACAACCTGATTCATCTGTCGAAGCTCGACTATATCGTGGAGGCCGACTATCCGCTTTATACGATTGCGCCTCCTCGCATCACCGAAGTAGAAGAAGCCATCGGAAGAAACTGTGCCACGCTGATCGAGGACGGAGCAACGCTTCAGTTGGGTATCGGCGCGATTCCGGACGCCGTGCTTCTTTTCCTGAAAGACAAGAAAGATTTGGGCATTCATTCGGAAATGTTCTCGGACGGGGTGCTGGAGCTGGTCAAAAGCGGCGTAATCAACGGAAAAGCGAAAACGCTACATCCGAATAAGATGGTGGCAACATTCTTGATGGGAACGCAGGCGCTGTATGACTTTTTAAATCACAACCCGGACGTGGAGATGTATCCGTCCGATTATGTGAACGATCCTCGAGTGATCGCGCAGAACGACCGGATGATCAGTATTAATAGTTGTATCTCGGTCGATCTTGCCGGACAGGTGGCATCCGAAAGCATCGGCTTGCAACAAATCAGCGGCACGGGAGGTCAGGTCGACTATGTACGTGGCAGCAATTGGTCGAAAGGAGGAAAAAGCATCATGGCGATGCCTTCGACGGCGAAAAACGGCACAGCCTCCCGCATCGTAGCCACACTGACCGAGGGCACCACCGTCACGACCTCTCGCAACGACGTGGATTATGTCGTAACCGAGTACGGGATCGCCCGTCTGAAAGGCTTATCGCTCCGTGAGCGCGCCAAGGCGTTAATCAAGATTGCTCATCCCGATTTCAGGGAAGAATTGGAAGCATTTTATCAACAACGATTTCATTAAGTCCGATACGTATCATCCAAATATTACGAATATGCAACTATTCAAATTAAAAACAACGATTCACCGATTCGAAACGTTCGGTGATTTTGCGAAGGCATTTGCCCTCGGCGAGAATGATCTTGTTATTACCAACGAGTTTCTGTATGAACCGTACATGAAATCGTGTAATCTTCCCTGCCGATTTATCATGCAGGAGAAGTACGGCTTGGGAGAACCTTCGGACGAAATGATGAACCGTATGCTGAAAGAAGTAGCGAACCTGCCTTATACGCGCGTCATTGCCATCGGAGGCGGCACGGTGATCGACATCTCGAAGCTCTTCGTGCTGCAAGGCCTCAACGACATATCGGATGCGTTCGACCGTAAGATTCCGCTTATCAAAGAGAAACAACTGGTCATCGTTCCTACGACTTGCGGAACGGGCAGCGAAGTAACGAATCTCTCCATTGCCGAAATCAAAAGCCGTCATACGAAAATGGGACTGGCCGACGATACGATTCTGGCCGACGACGCTGTTATCCTGCCGGAATTACTGAGAGGACTGCCGTTCAAGTTCTATGCGTGCAGTGCTATTGACGCGTTGATACATGCCATCGAATCCTATGTTTCTCCCAAAGCGAACCCGTACACGCGGATTTTCAGCGAGGCCGCCTGGAACATCATCCTCGATGTGTTCCGGAAGATTGCAGCCAAAGGACAGGACTACCGTTTCGAGAAAATGGGCGAGATGATCATGGCCAGTAACTTCGCGGGGATCGCTTTCGGGAATGCCGGGGTAGGTGCCGTACATGCGCTCTCGTATCCGCTCGGAGGCACGTATCATGTGCCGCATGGCGAAGCGAATTACCAGTTCTTTACCGAAGTATTCAAAACATATCAGGCAAAGAATCCGGAAGGAAGCATCGCGGAACTGAACCGAAAGATAGGGGAACAACTCAACTGTAGCCCGGGAGAAGTATTTCAGGAGTTAGACAAGTTGCTGGGTTGTCTGATCGAGAAGCGGCCACTCCGGGAATACGGTATGAAACCCGAAGAAATAAAAGGCTTCGCCGAATCGGTCATGAAAACACAGCAACGTTTATTAGTCAATAATTACGTGGCACTCACACAAGACGAAATAGCAACCATTTATCAAACGTTATACTAAATCATCAACACTATGGAAATTAAAGAAATGATTGCTCTCGCCCGTGCGGCACAGAAAGAGTATCAGGAAAGATTTAATCAGGACACGGTCGACGAAGTCGTAAAAGCAGCGACCAAAGTCGTGTATGACCGCGCCGAATTATTGGCTCGGATGGCAATCGACGAAACGCAAATGGGTGTGTACGAACACAAGGTAGCCAAAAACAGAAACAAGGCGAAAGGCGTATGGAGTAACCTGCAAGGCAAAAAATCGATGGGCGTCATGGAAATCGATGACCAAACAGGGCTGATCAAAATCGCCAAACCCGTAGGGGTCGTTGCGGCCATCACGCCGATGACGAACCCGATTGTAACGCCGATGGCTAATATCGCTTTCGCGTTGAAGACGAAGAATGCCATCATCGTTGCGCCGCACCCGAAGGCAAAGGATTGCTCCGCCTACACCGTCAACAAAATAATCGAGACCTTGCGCAATTTCCATGTGCCTCAGGGACTGATCCAGATTATTGAAGAGCCGAGCATCGAAAAAACACAGGAACTGATGGCTTCCGTCGATGTAGTAGTGGCTACGGGAGGAATGCAGATGGTACATTCGGCCTATTCGTCGGGAAAACCGTCGTTCGGCGTAGGGGCCGGCAACGTACAGGTGATCTTGGACCGTTACATCGATTATGATGAAGCGGCCGACAAGATTATCACGGGGCGTGCTTTCGATAACGGTATCATCTGTTCGGGCGAGCAGAGCTTCATCTATCATGCGAAAGATAAACAAGAAGTTTTTGAATCTTTCGTAAAGCACGGTGCATATTTCGTACCCGAAGAAGACCGTGAGAAAGTAGTGAATGCCATCTTTAACGACGGCGCCATTTGTCGTGACATTGTTGGGCAGAGTGTCGAAATGATCAGCCGCAAAGCAGGCATCTCCGTCCCCGAAGGAACAAGGGTGCTAGTCGTGCAGGCTCACGGAGTCGGCAAGGCGGATATGATATGTAAAGAAAAGATGTGTCCCGTCATGGCCTGCTTCCCTTACAACTATTTTGAAGAAGCCATTGATATTGCCAAAACAAACCTGAACCTCGAAGGTAGTGGTCATACGGCAGGTATCCATTCGAACGATCAGGCCAATATTATCAAAGCCGGAATGGAAATCTCCGTCTCGCGCCTGATTGTCAATGCGCCTTGCTCCATCACAGCCGGCGGGTCGATTCAGAATGGATTGTCCGTGACTACCACGCTCGGATGCGGAAGCTGGGGAAATAACTCCATCTCGGAAAACTTTACGTACAAACATTTGCTCAATATCACGCGCGTGGCACAAGTCTCACCGCATATTCAGGTACCGACCGACGATGAAATCTGGGCGATGAAATAAAATCAACAGATCAAGATAAATGTATGGATTTTAATCAGACACGTGAGGAGGCCTTGTTCCTCCAGATGATTCGCGCCTTTGCCGAGAAAGAGGTGAAACCGCTGGCTGCCGAAATAGATGAGCAGGAGCGTTTCCCGATAGAAACCGTGCGTAAGATGGGGAAGATCGGGCTGATGGGCATTCCTTTTCCGGTGGAGTACGGCGGAGCGGGAGCCACGAATCAGATGTATTCCATGGCGGTCGAAGAACTGTCGAAAGTATGTGCTACTACGGGAGTTGTACTATCGGCGCATACGTCGCTGTGCACCGCCCCAATCTACGAGCACGGAACCGAAGAGCAGAAGAAAAAGTATCTGCCCAAACTCTGCTCGGGCGAGTGGATCGGCGCCTTCGGGCTAACCGAGCCGAATGCCGGAACGGATGCAGCCGCGCAGCAAACCTTCGCCGAGGAGGAAGACGATCACTACATCCTTAACGGGAATAAAATATTTATCACCAATGCCGAGTATGCCCATGTATATGTCATCTTCGCCATGACCGATAAAAGTCTTGGCACGAAAGGTATCACGGCTTTCATCGTAGAAAAGGGTATGCCCGGGTTCAGCATTGGAAAGAAGGAATTGAAAATGGGGATTCGGGGGTCGGCCACATGCGAACTGATCTTTGAGCATTGCATCGTTCCGAAGGAGAATATGCTCGGTACCGTAGGCAACGGTTTTAAGATTGCGATGAAGACACTCGACGGAGGACGTATTGGGATTGCTTCGCAAGCACTGGGCATTGCGCAGGGCGCCATGGACGAAACGGTAAAATACGTGACCGAAAGAAAGCAGTTCGGTAAGTCCATCGGTCAGTTTCAGAACACGCAGTTCCAGCTCGCCGATTTAGCGACGCGCATCGAAGCGGCTCGCCTGCTGGTACGAAAGGCCTCGTGGAAAAAAGATCAAAAGATGAATTATACAATGGACTCGGCCATGGCCAAGCTGTATTGTGCCGAGGTAGCGATGGATATGACCATCAAGGCCGTCCAGTATCATGGCGGATATGGTTATACCCGCGAATATCCGGTAGAACGGATGATGCGTGACGCGAAGATTACCGAGATTTACGAAGGCACATCCGAAGTACAGCGACTTGTGATTGCCTCCAACCTGTTAAAAAAGAAAAAATAGTACTATGAATATCGTTGTTTGTATCAAACAAGTTCCGGATACGACGGAAATCAAGCTCGACCCTGTGAAAGGAACGCTTATCCGCGACGGGGTGCCGAGCATCATGAACCCGGACGACAAGTGCGGACTGGAACAGGCCTTGCTCCTGAAAGACAAGTTCGGGGCACATGTTACGGTCCTTACGATGGGACCACCGCAGGCCGAAGCGATTCTTCGCGAGGCATACGCCATGGGCGCAGACCGTGCCATCCTGCTTAGCGACCGAAAATTCGGCGGTGCCGATACGTGGGCGACATCCTACACGTTGGCTGCCGCTCTGCGAAACATCCCTTTCGATGTCATCTTCTCCGGAAGGCAGGCGATTGACGGCGACACGGCTCAGGTAGGCCCCCAGATTGCCGAGCATCTCGGATTGCCGCAGGTTACCTATGTAGAACACGTGGAATATGACGGAAACGAGACGTTCACCGTCACCAAAAGCACGGAAGAAGGGTACGAGATACTCGAAGTCGGACAGCCTTGCCTGTTCACCGTTATTTCGGCAGCCGAGCCGCCGCGCTATATGAATGTACGACTCATCATGACGGCCTACGAGCGGGAAATTGAAGTGTGGGGCTTCGATCACATCCGTGTGGACGCAGAACAGATCGGCCTCAAAGGCTCCCCGACGAGGGTGGCCAAATCGTTCACCAAGGGAGCGAAGGCGATGGGAGCGCTGCATGAAGTATCTCCCGAAGAAGGCGCACAGATTATTTTTGAGAAGTTGCAGGAAAAATTCATCATCTAACCCCGCTATTGTGATTACATCATGAACAAGGAAGAATATAAAGGAATCTTCGTCTTTGCCGAACAACGGGAAGGCGAAATCAAGAACGTTGCTTTTGAACTGATCGGAAAAGCACGCGAGTTGGCCGAGGCTGTGGGCGAAGACGTCACGGCGCTGTTGCTCGGCGATCAAGTATCCCCCTTGGCACAGAGCCTGATCGAGGCGGGTGCCGACAGGGTGCTGATCATCGACTCGCCCGAACTGAAAGATTATCTGACGGAGCCTTACACGCAAGCCGTTACCCACCTGATCCGGACCTACAAGCCGGAAGTCCTGCTTATCGGAGCATCGACGATCGGGCGCGATTTGGGGCCGCGTGTCTCGGCACGAGTAAGGACCGGGCTTACGGCCGACTGTACGGCGCTGGCCGTTTCGGACGACCGTGACCTGCTGATGACACGCCCTGCGTTCGGCGGAAATCTGATGGCGACGATTGTCTGCAAGGAGCATCGTCCGCAGATATCGACCGTTCGTCCCGGAGTGATGCGTCGCCGGCCGGCCGACAAGAGCCGCACAGGAGAGATCGTAAACGTAGACATGCAGTTTGATACCTCGGCGTTCAAGGTGCGTTTGGTCAGAAAAGAAAAGAAACCAAAGAGTCTGATAGATATTACCGAAGCGAAAATCTTGGTATCCGGCGGGCGGGGCGTAGGCAGCAAGGATGGTTTTTCATTGCTCGAAGGGCTGGCTTCGTGCATTCGCGCGGAGGTTTCCTCGTCACGCGCGATGGTCGATGCCGGCTTGATCGATCATGAAAGACAGGTCGGACAGACGGGCAAAACCGTTCGCCCCGACGTGTATTTCGCCTGCGGCATATCGGGTGCCATCCAGCATCTGGCAGGTATGGAAGAATCGGACTACATCATTGCCATCAACAAAGACAAGTTCGCGCCGATCTTCCACGTGGCCGACCTCGGTATCGTGGCCGACCTGACAAAGGTCGTGCCGTTACTTACCCAGAAGCTGCAAAAGGCTCAGATGAAAACGTAAAAACCGTAGACTTCTTTATTTATTTGGGTTTTGCCCCGGGACGGCACACGAACTTACAGGTTCGTATCTGCTGCTTCCGGGGCAAATACTTTTCAAGAGTTCGGCGGCAAGGCGACCGAGACCATTTGTGCTTTAACGGTGACCACGTCGGCTGCTGTAAGCCACAGTTCCATGCGGACCTTCCGGGCGGTGACTTCGAGGATGCGGGCGTGGAGTTCAAGCGTCATCCCCATGGGAGTAGGCTTCACGTAATCGACCTGAAGAGAGGCCGTCACATAACGGAGTGCGGGTTGACTGCCCATCGCTCGTCCGTGAAAGCGGTAACCGGCTGCCGCCGCCGTACCGTTGCCGTGACAATCGAGGATGGCGGCAATGAGTCCTCCGTACACATATCCCGGATAACCGCCCGTATGGTACGGCTGAGGGGTGTAGAAAGCGATGGTCTCATCGTCCGCATCGTCGTTCCAATAACTTTTGATATGCAGTCCGTGGGGATTCTCCGCGCCGCAGCCGAAACAGTGCCCGAAGGCTTCGGGGTAATAATCTTGAAATGCTTTGGGGTTTGTCATGATAAGTCCTACAATAGAATACGTGTTGATACGTATGATTTACGGCCGAAAGATACAAAAATATTCTATCTTTGCAGCGGGTAAAAAAACAGAACCGATGGATGAACAACAAATGATGCTCCGCACCGAAGATTTGGTGAAGAAATATCGCACGCGCACGGTCGTGAATCACGTATCGATCAACGTCAAGCAGGGGGAAATCGTCGGGTTGCTCGGCCCCAACGGGGCAGGTAAAACGACGACATTCTATATGAGCGTGGGGCTGGTGACACCGAATCAGGGAAAAATCTTTCTGAATGATACGGAGATCACCGGTTATCCCGTCTACAAGCGAGCTCGTCTGGGTATCGGTTATCTGGCTCAGGAGGCTTCGATCTTTCGCAAGATGACGGTCGAAGACAATATCCGTTCCGTACTCGAGATGACCGACAAGCCGAAAGAGTATCAACGGGAGAAGATGGAAAGCCTGATCGAGGAGTTCGGTCTTCAGAAGGTACGCAAAAATCTGGGCGACCGCCTGTCGGGAGGAGAGCGCCGTCGGGCGGAGATTGCCCGCTGCCTGGCCATCGACCCGAAATTTATCATGCTCGACGAGCCGTTTGCCGGTGTAGACCCTATCGCCGTACAGGACATTCAGACCATCGTCGCCCGACTCAGGCATAAGAACATCGGAATCCTCATCACCGACCACAACGTGCACGAAACGTTAAGCATCACCGACCGCGCCTACCTGCTGTTCGAAGGAAAGGTACTCTTTCAAGGCACGGCCGAAGAGTTGGCGGCCAACGAGATTGTGCGCGAGAAGTATCTGGGACGAGACTTTGAGTTACGCAAGAAAAACCTCTGATATTCTTTCGTGCTTTATAACACATAAGTCATATTTCCGTATCTTTGCGGGAAATATCGGAGGTGTGTACGAAGCCGCCGCGAAAATCAGGCTGTTGAGACAGCCTTCCGATGGCTTTGCACAAGGGAAGAAAGCATCGGAGTTAAGAGAATGAATAAACGAATAAACACGAAGAACGATGAATATATTACTTTTAGGTTCGGGAGGACGTGAGCACGCGCTGGCATGGAAAATGGCGCAAAGCCCGAAAGTCGGTCAGCTTTACATTGCCCCGGGTAATGCGGGGACGGCTACTGTGGGAACAAACGTAGACTTGCAGACGAATGATTTTGCAGGCATCAAAACGTTTGTATTGGCGAATCACGTCGACATGGTCGTCGTAGGGCCGGAAGATCCGCTGGTGGCAGGGATTTATGACTATTTCCGCGACGATGACGCGCTGACTCGCATCCCGGTCATTGGCCCGAGTCGTGAGGGAGCGCAGCTGGAAGGCAGCAAAGACTTCGCCAAGGCCTTTATGATGCGACATGATATTCCTACCGCACGCTACCGCAGCTTTACCGCCGACGATCTGGCAGCCGGCGAGGCTTTTCTCGAAACACTCTCGCCTCCTTACGTGCTGAAAGCCGACGGGCTGGCAGCCGGCAAGGGCGTGCTGATCATCGATTCGCTCGACGAGGCACGGAAAGAATTGCGCGAGATGTTGCAGGGCATGTTCGGTGAGGCGAGCCGTACGGTTGTCATCGAGGAGTTTCTCGACGGGATCGAATGCTCGGTGTTTGTATTGACCGATGGCCACAATTACAAAATCCTTCCCGTGGCGAAAGATTATAAACGAATCGGCGAAGGAAATACCGGCTTGAACACCGGCGGTATGGGAGCCGTATCGCCCGTTCCCTTCGCCGATGCCGCTTTTATGCAAAAGGTGGAGGAGCGCATCATCCGCCCTACGGTCGACGGGCTGCGCGCCGAAGGCATCGACTACAAAGGGTTTATCTTTCTCGGACTGATTAACGTCAAAGGCGATCCGATGGTGATCGAATACAACTGTCGTATGGGCGATCCTGAAACGGAAGTGGTGATGCTGCGTATCAAAAGCGATCTGGTCGAGCTCCTCGAAGGAGTAGCGCAAGGCACGCTGGCCACATGCGAGCTGACGCAAGATGAACGTGCTGCCGTTACCGTAATGCTCGTCAGCGGGGGATATCCCGAAGCCTATGAGAAAGGCAAAGTCATCACCGGACTCGATAGAATCGATACTCCCGACCGTATCTTGTTTCATGCCGGGACGGCCCGGAAAGACGGAACCGTCGTTACGTCGGGCGGACGCGTCCTTGCCGTCAGTTCTTATGGGACAACGAAAGAAGAGGCGTTGGAGAAATCGTTTGCCGGAGCAGAGGCCATCGATTTCGAAAAAAAATACTATCGGCACGATATCGGGTTCGATCTGTAAGTATCACCGGATATGGGACGAGAATCAGAAGCCTTGCGGCGTAAAAAACGGATCCATCTGTCGAGCCTGCCCAACCTTATTCTTACCGTACTGGTTTGTCTGGTATGTTGGACGGTAGGCTATCAATACTCGGCCGGATATCCGGTCGCTTGCGATGCGAGCGCCTCGCCCGTGTGGGAAGCCGTCTGTTCGATACTGCCCGGAAAACGTTTCACCTACCTGATCGGATGCTCTTTGATTTGTTTGCTTGCCTTTATTATACAACGCATCAATTTTTCCTCTGTGATTGTTCGAGGAAAAACGCTGTTGCCATTCCTCTTTTTCCTGCTCTTTGTCAGTACGAATCCGGACATCTTTCCCCTTCGTCCCGCTTCACTGGCACTTTTCTTCCTGTTGGGAGCGCTCTTCGAGCTTTTTCGCTCATACCAAACTCCCGAACGGACAGGACGTATCTTCAACATGTCCGTTTATTTAAGTCTGGGCAGCCTCATCTGGCCGCATCTGCTCTGGATGGTACCGCTTTTCTGGTTTGGGATGTACCGTCTCCATTCCTTGACGTTTCAAAACCTGCTCACCTCCCTCCTGGGCATCCTTACCACGTTCGGCTTTGTGCTTGTCTGGTGTCTTTGGAAACATGATTATACCTTCTTCACCATACTAAAAGAACAATTGACGGCGGTCAACCCCGTCTTTCTCCGTGACCCGCTACGGATCGAATGGCTCAGTTCGATATGTGTCGTCTGCCTCACCATCATCACGTATATCTATATCTTACTGCATGAGTTCGAGCATACCATACGTACGCGGCAACACCTTTCTTTTCTGATTGTCTTCGCGTTCTATTCGCTGGTACCGCTCGGCCTTTACGAAGGCTACTCGGCCGATTTCCTCTGCCTCTTCTACGTCCCCTCATCCATGTTGATTGCCTATTTCTTCTCCGACCGGCGTAATCTGCTGACGTATTTGTTCTATATCCTGATCGTCATCTTTCTCGTGCTCCTGCTGCTCGTTCGTTTATGGACTTTCTGATCGATTACGGATACATCGGCGTCTTCATTGCCTCTTTCCTCGCGGCAACTATCCTCCCCTTCAGCTCCGAGGTCGTGCTCACGGGAGTGCTGCTGGGCGGCGCATCGTATCTGCCCTGTATGATCGCGGCGACGATGGGTAATTTTCTCGGCGGAATGACCTGCTATTGGATCGGGAAAGTCGGGAAGGTGGAATGGATCAAGAAATACCTTCGGCTCAATATCGACAAGTTGCTGAAAGTACAGCAGTGGATCAGTGGGAAAGGCTCGTGGACGGCTTTTTTCGTATTCGTACCCGGTATTGGCGATTTTATTGCCGTGGCGCTGGGCTTTCTTCGCGCCAACGTCTGGTGGGTTGCTTTCTGGATGCTGCTTGGCAAAGCCATCCGCTATTGGGTATGGATGGAGCTCGTATATAAAGTCCAGGGAGCTGTCTGAATTTCCGCTTTCTTTGGACTGAAAAAACACGTTTCTCGAAAAAATACCACACGGAGACAATCGAACACATCCTCACAGGCAAAAAATCAACAATGAAATGAACCTCACCACTCCGGAGGTCGACAAAATGCAATACGGAAACAATCGGGAAGTCATCGGAACAGCCTCCTTGCGACAAGTTGTCAGCGACCTGCTTGTGGGAGTTGGTAAAATGTCGCACGGAGAGGGCTGCAAAATGGCGCAAACTGTCTCCGTGCGACAAGTTGTCAGAAAATTCTTTACAGAGTCGGCAAAATTTAAAACGAAGGCAGAGAAAAAGTTGTGTTGATTGCTTCCATGCGACAATTTATCGCAATCTTACTCGTCGAAGCTCATAAAATGTGATACGGAGACAACGGAAAAGTCTTGTTGACTGGTTTTGTATGACAAGTTATCAGGCGTTTCTTTATTCAAGTCGAGAAAATATCGCACGGAATAAAGTCCGTAACTTACGATACGGATAAAACGTAGAACCCCTATCGTCAATGAATGAGTTTGATGGCAAAAGATCATTTCAAAGAGCCTTTTCAAACAAGAAGATGAATTGAAAAATACATATTATCCGATAATTCACGCATTTTATTCAAAAACAGCATTATTTTTGCAAAGCGAATCGAAAAGAAGAACAAATCATGTTGCCTGTTTTCTGTCCGGGCTGCTGGGCGCCTCTCAACGTAAAAGCCTTGCCGAACGATGTTGCATTATGGAATATCGTGAAAGTCGTCGGTGCAAGCCGGGACGGAGAATGGATTGCCGGCTTTATGGTCGGGCTGATTGATTCGGAAATTGTATCTAAAACGTTAATACACTTTTTACGATGAAAAAGATGATATTATGCCTGGTAGCGATGCTCATGACGGGCACGCTCCCGGCACAAGAGATTACCGGATCATGGAGCGGAAGGATCTCCGTGAGTGGTATCAAACTGCGCCTCGTGTTTCACATTCAGCAAAGCGAGCAGGGACTTTCTGCCACGCTCGACAGTCCCGATCAGGGAGCGAAAGGCATTCCGTGCGATACGGTTACATTCAATCCTTTTGCACTTCGTATCGTTATGCGAAGCCTGGGAGCTTCTTATGATGCGGTATTGGCAAACGATACGCTGAAAGGCACCTTCTCACAGATGGGGATGAAGATGCCGCTTGATATGGTTCGTAACGATACGTCGGGAGTTGTGTCCAAGCGTCCGCAAGAGCCTCGTCCGCCATTTCCGTATCATACCGAAGAGGTCACGTTCGTTAACCCGACCGACAACATCACGCTGGCCGGCACGTTAACGCTTCCTGCGAAGGAAGGGAAGTATCCCGTTGTCGTCCTGATCTCGGGCAGCGGCCCCCAGAACCGTGACGAAGAGTTGATGGGACATAAACCCTTTCTGGTGATAGCCGATTACCTGACCCGAAACGGTATCGGAGTGCTGCGGTATGACGACCGCGGCACGGCACAGTCCGGCGGCCGTTTCTCTACGGCTACCTCGCCCGATTTTTCCAACGATGCCGAAGCGGCCGTCGAATACTTGAGAACCCGCCATGAGGTAGATTCTCTCCGGATAGGGTTGATCGGCCACAGCGAAGGAGGCGTCATCGCTCCGATGGTCGCGGCGAGGAACAAACGCGTGTCGTTTATCGTGATGCTTGCCGGGGTAGGTGTTCCCGGCCATGAATTAGTGAAAACACAGGTCGAGGATATGGCTAAAGCGTCGGGTGTACCGGACAGCGCACGTAAGATAGGCAATGACCTTATGGCAAGGCTATGTGACTTGATTCTTACATGCAGCGATCAGGAGCATCTGTCAGACAGTCTGACAGCCTGTCTGAAGCAATCCGTGCAAACCGTTCTGCCGGGCTCTTCCCCGGAAAGGCAGGATTTGTATATCCAATCCCAAGTAAAACAGATGCTCTCTCCGTGGATGCAATACTTTCTGCGCTATGATCCTGCCCCGACGCTCCGAAAAGTAACCTGTCCCGTGCTGGCACTCAATGGCACGAAAGATACGCAAGTTGCCGCGCAATCCAATTTATCGGCTATCCGGAAAGCGTTGGAAGAGGGAGGAAATACCGATGTCACCGTCCGCGAACTCCCGGGGTTGAATCATCTTTTCCAAGAGTGTACGACCGGAGCCCTCAACGAATATGCTACAATCGAACAAACGTTTTCCCCTTCGGCACTCGAAATCATCGTCGCATGGATCAAGGAACGGAGGTGAAATAAGTCGGCAACAAAGGCTTCTTCCACCATAACGATTCATCTCACACAATACTTTCATCATGCTCTCTTACCGCAACAGGAAATCGGTGACGGAGCTCATAACTTCGGCTGTCTGTTCATCGTTTTTAAACAATCCGAAATGACATCCGAGGTTTGTCAGACTCGACATTTCAAGGAATGGAATCATTTTACGGGCCTGTTTGATGATCTCTTCGCCCGGAAATAAACTGTCGGATTGATCGGCTATCAGGCCAACGGGTGCGCGAAACTTATGCAAATCTTTCTTCCGAAGCTCTTTCCAATCTCCTTTAGCAATCTTCGCGTGCAGTAAGAACATTTTAGCCATCTCCATCAGGTCATCATGTTCGAACGAAAGCATCGGTGTCATGCTTTTTCTCAACCATTCTTCCGTTAGTTGCTTCTCCTCTTTATCCGCCATACGCATCAACTTCTCAATTTTTGAGGATGTACCTTTTGCAATGCCGGCAGGCTGAACAAGGAGAAGCCGACGAACGCATAGCAAGGCCTCCTGACAAAGTTGCAACGCAATATTGGCTCCAAAGGAGTAACCTAATACGGTACATTCCCGAAGCCCCAACCTGTCGATGACTTGAAAAGCCCACTGTCCGTATTCGCCTTTCGATGCATGAAGCTGCTGCTCCGCACTAAATCCTATCCCTCCGGGCACATCCGGCACGACAAGCCGTATCTTGTCTAAGTCGACACCTTCAATAAAAGGACGCATCGACAATGGGTTCGTGATCCACGTTCCTCCGAAACACAAGACGGGCATACCGGACGGAGAGCCGTAGTACATTACGTGCGTATCGCCGAAATTTGTTTCCACCATCTGTTCCCAAAAGGGAACTTCCAATGCCAGCAAATGTTTACGATATAAATTGTGAAGTAATCGTCTGCCTTCAGCAGATTTATACGTTTCCGTGTTATTTTCTTTCCTCATTTAGTCTAAAACAAACTGTGTCACGGAAAAGACATTGATCTCCCGTCTTTCCGTGACACAGCATCTTTATTTCTGAATCTTATTTAACAACAACTTTCTGTACCATTTGATCGATCTTAACGATATATAGTCCTCTCGGAAGCGGAAGCATCATCTCGCCCGCCGAAAGTTGCTGACGGTAAGAGAGTGTACCCATTACGGTATAGATCTGTACCATGACCGGCCGATCCGTCCGAATATGTACACCGTCTTTGCTGGCCCATACAGCCGCATATTCTTGGATCAACTGGTTCGCCGTAGGCTTGACACCGGAGAATTGGACGTTCAGAGGTTCCGTTACATAGCGGAACACGACGGTCATGCTACCGTCAGGGTTCTTTGTCTTCTTCATCCCGCCTTCTTTATCCTGCCATTTGGAACCTGTTGTGATCTCCAGTTCTTCGAGCGTATATCCTTCGTCAGGAGTAATCTTTATCGTAAAATCTTGTTTTGAGATTACCGAATACATTCCTTTCGGAGGATTCGTCTTCGCATGCTTACATTCACTCACGATGACGCTATGAGGCAATTGGATAGGAGGCATATTGCTCGGAATAAATTCGTAGGCTCCTATATCTACACGACTGTCATCGATTCGTTCAACTCCTGCCAGATCTTTCACTAGACGGGCACTAATCACAGGAGGATTCCATCCGGCATTACAAGCAGAGCTTCGTGAATCCGCAAGCCGATAATTTCCAGCAACCATGATTCCCTCCTTATTAAATCCCGGTTTAACAAAATATGGTCTCTGGTAGACATTGCTTCCTGCATTGGTACCTATCAGGTTCCATGCGTTGGGAATATCCGCTCCTTCGATTAGACAGAAGCGGTATTCGGTACCAACACCCATATTCACAATATTAGGCAACATCTGCTCTGCCGTCGTACGATTGTCATAAATAATTGTGTTTAAAGATCTCACTCCGGATGTTTGAGCGTTATATATACCGGCTCCGGATTCTGTAGCATGATTCCCGGAGATGGTTACATTCAGTAATTCCGTTTTTCCGCCTTCGTTATAGAGCCCGCCCCCCCGACGAGCTCTGTTACCACTGATCTCGGTATTCATAAATAACGGGCTTCCTGTTGCACATGTTCCGCGCGACAAGGTATATACGCCGCCACCTTCGTGTGTCGCCGCATTGCCACGGATGATACAATTGACAATCGTCGGCGATCCGTTGTCGTTAAAGATACCCGCACCTTGCTTAGCCATACCTCCGGTGATGATGAAACCGTCCCAGCGCGCACCACGACTGACTCCGCAGCCTCCTTCGGGATAAGAGCGGTTTCCATTGATCCGGATAACAGCAGAGTCTTTTCCTTGTAAGGTCGTCGGATGATCCACAAAGTTACGCTCCTCAATCGCCGACTCTGTACCACCGAAGCCTCCGTAGACTTCCACACTGTCATAAGCCATCACATACGATCCGCCGGTGGGCGTGTAGACACCTTCGGCCACCCATATCCGGTCACCCTTGCCGGCGGCTGCCAGAGCCGTATCGAGGTTCAGGAAGGCATCTTTCCACGAAAGGCCGGTCTGTAGTCCGGAGGTTGATCGTTTATTCACGAAGAAGTCGATTGTTTTTCCTTGTACGGCGATCGTTCTTTTCGCAATCATTTCGCACCGCATCGTGTCGCCCGCAGCATAGCTGACGCCTTTTTCGGAGACTTTCAGTTCAATCTGTTTTTGGCCGATGGTTGTCCATGTTACACTCGGAGTGACATCCGTTGATGAGGCCGGTGTTCCTTCTGCGAATGTCCATGTATATCCGGAGATGGACGATGAAGCATCTTTGACGGCAAAAGTCTGCGGCACATTGATCTTAGCGGGTTTGCCCAAAGGAGTACGGAGAATCGTAATCATATCCGGGTCGTAACATCCCAAGATAAGTTTTTGTGCTGTAGGAGTTGTAGGAAGTCCTGAGACAACAGCTTTTATCGGATGTGTGAATTTGTCGGCATAAGAAGACGCGTCGGCCAGCGTATAGGTCGTTCCGTCTATGGTTGCGGTGCCCGGTACGACGACGATTCGTCCGTAAGGAGCGTCATGCTGCGGGTCCGTACTGACTTTAAATTTCCGTTCGGGTTCACTGATGAGTGTAATAAACTTATTGCGCAATGGATCGCCGTTAGGAGCAGGATTTAAGGAATCTTTCTCCAAAAACATCTCATCCTTTATATGCGCCGTACCGCTGAGATTAAACACCGAGGCCGGTCCGCCGTTCTTGTCGGCCGCCATGAATATGCCGTTACCCACAGCTGCTTTGTTGTTATGTATCGCTGCGCGTCCGAGGATGTTTACGATCGGAGCATTTGTTGCATGTGATCCGATATAGATTCCTCCCCCCTTGTTTAAGGCTTGATTTTCGCTGATTTCTCCACCGGTCATATAAAGCACAGCCTGATTATTTAAACCAATACCGGCAGCTGTCGGAGCCTTATTGTAAGCAATTCGTCCGCCATATATACGGATGGTGTCGGTCAGACCGGAAGCATGTATTCCGCCACTGCCTCTTTCTGCTGTATTATAACTGACTTCTCCGCCTTTGAGGTGTAGGGTTGCGTGCGATGCCATGGCAATACCTCCCTGTGTCGTTTTCGCTGCGTTATGATTAATACGTCCGCCATTCATGTACAGATATCCTTGAGCCGTCGATGTTCCTGAGAGGGCGACACCTCCACCAAACGTTCCGGACTCATTATGGTGGATAGAGGCATTATTGTTCATATAAATCCATCCTCCCCGATTGGCAACTCCTCCAGCCGCTTTTCTTGATTTATTGTTGTATATGGCAGCATTGTTGTTCATAAGAAGTTTAGAGCTTGCACCTCCACTTGCGCTATTACTGAATAAACTGATTCCGCCTCCGAGCACGAACGCTTCGTTATCATGTATGGCCGAGTTCCCGTTCATTTCAATCGTTGCGTTGGTATAGCCCAAAAAACCGCCACCATTGTTTGCGGCACAGTGATGAATAGATGCACTCCCATTCATGATCAGTTTCCTTTCTCGTTGTGTGATGCCTCCTCCTCCATTTGTACAGTAACATCCGTAGATGGAAGCATTGTCGTTCATCACTACTTCTGATCCATGCCCACTGAAGATGCCTCCGGCGTCATTGTCTCTTGATTTCGACATACATCCTGCGATGGTCGAATTGCCATTCATTATGACGATAGAGTTGGGTCTGATGCTACAAATACCACCTGCGACCGTTCCTGAAAGCGGACCGGATGTATAATAAGAGCATAACCGGATCATAGAGCCGTTGTTGAGAGTTAACTTTCCGGAGTTTCGTATACCGGCACAATCGCCCGAACCGGTGTTGTGGTTGTTTTGTAATACCGTACCTTCGTTTAGTGTCAGTGTCGCACCCTCATTCACAAGGATAAGTGGTTTTTCTGCAATAAGTCCGCTATTTATACGGGTTGTATCTGCATGTACCGTTAGTTCCTGATTATCCCAGATGGCTCCTCCGTCCAGTACAATGTTCTCCATGATAAGGGTGGCATTGTTTTGTACGATAACCAGATGCGTCAGGAGTGCTGCGCTGCGTTTGAGCGTAAAGTTCCCTCCCGCGCTTTTCAACACGATGTGCTGGCCGCTGTTTACGGTTACAGCCGTCGTCATACTGTGGTTCGTCGTGGCTTCGATCGTAGTGGGGATTCCCGTTGTGGGGACGGCAGCCACGGCCGCGCTCAGTGTCGGGTAGTCCGTCGTTCCGATGCGGAACTGTGCCTGTGCGGTGTAAACTATCCCTAAGCAGAGAGTAAGAATCCCAAGTAATTTTGTTTTCATGTCTTTATCATCTGAAGAATTTAACTGATTTGCAAACTGAAAGCATTAAAGCTTCACGACAAAATTAGAAGTAAATAATGAGAGAAAAAAATATTCTTCAAAAAAAATAGTATACGTTCAATATTATTCTACACACTTTGCTCGCATGATCTAACATGCAAGGCATAAATCTGTTGTAAAAATATGGAGGGAGCACACTATTATCATTATCGGAAAGCCATATTAGGTCTGAATGACTTCAAAAGCCTTTTTGGGAGGTCAATCTCGGTAAATACAGTTTATACTCATTCGTAGAGTTATTCAATGCGATAATCGCAAACTTTAGAGCTAATTAAGATTTTTCTTGCTTATTGGAATAAGGAAACGATGTATACGGATATGTTGTTATTGAGCTTCTCTTATCCGGTTAAAAGTGTTAATCCGAACAAAAGCAATCGTAATTTTATTGTCTATAAAAATTCATTTTGAACGGAAGCCGAATTGCTTGTTTTTTTTTACTTTTACAGCGAAAAAAGCTGAATATGATATTTTGAAGAAAATCACTTGATAAAAAAAGATTCTTATGAGAGCACAAAGAAAAAAAGGAGGGCTGAAGGTACATGCCGTATCCGGAAGCCATGTGGTTTTGCTGGGCATTCATTTGCCCGAAGAGGAGTGCGAGGGGTTGCTCGGCTTTTCGGTTTTGCGGGAAGACCATACCGAGGGGGAGAGGTATTATCTGAAAGCGTCGAAAGTTTTTGAGGAGACCGACCCGAAGCTCAAACCCGGCACGCAGTATTCCACGCACAAGTTTCCCATTCAGAGTTTCCAGTGGGCCGACTATTCGGCCAAGCCGGGATATGCCTACACCTACGAGGTATCTGCCCTGAAGGGGACGCCGGCCGATTTAACGGTCTATGCCACCGTGCGGGTGCCGGTCCGTACGGAGAAAGAGGAGGGCGCGGGGCACAATGTCTTTTTCAACAGAGGGTCGGCCGCCTCGCAGGAATATGTGCGGCGGTTCGGCGATGTGTCGCCGAAGGATGTGCCGGACAACCGGGCGTTCGAATGGCTCTCGCGCGGGGCCTACGAAGCGCTGGTGGGTTTTGTGGAGTCGTGCGGGCCGGAGCACAGCCTGCGGATTGCGGCCTACGAGTTTCATTACCGGCCTTTTCTCGAAGTGATCGGGAAAGCGATGGAGCGGGGAGTGGACGTGCGGATTGTTTACGACGGGCGGAAGGAGTATCCGCGCCTGATCAACGAAGCGGCCATCCGCGAAACGGGGCTTGCCTCCTGTTGCACGCCCCGCCTCAACGGCAAATCCTACATCTCGCACAATAAATTTATCCTGAAGCTCGAAAGAGGCCGTCCGGTGTCGGTATGGACGGGCGGGATGAATTTTTCGGAAGGAGGCATTTTCGGACATTCCAACGTGGCGCATGTCGTCAACAATCCCGCCATTGCCGAGCGGTACGCACGCTATTGGGAGGCGTTGCGAAGCGACCTCGAGAACGGGCCGATGAAGAAACGGGTGGAAGAGATCACGCCGGCGTTCGCTTTGCCGCTCCGGGAGGAGGAAACGGCGGTCTTCAGCCCGCGCACCGGCCTGGAGGTGCTGGAGAATTATGCCGGTATGGCACGGTCGGCCAGGCATGCGTTGTTTATGACGTTCGCTTTCGGGATGAACGAAGAGTTCAGGAAGGTGTATGAAACCGCACGCACCTCATTGCGCTATGCACTTATGGAGAAAGCGTGCATGGCCGGGAAAGACAGGGAGAAATTCGAAAGAGAGAAGAAGAAGATCGAAGCGATCCGGCGCAAGAAAGAGAATGTGTTCGCCATCGGCAATACGATCCGTACGAATCGTTTCGACGGATGGCTCCGGGAGCGGCTCACGGGATTGAACTCCAACGTGAAATACATCCACAACAAGTTCATGCTCATCGATCCGCTGGGCAGGAATCCCATCGTAGTTACCGGTTCGGCCAATTTCAGCGTCGCCTCCACGAAGAACAACGACGAGAATATGGTGATCGTCCGCGGCAACCGGAGAGTGGCCGACATCTATCTGGGCGAATACATGAGGCTGTTCAGCCACTACTCGTTCCGCGAATCGCTGCAATGGCGCGACCCCCTCGAAAAACCGAAGTACCTGAGAACCGACGACTGGTGGAAAGACTATTTCCGGGACAATGCACGGGGAGCACGGAGAAAATATTTCGCTCAGGTCAGCGAATAAAAAAGGCGGTGTGTCATAACGGGCGAACTGCTGCGTTGCTTACTGAATGTGAGCTCGGTCACACACCTTAGTATGCACTCTCGCTCTTATCCTTAGCCCTCCAATTTCACCTTTCTTACACACCTAAAAAGGGTGTGCCCAAACCTTATGTTTTGACACACCCTTCAAAAGAGGTGGAGTATAGCGGACTCGAACCGCTCACCTCGACACTGCCAGTGTCGCGCTCTAGCCAGATGAGCTAATACCCCTCGAATTATTTCGCGGCAAAGGTAACGTTTTTTTCAACAATAGCGCTACCTTTGACGGGAAATTTACGGACTATGCTTGTTTTTTATACGACATTTCATCTCTCGCACAAGAAATATGAGGAGGGACTTGCTTATTTACGGACGGTTTACATTCCGGCGGCAACGCGCAGCGGGCAACTCCAATCGCCGCGTTTGCAGCGAGTCGTTCATGAGGTGGAAGGTGCAGAAGGAGTCAGTGTGTCGGTGCAGTTCAGAGTAAGCGATGAGAAGACGTTACAAGCCTGGATGTGTGACGAGGGGGCAGCGCTACATCAGGAGCTTATCGCCCGATTCGGACATGAGATGGCGGGGTTCTCGACTGTGCTCGAAGAACTTGATTTGATATGAAAAGAGAGGGGACGACGGCTTTAGAACGGATTATTCTCGGTATTGATCCGGGCACGATCGTGATGGGGTATGGCGTACTTTCCATCAACGGACGAAAAGCATCTCTCGAAACGATGGGCGTGTTGAAATTGGACCGTTATGAAGATCACTATGTACGTCTTCGCCGCATTTATGAACGTGTTATTTCGCTGATCGATCAATATCATCCTGATGAGATGGCAATTGAAGCGCCTTTCTTCGGCAAGAATATACAAAGTATGTTGAAGCTGGGACGTGCACAGGGTGCTGCCATTGCCGCAGCGTTAAATCGTGATGTGCCGATATTCGAGTATGCGCCGCTGAAAATCAAGATGGCCATCACCGGTAACGGACAAGCAGCGAAAGAACAGGTGGCCGGAATGTTACAGCATATCCTCCGTATTCCCGACGAGCACATGCTTCCGCAACTCGACGCGACGGATGGGCTGGCCGCGGCTTATTGTCACTATTTACAAACCAACCGGCCCATGCCCGAAAAAGCATACACCGGTTGGAAAGATTTCATTGCTAAAAATCCCGGCAAAGTGCGGGGGAAATAAGCGGCTGCTTCCTTTCCTCCGCAATCACCGGATGTGAATGTTATACTACGCCTTGTGCCATCATCGCGCGGGCTACTTTCATAAACCCTGCAATGTTCGCCCCTTTCACATAGTTGATATATTTGCCTTCGCGACCGTGGAGCACGCACTGTTCGTGGATGCTGCTCATGATCTGATGCAGTTTCTCGTCTACTTCCGATGCCGGCCAAGAGATATGCATGGCATTCTGCGTCATTTCCAGTCCCGATGTAGCCACACCGCCTGCATTCACCGCTTTACCCGGAGCAAACAGACGGTTGTTATGTACAAACAAGTCGACTGCTTCGGCCGTACAACCCATGTTCGAGATCTCGGCCACGCAAAGCGTATCGTTGTCGATCAATGCACGCGCGTCTTCAGCCCCTAATTCGTTCTGTGTAGCACACGGCAATGCGATATCAACCTTTTGTTCCCACGGACGTTTGCCTGCGAAGAACGTCGCTTCCTTAAATTCGTCGGCATAAGGAGCAACGATGTCATTTCCGGAAGCACGTAACTCAAGCATATAATCGATTTTTTTGCCGGAGATCCCTGTCGGATCGTAAATGTAACCGTCAGGACCGGAGATCGTCACAACTTTTGCACCCAGTTCGGTTGCTTTGGTGGCAGCACCCCAAGCTACGTTTCCGAAGCCGGAAATCGCAACTGTCTTGCCTTGAATATCGTGTCCGTGCTCACGCAACATTTGATGTACGAAATAAAGTCCGCCGAAACCGGTTGCTTCGGGACGTAGGATCGATCCTCCGAATTCCATGCCTTTTCCGGTCATCGTTCCCGTATTTTCACGAGCTAATTTTTTGTACATACCATAGAGGTAGCCTACTTCACGTGCTCCTACACCGATATCACCCGCCGGAACATCCGTGTCCGGACCGATATTGCGCCAGAGCTCCAGCATGAACGACTGACAGAAGCGCATTACTTCGGCATCGCTACGTCCGCGGAATGCAAAATCTGCTCCTCCCTTTCCGCCTCCCATGGGCAGTGTGGTCAAAGCATTTTTGAAAGTCTGCTCGAAGCCAAGGAATTTCAGGATCGAGAGGTTTACCGACGGATGAAAACGCAGTCCGCCTTTATACGGGCCAATCGCATTATTAAATTGTACGCGGTAACCGAGGTTGACATGTACTTCGCCCTGATCGTCGACCCAGGGCACACGGAATGTAAAAATACGGTCGGGTTCTACTAACCGTTCGATGATTTTTGCTTTTTCAAATTCCGGATGTTGGTTGTAAACATCTTCAATCGAAATAAGCACTTCTTTGACAGCCTGCAAGTATTCCTTCTCTCCGGGATGCTTGGCTTCCAATGATAATAAGATTTCTTCGGTCTTCATGTTTTTTTATTTTTAAAAGTCCACAAATGTAAGGAGTTTTTACGGTATACCAAATATTTTTCTTTAATTTTGGCGGGCTGTCCCGCAACAGGTCGGGAAACCCAATTGTATGAGTAAAATAAAGGACTTTCAAAAAGTTGCATTCAAAGATGTTTCGTTTGCAAACCTGATGAATAAGCGTATATATAATGTATTGCTGATTGCAACGGAATACGATACGTTTATGCTCGAAGATGACGGGCGAGTAGACGAGCAGATTTTTAATGAATACATGTCGCTGAGCCTGCGTTATCCGCCGCGATTTACACAAGTTTCGACCGAAGAAGAGGCTTTGCGGGAGCTGGCCAATCGGACATTCGAACTGATCATTTTCATGCCGAATATGATGGAGGCCGATATCTTCGGAGCGCCGAAAGAAATTAAGCAACAGTTTCCATCCATCCCGATTGTGGTCTTAACGCCTTTCTCGAAAGAAGTAACAAGGCGTGTGGCGAATGAAGACTTAAGCGTCATCGATTACGTCTTTAGCTGGCTGGGCAATTCGGATCTGCTTTTGGCCATCATCAAACTGATTGAAGACAATATGAACGCGCCGGACGATACTGCCAGTGTGGGGGTACAGATCATTCTGCTGGTCGAGGACTCGATACGCTTCTATTCTTCGGCGCTGCCGCATCTTTACAAATTCGTGCTGGAACAAAGTCAGGAATTTGCCAAGGAGGCACTCAATGACCATCAGCGGACGCTCCGGATGCGTGGGCGGCCGAAAATCAAGCTGGCACGCACATACGAAGAAGCAGTACATATTTATGACCAGTATCGCGAACATATTCTCGGTATCGTCTCCGACATGAGCTTTAACCGTGAAGGAAAAAAAGATGCGCTGGCAGGGTACCGTTTCGGGCAATATGTGCGCGAAACAGGGCCGGTAACGCCGATTATCATGGAATCGTCCGAATCGAGCAATCGCGAATACGCCCGGAAGCTGGGGGCTTCATTTATCGATAAGAACTCCAAGAGCTATCCGCAGGATTTGCGTGAAAAGATTACGAGACGCTTCGGCTTTGGCGATTTTGTCATTCTGGAACCTGAAACGAAAGAGGAGATCATGCGTATCAAAGACCTGAAAGGATTACAGCATCAGATCTTTAATATTCCGGAACATTCGCTCCGGTATCATCTTTCGCGCAATCATTTTTCTCGTTTCTTCTATTCGCGCGCGATGTTCCCACCGGCTGAACTGCTGAAACATATTGATGTGAACATGTGCACGGACTTGAACGACGCCCGTCAACTTATTTTCGATGTCATCGTGCAGTATCGGCAGATGAAGAACTCCGGTGTCGTGGCTGTTTATCAAAAAGAACGGTTTGACGAGTACAGCAACTTTGCGCGCATCGGTGAAGGATCACTGGGAGGTAAAGGGCGCGGACTGGCTTTTATTGGCGCGATGATCAAACGCTATCCGATGTTGGATCAAGAAAATTTTCCGGTCAACATCCCTAAAACGGTCGTACTCTGCACCGATATTTTCGATGAGTTTATGGAGACCAACCGTCTATATCCGCTGGCATTAAGTGATATCAGCAACGAGGAAATCCTCAGCCGTTTCTTGGAAGCGGAACTTCCGCAGCGATTGGTAGACGATCTGATGGCTTTTTTCGAAGTGGTGAAGCGTCCGATTGCGGTGCGCTCGTCAAGTCTGCTCGAAGATGCCCATTACCAGCCGTTCGCCGGTGTCTATTCGACGTATATGGTGCCTAATATGGACGATAAGAACGAGATGCTTCGGGCGGTGAGCGATGCGGTCAAAGGAGTTTATGCGTCTGTGTTTTATCGTGACAGTAAGGCTTATATGACAGCCACCAGCAACCTGATCGATCAGGAAAAAATGGCCGTCGTGCTTCAGGAAGTCGTTGGCGTACGGTTTAACGACCGTCTCTATCCGTTGATTAGCGGAGTGGCACGCTCGCTGAACTTTTACCCCATCGGCAAGGAGAAGGCCGAAGACGGTATTGCCAACATTGCTTTGGGATTGGGCAAATACATCGTCGACGGTGGCGTTACGTTGCGCTTTTCGCCTCGTCATCCTCGCAATATCTTGCAGATGAGCACGACCGAATTTGCCTTGAAGGAGACGCAGACGCGTTTTCTGGCATTGGATATGAAGAATATGCCAACCCGTTTTTCGGTCGACGACTCGTTTAATTTGATGCGTCTGGGAGTTAAAGATGCCGATGAGGACGGGGCATTGAGGTTTATCACCTCGACTTACGAGCCTCATGATCATATTATCCGTGATGGCTATTACCCCGGCGGACGGAAAATCCTGTCGTTTGCGAATATTCTGCAACATGACATGTTCCCGCTGGCTAAAACGCTTGATACCCTGCTCCAGATTGGTCAGAAAGAAATGGGACGTCCGGTCGAGATTGAATTCGCAGTCAATATTCATCCGCAGAAACGTGATCGTGCGTCGTTTTATCTGCTGCAAATCCGCCCGATTGTCGATCAAAAAGAAATGATTGACGAAGACCTGAAGCGCGTAGCACCCGAAGATACGATTCTCTGGTCATCCAACTCACTGGGACACGGTATCTCGAACGATGTGCAAGATGTGTTATATGTCAAGACGGCATCATTCGATTCGGCCCGGACACAAACGATTGCAGCACAAATCGAGGCGATCAATCGCGAATTCTCCGAGAGAGGATGCTATTATGTCTTGGTCGGTCCCGGTCGGTGGGGTAGTCATGACCCGTGGCTCGGTATTCCGGTGAAATGGCCTCATATCAGTCATGCGCGGGTGATCGTAGAGTGCAGTTTGGATCATTACCGGATTGATCCGAGTCAGGGAACACATTTCTTTCAGAATCTGACATCGTGCGGCGCAGGCTATTTTACGATTCATCCCTCGTTTGGCGGAGGGACGTTCGACGAAGCGTTTCTGAATGCGCAACCGGCTGTACGCGAGACAGAGTATCTGCGGCTTGTACATTTCGAGCATCCGATAACGATCAAAATAGACGGTCGCCAAGGGCTGGGCGTCGTGATGAAACCGACTTGCACGGAGGAAGGAGCTTAAAAGCATCATGGAGTGAATCTTCCTGCCGTCTCAGTCAGGGGGCGAGAAGACTCACTCCATTTTAAACTTCTTTATTTCCGGCTCACGATGTGCTTCATTCATTTTCTGGTAAAGCACTTTGACAATGCGCGAATTTTTGTCGGCGATATTGTTTTGTTCGCACGGGTCTTTGCTTAAATCGTAAACTTCCATGCCGCGGTTTCCCTTCTTGATGTCACCGATGTACCCTTTCCATTTTCCCATCCGAATAGCTTTGCACCCTTCGTTTTCAGGGAACTCCCAATACAGGTAATCGTGCTTTTTCTGCTTCTTACCTAATAAAGCAGGCAGAAAACTTATACCGTCTGTTTCAGAGAGCTTTTCACCTGCTATCTCGGCTAACGTAGGCATCACATCCCAAAAGGCGGAAATATGATCGGAGATTGTCCCGGCTTTGATTTTTCCTTGCCACATCGCAATCATCGGCACACGGATACCGCCTTCTCTCAATGACGTTTTCCCCCATCCCTGTTCGCTTTTAAACGGATGTGCGCTGTCGAACCAAGGCGAATCGGTTCCTCCGTTGAAGGATGGGCCGTTATCGCTGGTAAATATGATGAGCGTGTTTTCATAAATTTCTTGTCGTTTCAGTTCGGTAATTAATTCGCCGATTTGCTCGTCGAGATAACTGATCATTGCGGCATACGTAGCTCTCGGATAACGCGCCGGAAAGTAACCGGACTTGCCTGAATAAGGTTCTTCGTCTCCGATTTTTTTTACATAGTAATCAATCCATTTGCGGGGTGCTTGCAGCGGTACGTGAGGTATAGGAGTTGTCCACATCAAGAAAAACGGCTGCTTTTTATTTTCGTCTATGAAAGAGCATATTTCCTTCCACATTAAATCGGGAGCATATTCTTGTTGGGTATATTTATCGTAATTGGATTCGAGCATCGGATCGGTTCCTTCATCGAGCAGCGTATGAGGCGATAAGAGTTTATTCTGTAGATATTCGCGAAGCTCGTTTCGATAAAGGAACGGAGGGTAATATGTATGCGCCTGACGTTGACAATTATACCCATAGAAAAAATCAAATCCCATTTTATTGGGCGTACCTTCGGATCCGGGATATCCCAAGCCCCATTTGCCGACCATAGCTGTCATGTATCCCGCTTTTTTCAGCAGCTTGGGGAGGGTAACAGTCCCTGTCGGTAGCGGACGCTGGCCTTCGAGCGTAGAGTCGGCGAGCATCGCCTCGTGACTCCAGACGTCGCCTCGTTCACCCATTTCATCGTTTCCTCTGATGTAGGCGTGTCCGCTGTGTTTTCCTGTCAGGAGTACGCATCGCGAAGGAGCCGAAACCGGTGAGCCGGAGTAATGTTGCGTAAAACGAAGGCCGTCGCGTGCCAATTGGTCGATATGAGGTGTTTCAATTTTTGTTTGTCCATAGCAACCTAAATCGCCATATCCCAGATCATCGGCGAGGATATAGATGATGTTCGGCTTTTGTTGAGCCTGAAGAGCACCGCAAGCGGCGAAGCTCATTGTCCATATTTTCAGTTTTGTTTGCATGTGAAATAAATTTGTATTCAAATATCGCGGATTTTCTTGAATTTGCTCCGGAAACCGAGTCTCCGGCATTCAAAACAGCATATTTTACCCGTTGTTGTACAACAATGACCTTAAAACAGCAGTTTTGCCCCCGTTGTTGCACAACAACGACCCTTAAACAGCAGTTTTTGCCCTGTTGTTGTACAACAATGACCCTTAAACAGCAGTTTTTGCCCCGTTGTTGTACAACAACGCCCCTTAAACAGCAGTTTTAACCCTGTTGTTGTACAACAACGGCACTTTTTACCGCCCTCTCGGTTGTGTGGTCTCTCGTTCCGTAACTCGTAAATTCCGTATCCGAGAGACTGAAATATAATCGAGCGGCAAAGAAATAAGAATAAAAAAATGAGACTGTCGCAAAGACAGCCTCACCTTCTTGCAATGACCGACTACTCCCAGCCGGGATTATTAGGCGCTAACGCGGGATTTAACACGATCTCATCGGTAGGCACTTGATATAAGTAATATTTGTCTAACCATCCTTTACCTTCTTTCAGCGGGTCTGCCCAAAGATAGATATACCCTTCCGTCTTCGATTTGGTAGGCAGATGGGTGTTTTCGTCCCAGAGCGACTCTTTCACCCGTGATTGCTCGATCCACATCCCCAATTGTTGTTTGTTGACGAACCAAGGCGCGACTTTCCAGCGACGAATATCGTCGAATCCGAATCCTTCGCCCATCAGCTCAATGATTCGTTCTCTTCGTATCTCCCAAAGAACCGGATTCACGTTCGGATCTCTTTTGGGGTCGAAGTTCGCATCAATCTCGGCGACGTTCATACCGGCCACACCGGCTCTTTTGCGAAGCTTGTTGATCGTCTTGTCCGCAATCGCCTGATCAAACTGCCCTTGTTCCCATTTGCATTCGGCATAATTCAAGAGTACTTCTTCTATTGTATCTTTCTCTTTCATGGCTCCTAGAAACGGTCAGAGAAACAATGCCAAATGTATCGACACAAAGACTTGTTAAACGAACCTGATCCATTGCAAATAAGATGCAATATTAGTTATTTTAAACGAGTGTTACAAATAGAGAGACTGATCATCTCTGATTTTACTTCAAGGAGTTTGCCATTCGTCCTGAGGTTTCTGATTCGTAAAAATAGAAGAAAAACAGGAGCGCATCGGGCATCGCCATGAATGATTAACAGCTAACCTCGATCATGTTTAAGTGTTTTTTACTCTCTGCAACGCTTCACACAAATAGCAATTGTTAGGTCTTCTACTACTTCCTCAAAACAGATCGTTCACAATCACTCCCCGTCACGAAAAAAGAAAAGAGAGCCGCCTCGTTTTGGGGCCGCTCTCTTATTTCCGACACTTCCAAAAAGCTTTTAGAAGTTTCCTGCAGGGGTATCCCACCAAAGACGCGTAGCGATATTGTCTTTGCCGCCACGTGCTTCGAGGATTTTTACACCCGAGTCATATCCCGGTCTGTTAAAGCTTTTCTCGCTCTGGCAGAACGGCAGACGACGGATACCGAGTGTTGTCAGCTCAGGGAACGCGCTTTTGTTCGCAATGATCGGGAAGAGCTTCGGATAGCCTGTACGACGATATTCGCTCCATGCGTTCAATCCTTCAGGGAATCCGGCGATCCACTTCTGCGTGATAATCTGTTGCAGCTTCTGTTCGTTGGTTCCGTTGGCCATAAATTTCACGGGAACGTCGTTCATTCCTTTAATGTTCAAGGCTGGGTTATGCGGATCTACGTAGTCGGCAGCCAGTGTGGTGCCTTCAACGTAGGTTTCATAATCGGCCGAAACCTTATAGTCTTCGAACGAAACACGGATTCCTTCCTTGTAGAAGTTTTCGGCCGTTCCCTTCATGGCCCATCCGCGCAGTGCGCCTTCGGCACGAAGGAAATACGACTCGGCACGCTTCATAATCGGTAGCGGATAGTCGGTCGACATCGGGTTGGTTCCGTCTGTGCTAACCATCGGGATCGAGTACATCTTATATTCACCGGCCGACGGAACTTCGAAACCGTTGCGAACGCCGTAGATCTTGCCGATCGAGTTCGTTTCCTTGCCGTCCTTGTCTTTGATATCTCCCTTATTCATCCATCCTACGGGCAAGGCCATTTTAACCAGACGAGGGTCATTGTAGCCCTTCAAGATCGACTCGAACGAAGCGCCAATGCTACAGTCGTTATAATCGCGGCAGATTACCATCAGCGGGTTACGTGTATTCTCGTCTTTTACTTCGATATTGACTTTCTCCAACACACCATAGGGGTTAGCTACGGCTGCTTCGGCTTCTTTCTTTGCCAGATCGGGCGCAACTTTTACGACGCGCATAGCCAGACGCAGACGCAACGTATTGGCAAACTGCAACCAGGTAGTGTGGCTCTTGCCGCACATCAGGTCGAAGTTCAAACGGGCAGCCACATCGCCATTTTTCTGAACAAATGCGGTCAAGCGTTGTGTCGCATCGGCCAGATCTTCGAAAAACGATTTGTAGATAGCCTCTTCCGAATCGTATTCGATAAAGATTCCTCCTTTTACGGCTTTCGAATATGGCATTGGGCCATACGTGTCGACGGCTTTCGACATACCGGCCACTTTCAGGATCTTGGCGATGGCTACGTAATCATCGGCCGTCTGTGTTTCCAGCAAATTCACACACGGTTTCATCACGTGCAGGAAATAATCTCTGAATCCCTGATTGTTCCAGCCTTCCACCATAACGTACTGGCTGTTGTTATTATTCGCAGCGAACGGAGTCGGGATAGCCAGATAGCCGGAATACAAGTCGGCATTGAGGTTTTGGATCAGCTGATATTCCCAGTTTCCGTTTGTTTGATTGTAATAGATGGAACGCTGCGCTTCCTGCATGAAGGAGCCGACTTGCTGAGCCTGCGAAGAGGTCAGTCCGGTCGGGTCTGTATTGAGTTCTTCAAAATTGTTGGTACATGCCGTTGTGCCGAGTACCATGATGGCGGCTGCCAGCAGACCGTTCTTCAGATTGAATTTATTGATTGTTTTCATATATACGATTGCTTTATGTTAGAATGTTGCTTTCAAGTTAATACCAAAACTGCGTGTAGCGGGCAGCGCGAAGTAGTTCGATCCGGAGTAACCGTTTGACGTAGACATCGACACTTCGGGATCGGACGGCGCGTCTTTGTAAAGGAAGAACAAGTTACGCCCGATCAAGCTTACGCCAAGGTCTTTGCCGGCACCCAGCAGATTGCGGAAAGCGTAACCGATCGACAACTCGCGCAGGCGGAAGTTCGTAGCAGAATAAACGTAGTAAGCTCCGCCTTTCTCTCTTTGTCCGATGGAACGATAGAATGCTCCGGCGTCGACTTTCGTGCCGTTACCGAGGTCTACTCCTCCGTTGTCGCGTGCGTCGGCCGAGTTCTGCGATACACCGTATGCGTCGAGCGTAGCTTGCGTCAGGTCTACAAAGTTTCCGCCGATGCGTCCGTCGATGAGGAAGTAGAGTTGAAGGTCTTTATAGTTGAATGAGTTGCTCCATCCCAGATTCCACTTCGGATTCACGTTGCCGACGAACTCTTTATCTTTCGAAACAAGAGGAACACCGTTTTCATCTACTTTAATCACGCCATTTTCATCGCGTACGACGGTTTTCGAATACAGGTCACCGTACGATCCGCCTTCTACGAGACGCATGTCATAGCCTCTCAAGCTTCCGAGCCATACGTGAGTCAGACGGTTTTCTTTCGCTACGTCTTGACGGTCGTCCAGCTTCTTAATAACGTTGTCGTTGTATGAGAGGTTGAATGAAGTTTTCCATGAGAGATCAGCTGTAATGGGTTGTCTCCAGCTCATGGTTGTTTCGAAACCGGTGTTCTGGATGTCGCCGGCATTAAAATAGTAGTTGCTGTATCCGGTCGCGGACGAAGCTTCCATACTGAAGTATTGGTTCGTATTGTTCGTCTTGTAGTAGGTGAAATCCATCTCGAAGCGATTATCGAACATCGAGAGATCGAACCCGAACTCCATCGATTTCAGTTTCTCAGGCTTCATTTCGGTAAAAGGAACGCTTGTGTTGAAATCGACCGAACCGTTACGGAACTTATGCGTCGGATTGGTGATATATGCAGGCATGTCGTTACCTACTACAGAATACGAAGCGCGTGCCTTCAACAGATTAAATGCTTCGGGCAGAGTCGTCATTTCGTTGATCAATGCCGTCAATCCGAACGACGGATAGAAGTACGATACGTTCGGTGTGTACGAAAGGGTCGATGACCAGTCGTTACGTCCCGTCACGTCAAGATAAAGCATGTCTTTGTATCCGATCTGTGCCGTACCGAACACACTGTTGAGACGTTTCTGCGTTTTCCAACGTTTGTTCTCCGATCCGTTCTTCGATCCGTTTGCGATCTGGAAGTAGTTCGGGATGTAGATGTCGCCGCCACCGGCTGCGATGATTCCCGTTTCTTTGAGGTCTGTAAAGCTCGTTCCGACCGAAGCTGTCACACTCCACGCATCGAAAGTTTTGTTGAAGTTGGCCATCAAGTCGCCGTAGAACTGGCGGCTGTCGTCGCGTTCCTGACGGTATTCGCCGTTTACGTTGTGCAATGTGGTCGAAGTAGAAGCGTAAATCTTCCGTTCATAAAGATCGGCAATGCGGTCGTAGTTCAAACGTCCCTGAACGTTCAGGTAGTCCGTAATGTTGTAGCGGATGCTTGCCGAAGCCATCATACGGTCGCGTTTCTCGGTATGCGGATTGCGGTGCAGCACCCAATACGGGTTGGCGCTGAAATCCTGATTTACCTCGCGATACCATTGTTGAACGGGATAACCCTTCACATCGTCGTACTTTTCAAATTCGTTTTTGTATTGACGGAAGTCACCGTTAGCCGGGAACGTATAGAGTCCGGTCAAAGGGTTGCGATATTGTCCCGGCTCGTGACGGTTCCGGCCTTTCTGGATGATGTAATTCAGCGAGGCATTAACCGTTACTTTGTTGTCAAACAACTTGAATGTTTCTTTAGCCATCATGTTGTGGCGGGTAAACGTATTAGTCGGCATGATACCGCTTGCCGACGTGTTGGCATACGAAATGTAGCTTTGGGTCTTTTCCGATCCTCCGCTGATGGATATGGAGTTGATCGTGGTCATTCCCGTGCGGAAGAACTCATCGAGGCGGTTCGCTCCTTTGGCTTCGCCGCTGATTTTCTCGCCCCAGCTGTCTTGCGCCAGCGCGCCCGAACCGGATACGGCAGCTCCATACGTGCTTTGCAGCTTCGGAGCGTCTAAGGTTGTTTCGAACGTCGTATTGCTCGATACGTCTACACGCATGCTTCCTACCGATCCTTTCTTGGTGGTAATCATCACCACGCCGTTGGCCGCCATACTTCCGTACAGAGCCGCAGCCGAAGCACCTTTTAAGACGTTGATGCTCGCGATGTCGTCGGGGTTAAGGTTCGACAGAGCGTCTCCTCCATCACGTCCGCCATACTCGCCTTCCATCTGTGTCGTTGTCGAGTTGGCCATCGGAATTCCGTCGATTACGATCAGCGGCTGGTTGTTTCCCTGCGCCGATTTGTTTCCGCGGATCAACAGTTTCGACGATCCGCCCGCACCGGTAGAGTTCGGAGTGATGACCAAACCTGCCGTTTTACCCTGCAAGCTGTTGATCAGATTCGTCTCCTTAGCACGGGTCAATTCGCCGCCGCCTACTTGCTGCGTCGCGTAAGTCAAGCTCTTCGCTTTACGCTCGAGACCCATGGCCGTAACCACCACTTCGTTAATTTTGATGGACGAAGAAGCCAGCGACACATTGATCACCGTACGTTCTCCTACTGTTTCTTCATGAGTTTCAAGACCCACATAAGCGAACTGTAGCACATCGTTCGCATTCACATCAATAGTATAATGACCGTCCAGGTCTGTAATGACACCGTTCGTCGTTCCTTTCACCACAACGGTTGCTCCGATCAACGGCTCGTTCGTATCGGCTTCTTTCACGACGCCGCTCACTTTCTTTTGTGCCAGCAGCACGTTTGTGCACAAAAAGAACAGCACAAACATAAATAGATGTTTATTCATACGATCTTTTGATTAATTTTAATTATGTACTTATTTTAAAAACCGCGCAAAGATAGATTCATTTTTCAATCTTATGTCATTTTGTCTTGCCTTTAACAATTCGCTTAAGGCGTTCGGAATAGAATTTTTATAACAAAGTGTCATTTTGTCATTGAGGATTTAAAAAAAGTATCAGGCCGAAAGCCATCCGCCCTTTCTCATAGCAATCTGAAAGCACTTCGAAAGTCGTTTCCGGTTCTGCTTGATGTTTATCCCGGTTTTCAATTGCGGTATAAAGTTTTAGATCGTCAAAACACTTATTTTTCAGCATTGACGATCTTTGCTCCAGCCTGCCCCAAACTTGCGCGAGCATCTTATCCGCTTATAAATACGCAAAGCATGCGTTTGGGAGAGCTTTCATTACTTGTTAGCACTCAAAGTAGACGACATTAGAGGTCATCACAATTGCGCGGACTGAAAGTAGACGCTTTTAAGAGCTTTCATCACTTGTTTACTATTAAAATTATTGAATTTAGGAACTTTCATCACTGCGTGAACTCAAAGAAGATGATTTTAATAGCTTTCATTGCTTGACAACCATTAAAAGCAATGATTTTTGGAACTTTCAAGACTGCACAAGCTAAATGAAGATGATTTTAATAACTCGCACCCTTTGTTAGCCCCTAAAATCAACGAATTTGATAATACGCTTATTGGTTAGCACTCAAAAGCAGTGATTTTGGTAACTTACACTCCCTGTCAGCCCAAAAAGCGAATGATTTTAATAACTCATACCACTTGTCAGCCTTAAAAATAAATGATTTTAAAAACCCACAGCATTTGTCAGCCCTAAAAACAAACAATTTTAGCCGCTTGCTCATTCATCGATTCACTAATTTTCGCATTTCAGGCAATTCACTCCCGTTTTTATCCCAATTACACGATACAAGGTCGGATCCGCACTATATGTATGGCCTCTTTTTAATGGTCAAAATCGATCATTAATGGTTATTTCTCTTCATCGGGCCAGGGACACGGTTTACCTGTGGCCTTGAACAAAGGACGTTGGGCATCGACACTGCGTAGATAGGTGCCGAGCTTTTCGGATAAGGCGGTGACACGTTGCGGACAGGAGGCGGACAATTCCTGCGCTTCACCGATGTCTTCGGAAATGTTAAACAGTTCTTTCTTGCCGGTCTCGTAGTAATAAATGAGTTTCCAGTCTCCCTCGCGAATGGTACATGAAGGGCCGACTCCCGGCCCGCTGCCGTCCCACAGGTTCGGGCAGTTCCAGAAGAGCGCGCGGCCGTCCGAAGGATTCTTGCCTTTGCCGGTGAGGAGGGGGACGAAGCTTCGTCCGTCGATGGGTTGTGCGATTTCATCGTTCTTTATTCCGGCCATTTCGAGGATGGAAGGAAAGAAATCTTCGATGATGACGTAATCATTGCAACGGGTTTGAGGCTTCACCTGCCCGGGCCATGCAACGATCATGGGTTCGCGTATCCCGCCTTCGTAAGCCGAGCCTTTTCCGCTTTTGAGGGGAGCGTTGTGGGTATGCAGCGTGCCGCCTCGCCATTTCGCTCCGCAACTGAACCCTCCGTTATCGCTCATAAAGAGGATGATGGTCCGGTCGGCCTCGCCATTCGCTTCGAGCCAGTCCATCAGATCGCCGAGGCTCTTGTCCATCCCTTCGATCAGGGCGGCATAGGCTGCCTCTCTGGGGTCTAACCCCTTGTCGAGATATTTGGCATAGAAACGCATGTCTTTATCGACGGGGATATGAATGGCGTAGTGTGCCATATACAGGAAGAACGGCTGTCCGTATCGCTTCGCCTTATCGAGGGCGCGGATGGCTTCGAGCGTAAGCGCCTCGGTGGCGAAGATGTCTTTGCCGTGATATTTTTCGAGTCCCGGGATGGCAAAGAGCGATTGTGCGCCGCCATCGATGCGATTGCCGAAGTTCTGTTCGCCGAGGTAGCTGGCCAGCCCTCCGGCCGCGTGGCCGGCAATGTTGATCTCAAAGCCGAAATGCGCGGGGTTTTCGCCCGGCGTATCGATGGCGCCGAAGTGTGCCTTTCCGCAGTGGATGGTATGGTATCCGTGCTCTTTGAGCAACTGCACGAACGAAGTCGCGCAGTAGGTCTGTTCGATGCCCGGCACCTGACAGATCCCGTTCACATTCCATTGCGGAAATTCGAGGACATCGCTTGAAGCATCGGTCGATTGGTTACGATGAAGCGTCCAGTTCGTCACCCGGTGTCGTGCCGCGTTGGCTCCGGTGAGCAGGCTACATCGCGTGGGCGAACTGATGGCCGAAGCATACGCCTGCGTGAACACCATGCCCTGCCGTGCGAGGCGTTCCATATTCGGCGTTTCGTACGTATCGTTGAACGGCGTACGCTGTGTCCAGAAAGGCAAAGAAGTATCCTGCCAGCCCATATCGTCGACCATAAAGAGTATGATATTCGGACGACGGACGGTATCTTGTGTTTCCGCGCCCTGCGCAACAACCGGAAGCAGAGCGAGCGGGATAAGGCGTGTTGTTTTCATTGTTGTCATGCGTATACGGGCAAAGGTAGCGACATCTGTCGGTTTTTCGTTATCTTTGCCGCCCTAATTTTTTGGATTATGACGAAATTTATCGCAGTAATATCATTGTTTGTGGCGCTTTGCTGTGCGAAACCAACCGGCGGCGGAAATCTTACATCGTATTCGGTCGCAGAGTTCGATGCTTTACTAAAAAGCAACAAATCGATTCAGTTGGTAGACGTTCGTCGCCCGGACGAGTTTAAGGCCGGACACATCGAAGGAGCGATCCTGATCGATGTCACGGAAAAAGACTTTCTGGCGAAGGCCGATTCGCTGCTCGACAAGTCGCGCCCCGTGGCCGTCTATTGCCGGAGCGGCAGGCGTAGCCGAAGAGCGGCCGCGATGTTAGTTGAAAAAGGCTATACGGTTCATAATTTGAACGAAGGCTATCATGAATGGCGTCTTTATCAGGAGGGGAAAAAACCATGAGGATTTCCCCTCCTCTTTTTTTTCGGTCTTAGCCGATCGTCCCGGCCTTGAGCAAGTATTCGGCAATCTGTACGGCATTCAGGGCCGCTCCCTTTTTGATCTGGTCGCTGACCGCCCAAAACGTTAATCCGTTCGGATGAGCAAGGTCTTTGCGGATACGGCCTACGTAGACAGGGTCTTTCCCGGCTACGAAGAGCGGCATCGGATAATCTTTCTTGGCCGGATCGTCCTGTAAGACGATTCCTTCGGCACGGGCAAACGCTTCTTTTGCCTCTTCGACCGAGACAGGACGCTCCGTTTCTACCCAGATCGCTTCGCTGTGCGCACGCATCACCGGAACACGTATGCACGTCGCGCTCACCTCGATGTCGGAATGCATGATTTTGCGGGTCTCGCTGTACATCTTCATCTCTTCCTTCGTATAACCGTTGTCGGTAAATACGTCGATCTGAGGAATCAGATTATACGCAAGTTGATAAGCGAATTTTTCGACCGTCGGCTCTTCGCCTTTGAGAAGCTGCGCGTACTGCTTCACCAGCTCGTCCATCGCGGCTGCGCCGGCGCCGCTGGCAGCCTGATACGTGGCTACATGCACCCGTTTGATATGCGAGAGTTTTTCAATGACGTTCAACGCTACGACCATCTGGATCGTCGAACAGTTGGGATTCGCGATGATTCCTTTCGGACGTGTCAGCGCGTCCTCCGGATTGATTTCGGGCACGACCAAAGGCACGTCGGCATCCATCCGGAAAGCGCTTGAATTGTCGATCATCACCGTGCCGTGTTTCGTGATCGTTCCGGCATATTCGACGGAAGTACCGCCTCCGGCCGAAGTAAAAGCCACATCGATGCCTTTGAAATCGTCATTGTGTTTCAGTTCTTTGACGATATATGGTTTTCCTCGAAACGTGTATTCACGTCCCGCGCTACGCGACGAACCGAACAGTACCAGCTCATCCATCGGAAAACTTCTCTCTTCGAGCACACGAAGGAACTCCTGTCCTACCGCACCGCTTACTCCAACAATTGCTACTTTCATCTTTTTCGTTTTAAAGAATATGGAATGTTTGATATTTTTCGTTGTATATTTGTAACAGAAATCTTCAAATACGGCTGCAAAGATAGAAAAAACAAATACGGCAGACGGTATCTGCCGTATATTTTTCATGCGTTGCAGGCCGAGAAACAAGGAGGGAAGTACAATGAAACACATGATGCTACTCGTTTGCTTGATGCTTATGCCGGTCTTCTTGCGGGCACAAACGTCCGATCCGTCGAAACCCGGCGATGTGCTACTGAACGAAGTAATGGCCAATCCGAAAGGACTGACGGCATTGCCGGAAACAGAATATATCGAAATCTACAATGCTTCGGGCAAAAGCCTTTCGTTGAAAGGGTGGGGTTTCATTTACGATAAGACAACGATTGCTCTGCCCGATATTACGCTGCCTGCCGGCGGATATGCCGTGCTTTATCGCGAAGGGCGAGAGATTGTGATTCCTACCGAGGCGCTGAAGTTAGGCTTAAAAAAGTTCCCTGCGAATCTGGCCAATGGCGGTAAGCATATCGCCTTAAAAAACTCGGAGGGGCATCTTATTCATGCCTACGACTACCCGAAAGCCGTAGCCGGGAAATCGCACGAACGCGGAGCAGATAATACGTGGCATCTCTGTACCGATCCGCGCGGAGGTACGCCCGGCATGGTGAATTCGTCGCCTACCTCACCACCCGGCCCGACGCCCCCTCCTGAACCTCCGACACCACCCCAACCTCCGGTTCAGCCCGATCCGTCGAAACCCGGCGATGTGCTGCTGAACGAAGTGATGGCCAATCCGAAAGGACTGACGGCATTGCCGGAAACGGAATATATCGAAATCTACAATGCTTCGGGCAAAAGCCTTTCGTTGAAAGGATGGGTTTTCATTTACGATAAGACGACGATTGCTCTGCCCGATATTACGCTGCCTGCCGGCGGATATGCCGTGCTTTATCGCGAAGGGCAAGAGATTGTGATTCCTACTGAGGCGCTGAAGTTAGGCTTAAAAAAGTTCCCTGCGAATCTGGCCAATGGCGGTAAGCATATCGCTTTGAAAAACTCGGAGGGGCATCTTATTCATGCCTACGACTACCCGAAAGCCGTAGCCGGGAAATCGCACGAACGAGGCTCGGATAATACGTGGCATCTCTGTACCGATCCGCGCGGAGGTACGCCCGGCATGGTGAATTCGTCGCCTACCTCGCCACCCGAACCGACGCCTCCTCCGGAACCTCCGACACCACCTCAACCTCCGGTCCCTCCGGTTCAGCCCGAGCCTCCGACACCTGAAGAGCCGATCAAAATCGAGCCCGGTGAAATCGTCGTGAATGAGATTTTACCCAATCCATTCGCCGGCGGAAGCGAATTTATCGAACTCTACAATCGTTCGGGACGGACATTGCCGGTAAACGGCCTTGCCCTTGCGATCCGAAAGGCGAACGGTGAAATCGGTACGCAGTACCCTCTGACATCGGTCAAAGACTCTCTTGCGGCCGACGGATATCTCGTCGTCACCTCAAACCGTAGCGGAGTGACCGACTTTTATACGATTCCTTTTCCTGAGCGGATCCATGAACTCAAATTGCCCATCCTGCATAACAATGAAGCGACGATCGTTCTGTTGCGAAAAGCCGACTCTCTCGTCATCGATAAGGTGGCTTACTCGTCGAAGTGGCATGATGCGGCCATCAGACACATGAAAGGCGTTTCGCTGGAGCGCATCCGTCCCGACGGAGCGTCGGAAGAGGCATCGAATTGGGCTTCGGCGGCTTCGGAAGCAGGTTACGCGACACCCGGATACAGAAACTCGCAGTTCAGGGATACGCAGACTGACTACTCGCTTGCCATCGAACCGCCGGAATATCTCCATGCTGCCGACCGTTACGTTATATCTTACCGAACAGACAAAACAGGTTATCGTTGCCGGGTCGAGGTATATACACCCAACGGGAAGAGAGTCGCGGAAATAGTGAACAACCAACTGCTAACGCCTAACGGCAAAATCTCGTGGGATGGCACAGGAACAGACGGAAGCCGCCTGTCGCCCGGCGTGTATATCTTCTTTGCCGAGCTTTACCACTCCGACGGCAACCGCCGACGGGTCAAAAAAGCGTTTCTGGTTCACTGACCCGCCATGGGTTGTTTATCGCGGATGATTTCTTCCACTCCGTCCATGATTTCGAACAGCTCCGACACGGTTTCGGCACGCAACATGGCGACCCGTGTCGGTTTGAAATCGGGAATGCCTTTGAACAGAGGGGTTACAGCCAGATGACGACGGATATGGAGGATGCCGCGTCGTTCGTCAAGTCGTTCCACGCTTTGCCGAACCTGTCTTTTCAGGATATCGAGATACCATGCGAACGATTCGGGGCGAAGCAGCTCGCCTGCCTGTAAAAAGTGTTTTACTTCGCGGAAAATCCACGGCCGTCCGATGCTCGCGCGTCCGATCATCACGCCGTCTACCCCGTAGCGCTCAAACGCTTCCTTGCAACGCTCGGCCGACGTAATGTCGCCGTTGCCGATAATCGGGATATGCATGCGCGGATTCTCTTTTACGGCGCCGATAAGCGTCCAGTCCGCTTCGCCAGTGTACATCTGCGCTCGTGTGCGTCCGTGAATCGTGAGGGCTACGATGCCACAGTCCTGTAGTTGCTCGGCCAGTTCGACGATGATGCGATGATCGGCATCCCAGCCGAGACGCGTCTTCACCGTTACCGGAATGTTTACGGCTTTCACTACGGCACGCGTAATTTCAAGCATCAGCGGAATGTTGCGCAACATGCCCGCGCCGGCACCCTTATTGGCCACTTTCTTTACCGGGCAACCGAAATTGATGTCGAGAACATCGGGACGTGCGGCCTCACAAATCCGTGCGGCTTCGACCATGGGCATCACTTCGCGGCCGTAGATTTGTATTGCCACGGGGCGCTCTTCGTCCGAGACTCTAAGTTTCTCTTCCGTCTTGCTGACCTGACGGATCAGCGCATCGCTCGATACAAATTCGGTATAGACCATATCCGCCCCGAATTGCTTACACATCAGACGAAACGAAATATCCGTCACATCTTCCATCGGTGCCAGCATGACCGGCCGTTCTCCCAAATCTATCGTTCCGATTTTCATCTTTTTCTCTCTTAAACGGTTGTAAAAGTAATGATTTTAATGCCTCCCGACAAAAACAACGTGCGTCGCAGAACGTATTTCCAAACTACGGGCATCAAAATCAATGCTCCAAACGAATCAAATTTCTTCCAAAGCGTAATATTGATAATCCCGCATCAAGGTACGGAGGAACGGCTCGTCCGGGATCGTAGTTTCGATCTTCAGAAAACTGCGAGCCTGTATCGCTAATTGATGAATGCGTAGCGAGCGTTTGTTTGTCCTGTCAGATAAGGTTTCAGCAATCAGGTTCATCTGTTCGAGCGACAGATTTTCGGCTTGCGGAAAGACCGGATGATAGTCTTCCGTCAAATGGCGCAGCTCGTGAAAGATCAACTGGATGCCCCGAAAATCTTTTTCCTTGATCACGAGGGTCCCACCGGCAAGATCGCCGAAGCGCTGGTTGTTACGTGTCAGGATGATCGGGATCAGGCCGATAAACGACATGTGCAGATCGACAAGAAGCAGCAGCCAGCGCAGCAGGTAGGCGGAGAAAGAAGGCGTACTTCCGTCTTTCATCACGACACGTATGTTTGCCAGCTTTTTACCGGGCGATTGCCCTCGGTTAAATACTTCACAAAGGAGCGAATAACACACGGCGGGCAGATAGCAGACGATTATCGCAAGCGACAGAACGATGTCCAGCTCTTTTATTTCCGTGAAATTGGTATAAAGACTGAACAAGAAAGAGATGACGAAGATGTAAGCGAACAGCAGAAGGGAGTCGATGGTTCGTGCCAGTATCCTGCTTCCGATGCTGGCGGGTTCCTGATCAATCTGTACGTACGAGTTCGTGATAATGCTTGAGTGTGCCATTCGGTCGATGCTTCTTTGCTTGTTTTTCTCTTACCTTGTCAATAATACAACGCCGCCCATAATCAGGAGCACTCCGATCCACCGTGTGAGCGGAACGGTTTCGTGAAAAAAGAAGATCGCAGCCAGCGTACCGAAGATATAGCTGATACTGATCAGCGGGTAGGCTAATGACAAGGGGTAATGTTTTAGGATATAAAACCAGATGAACGAAGCGGCCACCATTGACAAACCCGAAGCGAGAAGCTGCCAACTGAGCATGGCCTGACGGAAAAATTTCCACGTCCACGAAAAAGCCCCGATGTCGGCCATGGCGAATTTCAGGAAGATTTGTCCTGCCACCAGAAACAAGCACTGCACGGTCGAGCAGCAAAGTAATTTCAGCATGATGACAAGAGAATGAAGGAGTGCGACTTATTTTTATAATGATTGTAGACGAGGATGCGTCTGACGTCGCGCAGGGGTTCCGTCTTTGCGCAAAGCAGGTGTGACGGTACTTCTTGGCGATGCAGGCAAGTGGCAGCGACATATACGCCTAATGCCGACGAAGTAAACGATTCGCCGAAGAGGTGTTTATATTGCATCATCGGACAATGTTCGAAAAGACGTGCCCTTCCCTCATGATACACCGTATCGTTTTGTTGGTGTGTATTGACACCTGTCAATACCGCATTGATATCCTTCGACTCGCAACCGGCCTTGGAAAGCAGTCTGTCGAGCGTTTCACGCATCTGGGCAGGCGTCGGGCGATACATCAGTTCCGCACCGTCGATGCGGCAGAGAGTCTGGGGATTTCTTTCGTTGCCAAGCAGCATGCTGACGGCTGTTTCGCCGGCGAAACACTTGCCGGGTTCGAAGTCCCATCTCCCGATACGACCGAAGAAGCGGTAATAATGCTCTGTCAGTTCATCGTATCCGCCGACGAGTGCCGTCCCGATTTTTCCTCTCTCGAATTGCAGGAGCGCATCGAGCAGGGCTTGATCGAATGACGTGCCGCGATGCACATACGTATTGTTGTATCCGTGACATTTCAGATCGATGGCAACCGTTGCGCTCAGGATATTATGTGTTGATTGCATGAAGAAGGTGGGCTGGAGGAATTGCTCGTTGTTCTCCATGATGGAAAGGAGGAACTGCTCCGTATTCGCGATACATCCGAGCCCTGTGCCGCTGATGATGGCTTCGGGCTTTTCGATGCCCGCGTCTTTAAGCGTTAGACGCGACACGACGACGGCGCGTTTGAGGAGCGTACACATACGGCGCGACATCAGGGGAGAAAGATAGTCCGAGAATTGCGGATCGATTGTGGACACGTACTTCTCGGTGTATGTTATGGGATGCTCGAACCACTCGTCGGAGAGAGGTTGTTGCGCAGAGATTTGACGGGCTGATTGAATATAGACTGACATGAACGGTTAGCTTTTGGATAAGATGATCGAGGAGTCGTTGCCTCCGAAGCCGAACGAGTTCGAGAGAATGTGACGCAACGGACGTTCCGGTTCGGGGTTCGTTATCGGCATGAAGCTGTGCTCTTCGATTTGATTACGGAAGTTCAGGTTTACCGGCAGGAAGTTGTGTTCGAGGGCCAAGAGGGATACGATCGCTTCGATACTGCCCGCCGCACTTGTCGTATGTCCGGTATACGCCTTGACCGATGAAATCGGGGGTACCTGCTCTCCGAAGAGGCGCATGGCGGCCAGCCCTTCGGTCAAATCGTTGTTTGGGGTACCTGTGCCGTGCGCATTGAGGTGCCCGATGTCTTCGGGTCTCAGACTAGCATCGTCGAGGGCTCCTTTCATCGCCAGATAGGCACCGAGACCTTCCGGCGACGAGGCTGTCGGATGATACGCATCGCAGACATTGCTGTAGCCCGATATTTTGCCGATAGGCTTCACGCCACGTAGCTGCGCCGTTTCTGCCGATTCGAGTACGAGGTATCCGGCGCCTTCGCCCAGGTTGATCCCCGCCCGGTCCCGGTCGAACGGACGACAGATTTCACGGTCAAGAATCATCAACGTATTGAAACCGTTCACATGATAGCGTGAAAGGCATTCGCATCCGCCGGCTACGACGATATCGGCCCGTCCGTCACGAATCAGGTCGCATCCCATCATCAGGGTGTTCGCTGACGACGAACAGGCTGTCACGACAGTCGAGACCATGCCGAAGCATCCGAAGTAATCGGCAATCTGCTCCGTACACGAACCGCAATCGTTCAGTTCGATGTAAATGTTTTTCGAGTCGTTCGTAAGAAAATCGGTGTAATATCGCTCCGCCTTGTCCATCCCTCCGACGGTGATACCCGAAAGAAATGCGATGCGCAACGTAGTAGATCCTTCGACCTGCGCCTGTTCCATCGCTTCGCGCACTGCCGGGATAGCCAACAACGACGAACGTATAAATGCGTCCGAAGGCATCAGCCGCGACATCTCGCGCAACTCGCCATTGGCAAACTTCACTTCGCCCACGGGTAAGCCGGTATGGGTCGTTTGCAGGTATCGTACGGGAGCGACTCCTGTACGTCGGTTTCTCAGCGCGTCGAGCGTCTCCGCTTTACCGATCCCGATAGCCGAAACGATCCCCGCTCCGGTGATATAAATTTCTTTCCTCTCCATAAGTGGATTTATGACTTTATAGCCTGATACCTTGCCATTCTATTATGTAAAAAACGCGGCAAAGATACGAAAAGATACGGAAACTCCGGGAGAAGAGGAAATAGAACAAAGCCGATTACCTCAAACAGCCATTTTGCCCGACACCTTACAATATTCTATCAACTAAGGCAAAGACTTACATCTTTCAGAAACTACAAGTTTGTACCCCAATCCTCTTACGTTTAGAATTCTGATCCTCGGATCGCCCGAGAGACGTTTGCGCAATTTATAGATGAATACATGTAAACTGTTTCGGTTATATAAGCTATCGTCGTTCCATAAGTCGTTCAGGATATCTTTTATCTCTACGACATTATTCATATTGATACACAATCGTTTCAATACCTCACATTCCAGATAGGAAAGCTCCTGCCTGTTTTCTCCGCGGGTTAACCATTGTGATTGAACATTCAAGAAATAACCTCCGATCGCAAAAAGTTCTTCTTTGATCTCCATCAGATTCGGTTTGTTGATTAAAGCTTTTATTCTCACAATCAGTTCGAGCATCTTGAAGGGCTTTTTCAGATAGTCGTTTGCCCCCAGATTGAACCCTTCAACAAGATCGCTTAACGAAGAACGCGCCGTCAGAAACAGTATCGGTGTCGTTTTATCCGTTTGCCGGATCTTTTTCACCATCTCAAAACCATCCATGTGTGGCATCATAACATCGGCTACAACGATGTCCGGCTTCTGTCGAAAGAAACAATCCAGTCCCTTCATCCCATCTGAGGCATGGATCAGCTCAAAGCCTTCCCCTTCTAAGGTATCCTTGATAATCATCGATAAAACGACTTCATCTTCTACAAGCAAAATACGAGTTTGATGTTTATTCTTCATGCCTTGGGAATTTTTACGGTGAAAACAGTTCCTCGATTCGGACGGCTTCTGACGGTTACGCTTCCGCCGTGCATCGCAACCATCTGCCTGACGTAGAACAGCCCGAGTCCATATCCTTTTACATTATGGTGGTTACCTTTCGGCACCCGATAAAATTTGTCGAATATACGATCGACATGTTCGGCTCCGATACCGACACCGTAATCTCTAACTTCGAGAACGTCATATCCATCTTCCCGATAAGCCGAGAGCTCAATGACAACCTCTTCAGACGAATACTTGACGGCATTGTCTATCAGATTACTTATAATGTTACTTAAATGAACGCTATCGGCATAAAAAGTCAGGTCTTGCGGCTCAATCATTGTCCGGAAAGTAATTGGTTTATTTGTTTTAAGCCGGTGTACGTTTTCCTGCTGATCAATCAACCTCGCTATGCTCAGGCTCTCTTTATTCACGGTAAAGGATTTTCTGTTTTCTATACTCATTGAGAGAATTTGTTCGACTAATCCGCTCAAACGAGTGAGTTGTTCCAGACAAATCCGAAGATACTTTTCACGCTTCATCCGATCTTCCCCCAGACGGAAGTTCAAAAGAGAATCTGCCGCAGAATAAGCCACTGCGATCGGGGTTTTTAGCTCGTGCGTCATATTATTTGTAAAGTCATCCTTCAGTTCTTCGAGTGTTTTCCGTTGCATGACCGTTTGTATGAGATACCAAAAAGCAAGACAAAGCAGAAGAATAATGAGAAAAGTTGAAAGCAGGATACCGGACATCTGCCGTAAGACAATCCCCGTAAGCGCCGGCATGATGATTCTGTAAGCATAACCGTGCTCGGAATCGAACAGATAAAGCACCATATTACTTCCCGACAGCTTGTGTCTTCCATTCCTGCACGACGTTCGGACTACAGTCTGCGTATTTACATCGAATATCTCGGAGTGGTATATTGTTGCGGGAACTTTTCTGTTTTTCAACTCTACATTCAACAAGCTGTCAAGAACGTCCAGATTAACAGGCAATATGGAATCGATATTCTGATGAATTGTCGTCTTGATTTCTGTTACAAGCTTTTCGAGTAACGGAAACTGATTGCTTAACGATTCCCTACGCTCTTGTGTAAGTTGTATTTGCTCTCCGATCATATTACGTCGGGTCGCGACCGAATCCTCGACAATATTTTTCTCGACGGAAATCGTTCGTCTTCCTTTGGTCTGGTGAGACAACTTTTCCAAACGCAGCTGTATCTCTTTTCCATCGGCATATTCTATACAGGCACGAACCGTTCGTTCCGTCTCTTCCGTAATGGAGGCGAACAGTCCTCTTAAAAAGAACAGATTAAAAACAAACAAGATGGATATACCAACGAGGATTGTCGCGATTATATTCTTAAATTGCCGCATGATGTTCGTTTTTCTCCGAATGAAAGCAAAGGTACGATTCGTTTTCGATACCTCCTTCATCCGATAAGACTAAATAAGATTATATAAGGATCCGATAAGGGAACGATTGAAAAATAGCACGCAACTTTGCGGCAAAATAACACAAGTACATCATGAAAACAAAGTTCATTCTTATCACGTGCCTGCTTGGGCTTTCGTCTTTAAACGCGATCAACGGACAATATATAAAAGGCAAAGTATGTTCGCCTAACGGACTGCCGGTCGCGAACGCAACCATTATTATGCAGACTGTAGACTCGATTTACGTACATTCAGCCTGCACCGATTCTCTCGGTCTTTTTCATCTACCATCCGATCTGACAGATTATCGATTAATCATCCACCATCTACTGTATGAGACACATGAGGAACGTTGTTGCGGCCGACAAGAACGGTTGATTTATCTGAAAGAAAAAGATCATTCGCTCCAAGAAGTGATTGTGAAAGGCGCTCGCTCTCTCTTTCAACTGACAGATGGGAAGATCGTTTACGATATGCCTCTTCTGCTAAAAAACAAAGTTGTCGGCAATGTGTATGAGGCGTTGCTTCAATTGCCGGGTGTGAGAGAACAAGATGGTGCATTGGTTTTAGCCGGAGCCACGGGTGTTTCGATTTTGATCAACGGACAAACCGCTTCAATGCCTCTATACAATCTGATTGCATTGCTGAAGATGCTTCCGCAAAGCCAACTTGAATCGGCTGAGATTATGTACGGTTCCTCCCCCGAATACCATGTACGTGGAGCGTCCATCAATCTTATCATGAAAGAACAAGCGAGAGAAAGAACGTTGGAGGGACAGCTAAATAGTACTTACTTTCAGAAACACGATGCGAGTTATACGGCAGGCGCTGCATTGCTCTATACGGCGACTCCGTGGAGCACGCATTTCAACTACTCGTACGATATAAACCATGAGAAGACAGGAGTTCATCTGTATGCTCACCATCCGTATCATGATCAGCCCAAAATAATCGAACAGTTTAATCGGGGTAGCAGAAGAGCAAACACGCATTACCTGCGCATGGGCGTAAATTACACCTTGCCGCATAAGACGAAATTAGCACTGACTTATACATCGCAGATAAAAACAGCGATACGTCACCGTGAATATTCGGAAGGAACATTTGCGCATTCCATCAATCATAAAACTAACCAGACTCCTGTACAACTGCACAATATCCTTTTAAGCTATACTTCCGACGGCGGAAAAGCAGGAGTAGAATATACTCACTATCATGATTACACTTCTCAAAATTACAGAGAGTACAGGAGTGCCAAGAACCGTGCTTTTATTACGAGACTCAGCCAACGAATCAACCAACTTCGTATTTTCGGCGACCGCAGCCATCCGGTTGGCTCATGGACATTGAATTACGGAGCACAATATGCCTATGCTCACGACCGGAGTTACCAATGCTATAACCACGTCGAAAAGAGCGATGCCCCCTCCTCAAACTTCGACAGTCATCTTACAGAGCATACTGCCCAAGCCTATATCGGGATCAAGAAAACCATCGGCGACAAGTTCTCGCTATCCGCATCGCTGACCGGTGAATATTACGAATTCGCCGAAGTAAAAGCATGGAGCGCTTTCCCTACTTTATCCGCCACGTATACGCCCTTCTCGTCTTACTTATTTCACCTTTCTTTCTCGTCCGACAAAACCTATCCGGAATACTGGCAACTGCATGGTGGAAAAAGTTACCTCAACGGATATGCCGAAGTTCATGGCAATCGTTTTCTGAAGCCGTACCGCGAATTTTCCGGACAGCTTAGCACGATCTTGAACAGAAGATATACCTTAACCCTTTACGGTAATTATCTGAAAGATTATTCCGCTCAATTACCTTATCAGGTGCCCAATCATCCGCTCCTAATCTATCAGGTCGTGAACTTTGATTATAAACGAACATTCGGTTTAAACATAATTCTTCCGTTCCGGATGGGACGGATATGGGATGCCCGACTAACCGTCAACACATTTTATGACAAAGTCAAGAACTTGCATTTTCATGACCTCTCGTTCGAAAAAGAGAAATGTGTTTTATACTCCCGTCTGGATAATACTATTCGTCTATCTGCCAAGCCCGACATTAAACTGGAGATTGCAGGAGCGTATATTTCCAAGAGTATTCAAGGCCCGCTTGATTTGTCTGCTTTATGGAATGTCGATGCCGGCATCCAATGGTCTTTTTGGAACAATCGTGCGGAATTACGTTTGAAAGGTACCGATCTTTTTAATCGTTGGACACCGGACATAGTAATGAGATATGCTTCACAAAACCTGCGAATGGACATTATCCCCGATTCTCGTACCGTTACGCTTTCGTTCACGCTTCGTTTGGGAGATTTCAAATCTTCGGAGAAGCGTATTGACTCTTCAAGATTCGGTACACACTGACAGTCTTCCCAACACGCCTATCCTCTGTTTCTCCGGAAATCCCTATCTTTGCCTTTCGAACGGCTTACAGTTTGTAATGAACGTGACGATCGGCGAACGTAACATCATGTATCTTCTGGGAGTAGGGCCTAAACGTGCCGAACTCCTGAAGAAAGAGGTCGACGTGGTCTCTTTCGAAGATTTGTTGTACTATTTTCCTTACAAACATATTGACCGTAGCCGGTTCTATCGGGTCAGCGAGATCACGGGCGACATGCCTTATATCCAGCTCAAAGGACGGATTGTCTTTTTCGATACGGTCGGAGAAGGACGCAAAAAACGATTGATCGGTAAATTCACGGACGACACCGGCACTATCGATCTCGTCTGGTTTCAAGGACTTAAATATGTCACCGACAAGTATCAGCCGGGAACGGAATACATCGTCTTCGGCAGACCGAAAGCCTTCGGTCATTCGGTGAATATCCCTCATCCCGAAATCGATCCGGTGGAAAATGCGCCACAGGTAGCCAGCGGACTGACCCCTCTTTACCATACGACCGAGCCGATGAAAAAGGCGTTTCTCCATTCGCGTGCCATCCAAGACCTGCAATATACGTTACTCTCGACGCTCGACTGGCAGATTCCCGAAACATTACCCGAAACTATGGTAAAGCACTTTCAGATGATGTCGGTCTCGGAAGCCATCAAGAACATACATTTCCCCGAATCGGCACAAAAGTTACAGGCGGCTCAGCAACGTCTTAAATTCGATGAACTGTTCTATATTCAACTCAATATCCTGCGTACGGCAACGCTTCGGCGAAACAAGCTCAGAGGACTCGCTTTTCGGAGGGTAGGCGACGCTTTTCATACGTTTTACCGTGATTACCTGCCCTTCCGGCTGACCGGCGCACAGCAACGCGTGCTGCGTGAAATCCATGCCGATATGAAGAGCGGACAACAGATGAACCGGCTCTTGCAAGGTGACGTGGGCAGTGGGAAAACGCTCGTCGCTCTGATGGCGATGTTGCTTGCCGTTGATAACGGCTTTCAGGCGTGTATGATGGCTCCGACCGAAATTTTAGCCAATCAGCATCTGACCACGGTGAAAGAGTTTCTGAAAGACATGGATGTGCGGGTCGAGTTGCTTACCGGATCAACCACGAAAAAGCAGCGTAGCACCTTACTCCCGGCCGTAGCTTCGGGCGAGGTCGACATCCTGATCGGTACGCATGCGCTTATTGAGGAGACGGTCGTTTTCAAAGCCCTCGGCATGGCGGTAATCGACGAGCAGCACCGTTTCGGCGTGGCACAACGTTCGAAGCTGTGGGTTAAGAACCAATTTGTTCCTCATGTACTTATCATGACGGCTACGCCCATCCCGCGTACCCTGGCCATGACACTCTATGGCGATCTGGATGTTTCCGTCATCGATGAACTGCCACCCGGCCGCAAACCGATAAAAACGGTTCATCGTTACGATACGAAAAAAGCAGAGGTATACGAGTTTCTGCGGAGCGAGATCCGGAAAGGACGGCAGATTTACGTTGTCTATCCGCTTATCGAAGAAAGCGAGAACCTCGACTATAAAAATCTGGAAGAAGGGTTCGAAACATTCAAAAAAGTGTTTCCCGAATACCGGGTGTGCATGGTTCATGGCCGCATGAAAGCGAAAGAGAAAGACGCCGAGATGCAGCGCTTCGTCGGAGGAGAGGCACAAATCCTCGTGGCTACGACGGTTATTGAGGTGGGTGTCAATGTCCCGAACGCTTCGGTAATGGTTATCGAGAGTGCCGAACGTTTCGGATTGGCGCAACTTCACCAATTACGCGGACGTGTGGGGCGTGGCGCCGAACAATCCTATTGCATCCTGATTTCGTCGTACAAGTTGAGTAACGAGACACGCAAGCGACTCGAAATCATGGTTCGGACAAACAACGGCTTCGAGATAGCCGAAGAAGACCTTAAACTGCGTGGCGCGGGCGACCTTGAAGGGACGCAACAAAGCGGCGACGGACTGTTTCTGAAGATCGCCAATCTCGCGCACGACGGAGAAATCCTCCAACGCGCCCGTCGGACAGCACAAAAAATCCTCGATAACGATCCCGATCTGACAAAGCCGGAACACAAGCTGCTGCGCGATCGGCTGAGTTCGCTTTTCCGTCGAAAAATGAATTGGGGACTGATCTCTTAACCTCACTTTTTTGACCGGACACGAAACACTGAAAACCTCAGTCGAGCCATAGCTCAGGATCGAGCTTATGCTTTTCTTTCCATAACTGGAAGTGGAGTACGGTCTCGTTATTGTTCTCCGTATCCGTATAGATTTTTCCGATACTCTGACGGGTTGTCACGTTGTCACCGGCTTTTACATAGACATGACTCAAGTTGCTGTAAACGCTCAGATAGTTGCCGTGTCGCACGATGACACTGTTGTTATAGCCCGGAACGACGAAGACGCGTGTCACCACGCCATCAAAGACGGCACGAGCCTCTGTTCCGCTCGTCGTCTGGATATCGATGCCGTTGTTATTCGTACGCACATGCTTGAGATCCTGATGCTGGTGTTCTCCGAAAGTGGAGATGATGCGATATTTCCCGTTGAGGGGGAAAGGTAGTCGACCGCGGTTCGAGGCAAAATCGGCCGAAAGTTTCTGTTCTGCTTTCGTCATCGCATATCCGCCGCTACTTTCGGCTTTCCGTTTTCCATTCGATGCTTTGCCCGATTTTTTTACTTCTTCGGCAATCAGTTTCTCGATTTGTCGATTCAACGCTTCGGCCTGACGTCGCTTTTGTGCCAACTTTTGCCGCAGGTCTTTCTCTTTTTTGTTAAGCTGCTGTACTTCCGCTTTCTGTTCCGACTCCTCCTGTTGCAGTTTCCGGCTTTCCTCCTCGCGAGCATCGAGCAGGGCTACTTTGTCCGTACGTGTCTGCTCCAGTTCTTCCCGTTTTTTATCCAGCTCTTCCTGTTTTCTGACAATCAGCAACGCCTGCATCTTCTGCCACGACGCATATTCGCGCAAATAGCGCATCCGGCGGAGCGATTGGGCGAAGTTATCAGCAGAGAGCACGAAGAGCAACCGGTGTTGCGATGCGCGGCGCGTATACAGATTCCGCACCAGTTGGGTATATCGTTCTTTCCGATCATTTAAATCTCTCTCCAATACGGTCAGTTCACGCGTAGCATCACCGATCTGCTTGTCGAGTACGGCGATCTCCTGATTAAGGAGACTGATCACCTTTTTCCGTGCGATCACCTGCTGCGATATCAGGTGCAGGCGGTTGAGCGATGTCTGAGCTGAGGCACGCGCTTCGTTAAGCAACAGAGTTGTCTGTTCAATTTCGCGAAGTGCCGCTTTCCGCTGCGCTTCGAGCTGCCTGAGCGTATGTGTCTGTGCGGTTACACGAGCCGCGCAAAGCAGCATGGCAAGGTAACCGACATACAAAACATATCGTATCAGGCGTATGCGTTTCATTGAGACAGAGCCTTGAGGATTTGTTCCGGAGTTACTCGTTCATACCCTTCGGGAATGATAAATTTCAGGTCGACAGGCGTGTTAATTTCGACTTTATTAAATCGTATCGATAACTTATGATCACGCAAGGACGCGAGCATATCCATCGGGAAAAGTCGCCCTTCGACGGTACGGAAATTCGTATAATCCCACATGAGGGTATGCTTGTCGGCATCCGTGATTTCGGTCGTACGAAGTTTGGCCTCGTTATCGGCTAAGAAACGGTAGTGTATACCGGTTGCATCAGACGTTTGAAGACGATAGCCGGCGGGTATCCGCTCCCAGCCGAAGCGGCCACGATCGTTTAAGGTGACAGCTTGTTCACCGGGCAAAAAGAGGCGGTTGGTGAGGAGCGCCTGCAAGTTTCCGAAGGTAAAGTCGAGATGTTTGCGGGCTTTCAGGTCGGCGATGGATTCGGCAAAGTAGCGCTTGTTCATTCGGTCGATCGCCTTGACACTGTCCCGGCTCACTTCGAGTCGGAACATCTCAATACCGAGGAAGGGTTGAACAGAGATTTGCAGTCGGTCGTCTTGACGCAGTTTGAGTTGCGCACGCGAACCAACTTCTTTTCCCGAAGCGGGGGTGAACTCAAATTGTATTTTGGCCGAAAGGGTATGGTAGCGAAGCGACTGCTCGTCGAGCGTACGAAAAAATTCCGTTTCGGCTTTCAGTGCGGGATCCGTTTCACCTGTAAACTCTTTCACCGTCCGACATCCTGAAGGTAGCATACTCAGGACGATGCACACATACATCCATAACGATCTAAGTGATATTTTTTTATTCTTCATTCGGGTCTTCAATATATATTCCTTCTGCTATTTTGCGTTTCAATATTTCCGTGTCTTTGCCCAACTCTTTCGCCTTCTTCCATTGCTCCAATGCTTTTTCCTTATCGCCCATCATATAGAGGATGTCGCCATAATGATCGACGAGTTCGGAACTGTTCGTCGTATCTTTTTCGAGCGCACTGCGGATGTAAATATGCGCGAGCGTATAGTTCCCTTTCATAAAAAAGACCCACGCATACGTATCGAGATACGTCGGGTTATTCGGCTCCAGTTTGATACATTGGGCGCTCATCCGTTCGGCCTTATCCAAGTCTCGTTTACGAAGCGTCAGGAAATAGCTGTAGTTGTTTAGCACGGGTACATTCTTATCGTTGTATTTCAGCGCTTCTTCATAAGCGCTGAAAGCCTCTTCCACCTGTTTCATCTGATAATAGATGTCACCGATTTGACCGTAAAAGTCGGAGCGCAGCGGTCGATTTTCTTCGGGTATCTTGGCCAGCCCTTCCTGATAGGTCTCAAGTGCCTTCTGATAATCCTTCTGCTGGTAATATGCGATACCGAGGTAGAAATAATATCCCGGCGCTTCGGGAAAAAGTTCCTGACATTTCCGGCAGATGCGGATGGCTTCGTCGATATTTTCGGCACGGAAGGCTAAATTAAGGAGTTGCTGCCAGGCCGATTCATTGTCGGGCTCCATTTCGGTAACCAGCCGGTATTGGAATTGTGCCTCATCCGTTTTGCCTTGCATCGCCAGCAGACTGCCGTAGTGAAGTTTTAGTTCCGTATCTTCGGGGTGTTGCTCGAGCAAGGTCTGAAAAAGTGCGTTGGCCGATTCGGTACCGTTCCGTGACTGTTGCAGTTGACCGATATAACGTGCCAGAATCCCCATCTTTGTACTTACGTCAAGATCTTTATTTACCAAAGCGGTACGTATCTGCGCCTCGGCAGCCTCATGATCCCCCACCTGCTCGTAATAGTTAGCCATCGAAACCGTATAATATGGGTTCGATGGGTCGATACCGTGCGCCTTTTGGTAATATTCGTATGCTTTTACCGTATCGTTCTGCTGGAGGTAGAGGTCGCCGATCAGGATCGGATATCGCGCATCCGAAGGATATTTGTCGGCCAGTTTTTTCAGTTCGCCGAACGCTTTTTCCGGTTCTTCAATCTGCATGTACAGCTTGTATTTCTGCGTCGAGAGCGCTTCATTCATCCCGACGGCATTCTCCAGATCATTAAATCGGTCGATGGCCTCGCCGATCTCGCCAGCCTGTGTCAGCGCCTCGGCGAGATAATAATTCAGCTCTACTTTACCGGGGTAGGTCTTTACAAGTTCGCGATAAATCTCGGCCGCTTCGCCATACATGCCGATGTTGAGCGAGAGGGAAGCAAGCGCTAATTTATAATGGAAGTTGGAAGGAGCATACGCGACTGCTTTCCGCAGAAAAACGGCGGCTTTCTCAGGCTGATTGAGCTGCAGGTAAAAAGCCGAGAGTTCGTAGAGAGGTGCGGCTGCCGTAGAATCCGTTTGGAGGCAGTGATAAAACATTTCGTACGCAGCGTCATATTTTCCTTCGTTCTTCAGTTTCACCCCTTCGTAGAAAAAGTAATCTACCTTGCGCTGTATGGCTGCGGGCGATGACGTCTTACGGGGCTGAGCATGAGGCGCGGCCGAGAGTATACCCGCATACAACAGCAGGATGCTCCATAAAACGACAGAACGGTATTTCGCGCCTATCCATCTCGTTCCAAGCAGTATGTTTCTTTTTTTATTCAAAGGTCGTATGATAATTGTTATTCAGCATTCTGCGGAGATCTTCCGTCTTTATTTTATCTCCTTCCCGTATGTCCGAACCCTCCGGCGCCTCGTTCCGTTTCGTCGAGTATTTCTTCGAGTTCCCATGTCACATGTGCATGAGGGGCAATGACCATCTGGCAGATTCGCTCGCCATCGTTCACGGTAAACGGCTCGTTCGAGAGATTCACCAAAATAACCCCGATTTCGCCGCGATAATCGGCATCGATCGTGCCCGGTGTGTTTAGCAACGTGATCCCATGCTTGAGCGCCAATCCGCTGCGCGGACGTATTTGCGCCTCGTATCCTTCGGGCAGCGCGATGAATAGGCCGGTGGGAATCAGTCTACGTTCGAGCGGACGAAGCACAATCGGCTCCGGCAAGTTCGCACGCACATCCATCCCTGCCGAAAGAGGGGTTGCATACTGTGGCAACGGATGGTGAGAAGTATTGACAATTTTGACTTTCATGCTTTCTGTTCTGTTTGCCGGGCAAAGGTAGAAAAATTTGTTGAGTTGTCGTTTGATAATTGTTAATGAGAACGTAAAAAACGAAAAAGCCTTCCCAGTCCGAAAAGGCTTTCTTTCCAATATCCGGCTGCGTCTTACGGAAACAATAGAGCATCCCTTCGGGGCTTACAAAAACTGAAAGCCCGAACGAATGCTTCGCTCCTGACCTCTTCTGTTTTAAATCTTCCGATAAACCTGATCGAACGGCACACGAAAACGTTCGCCCCAGACACCTTCGGGCAACCGCACGCCGCATGAAATGATCATATTGATCTCCGTGCCGCGTGGCAGCTTCAGAATACGTTTTACCATACGACTGTCGAAACCTTCCATCGGACACGTATCGTATCCGGCATCCGACATGGCAAGCATAAACGTCTGTGCCACGAGACCGCACGATTTATGCACCACCACACGTATATCGCCTTCCGAAACCTGACGCACCATAGGACGGAAAAGCCCAAAGCACCATGCCAATACTTTGCGTAATGCTCCGAGCAGTCCGAAGCATCGGGCATAGAGAAACGGCATGATCCGCGTATAATACAACTCCCATCGTTTAATACGTTTTGCTTGACGAGGTGACGGACTATTGCGTGCGACATTTCCACGTTCGAACGTGAGCGCCTCTTGGGCGCGTTGCCGGTATAAATCCTGTCGTGTGACGAAGACGACCATCTGCTTCGCGGAGCTCGCCGCCAACTGTCCGAGGCAAGCCTGCGAGAGTTTTCGCAGCGTCTCCGGGTCGGTTACGTGATACGCTTCCCACAATTGCATGTTACTGCTCGTCGGGGCAAGCGTGGCCAGCAGAATACAGCGTCTGACTGTTTCGGGATCAATCTCTTTCGCCGGATCGTACTTACGCACCGAGCGGCGATGGACAAGTATTTCTTCGAATGTCATCTGTTTTACGTTTTGATATCGTTAAAAAATAAGAAAGCCGAGCACTTAAACAGTGAGTACGGCCATTTATCGTACAACCATCTGCGAGGGATAATTGTTCTCGTCGCGCAGAGAAAACGATGCCTTACAAGCTTTTTTTATGCCGATCTGAAATTAATTATGTATTTTTGAACTTTAAATTGTTTTGGTTTACGTATGCAGACTCTCTTTCCGAATCCTCCTTTTTCGCTGGGTATCGACTCCGATACGCAAGAGAAGATCATTGTTTCTGTGATCATTATCTTGTTGGTGTGGCTCGTACGGCTTATCATCCTGAGGTTGGTGTGGAAGACCACGAACAATCACAAGAGTCGTTATTTATGGAAACGAATCATGTCGTTCGTGGCCCCGACCACAGTGATTATCCTGATCGGGATGGTCTGGGTTAACGCTTTTCATCACGTAGGTACGTTTCTGGGATTACTCTCGGCCGGGATCGCCATTGCACTCAAGGACTTGCTGGAGAATATGGCGGGATGGCTCTTTATCATGATACGCAAACCGTTCACGGTAGGCGATCGTGTGCAAATCGGCGAAGACAAAGGAGACATCATCGACATACGGCTCTTTCAATTCACGATTCTCGAAGTCGGTAACCGTATCGATGCCGAACAAAGCACGGGACGCATCATCCATATCCCCAACCGACGGGTGTTCACGATGCCGCAAGCTAACTACGATCAGGGCTTCAAATACATCTGGAACGAGGTACAGATACGCATCACGTTCGACAGCAACTGGACGAAAACGAAAGAGATTCTGTTGCAAATTCTCAACAAATACGGAGCAGATGTCGTACAATCGGCCGAGGAAGGGCTTTGCGAGGCAAGCAAAATGTATTACGTGCACTATCAACACCTCACACCGATTGTGTACCTCACGCTCGTCGAGAACGGTATTCGTCTGACGGGGCGCTATCTCTGTGAACCGCGAAAGATACGAAGCACCGAATCAGCCATCTGGGAAGATATCCTGACGGCCCTCGAAGCACACGACGACATCCGATGGGCTTACCCCACCCAACGGTTTGTTTCTTATCATACCATACCGGATATTCCGGTCGACCGTCGGGACTTTCCGGTAAAATAACTTGTATTCTTATGAAATGTAACATAGCTGATTTTGAAATCATGGCCCCTGCCGGTTCGTACGAATCACTGATGGCAGCCATTCAGGGAGGCGCCGACTCGGTGTATTTCGGCATCGAGGGGCTGAACATGCGCGCCCGCTCGTCGAACAACTTCACGACGGACGACTTGCGCAAGATCGCTTCGATCTGCGATGAACACGGTGTAAAAAGTTATCTGACGGTGAACACCGTTATTTACGACGAAGACCTGCCGCTCATGCGCACCATCATCGACGCGGCGAAGGAAGCCGGCGTCTCGGCGATCATCGCGGCCGATGTCGCGGCGATGGCCTACGCCAACAGCATCGGGCAGGAAGTACACCTTTCGACCCAACTGAACATCTCGAATACGGAGGCGCTGAAATTCTACGCTCGTTTTGCCGATGTCGTCGTGCTTGCACGCGAGTTGAACCTCACGCAGGTACGCGCCATCTACGACGCGATCGGCACCCAAGGAATTTGTGGCCCGAAAGGAGAACCGATCCGCATCGAGATGTTTTGCCACGGTGCGCTCTGCATGGCCGTCTCGGGAAAATGTTACCTGAGCCTCCACGAGATGAACGCCTCCGCGAATCGTGGCGCCTGCATGCAGATCTGCCGACGCGGGTACACCGTAAAAGATCGGGAAACGAATATCGAACTCGATGTCGAGAACCAATATATCATGTCGCCCAAAGACTTAAAAACGATTCATTTTATGAATAAGATGATGGACGCGGGCGTGCGGGTATTCAAGCTCGAAGGTCGGGCACGCGGACCCGAGTACGTACACATCGTCACATCGTGCTACAAAGAAGCCGTACAGGCGTATTGCGAAGGCTCTTTCACGGACGAAAAGATCGCCGCATGGGACGAGCGACTGAAATCGGTCTTCAACCGCGGCTTCTGGGATGGTTATTACCTCGGACAGCGGCTCGGCGAATGGAGCAGTCATTACGGGTCGAGCGCTACAAAACGAAAAGAGTACGTCGCACGAGGCATCAAGTACTTTTCCGGGCTTAGCGTAGCCGAATTCGAGATGGAGAGCGGAGAACTGCGCGTGGGAGATGAGATTCTGATCACCGGCCCCACGACAGGCGCGTTGTTTCAGACCGTCGAAGAGATACGCGTAGACCTGCGACCCGTTCCGTCGACTGTAAAAGGCGAGCGCTTCTCGATCAAGACAGCCGAACGTATCCGCGCTTCGGACAGAATGTATAAGATGGTACAGGTAGAACGAAAAAAATAAATCTGCGTGAAGATTTATCTCCCGCAAATTGTTTGTAACAAATCTGTGTGAAGATTTGTCTCCCGCAAATTGTTTGTAACAAATCTGTGTGAAGATTTGTCTCCCGCAAATTGTTTCTAATAAATCTGTGTGAAGATTTATTTCCCGCAAATTGTTTCTAATAAATCTGT
>NZ_RQYN01000051.1 GCF_003860135.1 Tannerella forsythia
TGCGGGCGATGCAACCATTTCACTTTCCGCCATAACCAGCACTTTGCTTTTTCTTTGGCTGCCACGTCCCCGTTTTAAGGGCTTATCTTTTTCTGCTTCGGGGGCTCTGTGGAAAAATAACTTTCGTCCAGTTTATTTATTTCTTATGAACTGCAAAATTACTACTTTTATTTCAATTCGGTTACAATATCAGGAAAACACCTTCGGCACTTTTCTGTTATCGTGAGGTACGCTGTTTTTCTTAGCTTGCACCCAACGGTTACGTATATGAAACGTTTGGCATTTCGAAGCTCTGCCCTATCAGTTACAAGTACTTTTGATACGGGCTAAAACGCTCGATAACTCACTGATTTCCAAATGTTTTGTATACGATGTTGTGTGCTGCCCTTCTTTTATTTTATTTTGTCTATCAGTCATTTAGTGTCTGTTTTTGCCGTGCGGTGGCTTGGTGGCTCTTTTGCATTTTTCGTTTGGCTTTGAGTGTTGGAAAAAATGCAAATGTGCCACCAAAAGCGTAGGAATTATATTTTTTCAATTTCTGTTACTTTCCATTTGTCGCCTGCATAAATTGCTCTTGCATTTACTCTGCAATCATCAGTTATGTTGTGTTTCTCTAAAAGATATTTTGGAACGTAGTAATCTCCAATAAATGCAAAGTCAGGACGATCCTCATCATAATTTTTATATTTCATTTCCATAATTCCTGTAATGTCTTTTCGTAAGTTTGGATTTGTTTCTTCTGTCAACTCAATCGATAAGATTTTCACTCGTAGTTTTTTGTCTTTGTCTGTTTTTGTAGCGAATGAAAGTTTGATAAAGTCGCCTTCGTTTGGTCGTAGGTTAGTTTCTGTGAATTTTACAATTCCTTGTAACTTGGAAGAAATTACAAAGTGAAATAATTGTTTTTGTTCGTTTACTCCGTCAACGATAGCAATTTGAGTTTGGAATTTTGATATAACAGAATTTTTGTCAATTTTCTGAATTTGCCGCAATTCTGTTCGGTCTTCGTCTTTTACTTTTTTTGTGTAACTCTTTGCTCTTAGAAAATCTCCAATCTGTAGTTCACTTTTGATTTGAGGAAAAAAGACTTCTTTGTTCTCTGTTGTAATTGCGTGAATGATGTTTTTTTCTTTGTTGATGTAATCAACAATAGCAAAAGTATCTTCCAAAATCTCCCAATGTTTTTTTTCTGATTTTTCCACAATAAGTGGAATATACTTGTATTCTGTAACAACAGTTTTTCCATACCGAGCGAATTTTGCTTCAACTTCTTTTTTTATTTCTTGTTTGTGAAGTTTAAATTTAAAAATTTGTCCTAATTCCGATTGTCTTAAAACTTCAAAACGATTTTTCCCGATTGCAAATTCTATTGTTTTACCGTCAGTAAAAGTCAAACGTTCTTTTCCTTTATTGTCCTTCCATTTATCCGCTAAAACAACTTCCTTCCAATTAAAATCAGCATAAGCAAAGTTTTCAGCAAAAGGAATATATTTTTTGTATAGTTTCCAATTATCTTTTAAATTTTGTTTAACTGGACTTGCCTTTTGTTGTAATTCATCAAAAATTGAAGAAAGTTTCCAACCTTTTATCTCCCGATGTTTCTTGTATGCTTCAAGTTCAATAAGTGCATTTTCTAATAGATTTTCATCAATTAATGCTTTTGCTAAATCTAAATGAATGTCTCCTAGAAAATCTTCGTTTTTTTTCTAAACTCAATGCTTTTGACAACATTCCAATTTTTAAAGAATTATCAGAAATAATACAGTCTGAAAACTCATGCCAAACGTAATGTTTGTCTGCAAGTTCCAAAACAAGGTGTTTATAGATTTTGATAGCTAATTCTAATTCGTTGTTTTTGAAGTGTAATAAGGCTTTTTCTCTCAGTAACCATTCATCATCGGGAAATAATTTGATAGCTTTTTCATAAGGCTGTATTAGCCAAGATAAATTCTGTTCAGATGTTTGAGTTTTCAGAACTTCAAAAGCCTTTTTAATTGCTTTTGTTGCTAATGGTTTGTAAGTGTGTTCGTCTTTTTTTGTTTCTTTCCAATCTTCAGTTCTTAAATTTTCTGGATTCCAATTTTTGAAAAAATTTAGAAAACGCCATTCGTCATTTTCTTCCATAAACCTTTCAGCAAGATTTAAAATTTCAGAATGCCATTTTGATTGTCCGTGTTTGGAATAATTGTTATTATATTTCTCAAACAAATTCCACAATTCGGAAAATTTATTTTCCTTGTGAGCATTGAAAATATTCCAAAAAATGATTTCTCTGAAAAAGTCTAAAACGATTTCTTTGCTTAGGTCAATTTTACTTAAAAATTCTTCAATGTTTATTTCGGTGTTTGAATTTACAAACTCTCTACAAATGCGTGAAATAAGCGAAGGAATATTTTTTCCATCTTTATATCCATCGTGCAAATCCTCGTATCGAAGATTGTCGGGATTCCATAAAACGAAGAAATTGTAAAACTTAAAATCGCTGTGAGTTTTAGAATATTTTAGGGCAAAATTTAAAATCATAGAATGAAGCATTGACGGTCTTTCATTCTTTAAGTTCATATAATCTCTCAAAAATGTTCTCACTTCAACAGATGATAGATTGCTTTCTTCAGCTTTTATGTGTCTGTAAATTACCCAACCGTAGGATTCGTGATGTAATTCTGTAAGTTTGTTTTGAGAAATTAGATTTTTGAAAATTGTTAATGCTTCCTGATTTTTTCCGTTTTTACTTAGTTCTTCGGCTTGTTGTATTTGAGCATAGTTCTTGTCAATTTTGGATTTGAGAAAATGAATCTGCTTTTTAATGGTTTCAACAAACTCATCTTCGTATTCAAATTGAATACTTGACAATTGATTGAAATAAGTTTGTGCCTTACTAAGATTTTGTTCTGAAATAAACTTTTTACATAAATCTATCAATACCCAAGAAAATGCTTTATTTATGTCATCATCAGCAAAATCTTGCTGATAAAGACTTAGAACCAACTGATAAGCATCTTCGAGTTTTCCTTCTTTTCTCAAAGCATATATTGGTGCGGAAGGACGTTCTTCTCTATAATTACTATTTACTCTGTTATTCCAAGACATATTTTTTTGATTATTGCCACTAGTATATCAGAAGATTTCTCCAAAATTTCGATTTTTGAAAAAAATCCTTTTGTGTGATTGTTTTCACTTGTGCCGTACCAAACTCTAAAAGTCAAATCGTCTTTTTCAGAAGTTGCACGAAAAACATCTTGATTTTTATGGCTTTGTATTATTTTAAGGCTAATGCTTTCATTATTGCAACTTTCTATCCAGGCAGAATAAATTTCTTCTCGAAAATCTCTTGGTAATTCAGGGTTGTTATCTGATGAAGTAATGGTTTGTTTTTGCTCAAAACAACCTTCAATGCACGATTTTATAATTATTTCATCTGCACCATTGAGGTTTTCAATACGCATATTGCTAACAGCAAAATTATCTTTTGAGCCTTTGTTGTCTATATTTAGAATCAATTGTTTATTTTTACATTGAGGGATAGAGTAAAGTGCTTTTGTCAAGTATTCAGAATACTTTTTTGAACTTTCAAGTAAATATCCATTTTGTTCCAATAATTTTGAAATTTCACAAATAGTACCTATTACATTTTGGTTTTCAATTGATTGAACCTTATTTGCATATTTTGTTTCAACTTCGTAATTTTCAAAAATGAGGAATTGTTTTGATTTTATGGAAACGCCACTTGCAGAAATGTCTTCGAATACACAATCCATAAAAGGATTTATTTTTTGAGGCGAGGTAATATTGACAATTTTACCTGTTGTGATTCCACTATACAACCAACGGAAGTAACTATCATTTGTGATACCATCATTTTCTTTACGGTGTCCTTTTATAATTATTTCGTTATAATTCGAACCGATTGCTTTATGAACAGTTATTGCCCAACCGTATTTAACAAAAACAGCATTTACAAATGGGTCAGAATCCTTGATTTGAAAAAATAGTTTCTTTGAATATTTCTTGTAGTAGTTAGAGAGCAAACTTCTGGAATTTCTACTCGTTTCAACTTTCTCTTTCTTTTCTTTTGGTAAATTGTAGTTCTTGATGAGTGTTTTTATGGCTTCTTTTTCTTCATTTGAAAGCAAGAAATATTGGTTATCCTCTAGTAATTGCTTATACTCCTGGCTGTTTTCAAATTTTTTCTTTTGTTTTTCATCGTTAATTTTTGCATTTATAAAAACTCTGAAAGCAATTTGCTCTTCTTTTGTTAAATTATCTTCACCATTAAAATAATTGTCCAAAATCCATATGTCAGTTTCCGGTGAACCTACCAAACTCAAACATTTTACCTTTATTTTGGTAAAAGATAAGATTATAGGTTTTTCTGATTGACGAATTTTAATTGGTTCCTGCTGAGATTCTTTAATAACAAGCACGGTTAAAAACATTCCGTTTACAATTCTTCTTGGAATTTGGAACCCACTATCATCTGGAATAGAAATATTGTTATTTACGATTAGTAAATCACCTATTCCCAAACTTTCTCCATTTCTCAAACATTGTTTTTTAATCCACTTGTTAGTTTTCAAGCAATCCTTTTTCGAATAGAATAAAACTGCATTATCAGGTTCATTAGAAAACGCCTTAGAAAACCACAATTGTAAATTTTGAATTCTTTGGTTATCGTCTTGTAAGTCAATTAAAGTAGTTTCATCAAAACTATAATTCAAAATATTGAAAAGCGATTTTTCAATGCTTGTTGCTAAATCAGTTCGTAATTTTTCTTTTCCATCTGAATATTTGTTGTCTATTTGTTTACGGAAGTATTTAATTCTATCTTTATCGTATAATTCCGACAAGGTTTTCAAATTTAATGCGGAATCTTCATCTTTTCCAAATGTTAAAGAATAAGGGTCGCCTATAAATACAATTTTTCGATTGCTTTCAGGATTAAGAAATTTAATAATATCTTCAAGTAAACGACCAGAACCAAAACGCAATAATTCAGATTGACTTAAACTGCGACTTACTAAATGAGCTTCGGTAATAATAACCAATGCTTTTTCGTCAATATCTTTGCTTGATTTTAAAGGAATAACTTCCAGCAACTCTTCTTCTTGTTCCTCTTTGTCCGAATCTTCATTTTGTCCTTCAATATCAGAACCGCCATAAATAACACTGTAAATTCCTTCTGTTTCTATATTGCTCCGTCTTTGTATTTTCTTACTAATTCTTGCTGAATGTGACCATTTTTCAATTTGGGGAATATTGTGATTCACTGCTTCGTTTGTAATAAATCGCAACCAAGAATCTCTATCTTCAGCATTCATAGATTCTAAAACAAGAATTCCACCATTTTCTTCCTTGAGAAAATCAACAATATTTTTTTCAACTTCAATGTCAATTTCAGTTATCTGCTTTTCAATGATTTGTTCATTGATAGGAATTTCAATGTTTTTAATCCATTTTTCGGCAGGAAAAATGCTTTTTAAAACTTTTGCAATTTCTTCTGTGTACGAGTTTTCACTTGCAAAGTCGTAAAGAAAATTACCTAAATCTGATTCTTGAGTAAGTTTGTAATAGGGTAAATTTCTTGGAACTTCATTATGAATTTCAATTGGTCCAGAAAATATATTTGCGATACAGACTCTTGCTGGGTTTATTCCGTCTAAATATTTGTTTTTCTCAACTAATTCTCTAAAAGCATTGCGATAAAAAACCAATTGTCTAAAAGGATTAATAAAGCTCGCACCTGCCTTTATTTCTAATCTACTTCTGTCCTTTGGACTTTCATTATGCCACTTTGTTGAATGAAATTCATTTTCATTTGGAGGTAATTTGATTATTCCTTTGTAATCTTTGAAATCAATCAATATAAGTCCATTATTGTAGTATAAAATGGCATCTGCTCGAAAACGAGAATATGATTCATTGAATGGATTTCCAATCAATAAACCATTATAACCTAACTTATCAAAAGTTGTTTCAATAATATCAACAATCCTACGAAACTGTTCATTTTCGTGGGTATGTACTGTTCTATTATTTAATATTTCAAGCATTATCAAAGTCTATTTATTGTCGTGTGCGTTGAGGCAAAAGCAAATGTGCTGCATTGAATTGGCTTTGAGCGTAGAGATGCAACTCTTTTGATTTTGCTGAAGCGTTGGCATTTTGTCTTTCATTTTTCTGTTCGTTATCTGACGGTCGTGTCGTTTTTTATGCTTGCCCATAACGGTTGGCGGTATGGTTAGTTGCCGATTTCGAAGCACTTTCCTGTCAAGTTACAACTACTTTTGATACGAGCTGTGCCGCTCGAATACCCACTGCACCGGCAATTAACTATACCGCGTGTTACCGGGTCGTTGTTCTTCTTTCAATTTCGTTAAGTTCATTTGTCAATAGTCGTTTTGTCTCGTTAATACTGTCTTTTTTTAATGGGACGCCTAAGATAAATATTGTATTTGTCACTTCATTGATGCCGTTTTTATACTGAATGCTTTTTATTTCGATTCGGTCAGATGGATAACACAAGAAACCAAATTTAAAATCTGTCTTACTGAATGATGAGTAAGCCATTATTTGGTGTAAGTCGTGTCTGTGGTCTTCTTTCAGAACTTCACTTTGGTCAAACTTGTTATATAAATTAGATTTGTATTTGGCATCAATAAAAACCAAAACATTTTCTTTTTGAAAAATTGCGTCCGGCTCGATGTGTTTGAGTTCCCAGGAGTAATGCTTCGATGTCCTAGAATGAAACTTAAAGTTTGAATAAAGCCGTCCACCAGTCTCTTTTGCAGCTTCTTTGAAAATATGTTGAATAAATTTCTCGAATACATCTGAAAAGTCTACCCGCCACGCGGTACTGTCTATAAGGTTAAAGTTTAAAATCTTATTGGCTTGTTCCTTGCAGGCTTTCACGGTTGGACTATCGGAAAATCGGATTGTGACCTTATTGGTTGCTTTTGGTTTATGATGATATAAACGTTCTTCGAGGAAACTTAATTTTGTTCGCAAAGTGTTCTTAATTCTCTGGGGTGTATTGGCTGAAAGTAGTTCACTTTTACAAATGTCAAAGACATATCTAATTTCCGAATATTCAGAATGAAACTCACTCAACACATTTGTTCTTGCCGGAAATTTTAATCTATTTTCTACTTTGAATTCTTTGTTTATATATTTTGTCCAATTTATTTGACCAGTAGGCTGGTTTGATACTTTTTCAATATTGTCAAACTTTCTCCACGGTCTCATTGTCAATTTTTCAAGAGCTGCTATAAATTTCACAGCCTCCAAATACAATGGCGGTCTGAAATTCTTACCTGATGCCAATGGTAAGCTACCAATTACCTCTGGGCTAATTTCAGTTCCAAGCAGATTAAGAATTTCAATATAGTCTTCAAATCTGTCACGCCCGGTAAACCGAGGCATAACAACGAAATCACCGATTTGCTTTCCAGTGTCAGAAGCTCTCAATGGAATTGAACCAATGAAACCAGATGAACGGAATGTTAGTGCTGTACTTTGGTCGGAGCCAATTATATATGGTTGAACACCTAGGAATTTAAATTGCTCAGAGTTATAGTCAATAAATTTCTGAAGATATTGCCCAATAATCCTTTTATCTGCTGACTTGAACCACTTTTTTTGCAAAGCAACTCCACCTAACTGTTTTGATTGTTCAGTTAGGCAAGGAATTTCGCAAAAAACATCTAATGGCTTTGTCATTCGAAAAGAGATAGGTTTATTCTGGTCGAGAAATAGTTATTAAACTCTTCTTTAGCATTTCGCAAAAGACCTTCTTGTAAATATTCTTTAATCAAAGGGAATATTTCATAACGAATACGATTTTTCATTTCGTCTTCAGAGTTAGCGATGAAGTAGCCTTGTCCAGGTTGCAAGGTTAGTTCAGTGCTTGAGGCATACCAGTCAAATATTTCTTGAATTCTACTAAAGTCTTCAATAAAAAACTGTTTTGATTTAATCGCTTTGGGCTTGAGTGTGTACCAGGCAAAACGTCTTCTTAGTGCAAAATCTACAACGGCCAAGCTTCTGTCGGCAGTGTTCATTGTGGCAATTACAGAAAAGTTGTCAGGTAATTTGTTCACTTTGAAATTGGGTGCAATTTCAATCTCAACATTCGAGACATCCATTTTATGTTCGAAAAGGTAAAAGATAGGCCCCAATACATTTGAGAGATTAGCCCTGTTTATTTCATCAATGATTAGGATTACTTTTTCGCTTTTGTGGTCAAGAGCATATTTTAATGCCTCTGAAAAACTACCGAGATTTTCTTTGTATCTCAGTTCTTCGTTGGCTGTGTCTGGTCGAATACCAAAAATAAAATCAGAGAAACTTGTCTCCGCGTGAAATTGAGTGAAGAATGTTTTAGCTCCTATTTTTTCTGCAACACTTTTTGCAGTTCTTGTTTTGCCAGTTCCGGGAGGTCCTTGAAGAACGATATACTTTCTTTCGTTTAAAAGATTCTTCACCTCTTCTGATTCATCAATTGTATCTGTTTTTAAAAATGGTTCTAAGGCCTCTGAGACTGCTTTTCTATGGTCTTTGTTGGAAGGCCAATCTCTAAGTTTAGCATAACCAGCTACAAAGGCTGCAATAATCTGTTTTCCTATTTCGCTTTCTGGGTCGTCAACTATTTGGCAGGTCGGTAAAACTTTGGTGTAAGTTTTAATCGTGTTTTTTATGTGCTGTAAGTCTAGGCTACCAGTGATTGATTTTGGTAGACTAGTTTCGATATCTGAAAAGTCAGATTTGCAAAATCCTCTTTCGTCAGTCAGCTTTGAAAATAATCTTCTAAGTCCAGGATAGGTTGCAAGTTCGTAGTCATTCTTGAAACCACTAGAACCAATTCCAAGACACACTAACCAAGGTTTGTTTTGGTCGTTTGGAAAAATCGTTAAGGAAAAATCGTGAAAGGGTCCAGACGCTTCTTCCTCTGGATGTATAAAGCCAAAATAAGCTCCGTTGTCTTTGAGTGCTTCTTGTCCGGTGTTGTTTCGTTCAACATAAGGCTTGTTGAATTCGTTGTCTGTTTTGGCACCGAATTGTTCTGCTTTTTCTTTTATGAATTGTCTAATATTTTCTATGCTCATATTTCTTGTTTGAATGTCGTTTTACAATGCCCGGTAACGTATTATTTACGTAACAAATATACAACATTCGTATATGTTAAACTTATAACATTCGTATATTATTTTATGTCTAATTCTTCAAAGACGGGATATATGTCAATAAATCAATTTAATAAATCGGAAGATCTGACTAAAAAAATATTTGTATTTACGAATGTTTTGCTATATTTGCAAAAAACAAAACACTATGCAAATTGAAACGTTATTAGCCGATTATGAAAGGAAGTTGATACTTCAAAGATATAGTAAAAACTCTATTCTCAACTACAAAAGTGCAGTAAAAAACTTTCTGCAAATTGCCGAAAAAAAATTCGACAATCCGGATGAGTTTGGTGTAGCTGAAATAGAAAAGTATGTATTTTGGAAAATTGATAAACATTCCGTGAGCCATTCATACCAAAGGATGATAGTAGCATCAATAGATAAGTTTTACCAATTGGTGGTTGGTGTGAATCTGAATCTGAAACATCTGTACCCTTCCCGCAAAACACATGCATTGCCGAAATACTTAAGTATGAATGAAGTGAAGAGAATGATTGATTCAACAACCAATCAAAAGCACAAGTGTATTATTAAACTTCTGTATGGGTGTGGGTTACGTTTGAGTGAGTTATTAAACCAGAGAATTACAGATATAGATTCCGGCAATATGGTTGTTCATATTAGAAATTCAAAAGGAAACAAAGGCAGGGTTGTTATGCTTTCTTATCAATTATTACAAGATTTGAGGGTGTATTTCTTTAAATATAAACCCAAAGATTATCTGATAGAGGGACAAGGAGGTGGACTGTATTCCGAAAAAAGCGTGCAAAATGTGGTGAAAGATGCAGCTGTGAGAGCCGGAATCAAAAAACAGGTAACGCCGCATATATTGCGACACAGTTTTGCCACCCATTTACTTGAAAACGGCACTGATATCAGGTACATTCAGCAATTATTGGGGCATTCATCCGTCAAAACGACAGAGATTTACACGCATATAACCGATATTTCCAAATCAAAAATTAAAAGTCCTTTGGAGTTTTTATGACTATCAGGCATTTAAGTTTATACACATAGAATTATCTTCTCGCAACGGTGAGGTTGAAAGAGGAGGTTTTGCTTAGACAAGTTTGCTTGTTAACGGTTGGGAACTTTGCGTATTTCATATTTCCAGCAAAAACGGTTTAGCCACCATTTTATTTTTTCTCACAAGAGAGGTATTGACAAATGTTGTGTATTTCGATTTTTCTATGCCATAACTTACGTAAACATGTCCGAACAAATGGGTATTTTGGGCGAATTTTCTGTACGGCTTGCAGCAACACAGACCCATTATTTTCAACCGAGAGGGGCCGCAAGAAGCGGTTCCGAAACCGCCTGCTGGTGCTGCTTGCCTCTAAGCAATTGCACTTACAATTGCTTTATCATGACATAATCTTCGCTGTTTTCTTTTACGACGGTGAAACCCAATTGTTGGTACCACCTTGCCGCATAATTTGCTTTCTGAACGGAAAGAGAGGTGTGCGTGTAGCCTTTTTCTTTGAGGTAGCGAAGCATTTCCTGCATCATCGCCGTTCCGATTCCTCGGTTTCTGTATTCCGGATAAAGCGATATGGAGAGGGAGGGAGTCTGGTCGTCGACATGGCCGTAATCGTTCATCATACGCACCCATACGGCACCCACGACCGTTCCGTTTACTTCGGCAAGCAGCGCGTGGTCGTGGTCGTACGCGCCGAAGTTGCGAATATAGAGCTGCAGGTCGGGATGCTCGATAATCGACCTGTCGGGCGGCGTTACCCCTTCGGGGATGAAAATCGCTTCATAAAGGAAATCTTCCAACAAGTCCTGTTCGCTCTCTTCAATTTTTCTGATTCTGTATTTCATAGCGTATCGTTTTTATCTTGATAAACTCCATCAGCAAGGAATAGTTTTGAACTTGTGAGTGACACTCACAAGTTGATTGTTTTCGGCAATCCGTCTGTATTTATTCGCTATCTTCATGCTTTTTTTGCACGAAATACACCCAAATATTACCGCAAGAATACTGCAACCTATCAGAATGAGAAGCGCATGGCGATGCGGATCCCGTGCTTCTGAATATCGGGATGATCGAGGTAGCTCAGTCGACGGTAGTAATTGATTTGCAGGACGCGCAAAATATTTTCTACTCCTACGCTGAACTCCAGATACGGCTTGTTTCCGAATGCCTGCGAGCCTTCGGGGAAGACGAACAGTCCGTAGCGTTTGTCCGGATTGTTCTTGTCGCTCAGGCTACCCCATACGCCACTGATCGAAGCTACCTCACGCAGTTGCAAGAGGTTGATAAGCGGTATGCGGTTCAGAATCCATCCTTTCAGATGGTAAGAAGCCTCGAACGAGACGTACTGATCGGCCAGAAACTCCATGGGATTCATCAGATGGAAAGCTTCGGGCTGAATGGTGATCGCTTGGTTCGTATTCGGCATGATGAGCAGCGGGAACGGCACTTCGTCCCATACTTTTCCGCCTTTCAGGTTAGCATCGATATGTCCGAACGATGACAGCCAGATACGTTTGCTCACACTTACTTCCGTCCGGTTGTAGCGGTATTCTCCTCCGAGCAAGCCATTGAACCCGATTTGGTGCGAGAGTTTGAAGACCGGAGCATCTTTCGACAGATTTAACGCCGAGCTTTTTCCCAGACGACTGTTGTACGCCCGTTCGCCCGGAGCAAAGCGCAACTGAGCGCCCCATTCTACGGTGGTGATGTCTCTCAGACGAAGGTAGATGTCGTCATCTTTATGAAGAATATACCGCAGCGTTCCTGTCGCTTCGTTATTTTGGTGTTGCATCCATGTTTTGATGCTCAATCCGTTGAGCCATTCTTTTTCGTATTGGAGGCGCGTTTTGCGCAGGTAGTTCATGTGATGATTCGATTTACCAACCTTCCATGCTACGAAGACATTATCCTTACTCGTGAAGAGAAAATCCTGTCCCGGTGTGTACAAATCGTATTCGTGCAGGAAAGACAGGTTGTTGACGGGCGATTCCTTTTCGTGATATTCTTTTTCGTTGAAGCTGTACGTCACTTGTCCGCTGTATTTCCATCTACGGTCGTTCATACCATAGGCCGCGTATCCTCCGAAGAACAGATGCGGATGAAGGTTAGCCGTCGTCATCGCTCCGGCACGAATGCGGAAGCCTTCAACCACGTTCGAGCTGAACGTCGTATTCATCGGGCCGAAGTCGAGTTTATTCTTCGTATGTTCGTTGTTGATCGGGATATAGCCTGAGATCAGGATTTCGACCGTTTTAAGAAAAACGTTGAATACGGGTACTTCTCTTAACTGATCGAGCAGATGTTCGATGGCATTCTCTTTCTCTTTCAGCGGGACATGACGGTTATTCACCCAAAACGAGTCGGGGCGTGCCAGATGTCTGGCCAATGGCGTATGTACTTTCCCCAGCAGTCCGAAGATCGAGTCACCGTTCATGACGGGCGAATGATAATCGGAATAACTGCGAAGCTGATGCGCGTAAATCTGCTGTCCGCCGTCGATAAAATAGAAAACGACATACGTGTTATCCTTATCCAGCTCCCACAACCCGTCTTCACGCCGTTTAAATTCCTGATCGATACGCAAATCTTTGACGTAATTCAGGTTGATATGACGGGGCACGTTCAGACGTACTTTTTTGACAGCATACGTACCGTCGAGCGTAATATAAAGTCGTCCCGTAAACCCGTAGCTCTGCGGATTGACCGGTACGAAAGCCAGATCGACGCACTGTTCGCCTCCCACATCGAGCGTATCCATAATATAATACTGATAGTAGGCATTGGCCAGTGTGGACGAGAGCGGACTGACAAAGCGGTTGAGGAGAAACGGGATATTATTGTCGAAGACATCGATGCCTTTGAGGATTTCTTCGAGATTGGCCGAGATCGTACCGTATTCGTCGAGTGTCTGGTCTACGCCCTGCTGCCGTTGCGCCTTGACGATAATCTTTTCCGTCTTCGGACTTTTCCGGTAATAGATGTCGGAGATTTTTTCGCGCAGTGAGAGCGTCAGAATCGGTTTGCCGTCGATCTCGGACGAGTCGAGGTAATTCTTGATGAACTTAAACTTTTTCATTAGTTTATTCTTCTCGAAATCCGCGTCGAACTTATCTAACGACAAGGTCATCTTTTCATAACATTCCGTGTGATATTCGTCCAGTTGCGTGATGCGGTTGCTGTCCTTACGCGCAACCACCTTTTTCATCAACTCGACGGCGGGGTTATTCTTCCGGCTATACTTCTCGCGCTTAGGCTTGACAACGATTTCGGAAATCTGAATCGTCGAGGGGGCGAGCAACACTTCGAGTCCTTCGTTCTTCTGTCCGGCTTTTACTCGGAGGACTTTCGTCGTGTAGCCTACGTATGAGATGGACAGGGTGGTCAATCCCTGATTGTTTTGCAGATTGAAGTTTCCGTCGAGATCGCTGATGCCCCCGATCGAAGAACCTTCGAAGAGCATCGAGACGTAAGGCAACGTTTCGCCCGTAATCGAGTCGCGCACAACTCCCGAAACAGAGGTGATCTGCTGGGCATGCATCACATTCAGCCCAACTCCCGATATGGTAAATACAAGGAAAAATATATATCGTATCGTTTTCTTCATCATTATCTTTAATCCGTTTATTTTTTGGATTTTGAGGCGCAAAGGTAGATATTTTTCCGGGATATCGTTTTTTTAATGTGTAAAATTTGCATGATTATACCTTAATTATGTTTACTTTCGCACATGATTCAAACGGAAATAAAACATTACTGGGCACTGTTCAGTTCGTTTTTTAAGATCGGGGCATTCACGATTGGCGGAGGGTATGTGATGATTCCGCTCATCGAGAAAGAGGTGGTCGAACGTCGCCGGTGGATCGGGCAGGAGGAGTTTACCGAGATGCTGACGTTAGCGCAGTCGTCGCCCGGACCGATTTCCATCAACGCGGCTGTTTTTGTGGGGTACAAGACGAAAGGCTATGGCGGACTGATTGCTACCGTTTTGGGAACGGCTATCCCTTCGTTTGTCACCATTTTACTGATCGCTTTCTTTTTTGCCGACATCCGTACAAACCCCGCGGTTGAGCGTGTCTTTTGCGGGATCCGTCCGGCGGTCGTCGCTTTGATTGCCGTTCCGGTGGTGAATATGCTTAAGAAAAGCGGTTTGAAGTGGGGGATTGTTACGCTGGCGCTGCTCTCGGCCGTTGCGGTTTGGTGGTTCTCTGTTTCGCCGATCTGGGTCATGGCTGTTTCGGGAATCCTCGGGGTGGTCTATCATACGTTCATTGCCGAATCATGATCGATATTTATTTCGAATTGTTTTTCACGTTTTTTAAAATCGGGCTGTTCGGTTTCGGTGGAGGGTACGCCATGCTGTCGATGGTGCAGTATGAAGTGGTGGAGGCGCACGAATGGCTCACGATGGGCGAATTTACCGACATCGTTGCCATCTCGCAGATGACGCCCGGCCCGATCATCATCAACAGCGCTACGTACATCGGTTATACGGCGACGGGGGGCAGCATCGTCGGATCGTTGATCGCCACGTCGGCCGTCTGTTTGCCGGCCATCCTGATCATGGTGCTTATCAGTCGTTTCTTTATGATGTTCAAAAACAACCCCTATGTAAACGGAGCATTGCTGTGGATGAAACCGGCAGCCATCGGGTTGATTGCCGCCGCGGCACTGCTGATGATGAACGAACATAATTTCGTAGACTATCGCAGCGTGCTGATCGCGTTGGCTACGTTTGTACTCGCTTATTTCTTCAAAATGGGTATCATCCGGCTGATTATAATAGCGGGGCTGACGGGCTACCTTGTGTTTTAACAAATTTATTGTATCTTTGGCGGTACTAAAAAAGAAAAGATTATGCTTACGAAAATGCTGGATGAAGTTCAAGTGCAACGCTTCCGAAATTATATCGACAAAGCGGAACGGTTTGTGTTGATGGCTCATGTTTCGCCCGACGGCGATGCCATCGGTGCATCGCTGGGGATGTATCACTTTCTGACGGAAATCGGGAAAGAGCGGGTCAGTGTGATTGTGCCGAACGAGTTTCCCGACTTTCTCAAGTGGATGCCGGGCACGGACGATATTCTTGTTTACGAACGTTATCCGGAATACGCTCAGCAATTGATACGCGAAGCGGATGTGTTGTTCAATATGGATTACAACGAGCCGAAGCGTGCCGGCAAGCTGGCACCTTTTATCGAAGCGGCCGAGGGACGTAAGGTGATGATTGACCATCATCCGAATCCGGGCGATTTTTGCCGTCTGGTGATTTCGTATCCGATCATGTCGTCGACGAGCGAGCTTGTGTTTCGCCTGCTTTGCGCCATCAAATCGTACGACGATATCAATAAGGAGGCGGCCGAATGCCTCTATACGGGCATGATGACCGATACGGGGGCTTTTACGTACAACTCGAACCGGGCGGATATTTATGCCGTGGTCAGCGAACTGATCAAAAAAGGGATTGACAAGGACGAAATTTACCGCAGGGTGTATCAGGTTTATTCCGAATCGCGGATGCGCCTGATGGGCTATACGATGAACGAGAAAATGAAAGTGTATCCGGAGTTGAGAACGGCGCTGATCACGTTGTCGTTGGAGGAACTGAAGCGCTATGCGTACGTTACGGGCGATACGGAAGGGTTCGTGAATATGCCGTTAAGCATCGACGGAATCGAATTTTCGGTATTTATCCGCGAAGACGGCGAACAGATCAAGATTTCGTTACGCTCGGTCGGTGATTTTCCGTGCAATCGCTTTGCCGCAAACTACTTCGGCGGCGGCGGACACAAAAACGCTTCGGGCGGCGAATATTACGGTACGCTCGAGGAGGCTGTCCGGACGTTCGAACGCGGATTGGCGGAATTGAATCCGGCGGTCTTTGCCGACAGCCCCCGATAAGGGATCAATAAAAACGGAACGTTATTTTTTCGTAATAGAGCGGAATACCTCTGTTTAGCTGGTCCTCGCTTCCCACCTCGAACGGAATAATCATTCTGACGGTGGAACGATCGCCGACGTATCTCAGCGCCACTTCGAGACTTGTACTGAAATAGTAATAGTATGCGCTCTGTCTGTTTGTTTTGTGTTGATGCAGAACCATATCGGCACGTCCGTACGTAAACTCGAACGGCACGGATTTGTTGTCAAAAAAGTTGAAGCTCGTCGTGTCTTTTTTGAAGAAATTCCGGCCGCTGAATCGCATGAGTACCTCGGTTTTCCGGAATTGCGCGCGCTGGCCGTTTCCCGAATCGACGACATGGATATATACGCCTTCGTCGGTGAGATAAAACTGTTTTTCGCCGAATACGCCGTTGGCCGGATATTTGCGCAGCACCTCAATCCCCTGACTGCTGATAAATTGTTCGATTGCTTTTTTCTGTTCCTTCTTCATCTTCGGATACGAAATCCTGTCCTTGTCGCACGACGAAAGACAAACCGAGGCCAGAAGAAGCATTGCCATAAAAATCTTCGTTTTCATCCTTTTTTTCTGAAAATTGGATGCAAATGTAGGGAATATCCCGTAGTTTTCGGTTGAATATTCATATTTTAACGTGCACGCCACGGAAGAAGAAAAGTTTTTTAATTGTCAGCTGTTCATGGTTATGGGAAAGTGAAAAACGAAGAACGAAAAGTTAATTGTTAATGGTTATTTTCGGGTATATGATTCGGCGTGTACCATGCATAACCATTGTTCATTAACCATTAACAATTAATTTAAATCAGGCTTACAGCCCTCTTTGGGGGGATTGCTTTTTTTCTCCCAACGCTACGCATTGGGCTGAATTAACGCGCCCCTTCGGGGCTTTCTTTGAATTGTCAATGGTTCAATAGTTGTTCGGTTAACAAACATTTAAACGAGCAAACGCCCGGCTTACAAGGGCTGAAAGCCCGATGTATTTCAGCCCCATCCCGCGAGGGTGGGGGTGCTGATGCCCAAGCCTTGTTTGGAGGGCTGAAAGCCTGACGTAATATTCATTGTCAATTGTTAATTGGCGTTTGGATAATCAGCGTTTAACGTTTCTAAATAATGAGTACGCCCCGTTCCTTAATGGAGTATCGGGAGCGGAGCGTACTGCGGAAAGCAATTATATTCCCATAAAGGCTTTTTCTTTTTTATGTGTTCTTTTTCGGGTCGTTCTTATAGGCGATGGTGGCGGCTTTCACTAATTCGTGAATGTCGGCGTAGATCATTTCCCATCCCGGCACGTTTCGCATGGCGGTGAGCAGGCCGATGTAATCGCGCAAGGCGCGTTCGAGGCGTCGTCGGATGGCTGAGGCCGAGGGCAGGGTGCGCAAATCGGCGTTGGCTTCGGCCTGTATGGCGTACAAGGCTTCGAACCGTTCTTGGGCATCTTTGAGTTTGCCGAACGAGGTATCGAGGCGGAGCGTCGTCAGCCGCGCGAGGTTTTCGGGTTTTTCGAGGGCTTCGATCAGCTTTTTCATTTGAGCCGATTCTTCGGCGTAATTCATCCGGTCTATATCGAGCCCGAATTGTTCGAATACGTCATACAACGCTTGGGCTTCGATGACGTCGGGCATCGAAGGTAGGTCTTTGTAGCTTTTAAGGAAGAGTTTGAGGCTGCTGAACGCCTTGTCGCGCGTCTCGTCGGCTTCAGCTATTTCCGGTCCTTTTCCGCTGTACGTCAGTTTGGAATAGACCACATCGTAAGGTTTGTACTCGTTCTCTACGGCGAGTAGCAGTTCATGGTTTTCTACCACCTTGTATTGTCCGTTCTTTGACGAAGCGATGATTCGCTCGGCCAGTGTCGCCAAGTTTTTTGTACTGATTTTTTGGAATGTAATTTTCATAGTTTTTCTTATTAAATCAAGTAAAACAATTTGTTGAATGATTCGGCCGCAATATATGCTTTTTTCGAATAAAATGCAAATAAATTACGTTTTTTTGCGACGTCGATGCGCTTTTTTAAGAACTATTCATTCGGGGGAGTTATAAATTGTATTTAATCAGTTGAATATCTTTTTTATCTCCCGCAAGTTGATTGTAATAAATCTGCGTGAAGATTTATCTCCCGCAAGTTGATTGTAATAAAT
>NZ_RQYN01000052.1 GCF_003860135.1 Tannerella forsythia
CTCGGAACTACTCCGGGTACGTTCCCGAACTACCCGACACCTGCTTCGGAACGTATCCATGGGTGGTTCCGAACCCTATTAAATACCCTTCCGAACCCTATTTAAGGTATTTCCGAAATACATTTCGGGTATTTCCGAACCTGATTTGGGTACGTTCCGAACCACCCGTCGATAGGTTCCGAACCACCCGTCGATAGGTTCCGAAGCACCCATCGATACGTTCCGAACGTACCGAAATATCTCTCCGAACCACCCGAAATCAGGTTCCGAACCGGTCATAAGAACCGGTCATAATCTATTTCCGAACAGTATTAAATCCCCCTCCGAACGTACCCAAATACCGTTTCGAACGTACCCAAATACCCCTCGGAACGTGGTATAATACCTCTCCGGACGTATCATACCCGGTTTCCGGAGGTCTCCTTTTGTCATTCCGAACGTAGGGAGGAATCCCGCCTCGAAAGAAGAAAAGATTCATCGCTGACGCTCTGACAGAGAAAGTGAAGAGTGAAAAGTGAAAAGTGAAAAACGAAAAACGAAAAGTGAATAGTGAAGAGTGGAGCCCTGCGGGCGTTGAGATATTGAATTGTTTATTTGTTGAGTGGGACGCTAAACAACAAACAACTAAACGACTAAACATCGGAGGGACTGAATGCTGACCACTGACTGCTAACGAACCAACGCCTCAACGCCCGAAGGGGAAGACAGGCTTAGAGGAGGCGTTTGGCTTTCATCTCAAGGTATTGATTGATAACATCGACCGAGAGGTTTTCGGGGGTGGTGAGGAGCGAATAGATACCATGCCGGCGCAACGTGGTCGTCACGTATTGTTTTTCGTAGAGAAACTGGTCGGCGATTACTTGGTGGAAATAGGCTTCGGAGCTTTGCGGACGGCGGGCGGCAAAGTCGCGAAGCTCGGCATCTTCGAAGAAGATGGCCAGCACCACGTGTTGACGCGCCAACTGCTGCATATAGCTCAGCTGGCGTTCCATCCCGATGATGCGGTCGAAATTCGTGTAAATGATAAGCAGGCTGCGTTTGCTTACGTGTTTGTTCAGATGCACGTAGAGCGACGAGTAATCGCTTTCGCCGAAGGTGGTCTGCTGGCGGTAGAGGTTTTCGAGCAGGAGCTGCATCTGCGACGACTGCTTACCGGCGGGGACGAAGGTTTCAAAACGCTCGGCAAAGGTAATCAGCCCCGCCTTGTCCTCTTTTCGGATCGCTACGAACGACAGTACCAGAGCGGCATTGATCGAATAGTCGAGCAGGGTCATCCCCCGAAATGCCGACTGCATGACACGTCCCTTGTCGATGATGTTGTAGATATGTTGCGACCGTTCGTCCTGATACGTGTTGACCATCACTTGATGTCGGCGCGCGCTGGCTTTCCAGTTGATGGTGCGGTAGTCGTCGCCCTTCACATATTCCTTGATATGCTCCAACTCGGTATGATGACCGATGCGACGGATGCGTTTGATGCCTAATTCGGTCAGGTTGTTATGGATGGCCATCAGCTCGTAGCGGTGCAGCATGAGGTAGGAGGGATAGACTTTGACTTGGGCAGGCTGACCGGCCGTGATACGGCGTACGACGAACCCGATCGCCGTGGAAACGAACAGGCGGATGTGTCCGAAACCATATTCGCCGCGTTTCACAGGTCGTAGCTGATAGACAATCTCTTTGCGAGCGCCGGAGGCCAGATGGAGCGGGAAAAGAATATCGCGCCGCTGGAACACGTCGGGCAATTCGTCGATCACCTCAATATGTGCGGCGAAAGGATAGCGGTTCTCAACGGCGATGCGTACGGGGTTGAGGTCGCCGTTCGAGAAACGGGCGGCACACCACCGCTCGGCATATACTCCGTCTTTCTTCCGCCACAGGAGCGCGATATCGACTGCCGAGAGCAGCACCTGTGCGATGAGCAACATCTTCCCCGCCATGAATAACACCGGAAAGACGTAGCCCGCCAGAAACAGGACGACGGCTGCCACGCAGAAGATATAAAACCGCTTGCTCAGGTACATTATTTCGGCACTTCTACTTTTTCGATCAGACGGCGTACGACCTTCGACGGCGTATGGCCTTCCATCTCGGCTTCGGCCGTCAACGTCAGCCGATGCTGCAATACGGACGGAGCGATGAATTTCACATCTTCGGGCGTGATAAAGTCGCGTCCCTGCAACAGCGCGAAGGCCTTGGCCGACTGCATAAGCGCCACCGACGCACGCGGCGAAGCGCCGAGATAGACGGCCTTGCTCGTGCGTGTCTGATGGACGATAGCAGCCACATAACGCAACAGAGACGGTTCGACATACACCTTGCCGACGCAGTCGCTGAGCCGCAGCAGCTCGTCGGCCGTCAGGATGGGGCGGATCGTCTCCAACGACGTCAGCCGCGCGTTCGCATGATGACGTTCCAGAATCCGCACCTCCTCGTCGAGCGTGGGGTATTGCATCGTGATCTTCATCAGGAAGCGGTCTAACTGCGCTTCGGGAAGTCTGTAAGTCCCTTCCTGCTCTACCGGGTTCTGTGTCGCCAGAATGGTATAGACCGGGCTCATCTTATACGTCGTCCCGTCGAGGGTCACTTGCCGTTCTTCCATCACCTCGAACAGGGCGGACTGTGTCTTGGCGGGAGCGCGGTTCACCTCGTCGACGAGTACGATGTCGGCGAAAATCGGTCCCTTATGAAAATCGAACTCGCTCGTTTTCATGTTAAATATCGACGTGCCCAGCACATCCGACGGCATCAGGTCGGGCGTAAACTGAATGCGTGAGAAGCGCGCGTCCACGAGCTGTGCCATCAGTCGTGCCATCAACGTCTTGGCGATGCCCGGTACACCTTCGATCAGCACATGCCCTTTGGCCAGCATCACGGTAAGCAGCAAATCGACCGTACGCTCCTGCCCGACCAGCACCGACGACATGGCCGCGCGTATCCGGCCGATTTTCTCCGTAAACCCCGTCAAATCCATTGTTTCTACTCTTTCTTCCATATTAATTCATTTTGTTTTTCCATTCATTGATCCGGTCGATCTGGCGTATCATCGTCACCTCGTCAATCGGTGTATCGTTGTGCAACAGCTCGTTCAGTTCGCGGAAGGCCGGCCATAGCTCTTCGGCCGGTAGCCCCATTTTCCGGGCCAAACGTCCGTTAAGCGTTTCCGCCGGCTCGCCCGATTGCAAATCAAGCCCGTGAAACCGTTTCACTTCTGTGCAGAAATACAGATATTTCTTTTTGACCATCTCTTTATAGTCTTTCCGTTGATAATACAACTGACCGATCAGTTGCGTAAACCGGAGCATCCCGTTAGCGGGGGGCTGCACGACAGGGATCACCCGTTGCCGCCGTCGGGCGGTGAAGAACATAAACAGCAGAAGCGTCAACATGGCGGTGTACAAAGCCCAACGCAACGGAGGATGCTTCAGAAAGACGCGGAACAGACTGCCCGACTCCTGCGCGCCTGAACCGTACGATTCGAGCCGGATGAGCGGTAATGAGCCCATGCACGAAAGCAGACGGAAGATATACGAGGCATTATTTCCGTCGAGCATGCCGTAGTTTGTGAAGAGGAGCGGCGTCGTCACCAGAAACAGTTCGCCTTCGCCGATATGCGCCTGTATCGCGACCGGCCTACCTTGCCCGTCGCAAACGAGTACTCTGGACGAGTCGCATCGCATCTTGTCCGGACGAGGCCGTACAAGCGTATCGTGTGCGGATGGTAACTCGTGTTCTTTGGTCTTCAACGTATCGTCGCCTGTGTTGAGGTAAGACGGATGGGTCTGCGGATAAACCGCATAGATCGCTTCGGCGTGAAGCGTGTCGGCGCCCCAATACAGGCTGTCGCGTTGCCGGGTTTGTCTGACCGAACGCTCGAAATAGTGCGCAAGGCCAAAGACGGCATCATACTCGATCCGGAACCGGAGCGAATCGCACAACGCGTCGGAGAACCACGACGCGCAAAGCATCACCTTGTTGCCTTGGCGAAGCAGACCGTACAGCGCTTTCACATCGATCGACTGCATCAACAAGTCTTCTTCGACTACGAGGATCGCGCGTCGCTCCGCTTCGGGCAGCAGCTCCGGCTCCGGTAAATCGATGCCTTCTTCCTCCGCATCCCATGCGGAGAAAATGCTGTCTTCCTCGTTCAAGTCGATGCTGTCGAACTCGTTATCCGATACGTCTTCTTCAAAATATGCTTCTATCTCTTCCATCGAAAACGTTTCATCCTCCATTAAGGAATCGCTCTCTTCCTCCCACAGCCCGGACGTATCGACACTCGCCATATAGATTTCATAAAGCGACCGGTTTTGGACTTCGTACGCGACGACCGACGTCCCGACCACCTCGTCGAACACGTAGCATCCGAAAGGCTGGCGATCGTTGTGGTAAAACGTCGGAGTCCACCGGAACGGCTTGGGAGAATAGTACTGGAACACAAAAGCCAGCACCGTAAATACGCCGAGTATCACGAAATAGAGTTTACTCCCCTTCATGCTCTTTCCCTCCTTCCCGGATCTGCCGTTGTAGCTCGCGCATCGCGTCAAACAGCTCCGGCGTAGCCTGATAACTACCGTATCGTACCTGCAAAAAACGATTCGTGAAATCGCGAAACGCCGGTCGAAGCACAACCGGCTTTAATTCGTACAGATATTCGGTAGGTGTCTTGAAAATGCGCCAGTCGATCCATTCCTTATCGGCCAGAAAACGCAGGGTCTGCAAGTATATGATACGAACGGCCGACCGGAAGTCGTTCGAAGCCAAAGCCTCCGACAGCTCTTTCTCAAAATCGACACCGTAAATGTTTTCCTCTTCCACGTCGTAAGGAAGACCCGGCATCTTCTTTTCGCGCGTAAACAAAGAAGGATGCTTCTTCCAGATAAAATAAACGACGAGCGCGATGATAAGTATGATAAGGCCGATGAGTATCCATCCGGTTAAGGAATAGATGGTTTCGTCCGCGGCATTGCGCAGTAGGCGGCGCAGGATATGCGCCAGCCACTGCCGGATGATATCCGTCAGACCGACATCCGACATTTGCAGCTGACTGTTATAATCGTAGCGCGCGTCAGCCTGATATTCGGCGATCTTGGCGGTATTGTACCGTATCGTGTCGGCGGGGTGAAGCATGCTCACGCGTTACAGGTTGGCAAAATTGGAGATTTCCGATTCGACCGTGACCCCCTCGCGTTTCTCACGAATATGGAAATACTCGAATGCAAGCCCAACCACCCCTACAATCTGCGCGATATAATAACCGTACGACTGGATAATCCCCAGCACATAAATGAGCAATTGATACCCAAGCGACTGATCGATGCCCGATTCGGGCGAGGTAAGGGTGAACAGCTGAGATACGACAAAAACCATATACCACGGCAGATTGGTTAGGGTACTGATAATACCTCCGATCAGCCCGAAGATAAAAAGGATGCCGAATATTTCGAACCAAAACGACATGCCGTAGCGAAACGCCCGCTGCAAGGTCTCGAAGAAAGGACGGTCTTCAAAGAGATACATTGGAGTGAAGAGCATAATCGGCGATATAACGATTAGAATGCCGACGGCAAACAAAAGGAGGGTAACCACAAGTGTCCAAAGCGACCATGCCGCAAGACCGCCGATGAGTCCTCCCACCAGAATCATGATGGCGCTATAAAACAAGGCAAGCCGGAAGCATTTGCCCAGAAACCGAAGGAAGGTTCCCTTAAATTCGGCGAACGTCAGCCCTGTAAGTCGTTCGGTACGGTGATTATATACATACATCAAGCCATAGATAAAGGATGACAGGATCATATTGCCTATCATGGAGAAAAGAGCATACGTGCCGCCTTGAAGAGCAAAACGTATCACAATATCTTTCGCATCGCCCGGGTCCTTCATCAACTCCATATAGGTCGATACATACGAATTGAGGGCAAAAGCCTGAAAAATGCACAAGGGCAGAAGCAGGTAAAGCGAGAAACGGAGGATGACACGCCAGTTCTCGCGAAGGTAATCGAAGGTGATGTTCAGCTTCTCGCTGAAGGTACGTACCCGATAGTAACGAATTTTAGGATTGGTGTATTCCATTGTCTGATAATGTATCATGTTTGTTCTTCCATACCGTGCGGGGATAAATCACGAAATAAACGATCGCACAGGCGAACGAGAGCAGAATAAATGCGGCCCGCAACACATCGGGCAACTCCGTGTGCCGCGTCAGAAAGCTCTCGATAAATCCGGCGATGATAAACATCGGAACGAGTCCCACGGCGATCTTCAACCCCCTTTTGGCGCCTTGCCGGAAAGCATATCCACGCGGATAAGTACCCGGAAACAACCATCCGTTACCCATCGCGAAGCCGGCGGCGCCCGCCACGACGATCGACGAAATCTCCAGCGCGCCGTGAAGCCAGATCGAGAGAAGCGACTCCGTCCCTACTCCCTGCTGAAAAAAGAACGTCTGAAATGCCCCGACCATCACACCGTTGTAGAGAAGCATCATCCCCGTACCCAGCCCGGTGAGCAGTCCGGAGACAAACACCCGGAACGAGACATAGATATTATTCGACGTAATGGCCAAAAACATCCCCAGTTCGCCGTGACTGTCATAGACGGCCATCGGAGTGCCGTTGCGGATGTTGTCGAGCGTCATATCGACGTATGCGTTGCCTAGAATCAGTCGCACAAACGTATCGTCGTAAAGCGCGGAGAAGGCTCCGATCAGCGCACTACACAGGAATACCAGAAACGAATAGAGCAGTTCGCGCCGCGATTCGTACATCACGAGCGGAAGCTCTTCTTTCCAAAAGAGCAGTATGCGCGACCGTTTCTCTTTCTTGTTTTTATACAGCGCGTTGTGAAGCGCCAATGCCAGATTGTTCAGATAAGTCGTGATGCGCGACCGCGGATAATGGCTGCGTGAGAAGGAAAGATCGGTCGTGATTTCCGTATACGCGTCGGCAAGGCGTCCCGGGTCCTGCGTATCGGCGGATGCGACCACCTGCTCCAGACCTTGCCACTTGGCGATGTTTTGCCGTATGAACGAAACTTCTTTCAACTCTGACCCGTTTATTGCTGATAAAACAGCACAAAAGTAAATCTTTTCATGTGTTTACACAAAACGGAGAAGGGGAAAAAACGACTGCCGGCGTGATCATCGTCGAAAGCGTTGTCCTTGTTTCTTACGATCCGCCTTTCCGCTTTATCTCTTTATATGTTATCCTTAATAGCATCGTAGATTCCCCATCTTTCCATTTAACTTCTATCGTAGCAGGCAGTCCGTGTTCGTTATAGGTATATTTCCATTGAGTACCTCTGGCTTCTGTCATATTATTCACGGATAATAGACGTTGTAATTGAGCTTCTCTAAGAAAAGGGAGCGGATCATAAATAAAAAGGTAGTCGAGATTAAAGTTCGGCTTCGGATGATGATCATAAACGAATGTTTCCGTATGTGTCTTTTTGGTTCCAAGTATGGGGCCTTCTAAAGTTTGTTCGGGAGTTTCGTAGATATATTTCGTTACGTTTCCTGATCGATTGTACAATATGGTATCCGTATACGTCATAGTACCCAGTCTGTAATTCATTATTCCGATAAGAAGTCCGTCTTTGTATCGATAATCGGATTTCGATGATAGCTGTTGCCCCTCTTTGTATACTTCGGTTCGGATAATTTTTCCTTCATCGTTGTAAATAACATGCGTCTCATGGTTGAATTCATTGTATGATACGTCTTTGCGGATAATTTTCGATACACGACCATGCTGGTATTCAAATTCATCCGTATACGCAGCCCATTCGGGAGGCTCCGGCTGTCTCAAACGTTCGGTCACTGACTTTTTAATCAGATTGTTGTCATTGTCGTAAAAATATTCCGCCACAAGATTGTGATTGGAATCATAGATTTTATCAACGACGAATTTTTTCGCATGCTTCATCGGCGTTTCATCATCTTGCCCACAGCCGGACAGAACAAGTAATCCTGCCAAGATTAGCATAGCTTTGAAAGGAATTGTTTGATTTTTCATCTGTATGTTTTTTTCAATTTATATAGGCGATCCGATAGTCTATCTCCTCCGCTAAAAAAGATATTTCACCATAAATTATAGCGCCAAAGATATGCATCTTTTTTGAAATCGGAGCATGAGCGATGAATCTTTCTTTTCCGGGTGAGATTCCTCACCATGTTCGGAATAAAATAATTAATTGTTAATGGTTATGCCCTTCGGGCGTTGATTCGTTGAGTTGTTTAATTGTTGAGTTGTCAGTCAGCAGTCAGTGTTCAGCGTTCGGTATGCCGCGTAGCGGGCGAACCTTGTGTTTGCCCGCGATGGCGTGGATATGAACATCCCCCCCCCTTCAAAGGGGGAAGAGCGAAGCGAAGGGGGATGTCATTCCTTTAAAGGGGGAATGCCCGGTACCCGCCAAACCATGTACCCGGAAAATAACCATTGAAAAACAGCCCCGCAGGGGCGGATTAATTCAGCCCAATGTGTAGCGAAGCGGAGCGTTGGGGAAAAAGGACGTGCTCCATCGGGAGGGCTGAAAGCCTGGGTTAAGGTGCAACAGTACCTGCTGTCTTTTTATGTTTGCAGATTTTCTTTATCGCCCAATCATAATGGCTCGACGTGGCCGAAACACAATAACTGCCCAGCGTCGTACTGCCCGTCCAGGTAAAAGCGTCTTTTCGGAATAAGGCTTCGTTGCTGAAAGTCTCGATCAAGGCCATCACCTGTGCGTGGCTTTCCAAAAGCATTTCCGTGGCTTGATCCAAGGCGGTGGCTTGATGCTTTTTCCAGAACTCGAGGTTCATCTGAGGGTAGGTACGCCAGTTGTAGGGTTCGGGTAGGAAAGTCACACTTTCGCCGGCCGTATTGCGTTTTACCCAGTTGAGCAGAAGCCGGTGCCACTCGTAGAGATGAGCCAATACATCGCGGATGTTGCGATCGCGATCGTCGAAAGCGAAGGTCATCTCCTGTTCTTCCCTTGTCATCGATGTGATGAGATCGAAGAGTTTTTCAAAATTACGTTGGCTTGCCTGAAGCAGGTCTTCTTTTGTTGTCGGTCGTGCCATGAGGTCTATCTATTTTAACGTTTGATCGGAAGATAAATTTTAGTGCTGCCCGATTCGGGATTTTCCTCTGAGTAATCGATATATTCCTCAAAAGGCATGGCAAAACGAATCGGATAAGGGATGTTGGCCGTGATTTCGTTGTAAGCCGCTTGCAAATCGCTGTAAGAGCCTCGCAATGTATAGACGGCGTATCTACCCGCAGGCAGGAAGAGCCTCCCGATTTCTCCGTGGGGAGGCAGCAAATTGGAAACGGAAGCACAGGCATAAAACCGGCAGTATTCGGCCGCGGTTACATTCGGATCGTCGAAACTTAATCCAATAAAGCGGGTCGTTTCGTTCAGTTCCCGACGGTCTGACAGGTATTGTAAGAGTTTCTTCCAGCCTGTTCTGTAAGCTTCGGCTGCCCCATATCTGCCTGCGATGCGGATATACGCCAAGTCCAAGCCCTCGAAATCAACGACCTCGGCCGGAAAAGAGATCACCTTGCCTTCGTTGCGGAAGACCTGTAAGTATTCCTCCAATCGCGCAAGATAGGTTTTAGGCGCAATACCGAAATGCTTTTTGAAGGCTTTTGAAAAGGACTGCGGATTATCGTAACCGACCTTTTCGGAGAGTTCGGTGAGCGTTTGTGTTTGCATCTGCATATACAAAACGGCTTTCTCCAGTCTCTCACGAACGATATAAGTCGATAGGGATTCGCCGAAGACGGAATAGACTATGCGTGAGAGCTGCCTTTGCGATAGATTCAGCTCCACTGCAATCTGCTCCGTCGACAAAGGCTCATGCAGATTCGTATGGACGAAATCCATGATACGGTTCGCCGTTTCCTGATAGAACTCCTCGGTGTCCTGTTTCATTGCCTTTTCTTTGTTTTCCGCCTGCAAAGCTAAGCCGATAAAATGAAGCGGAGATTGTCCGATCTCGCCAATTTTGTTTTCCCTTACAAGGATTGCGCGAGTGAACGAAGCTCCTTCAATCAAAACGGCAGAAGAGGGCTGGCTGATGCGATCCTCTTCTGCCGTATGTAGATCTGATTTCGGGAACCGCCGCAACGGTTTCCGATTATGTTAGGTTGAAACGATCCGAAGCACGTTCAGCAGATCGCGGTTAATCGGTTTGTCTTTTTTGATGGCCTTCACAAAAGGTACCAGCGTCAACTCTTCATCCTGAATACCGACCATAGCATTTCGTTGTCCTTCGATCAGCGCATCGACGGCAGCCACTCCCATACGGGTAGACAAGATACGATCCTGCGCCGTCGGTGAGCCTCCGCGCTGCAAATGTCCGAGAATCGAGACACGCACATCGAACTCGGGATATTGTTTTTTTACGCGTTCGGCCACGCCCATGGCGCCGCCTGTCACCTCGCTCTCAGCCACCAGCACGATGCTGCTGTTCTTCGATTTCCGGAACCCCATCCCGATCATTTCGGCCAATTGGTCTTTCTTCAGGGAGATTTCCGGAATAATCGCGGCCTCCGCGCCTGACGCGATCGCGCCGTTCAGCGCCAGAAATCCCGCGTCACGCCCCATCACCTCGACAAAGAACAAACGCTCGTGCGACGATGCCGTGTCCCGTATCTTATCGACGCATTCCATAATCGTATTCAGCGCCGTATCATAGCCGATCGTCGTGTCCGTTCCGTTCAGGTCGTTGTCGATCGTTCCCGGCAGACCGATAATGGGGAAATCGTATTCCTGCGCGAAGTCGCGGGCACCGCGAAGGCTTCCATCTCCACCGATGACAATCAAAGCGTTGATGCCGTGCTGAAGTATGACGTCGTGCGCCAGCTTGCGTCCTTCGGGTGTCTGAAACTCGGCGCAGCGGGCTGTCTTCAAAATTGTCCCGCCACGTTGTATGATATTGCTGACGCTCTGCGTCTTGAAGTCTTCGATCTCGTTTGTGATCAATCCTTTATATCCTCTGTAAATCCCTTTTACCGCCATTCCGTTATAAATCGCGGCGCGTGTCACCGCGCGAATGGCCGCATTCATACCGGGAGCGTCTCCCCCGGAGGTCAATAAACCGATACATTTGATCTTTGTCGACATATTGCTTATTATTTAAAACCTAAACTGGGGGGCAAAGATAATGATTAACGCCGAATCGGGGAAGCGGGATCAAAATAATCACATGAAGCAGCAACGAAGAAGTCTCCGCGTTTACCAGTCGAAGTAACGCTTGGCATTGTAATAGCAGATATCCTCGACCATCTGATTGATAAACGAAATTTCGGATGCTGGTAAGATACCGCGTTCCACCTCGTTCCCGATGATATTGCACAAAATACGACGGAAATATTCGTGACGCGGATACGACAGGAAGCTGCGCGAGTCGGTCAGCATACCTACAAAACGGCTTAACAGACCGAGTGACGACAGGCTGTTCAACTGATCCTCGATGCCCTTGTATTGATCGAGAAACCACCATGCCGCTCCGTATTGCATCTTGCCGGCCACGGAGCCATCGTTGAAATTATAAAGATTGCTTACGATCAAATCATTGTCGCGCGGATTGAGGTTATACACGATCGTCTTCGCGAGATGTCCTTCTTCGTCGAGGCGACTGAAAAAGCGGTTCATCGGGGCGGCAATCGTTACATCATCCATCGAATCGAAGCCCGTATCAGGCCCAATCTTCTTGAACATGCGGGCATTGTTGTTGCGTATGGCTCCGATATGGAACTGCTGTACCCACCCGGAGCGGCTGTCCATCACCGCCAGATCGTACAGCAGGGCCGAGCAGAAGCGATCATGTTCGTCTTTACCGACCGTCTGTCCGGCACGTACCTTCCCGAAGATCGTTTCGATCTCGGCATCGGTATAGGGTTCGGCGTAGAAAGTTGTCAGCCCGTGATCGGACAGCGCGCAGCCTTCGCGCTCGAAATGAACGTGTCGTTTTTGCAACGCGTCGATAAGTTCTTTGTAGGAGCCGATGGACTGATCGGCTGCGGCCGACAGCTTGTCGAGGTACTCGTTATACGTCTTCGGGTTTCCGATGGCCATCGCTTTATCGGGTCTCCATGTGGGCAGTACTTTGACCCCGAAACTGTTTTCACGGATCTCGCGGTGATATTCAAGCGTATCGACCGGATCGTCGGTCGTGGCCACGACTTCGACACGCATCCGTCGCATAATCGCTTGCGGACGGTATTCGGGTGTCTGGAGCTTAGCCGTACACTCTTCGTAGATATGGCGTGCGTTCGAAAGTTTCAAGGTTTCCTGAATCCCGAAGATGCGGTTCAGCTCCATGTGGGTCCAGTGATAGAGCGGGTTTCGCATTGTGTAAGGTAAGGTTTCCGCCCATTTCTCGAACTTCTCGTACGATGTTTTATTGCCGGTGATGTACTCTTCGGGCACTCCGTTGGCACGCATGGCGCGCCACTTGTAGTGGTCGCCAGACAGCCAGATTTCGGTCAGGTCGGCAAACTGGTAGTTCCGGGCGATCATCTTGGGATCAAGGTGACAATGATAGTCTATAATCGGCAGTTTTTCGGCATGTTTACGAAAAAGCTCAGCAGCCGTATCGGTCTGCAACAGGAAATTGGCATCCAGAAATGTTCGTCGTATCATAATTTCTTTTCAATCATAGCCTGTACCACATTCAGGACATAATCTCCCAACTTTTCACATTCGGAAATAATATCCATATAGAAGATCGCGTCGGAATACTTATACAACTTATTGTCGATATTATCGATATTGTTATTCTTCAGCAGATTCCGGTATGAGTTGATTTCGTTTTCCAGATTGTACGAGAGCGCCACGTCTTCACGGGTGCCGGTCTGACGGTGCAAGATGTCGTTCATGTGAACGATCGCGGAATCGGTCAGAGCCAGCATGTGTTCAATGTTATGATTCTGTTCGTCGGTAAAGTGACCTTTCGCGTCGTTCCGCCGTTTGATGGTTTTCGCGATGTTGTTGCATGAGTCGGCGACACTTTCGATTTCGGACACGGCGCGCAGCATCACGCGGATGTTATTCTTTCCTTCGGCACTGAGTCGGCCTTCGAGCACACGGGTCAGGTAGTCCGCAATTTCGACCTCCATACGGTCGCTGATCTGCTCGTATTTCTCGATGCGGTTAAACGTTGCCAGGAACTTCTCGTCGTCCGTTTCGTACAGCAGTTCTTTGACCATTCCCATCATCCGGTAGACACGCTGTCCGTAGACGGCCATCTCCTTTTTAGCCTGCACGAGCGAGAGCTCGGAGGTGGAGAGCATTCCGGACGAGATATATTTGAGCTGGAATTCTTCTTCTTCGGTCTCACGCGGCGATTTGATGATGGCCGAGCAGATACGGACGTACATGTTGGTAAACCAAATCATGACGGCGATGTTGCACAGATTGAACAACGTGTGGAAGAGGGACAGTCCGTACGATACGGATACTTGCAATGAAAACAGGTGGTTTTGCAGCGCAATTAGCTTGGGGTCTGTTAATTCCTCGCCCGAAGTAATCTGCTTGACGGTTTCCGGATCGAGCGTGCTGATGAAATTCGTTATTTCGTGCGGATCGCCCGGGCCGAATTTCGTAACGATTTGGGCTACCATATCGGAGAATGGGTAGAAGAGGAGCAGCATCCAGCAGACTCCGAACAAGTTGAACATCAAATGCGCCAGGGCCGCGCGGCGGGCTGACGTATTGGCTGAGATCGCGGCGATGTTGGCGGTAATCGTCGTCCCGATGTTTTCGCCCAGTACCATGGCCGCGGCCATTTCGAACGGAATCCATCCCTGCGTACACATGATCAGCGTAATGGCGACCGTAGCGCTCGACGACTGCACAATCACCGTAAGTACCGAGCCTAAAAGCATAAAGAGCAACAATGAACCATACCCCATCGAGGTGTAGTCCCGAATAAACGAAAGGACCTCAGGATTGTTTTGCAGGTCGGGAACGGACTCTTTCAGGTAAGCCAGTCCAAGGAAGAGGAAGGCGAAGCCGAGAATAAACTCTCCCCATGATTTCCGGCTGCTCTTTTTGGCGAACATGAGCGGGATGGCCACGCCGATGAGGGGTAGCGAGAGGATGCTGATGTCGACCTTGAATCCGAAGATCGAGATGACCCACGCCGTGATGGTCGTTCCGACATTGGCTCCCATGATGACGCTGATGGATTGTCCCAATGTAAGCAATCCCGCATTGACGAAGCTGACGACCATGACCGTCGTAGCACTCGACGACTGAATCATGGCGGTGATAAGCAGACCTGTCAAAACCCCCGTAAAGCGGTTCGTGGTCATCACGGAAAGAATGTTTCTGAGTTTGTCTCCGGCTACTTTCTGAAGGCCTTCACTCATCGTTTTCATTCCGTAGAGGAACATCCCCAGCGAGCCGACAAGTGTCAGAAAGTCCAAAAAAGAATAGTCCATAGAAAATTGACGTATATAATTTTTTTTGTTACTTTGCGGACAAAAATACAAAAAAATGGAATTATGACAAAAACAGATAAAGAATCAATCACCGTCTACTGCAAAAACAACGACTTATACAAGGAGGTGCCCATCGGCTCATCATTAAGTGAGATTTACGCTATGGTAGGAGCGCCTTTACGATACCGCCCTTTGGGAGCGAGAGTCAATAATCGAGTCGAAAGCCTGACATACCGTTGCTGGAATCCGAAAGATATTGATTTCGTAGATTACACGCACTCGTCCGGGTACCGCATCTATCTTCGTTCGCTTTGTTTTATCCTCGTCAAGGCCGTATACGATCTGTATCCCGATACACCGTTTAATCTTGAGCATCCCGTATCGAAAGGGTTTTATTGCGCCTTCGAGAACCGCCGCAAACTGACTCAGGAAGATGTTGAACAAATTAAACGGCGGATGCAGGAGTTGATCGACGCCGATCTACCCTTCAAGATGCGCAATGTACGTACGTCCGACGCGATGGCGACGTTCTACGAACGAGGTATGAACGACCGCGCCCTACTGATCGAGACGGCCGGCATGGCTTACACTTCCTACTACGAACTGGATGGATATATCGATTATTTTTACGGCAGCCTCGTACCCTCGTCGGGATACATCCATCTGTTCGATCTGGTGCCCTACTCCGACGGTATACTGTTGCAGATCCCGCAGCGCACGAACGTACACGAGCTTTACCCCGTGGTGCGTCAAGATAAAATGTTTCACGCCTATAAAGAGCATCTGGAGCTGCAACGCACCATCGGCGTGAATTACGTGGGCGATCTGAACCGCGCCATCGCCATGGGAGATGCCCGGAAGATTGTGATGGTCTCCGAAGCCATGCAGGAGAAACAGATCGCGCACATCGCCGAAGAAATTGCTTCGCGCTATGACGACGGCGTGCGGGTAGTCCTGATCTCCGGACCGTCTTCTTCGGGTAAAACGACTTTCTGCAAGCGCCTTGAGGTGCAGCTCATCACCAACCTGCTGCATCCGGTGGGCGTATCGCTCGACGACTATTACGTGAATCGCGAAGATACCCCGAAAGACGACGAGGGAGGGTATGACTTCGAGTCGCTCTACGCGATCGACCTGCCCTATTTTCACCGCGATTTGCGCAAGCTGATTGCCGGAGAGGAAATCGAGATTCCTTCGTTCGACTTCGAGCAGGGGATGCGCGTGTTCCGCGGAGACCGATTGCAGATGCAGAAGAATTCCGTCCTGATTCTTGAAGGAATTCACGGGTTGAATCCGGAACTGACGTCACACATCCCGCCCGAAAATATTTACCGCATATATGTCTCGGCTTTGACGACCATCTCGCTCGACGGCCACAACTGGATTCCCACGACCGACAACCGCTTGCTGCGACGCATCGTGCGTGACTATCGCTCACGCGGCTACTCGGCGCGCGAAACGATCGCTATGTGGCCGAAAGTGCGCCGCGGAGAAGACAAATGGGTCTTTCCGTATCAGGAGAATGCCGACGCGATGTTCAACAGCGCCATGATTTACGAGCTGGCCGTATTGCGTAAGTTCGCGGAACCGATCCTCAGCGAGATCCGCGAAAAAGACGCGGAGAGCGCCGAGGCGTATCGGTTGTTGCGGTTCCTGCGCTACTTTAACTATATCCCGCTCGAAGAATTGCCCGTGACTTCGCTTCTGCGCGAGTTTCTGGGCGGAGGGGTCTTTCGATATTAGCGCGAGGCGATTCCCAGCCGGTGTTCGATATCGGCCACAAGGCTGCTGGCGCCGATGCGGAAGTATTCTTTCGTCAGCCACTCGTCGCCCAGCAGTTCTTTTACGATCGTGTAATACTTCACCGCGTCTTCGGCCGAGCGTATGCCGCCCGAGACTTTGACGCCCACCTTCCGTCCGCTCAGTTTGTGGTATTGTTTGATCACGCGGCAAATGGTGTATACGGCTTCGAGCGTGGCGCCGGGGTAGCCTTTTCCCGTCGACGTCTTAATGAAGTCGGCGCCCGAATAAAGAGCGAGGATCGTAGCCCGGCGTATGTTGTCCGGGGTCGACAAGGCTCCTGTTTCGAGGATGACTTTCAGCTTGGCGTCGCGGCAGGCATCTTTGATCTCGGCGATTTCGTCGGCTACTTCTTCATAAGCGTCTTCCATCAGGCAACCTAGATTCATGACGATATCGATTTCGTCGGCACCGGCCATCACGGCCATGGCTGTTTCGGCCACTTTTACTTCCGGGAAGGTCTGCGATGAGGGGAAGCCGGCCGATACGGCAGCGATTTTCACGTCCTGCGCCGTCAGGGCCTGCTTGACCGTCGCGGTAAACACCGGATAAGTGCAGATCGCCGCCACGTTCGACATGTCGGGCGAGATTCCTTCGAAAGCATTTACTTTTTCGACCATCTGCCAAACGGTTTCTTTCGTGTCGAGGGTGGTCAAGGTCGTCAGATCGATCCATCCGTAGACCCGTTTCAGTGTTTGGCTGTTGAAATTCTCCTGATAAGACTTTTCGAGGATCCGATTCACTTTGTCCGCGACGGCATCCGCCGAAAGCGCCGGCTCGAAACGTGCTATACATTCGTGATACTTGTCGGCATGCGAATGATCGCAGGCATGCCCGTGTTCATGTTCTTCCATTTTACGTTATTCTTTTAGTTTCTGATTGTTCTTATGTCGTTCGGAGTCTCGCTCCGTTTTTTTGCGCAGGTTCCTTTCGAAAGCATCCGTCAGGTCGACTCCCGTCTGATTGGCCAGACAGGCGAGCACCCATAACACATCGGCCATCTCATCGGCCAAATGACGCGTCTTGTCGCTCTCTTTAAACGATTGATCACCATACTTACGGGCGATAATACGAGCGACCTCGCCGACCTCTTCCGTCAAAATCGCCATATTGGTCAATTCGCTGAAGTAACGCACGCCGTACGTCTTGATCCAGTCGTCTACCCGTTGCTGGAGGTCTCTTAGTGTTAAATCGTTCATTGGATCGTATATTGAAACGGCCGCTTGAACAGCCTGCATGTTTCGCGCAAAAGTAAAAATTAAAAACGAAAACAGGACCCTGAAGAGAGGTTTATTAATGGTCGTACATTTGTACTTTTGTAAATAATTCAATAATTACTAACTTTGATATCAGCATGGACAAAGACC
>NZ_RQYN01000053.1 GCF_003860135.1 Tannerella forsythia
ATGTTTATTTGTTGAGTTGAATGTTAAACAACAAACACCTAAACACCTAAACATCCGAAGGACTGAACGCTGAAGGCTGATTGCTGTAAGAGCCCTGCAAGGGCGTATTAATTCAGCCCAATGCGAAGCGTTGGGGAAAAGGGATCGCATCTCGTCGGAGGGCTGTAAGCCTGACATATTCCAATTGTCAATGGTTATGCATGGTACACGCCGAATCATGTACCCGGTATGACAATTAACAATTAACAATTGACGATTAAATAATAGTAAACCTCGAATTGTGTATCGTGTAATTTGGGATAAAATAAAGGTGGGAAATTCAAGATTCTGCAAAAAATAGTTACCTTTGTCCCCTAATTTCAGATTTTCAGTAAAAAACAATGATAAAAATTACATTTCCGGATCAGTCTGTAAAGGAATTTGCAGAAGGTACGACTCCGATGGAGATTGCAAAAAATATCAGCCCTCGTTTGGCCCAGGAAGTGCTGGCGGCCAAAGTAAACGGAGAAGTGTGGGACTTAACGCGTCCGCTTACACACGATACCGCGATACAGCTTTTGAAATGGGATGATGAAGACGGTAAGCACGCTTACTGGCATTCGAGCGCCCACCTGATGGCCGAGGCTCTACAGCAACTCTATCCGAACGTTAAGTTTGGTATCGGGCCGGCCATCGAAAACGGATTTTATTACGATGTCGATTTGGGAGAGGATGTCATCACCGATAGCGATTTTGCGAAGATCGAAGCTAAAATGATGGAGTTGGCCGGTAAAGGAGAAACAATTCAGCGGGCAAGCATCTCCAAGGCCGACGCGATGAAAATGTTCGGCGATCGGGGAGAAGTCTACAAGACGGAGCTTATCAGCGAGTTGGAAGACGGACAGATTTCGACTTATACACAAGGTTCGTTTACCGACTTATGTCGTGGTCCGCATCTGCCTGACACGTCGTATATCAAGGCTGTCAAAATAACGAGTGTCGCCGGCGCGTATTGGCGTGGCGACGAAAAGCGGAAGCAACTCGTACGTCTTTACGGCATCACGTTCCCCAAGAAAAAGATGCTCGACGAATATCTCACGATGATGGAAGAGGCGAAGAAGCGTGACCATCGTAAAATAGGGCGTGAGTTGGAATTGTTTGCTTTCTCGTCTGCTGTTGGTTCGGGCTTGCCGTTGTGGTTGCCACGCGGTACGCAGTTACGCCTCAGGCTCGAAGATTTCTTGAAGCGTATCCAGAAGAAGTATGGATATCAGCAGGTCATGACCCCGCATATCGGAGGCAAATTATTATATGTAACTTCGGGACATTATGCGAAATACGGCAAAGACTCGTTTCAGCCCATTCATACGCCGCAGGAAGGCGAAGAATTTTTGCTGAAACCGATGAATTGTCCGCATCATTGCGAGATATATAAAATCACGCCGCATTCTTACAAAGACTTGCCCTTGCGTCTCGCCGAATTCGGTACGGTTTATCGTTACGAACAAAGCGGTGAATTGCACGGTCTGACGAGGGTGCGCGGGTTTACGCAGGACGATGCGCACATCTTCTGTCGCCCGGATCAATTGAAGGACGAGTTTTTGAAAGTAATGGATATCATCTTTATTATTTTCAAAGCGCTCAATTTCGAGAACTTCGAAGCGCAGATTTCGTTGCGCGATCCGGAGAATAGAGAGAAATATATCGGTTCGGACGAGAACTGGGAAAAAGCCGAACGGGCCATTATCGAGGCTTGCGAAGAAAAAGGCTTGCCGGCGAAGGTGGAATTGGGAGAGGCGGCTTTCTATGGTCCCAAGCTCGACTTTATGGTAAAAGATGCCATCGGTCGCCGCTGGCAGTTAGGTACCATACAGGTCGATTATAACTTGCCCGAGCGTTTCGAACTGGAATATACGGGCGACGACAATCAGAAGCACCGTCCCGTTATGATTCACCGTGCTCCTTTCGGGTCGATCGAACGTTTCGTGGCTGTCTTGATTGAGCATACGGGAGGTAAATTCCCGTTGTGGCTGACGCCCGATCAGGTGGTTGTGCTGCCTATCGGTGAGCGCTTTAACGATTATGCGCATCAGGTAGCCGGAGAATTGGAACAACACGATATCCGTGTGCTCGTGGACGATCGTAACGAAAAAATCGGTCGGAAAATTCGCGACAATGAGCTGAAACGAATCCCATACATGCTGATTGTGGGTGAGAAAGAACAGGAAAATAACGAAATATCGATAAGAAAACAAGGAGAAGGCGATCAGGGTACGATGAAAATTGCTACCTTTGCCGCGCAAATTACTGCCGAAGTAAACGATATGATGAATCGGTGGGAGAAAGAACAAAGAAATTGATACGATAGAAAAGGAGGATTTTTATTATTTGGACAAACAAAAGAAAATGAAAAACGACAAACTGAAGGAGCAATACCGAATTAATGAACGTATTCGGGTGCCCGAAGTTCGCTTAGTCGGTGATAACGTAACTCAAGGAGTATATCCTATCGAGAAGGCTTTACAGATCGCCGAAGCCCAAGAGATGGATTTAGTAGAGATTTCACCGAACGCTGATCCTCCGGTGTGTAGAATCGCCGATTATCAGAAGTTTCTCTATCAACAGAAAAAGCGACAGAAAGAACAAAAGGCAAAATCGGTGAGAGTCGTCGTGAAAGAGATTCGGTTTGGGCCGCAAACAGACGACCACGATTACAATTTCAAGTTGCGTCATGCCAAAGAGTTTTTGGGAGAAGGAGCCAAAGTGAAAGCGTATGTGTTTTTCAAGGGACGTTCCATTCTCTTTAAAGAACAGGGCGAAGTGCTTTTATTACGGTTTGCCAACGATTTGGAGGAATACGGAAAATTAGAACAGATGCCGGTGTTGGAAGGAAAGCGTATGACCATCATGCTTAGCCCGAAGAAGAGCAGTAGCTCTGGCAAGCAAACCCCGGCCAAGGCGGCAGGAACTCCTCCTCCGTCAAAACCTGTCGAAACAGCCGAAACAGGCTCGAAAGAATAGTTTGTTCGAATGAAGTAAGATAAACTTGTATTTATATATTTATATTAACAACTTAGCAATTTAAAAAAAGAGTTATGCCAAAGATGAAGACTAATTCCGGTGCCAAAAAGAGGTTCGCCCTTACCGGAACAGGTAAAATCAAAAGAAAACATGCTTTTAAGAGTCATATTCTGACGAAGAAGACGAAAAAGCAAAAACGAAACCTGACCGCGACCGGTTTGGTAGACAGCGCGAATGTACGTAGTGTGAAGGAAATGCTTTGCATGAAATAAATCAGGAGCAAGAGATTATTCATTATTTTATTAACCGAATGTTTAGCTCTCAAGATCATCTGAAAAGGTGGCGCTGACATTCAAAAATTCAAAATTATGCCAAGATCAGTAAATCATGTTGCTTCAAGAGCAAAAAGAAAACGGATTCTGAAACTTACGAGAGGGTATTATGGAGCTCGTAAAAACGTATGGACAGTTGCTAAAAATACGTGGGAGAAAGGGTTAACCTATGCTTTCCGCGACCGTCGTAACAAGAAACGTAATTTCCGCGCATTGTGGATACAGCGTATCAACGCTGCCGCACGTCTGGAAGGTTTGTCGTATTCTCGCCTGATGGGGGGATTGCGCGAAGCAGGGATCGAAATCAACCGTAAGGTGCTGGCCGATTTGGCCGTGAATCATCCCGAAGCTTTCAAGGCTGTGGTTAATAAAATCGCCAAATAACATGCGACATTACTCTTAGTCTATTTTGTAATGAGGAGGGTGTGCCTAAAACGGTACACCCTCTTTTTTTTCGATAGACCTTCGCTGAACGGAAAGTCTTGCTTCGGTATGACATCGATTCCCCCGGCGTTGATTGGCGGCATGTAATCGATTGTCAACGGTTCGTTGTTAATGGTTATAGCCGTCGGTCTTTTCAGCATTCAGCCAACAAACGCCCGTAGAGTAACGAACATCTAAACAATCGAAAGACTGATACATAACAATTAGCCATTAACAATGATCCAGCACCCGCTCGGGGTTAGTTAATTCACTTCTTCTCCAAAAGAAACTCATCGATATACTTCGCGAGCGTTTCTTTCGGCTGCAATCCCATACTGGCTTGTGGTTTACCCTGCATCGGGACGAACAACAGTGTCGGCAGACTACTGATCCCGAAGGCCGATGCCAACTCCTGCTCCTTGACTACATCGACTTTGTAAATCACGATGTCGTCTTTATATTCAGCAGCCAGTTCCTTCAATATCGGCGCAACCCGTCTGCACGGTCCGCACCAATCGGCATAAAAGTCGATGATACACGGCTTGTCCCCTTCATACTTCCATTCCGACGTGTTCTGTTCGTAATTAAACACCTTAGCCAGAAAGTCGGCTTTATTCAATACAATCACTTCGCCCGCTGCCGCGGCATCGCTCGAACGTGCCGTAGCATGAAATGCCAAAAGCATCAGCGGAAGGATCATGAGATATTTCACTTTATTCATACCTGTAATTTTTTAATGTTTATCTTCTATTTATTTCGTCGCAAAGATAAACGACAATTCAGCAAATCTCAATGCACTATGACGAATAAAAGGTGTTTTTTGTTTATTTTTGCACTTGTGAAACTGACAGAAACGATGCGAAGATTTATTCGCGAACATGCGGCAGACGATGTGCAACGATTATTGCTCTCGGCCGCCCAATACCCTTCGATCGATGTGCCCTTTGCCGTCATGCAGATGGAAGCGCGACGCGTCCTGAAAGACAAATTGCCGAGCTGGCATGCCTGTGACGCGTTGATTTTTTCTTCTAAATTGGCCGCGGAGCAATGTTCGTCGGAACTGACGGCACAATACAAACTTCGGCTGCTCGAAGGGGAACAGCATCTTTGCGATCTGACGGGAGGCTTGGGCGTAGACAGTTATTTCTTCGCCAAGCAGGTGAAACAGGTATGTTATGTAGAGCGTGACAAGGCCTGTTTCGACGCGGCGATACGTAATTTCTCCGTCCTCTCCGCAAGGAATATCGAAGGGCATAACGCGGAAGCCGCACATGTTTTGTCGGAGCTTACGGCAACGGACGTCTTTTATATCGATCCGGCACGGCGCGGTACGGGCAACCGAAGAATGTTCGCCCTGTCCGATTGCGAACCTGATATCGTACAACTTCTGCCGGAGATGCTGCGCAAAGCTCCGAAAGTGATGGCCAAACTTTCACCGATGCTCGACTTGAGCCATACGCTGGCACTACTGCCCCAAACGACCGATGTGCACGTCGTGTCGGTAAAGAACGAATGCAAGGAACTGTTGTTCGTACTGCGACGGGGAAATACGGCAAGAACACCTCGTATACATTGTATCAATATCAAAGCAGATTCTTCGGAACAGGCTTTCTGTTTTACCCCGACCGAAGAACAGTCCACTCCCGCCTTACTGGCAGAATCGGCCGGAGCTTATCTGTACGAGCCGAACGCATCGATTCTGAAAGCCGGCGCCTACAAACAAACGGCTATGCGTATGGGCGTCCGTAAACTGCATGTAAACAGCCATCTTTACACATCGGACAAGGAAGTGATCGATTTTCCGGGGCGTAGCTTCCGGATCGAAGACGTGATTCCTTTCAGTGGAAAAATATGCCGGACCATCGCACGGGACATTCCGCAAGCCAATCTGACGGCGCGTAATTTCCCGTTGTCGGTCGAAGCATTGCGTAAGCGAACAAAGATCACGGACGGCGGTGAAGTCTATCTTTTTGCCACGACGCTTGCCGACAATCAAAAAGTACTCATCCGTTGTACGAAGCTCAGTCAGCATCCTTAACAAACGAAATATAATCGTCTTTCAGGCGAAATTGGTCGTCATAGTCGAGCAGGAAGCGTAAAGCCTGCACGTTTTTTTCCTGCTCCAACGGCAAGAGACGAGCCAGTTCGAGGACACTTCTGGGCTTTTCGTCCAGCATCTCGATCAAGGCCTGACGGAGCAAATTGAATTCCCACTGTGTCAGTCCGGATTGCGTTTTTTTCAGGCAGATATCGCACACTTGGCAATCGGCGGCATCTTTCTCCCCGAAATAGTGGAGCAACAAACGGGTGCGGCAATGATGCTTCTCGTTCAGATAAGCGATCACCCGGTCGATACGTTCCCGATCGCGTTTCTTACGTTCCTCGTAGGCAAAGGCGGGGATATGCAGATACGCCGTCTCTTCGCGAGTGCGCGTAAACGTAATCTGCGGCACCTTCTTTCGAGGAACATAGCGGATGATACCGGCTTTCGAGAGCGCGACAAGGCAATGGTAGACGTGTTCCGCGGTCGTATGGGCACGGGTAGCGATGAATCGCTCGTCGATAAAGACATAGTCTGCGAAAAGACCGCTATACGTGCGGAGGATGGTACGAACGATCCGGTCGGTAAGTTCATCTTGCCGTAACGCCTGATAAAGCTCTTCGCGGGTGATCAGGAAGATCATACGCGAGGCGTTATCCGGCTCTTCGACGTACTCGATATAACCGGCCAGCTCCAGAATTTTCAAGGCATGGTGCGCCTGCGTAAGAGAGAATTTATAGACGGAACAAAATTCGGGAATCGAAAAATCATGGGTAGTGAAGAGTCCGAACCCCGAAGCGATCTGAAAATAATATCCCAACGACTCGTAAACACGCGCAATCACTTCTTTGTCGGGATACTCGTCGGTGATGCGCTTCTTCAGTTTGGTGGTTTCGGATGAATCGCAGAGCACTACCGCATAGGCGCGCTGTTCATCGCGTCCGGCACGTCCGGCTTCCTGAAAATATTCTTCGAGCGATCCCGGCATATCGAGATGCACGACCAGACGAACATCCGGCTTATCGATTCCCATTCCGAAAGCGTTCGTCGCAACCATCACGCGGCACTGATTATTTTTCCACGCATTCTGACGTTCGGTCTTCACCTCGCGTTTCAGTCCGGCATGAAAGAACTGCGCCGATATACCTTCCTGCTGAAGAAACGCGGCCATCTCCTGCGTACGTTTTCTGTTACGCACATAGACGATGGCCGATCCCGGCACTTTATCGAGCATATAGAGCAGCGTCTGCTGCTTGTCTTCACACGAGCGGACAACATACGACAGGTTTTTGCGTACGAAGCTCTTACGGAACACATTCTTCTGGCGGAAACAGAGTTTCTCCTGAATATCATCGATTACCTCGGGGGTAGCCGTAGCCGTGAGCGCCAGCACGGGAACATCGGGGAACAGCTCCCGCACGGAAGCGATGTTCAGATAAGAAGGCCGGAAATCGTACCCCCATTGCGAGATGCAATGACTCTCGTCTACGGCCAGCAGGCAGACGTTCATGGCGCGCAGTTTGCTCCTGAACATTTCGGATGCTAACCGCTCGGGCGAAACGTACAGGAACTTATACCCTCCAAAGATACAGTTGTCGAGATGCGTACCGATTTCTTCGCGTGTCATGCCGGTATAGACGGCGGTCGCTTTGATTCCCCGCTGACGGAGGTTATCCACCTGATCTTTCATCAGGGCAATCAGCGGAGTGACGACTAAACACAGTCCGTCCATGCCGAGTGCGGGCACCTGAAAAGTCAGCGACTTACCGCCTCCGGTAGGCATGAGTCCGAGCGTATCCTTACCGGCGCAGACCGAATGGATGATCTCTTCCTGTAAGGGGCGGAACGAGGTGTACCCCCAATACTGCTTTAATATCTCATGGTGGCGATCCATGAGCCATCACAACTCCGAAGGCCGAATGTCTTTTACCATTAACTGGATGGTCGTATTCCCATTGTAGGTATTCTCCTCGATGGTATAGCACAAGTCGAACGGATTCATTGCCTTGACATAGTTGGCATGCGTACTCATCCCGAATGCGATGGCGTGAACCGGCCCTCCTCCTTTCCCGTCGATGATTTCCAGTTTCAGGTGTTCGAGTTCCTTCCCGACGCAGCGGCTCGTTCCGTAGTCCTGCACATGCAGGGAGCAGAAGACAGGCTTTTCGTTATCCGGCCCTAAAGGGTTCATTTTCTTCAGCTCATTCATAAAACGGGGCGTGATATGTTTCAGGTCGATGACGGCATCGATGTCGATTTGCCGGGTCATCTGCTCCGGCACGATATCTTCGGCCGCCAGTTTCATGAACCGGTTCGTAAACGCTTCCAGATTTTCTTCGCGCAACGAAAGTCCCGCGGCATACGTATGCCCTCCGAAGCTCTCCAACAGGTCGCGGCATCCTTCGATGGCTTTATAGATGTCGAATCCGGCGATGGAGCGTGCGGAGCCGGTAATCAGTTCCGACGATTTCGTCAACACGACCGACGGACGATAATACTTCTCCGTCAGACGCGAGGCGACGATTCCGATCACCCCCTTATGCCAGTCGGGATTATACACTACGATACCTTTCTGAGCTTCGATGTCCTGAATCTCTTCGATGATGGCATTGGCTTCGTCGGTAATCTTCTTGTCGAGTTCGCGCCGGTCGTCGTTATACTGGTCGATGCTTTCGCTTCGTTCGTTCGCTTCGTTTATATCTTTCGAGAGTAGCAGTTCGACGGCCTCGCGTCCGTTCATCATCCGTCCCGAAGCATTGATGCGGGGCCCGATCTTAAAGACGATGTCGCTGATGGTTATCTCCTTGCCGGACAGTCCGCAGACATTGATAATGCCTCTCATTCCGAAGCTCGGATTGTTGTTGAGCTGGCGCAAGCCGTAGTAAGCGAGGATACGGTTTTCGCCCGTGATGGGTACGATATCGGACGCGATACTGACGGCCGTCAGTTCGAGTAGACTTTCGAGTTGGGCGAAAGGAATATCGTTGCTTTGCGCAAAGGCCTGCATGAATTTGAATCCGACGCCGCACCCCGAGAGATGTTCGTAGGGGTACTGCGAGTCGGTACGTTTGGCGTCGAGCACGGCTACGGCGGCAGGCAGCTCGTCGTCGGGCATGTGATGATCGCAAATGATGAAATCGACGCCGCGCTCGTTGGCGTAGGCTACCTTATCGATGGCTTTGATGCCGCAATCGAGCGTGATAATAAGCGAAATGCCGTTTTCGACGGCATAGTCGATGCTTTTGTATGAAACGCCGTAGCCCTCGTCGTACCGATCGGGGATATAGAAATCCAGCGTCGACGAGTAGGGCCTCAGAAACTTGTAGACGAGCGATACAGCGGTCGTGCCGTCTACATCATAATCCCCATAAATCAGAATCTTCTCTTTGTTCCCTAACGCTTTGTTAAGCCGTTTCACGGCTTTGAACATGTCTGGCATGAGAAACGGGTCATGCAAATCGTTCAGGTTCGGTTTGAAGAATTTTCGCGCTTCGCGGGCGGAGGTGATGCCACGTTGCACGAGCAAGAGGCAGAAGACGGGACTAAGTCCCAGCTCGGCAGCTAACTCGTCGCGTTTGCGTAATTCTTCGTCTGTATGGGGTCGAATACTCCATTTGTTTGTCATTATATATTGTTTTTATTTTTTTCAAGCAAGCAGCAACGGGATGAACGGTTATCGCTACGTAGTGCGACAGGTTCAGGCAATTACTATTGGCTGTAAAAGTACAACGAATAAATGACATAGCATGGTCATCGCCGGAAAAATAAAAAGGGGCGCATTTGATTTTTGGAAAAAAAAAGATTTGTTTCTCTTTTTTGCAGGCGATATCACACGCGGATGAGCTACGCGAAAAAATCACATTAATGCGGCGATGAAGCAATAGATAAACCATCCGCAGACACCGATTTTGCATATCGTGCCGAGCAGAAAGCCGACGAATGCGCCGAGTCCGGATTTTACGGCTTCTCTGATATGGCGTCGTCCCAACAACAGTTCACCGGCTACGGCCCCGACGAAAGGGCCGACCAGAATGCCCCACGGAGGGAAGAAGAACACACCGACTAACGTACCGACGACGCATCCCCAATTGCCCCATTGACTTCCGTTCCATTTTTTCACGCCCCAGATCGGCATCAAATAGTCGAAAGCGATGGTCAGTAACACGAGCATGAACCAGACGAGGAGTTGCGTGGTGGTGAATTCTACGCGTTCGGTGAAGTGCAGCAAAAGCAATCCTCCGTACGAGAGCGGCGGTCCGGGCAACACGGGGAGCAGGCTCCCGATCAGTCCTCCCAACAGGCAAACGGCTCCGAGGACAATTAACACAATCTCTAATACCATCATCATCTTTTGTATTGAAGGGGTTGAACGAAACAACGACGGAGCGACCGGCAGGATTATTCCACTCTCGCGTCCGAAAGTGAGACTCCGTTCAGAAAATCACTGACCGCCATCCGTTTTTTGCCGGCCAACTGTACTTCTTTGACGCGGATGAACCCGTCTTGGGCGGCAATATCGAGGTATTTTTTACCGTCGGTACGGATGGTGCCGGCCGCGAGCGAATGGTTTTCCATCCCCTTTTCGGTCGCAAATATTTTCAGCGCCGGGCGATGGCCGTCAGGCAAGACAAGCTCGGTCCATGCCGCGGGATAGGGCGAGAGACCGCGAACGAAGTCATATACCTTGTCCACAGACTGCTGCCAATCGATACGACATGTCTCTTTAAAAATCTTCGGTGCGGGGCGCAGTTCCTCTTGGTCTGTGCAAAGCGTTTCCTGCGGCAGGGTTTCGATCGTACCATCGGCTTCGATCAGCAGATCGACCGTTTCAATCACTAATTGTGCTCCGGCGTCCATGAGCGCATCATGTACGCGTCCGGCATCGTCGGTTTCGGCCACGGGCAGTCGGCGGCGACGGATGATGTGTCCGGTATCGATCTCGTGCTTCAGGAAGAAAGTCGTCACACCCGTTTCTTTCTCGCCGTTGATAATCGCCCAGTTGATGGGGGCCGCTCCGCGATATTGCGGCAAGAGTGAGGCATGCAGGTTGAAAGTGCCCCAAGGCGGCATCGCCCAAACGATCTCGGGCAACATCCGGAAGGCAACGACAATCTGCAAGTCGGCTTGCAGCGCATGTAACTCACGGACAAAACGTTCGTCTTTGAGGTTTTCGGGCTGCAAGACGGGAAGCCCCTGCGAAAGGGCATATTGCTTGACGGCCGAAGCCTGAAGCACACTGCCATGGCGTCCCATCGGTTTATCGGGCATGGTGACAACTCCCACAACGCGATAGCCCCCCTCGACAAGGGCGCGCAGGCTCGCCACAGCAAACTCGGGCGTACCCATAAACACTATTTTCAGATCGTTTTTTTCCATACGTTTTCTTCTTATCCGACGACGCAAATGTACACGATAATTTTTTAATCGCAGCATAAGTGTGCTCACACGTGTTTTTATTAGGCCGGATCATACGACCTTATTAGACGCCCTAATAAGCGTTTATTAGACCGGCTCATACGTGCTTATTAGACGCCTTAATAAGCGTTTATTAGACCTGCTCATACGTGCTTATGAGGTAGCCTGATACCGGTTCGTCCGGTAGCCTAATACCGGATCGTCCGAAATTTGATCAATAATAAAGAAGGGGGCTCCCCTGTTTGGTTTTGCCCCCTTTTTTTATCTGTCGAACATCTCACTTCTACGAGATTACCGAATCAAATCGACGCTCCGGCGAATGAAGCGACTCAACGCTTCGCCTTTGAGCAATCCGTTGCCGAGCAGGGCCAGGTCGATCAGTTGGCCGATGATCGGATTACCGGCGGCATATTCGGCCAGAATGGCATTACGTTGTCCGCGCAGTTCGGTCAGTTTCCGGTTCGTATTCTCCAAGTCTTCTTTTTCGGTAGCCGTGATTTCGTCCTCTTTCTTTTTGTTCTGTGCTTCACGCAAGTCGCTTTGGCGAGCTTCCCATCCCTTGATATCGTTCAGAACAGGCTGCAACTTGTCGGTGCAAGCCTTTTCTTCGTCGGCCAGTACGGACTTGATCAGGGCGTGATCGCTGTTGAGCACGAGGTTGTAACTGTCGGGCATCTCTCCGTAGAACGACATACCGGGCTGCATGGCGGACATTTCGCGCATCCGTCGCATGTATTCGCTTTGCGTAAGCATCACCGGGTTGGCGGTCTCGCCTAAGGCTTCGAACGAAACGGTGAAATCAACTTTGTCGATCTTGGGCAACTGGCTTGTAAAGATTTCCTGCAGGGCCTCTTTCTGATTGTCGTCGAGGTGAATCGTGTTGCCGTCGGTTTTACGGATCAGACGATCGATCGTATCGCTGTCGACACGCACGAATCTCGTCTTCTCGAGCTTCTGCTCCAGCTGGCTGATGGCGTGCACATCCAACTGTCCGTCCATAACCAGCACACTGTACCCTTTGTCTTTGGCTGCCTGAATGTAGCTGTACTGATCGTTCGGATTCGTGGTGTAGAGATACGTCAGGAAACCTTCCTTATCGGTCTGGTTCTCCTTGATCAACTGCCGGTATTCGTCGTACGTATAATATTTACCGTCTACGTCTTTGTGCAACGCGAACTTGGCGGCGCGTTCGTAGAATTTCTCGTCGCTGAGCATGCCGTACTGAATAAAGAGTTTGAGACTGTCCCACTTCTCTTCGTATTGCGGACGGTCGTTTTTGAAGATTTCTTCGAGACGGTCTGCCACTTTTTTGGTGATATGCGTCGAGATTTTCTTCACGTTCTGGTCGCTTTGCAGGTACGAACGCGAAACGTTGAGCGGGATGTCGGGCGAGTCGAGCACGCCGTGAAGCAGGGTCAGGAACTCGGGTACGATGCCTTCGACCGAGTCGGTGACAAACACCTGATTGCAATATAACTGAATCTTGTTGCGATGCAGGTCGATATTGCTTTTGATGCGCGGGAAATACAGAATACCCGTGAGGTTGAACGGATAATCCACGTTCAAGTGAATCCAGAAGAGCGGTTCGTCGCTCATCGGATAAAGCTCGCGGTAGAACGTCCGGTAATCTTCATCTTTCAGCTCCGACGGCTTGCGTATCCATGCCGGCTGAGTTTCGTTGACGACCTGATCCTCGTCCGTATCGACGTATTGACCGTCTTTCCACTCCTGCTTCTTCCCGAAGACGATGGGGACGGGCAGATAACGGCAATATTTGTTCAGCAGCGAGGTGATCTTGCTCTTTTCGAGGAATTCCTTGTTTTCGTCGTCGATGTATAAGATAATGTCTGTACCGCGATCGTCTTTCGTCGTTTCCGTCATCTGATATTCGGGCGAACCTTCGCAGCTCCATTTCATCGCCACAGCGTCGTCTTTATACGACTTGGTAACGATCTCTACCTTCTTGGCCACCATGAACGAAGAATAGAATCCCAGTCCGAAATGTCCAATGATGGCAGCCGCGTTGTTCTGATACTTCTGCACGAACTCTTCGGCGCCGGAAAACGCGATTTGGTTGATGTACCGGTCTATCTCTTCGGCCGTCATACCGATTCCACGATCGGAGACAATCAGTTTGTCGTCTTCGACCCGGATGCGCACCGACAAGTCGCCCAGTTCGCCTTTGAAATCGCCGACCGACGATAAGGTTTTCAGTTTTTGTGTCGCGTCGATCGCGTTGGACACCAGCTCACGGAGAAAAATCTCATGGTCGCTGTACAAAAATTTCTTGATCACGGGAAAGATGTTTTCGCTTGTAACACCGATATTTCCCTTGGTTTCGTGATTTGCCATATTGTTTATTTTTCGTTATTTATTGTTTTCTCTATGCCTCTTTCGGACAAAAAAAATGCCAGACCCCACAGGCCTGACATTTTGTCTGTCTACTTATACACAATCTTTACCGCGTCTCACGCCTTTTTGATTTCGTGTGTCATTTTGTCCGTCGCCTGATCATATCCGATCACGATCGTATCGCCTTGCGCCACGTCATCCTGCAAGAGGATACCGGCCATTTCGTCTTCGATATATTTCTGAATCGAGCGTTTCAGCGGGCGCGCACCGAACTGAGCATCATACCCTTTCGAGGTGATGTATTCCTTCGCTTCGTCCGTAATTTCCAGCCGGTAACCGAGCCCGTCGATCCGTCGGTAGACCTCTTTCAGTTCGATGTCGATAATCTTATGAATCGAGGTTTTGTCCAGCGGATCGAACATGACAATGTCGTCGATACGGTTCAGAAATTCCGGCGCGAACGACTTTTCCAACGCTTTACGAATCACGCCGCGCGAATAATCTTTGTCCATCGCACCTTGTCCCTGCGGATGGAAGCCGATCCCCCTCCCGAAGTCTTTCAACTGGCGCGTCCCGATATTGGAGGTCATGATCAGAATCGTGTTTTTGAAGTCGATGCGGCGTCCGAGACTGTCGGTCAGCCGGCCCTCGTCGAGCACCTGAAGCAGCAGGTTGAACACGTCGGGGTGTGCTTTCTCGATCTCGTCGAGCAACACTACGGAATAAGGTTTGCGACGCACCTTCTCGGTGAGCTGCCCGCCTTCCTCATAACCGACGTATCCCGGAGGCGCTCCGATCAGACGCGAGACGGCGAACTTCTCGAGGTACTCGCTCATATCGATTCGAATCAGCGCGTCGGGCGTGTCGAACAGGAACTCGGCCAGTTTTTTGGCCAGATGCGTTTTACCGACTCCCGTAGGACCTAAGAACATAAACGTGCCGATGGGCTTGTTCGGGTCTTTCAGTCCGACGCGGTTACGTTGAATGGCTTTGACGATTTTTTCCACCGCCTCATCTTGCCCGATGATTTTTTCCTTGAGCAGCGCTCCCATGTCGCGAAGACGCATGTTCTCGGTCTGCGCGATGCGTTGTACGGGTACCCCCGACATCATCGCTACAACCTCAGCAACCTGCTCGGCATCGACCGTTTCACGGTGCTCCTCCATCTCTTCTTCCCATTTCTTTTTGGCCTCTTCCAACTCGATGATGTATTGCCGCTCGGTATCGCGATGGCTCGCGGCCAGTTCGAAATTCTGCGACTTCACGGCCGCCAGTTTGTCATTCCGGGTCGCTTCGATTTTCGCTTCCAACTCTTCGATATGCGGAGGTACGACAATGGTCGAGATATGCACACGCGATCCGGCCTCGTCCAGCGCGTCGATGGCCTTGTCGGGGAAATTGCGGTCGCTGATGTAACGTTCTGTCAGTTTGACACACGCTTCGAGCGCCGCATCCGTATAGATCATGTGATGATGCTCTTCGTACCGCTCCTTAATATTCTTGAGAATCTGCAAGGTTTCTTCGGGAGTCGTCGGGTCTACCAGAACCTTCTGGAAACGACGCTCCAAGGCACCGTCTTTCTCGATGTTCTTCCGGTACTCATCGAGCGTCGTAGCGCCGATACATTGCAGTTCGCCCCGTGCCAGCGCGGGCTTAAGCATATTGGCGGCATCCATCGAGCCCGAAGCCGAACCGGCTCCGACCAGCGTATGAATCTCGTCGATAAACAAGATGATATTCGGATTTTTTGTCAGTTCGTTCAGCACCGCTTTGATGCGTTCTTCGAACTGTCCGCGATACTTCGTCCCGGCCACGATGGAAGCCATATCGAGGCTGATCACCCTTTTATCGAACAGGATGCGTGACACTTTGCGCTGAACGATGCGCTGTGCCAATCCTTCGACAATGGCCGACTTCCCGACACCCGGTTCGCCGATCAGCACGGGGTTGTTCTTCTTCCTACGGCTCAGAATCTGTGCCAGCCGTTCGATTTCTTTCTCGCGTCCGACGATCGGGTCTAACTTCCCTTCGGCAGCCGCCCGGGTCATGTCCGATCCGAAATTGTCGAGTACCGGTGTGTCGTTCGATGTTTTCTGCGAGGTGCCGGCCGCGCCGCGCGCCGCCCCTCCCGGTGCCGACTGCCCCGAAGAAGGCGAAGAGAAGGATTCCTCTTCTTCCTCATCATCGTCCGTAAACCCGTCACGTATCTCTTCGATTTCCGCAATATCGATTTCGGAGTCACCGCTCACGCGACCGTAAACGGCGCGATAATCGATCCCCGTCCGCCCCAGAATCCGGGCTGCCGTGTTAAACTCCTCTTTCAGTAGCGCCAGCAGCAGGTGTTCGGTTCGTGTACGTTCGCTTTTAAATATCCGGGCTTCGAGCATGCTCATGCGCAGTACACGTTCGGTACTTTTGCTGATGGTAATATCGTTGAGCGGCATTGCGCCCGTTTCATACGTATTTCGTATTTCGTGTTCGATCTCTTTTTTGATCTGTGTCAAGTCCACATTCATCTCCTGAAGAATGCTTACGGCGTTGCCGTTGCCTTCGCGCAGCAGGCCCAGCATCAAATGCTCCGGGCCGATGTAGCTGTTCTGTAAACGAGCAGCCTCTTCGCGACTGTATTCAATCACGTCGATTACTTTTTTTGAATAATTATTCTTCATACTTCTCATGCTTCGTCTGTGCAAAGTTAGTAATATCTGTGATAAGTCCACAAATTTTATGCCAAAACTCGTCCGAACCATTTTACGGTTACGAAAGTCGAAAGTTTGTGCCTTAAATTGAATTCTTTAAGCCCAGATTCCGCAACAGAACAAATAAGCATGAATTTCATTCAGGCCTTCAGCCCTGCGAACAAGGTCCGGATGTCGATCCCCCACCCTTGCGGGA
>NZ_RQYN01000054.1 GCF_003860135.1 Tannerella forsythia
GTTTCTTGAACCAACCATTAATCGGTCTTTGTCCATGCTGATATCAAAGTTAGTAATTATTGAATTATTAACAAAAGTACAAATGTACGACAATTAAGATGGGCGTCTCTACAACACGTACCATGTAAATTCCCCCTTTGAAGGGGGTAAGGGGGATGTTCATATCCACGCCATGGCGGGCAAACACAGAGGTTCGCCCCTACACTGACTACATTAACTACTCCTGACTACCCCTGACTACTCTTGACTACATTAACTACCCCTTAACGACCTTTTTCCCTTCTTGATCGTTTATGTATGACAAAAAAATGTTTCCTTTGCAGGAAGAATAACAACAAACGAAAACATGAAACACAGACATTCGCTGGTGGGGCAGGGCTATATGCTGCCATTTGTACTGATCACTTTCTTCTTTTTCCTGTGGGGATTTGCACGGGCTATCCTCGACGTACTCAACCCGTTCTTTCAGGAGACGTTTCAAATCAACAAGACACAAGCTTCGCTGATTCAGTTCGTCACTTATCTGGCATACTTCCTGATGGCTGTGCCTGCCGGAATGATGATTCGCCGTTACGGTACGCGCAAGGGTGTCGTTGTCGGGCTGCTGGCTTTTGGCGGCGCGGCGCTGGCTTTCGTGGCGAGTCGTTTCTTCGGGTCATACATCTTCTGGTTCTATCTGTTGCTGTTATTTATCATCGGTTGCGGACTGGCCTGTCTTGAGGTGGCAGCCAATCCCTACGTGACGCTGCTCGGCGATAAGGAGACGGCTGCCGGCCGTATCAACCGGGCGCAGTCGTTCAACGGGCTGGGATGTATTTGCGGATCATTGCTGGGAGGCATCTATTGTTTCTCGGTCGAAGATCCGAACATCTCGATCCCTTACGCAGGTATCGGGGTGATCGTGTTAGTGATTGCCGTCCTGTTTTCGCGCGTAAGGCTGCCAGAGTTTGTCATCGAAGACGAAGCCCCCGCAGCCGCTTCTCGTCCGACCAAGGGGTTGACCGCCCGCCCGCTGTTTCTCTTCGGTCTCTTTGCGCTTTTCTGTTACGAGATCGCCGAGATCGCCATCAATTCATTCTTTATTAATTATGCGGTCGAGAACCACATGGTCGAGTGGTTTACCGACTTTATCGCCCGCTTTTTCGAGATGCATCTTCACCCCAAGTTTATCGCCTCCATCGTGTTGTCGGTCGGGCTCCTGCTTTTTATGCTCGGACGCTTTGCCGGCAGTATGCTTATGCAGCGTGTGCGTGCCGAGCAGGTGCTGTTTGGGTGTGCCATCGGGACGGTGACGATGACCGCCCTCGTGGTGATGGATATACATGGCGTCTCTTTCGTGGCCTCGATCTTGATTTTCGTGTTCGAGTCGATCATGTTTCCGACCATCTTCGCCTTGTCGATTAAAGGCCTGGGCGCATTGACACAAAAGGCTTCGGCTGTTCTGATGATGACACCTATCGGTGGAGCTGTCGGTACGGTGCTGATGGGAATGGCTGCCGACAGGCACGACATGACGTTCTCGTTCCTTGTCCCCTTGACGGCTTTTGTGGTGATTTTGATTTATGCCGTTGTTCTGCTGCGGAAGAGGCCGCAATAGAACGAAGCTTTCGATTGATAATCAAGTCGAATAACGGATGTTTCGAAAGAGTAAAAATAAAAAATAAATATCGTTCAACGGGTAAAAAACGTTAACATCTTCTTACTCGTCGGTTGGAAAACTGTACCTTTGCCACCGATTTAGGTTATCATTGCTAATGATATAGGATGACTTATATCCTTTTTGACAGCACACATTATACATTATTTATTGAAGACGTAAAAGATGAAGAAAACTACTTTTTTTAGCAAGCTGCTTTGGGTTATGATATTGCTCCTTGGAATAGGGGGGAACCGTATCCAAGCACAATCGATAACAAAGCTAACGCTGAGTCCGAGCGAAAATTTAACACTTCAGGTCGGCAAGACACAGCCTCTTTCGGTGACGATTACGCCGGACAATCCGGCGAATAAAAATCTCAAATGGGAATCTTCCCATCCGGATAAAGTGCGTATCGTAAAAAGCAATAACGAGGTTGCTTTGATTAAAGCTCAGGACATAGGTGAAGCAACGATAACGGTTAAGGCGCAGGATGGAAGTAATGTGTCGGTAAGCATAAACGTGAAGGTCGTTCGTCTGATAGAGAAAATTGTTCTTCTTCCTCCGGGTGCTCTTGTGCGAGGTGCGCAATTTAATCTCTTGCACGAGATTATGCCGCACGATGCCACGAATAAAACGTTATTATGGCATAGTAGTGCTCCGAACCTTGTGTCCGTTTCGGCACAGGGACGGATCACGACGCATAATCTCGGTACGGCTACTGTTACGGCTACGGCACAAGACGGCTCGACCGTAACCGAAAGTGTTACGATCCGGGTGATTGAACCGGTTACCAAGGTGACGATTAATGAAGGTGATTTTACATTGAAAGAAACGCAAAGTAAAAAACTCACGGTAACGATCAGCCCGGCTGATGCACCGATAAGAACCGTGATTTGGTCGTCCGAAAATCCTGCGATCGCTACCGTTGATCAGACAGGCTTCCTGCGTGCCAAAACTCCGGGTGAAGTCAAAATTAAGGCCATATCGAATGACCCGGATGCCGGTGGTATTTTCGGAGTAATTAAAGTGACGGTCATACCCTATAATAACGTGCCTCCTCCTCCGGCCCATAAGCCTGTGACGGATGTTCAGATCAGTGAAGGAAATCAGAACTTGACAGTAAACCAAGAGAAGCAGCTGACTGCCGTTATAACACCTGCCGACGCGACGAACCGGAAAGTAAGTTGGAGCAGTAATCAACCGAACGTGGCTACCGTATCTCAGACCGGACTGGTAAAAGCGGTAGGTGCGGGTGAAGCCGTGATTACGGTGAAGACCGAAGACCAGCATAAGACAGCGCAAATTAGAGTGAAAGTGACGGCGCCGGCTCCTCCTCCTGCACCTTCGGTAACGGAAGTGAAACTTGATCCGACGGTACTGAATCTGACGGCCGGACAGAAAGGCAAATTGAAGGCTACCGTCCTTCCGGCTGCCGCTCTGAACCGCGAAGTGACGTGGAGCAGCAATAACGAAGCGGTGGCTTCGGTCGATGATGATGGCGAGGTGCATGCCTACAAGGCCGGTGAGGCAGTGATCACGGTTACGACGAAAGACGGCGGCAAGACCGCCCGTGCGACGGTAAAAGTAACCGGAGCTTCCGTTGCCGTGGCATCGATAAGCCTCGACCAGTCGCAGTTGAATCTGACGGCCGGTCAAAAAGGCAAATTGAAGGCTACCGTACTTCCGCTGGATGCGACGAACCGTGAGGTGACGTGGAGCAGCAATAACGAAGCAGTGGCTTCGGTCGATGACGATGGCGAGGTGCATGCCTACAAGGCCGGTGAGGCTGTGATTACGGTTACGACGAAAGACGGCGGCAAGACCGCCCGTGCGACGGTGAAAGTCACAGGAGCTTCCGTTGCCGTGGCATCGATAAGTCTCGACCAGTCGCAGTTGAATCTGACGGCCGGTCAAAAAGGCAAATTGAAGGCTACCGTACTTCCGCTCGATGCGACGAACCGTGAGGTGACGTGGAGCAGCAATAACGAAGCGGTGGCTTCGGTCGATGACGATGGCGAAGTGCATGCCTACAAGTCCGGAGAAGCGGTGATTACGGTCACGACGAAAGACGGAGGTAAGACCGCCACGTGCAAGGTGACGGTGATGATCAAGATGTCGAACGAGGTCATCGCGGGGGAAGCATCGGCATGGAGCAGCTACGGCCGACTGTACGTTACATCGCCGGTCAAAGAGGTGATCGAAATCTATGCGCTGACAGGCGTAATCGTTCATCGTGCGACGAAATCGCCGGGTGAGACGGCCTTCGATCTGAACGTGCCGCGCGGCATTGTCATCGTGAAAGGGTCGTCGGGTTGGGTGCGTAAAGTGAAACTCTGAACGAGTAGACCGGATTACCATTGAACTATTTAACCTCTTTTCCGATACCGAGATGACAAAGATATATATGGTTGCTTTACTATCGTTCTGTGTATGGATTACCGATGCGCAGGACGATCGTAGCGCAACCATTCTTCGTTCTGCTGCCAAGGGACTGGAATATGAAGTAAAGGCAGGCTTTCATATCGGGGGGGCATCGCCGTTGCCTCTTCCGCACGAGATACGTGAGATCAACAGTTATAATCCGACCTTGGCCATTCCGCTCGAAGGAACGGTCACGCAATGGTTAGGTAAGCAGAAGAAATGGGGCGTGACGGTAGGGCTGAAATTAGAGAATAAAGGGATGATTACTCGCTCGCGTGTGAAGAATTATCGTACCGAGATTATCGGCGACGGGGGAGAGAGAGTCAGCGGGCGCTGGACGGGCTACGTCAAGACGAAAATGCGTACTACGTACCTGACGATGCCTCTGCTGGCAGCTTACCGGCTCGATGCGCGCTGGGTAATGCGTGGCGGTGCGTATGTCTCCTATCTGACCGAAGGCGATTTTTCCGGACATGTGTACGACGGCTACCTGCGAGAAGGCGACCCGACCGGTCCTAAAATCGAATTCAAGGACGGGCGGATCGCCACCTATGATTTTTCCGACCGGCTGCGACGTTTCGCCTATGGCGCCCAGATGGGCATCTCATGGCGTGCCTTCAAGCATTTCAATACGTTCGCAGATCTCTCGTGGGGCTTGAACGATCTGTTTAAAAGCGATTTTGAAACCGTTTCGTTCGCGCTGTACCCCATCTATCTGAATGCCGGATTCGGGTATGTCTTTTGATTAATTGGCCGCTTTGGTCATCGTCAGACCGATTTCGACCTTCGTCGATTTCTCCAACAGGTCCGGAAGTTTTTTCGCCAAAAGAGGTTTCACTGAATCCGGAATGTTTTTGACCGAGGCCAGCAGAATAGGAAGTACATTTTTTAGAGCCTTTACCGTTTTCGTGTCGAGATAGAAGCGGATAGAAGAGCCGTTTTGCGTATAATACACCGGTATACCGGCTAAAAATAGAGCCTTAGCTGCAACTAATGTATTAGGATCAACGCCTTTCATTTCTGCGAAAACCTTGTCCGCATCCGGATGCAACATGATTTTGTTCTCGCCTTTTACGTTGTATTTCGCGTAATCTTTGGCCGTCATCCACTCGTTCGAATCTTTCTTCTTGTATGTGGCTTCGATTTTTTCGTCGGCTGTGAACGTAACGTCTTTCAGCCCGGCTTGTACGAGTTCATTCAAGGTCGGGGTCATCATGGCTGCCAATTGTTTGACCGTGAGTTTGATCGGTCCTGCCTCAATCACTACGTTGTCCGGAGCTTCCCATACGATATCCATCGGCATCTCCTTCACATTCCACTTACCCACCAATTCGGATTGATTCTTGTCGTCGTCTTTGTTACATCCGCTGAAAATACCCATCGCACATACGAACAGGCAGCAATACATTAAACTTTTTTTCATCATTCTTCTACTTAGCGTTAAACATAATTTTTTTATCGGGGCAAAAATACTACATTTGCCGCCAAAAAAATCTTTATTATGAAACATTATGACTTTGATGAAATTATTGAGAGAAAGGGTACGGATTGTATCAAGTTCGATGCGCTGAAAGAAAATTTCGGACGGGATGATCTGATGTCGTTCTGGATTGCCGACATGGATTTTCGCACGCCCGATTTTATTATCGACGCACTGAAAGCGCGGTGTGAACATCCGGTGTTCGGATATACGTATCCGCCGGACGAATATTACAACAGCATCATCGATTGGGTGCGCGACCTGCACGGGTGGGAAATTCGCCGCGAATGGCTTTCGTATATTCCCGGCATCGTCAAAGGATTCGCTTTCGTGCTCGATCATTTTACCCGCAAAGGCGACAAAGTCATTATTCAGCCGCCCGTGTATCATCCGTTCCATCTGGTACCTGAGGCGATGCATCGCGAAGTAGTCTGTAACCCGTTGCGTAAAACGAACGGATCGTACGAAATGGATTTCGATCATCTCGAATCCGTTATCGACGAGGGTTGCAAAGCCTTGATTCTTTCTAACCCGCATAATCCGGCCGGCATTGTATGGCCGAAAGAGACGCTTCAAAGGTTGGCTTCGATTTGTGCCAAACATCATATCCTCGTTATTTCGGACGAGATTCATGCCGAAATGGCCTATCCCTCGTTTACGCATCATCCGTTCCCGACCGTATCGGACGAAGCGGCGGCATGCAGCATCACCTTCACGGCGCCCAGCAAGACGTTTAACATCGCGGGTATCGTGTCGTCCTATGCCATCGTGCCCGACGATAAACTGCGCAAGGAGTTCTACTCGTTCCTCGAATCGGGTGAGTTCAACCACGGCACGATTTTCGCTTATACGGCTACCATCGCGGCTTATCGGCACGGTGCCGAATGGCGTCGGCAGATGCTCGACTATGTGTTGAAGAATGTCGATTTCGTCGAAGAATACCTCAAACAATATATCCCGCAGCTTTGTATGTACCGGCCGCAGGCGTCGTTCCTCGTATGGCTCAATTGCTGCGGGCTGAAAATGGAACAAAAAGAACTGGTCGATCTCTTCGTGAATGATGCCGGACTGGCACTGAACGACGGCTCGATGTTTGGTTGCCAAGGTGAAGGCTATATGCGTCTGAACGTGGGATGCCCGCGTGCTACACTCGAGAAAGCGCTCGAAAGACTGAAAAGCGCCGTAGAAAAAAGGATTTCTTAAGACGATCTTCCGTTGGATTGACGACCGACGGAATCGTTTCATTGTTAAAAGGGTGGGTCAAAAACAAAACGTTTTGACCCACCCTTTTCTTATCGACCCGATCGATACGTGCTTATCGATTCGATCGATACGTGCTTATCGATTCGATCGATACGTGCTTATCGACCCGTTCAATACGTGCTTATGCGGGCAACGCATACGTGCTTATGCGGGCAACGCATACGTGCTTATACGGGTGGCGTATAGGTGCCGCCATTTCATCCCTTGTCCCGGAATCGGGTACAACCGACCGATTTCAAACGCTTTACAGGGCGAAGGCCGGTTGGCGATGAATCCACTGCCCGCGGGTGAAGTCGGGGAAGTCTACCACCGCTCCTCCGCGTGCGATCGACATTTCCGACAGCCCCGAAATAGCGCTCCATGCGGCCGCGTCGTAGCAGTCCATCGGTGCCGGTTTCTTGTTGCGGATCGCGTCGATAAAGTCGTACATCATGATGTAGTCCATTCCGCCGTGACCGGCTTCCTTGGCCTTCGCTTCGAGGGTGCTCCACAGTTTATGATCGTACTTTTTGAACCAGTCGTCCGACGCATCCCAGCGATGGGGCTTCGATTGTCCTTCGACGTAGACATGGTTGCCGTCGTTCATCCACAGCCCGCGCGTGCCCTGAATACGGAAGCCGAGCGAATAGGGGCGGGGCAGGTTGGTGTCGTGCGTGACGATGACGGTCTGCCCGTTGGCGCATTTAATCATCGAGGTGACGATATCGCCGAGGTTAAATTGAATCTTCGCGTACGGATGGTTCGCCCCGCCTTTGTCTACCACGAAATTGTGTAATCCGCGCGACTGGGTGGCCATCGAGGTGAGCGACAGGAAGCGGTTGCCCCGGTTTATATTCAGGCAGTTGGCCACCGGCCCGATGCCGTGCGTAGGATAAACATCGCCGTTACGGGTGACGGAGTGTTGCGTGCGCCATTGCGCTTCGGCATAGGCCGTGGGACCCATCCGCAGTTCGCCGCCTTCCTGATAAGTGTAATGTACGCCGTCGTTGAACTTGACATCGCGCAAATCGTGCTGATAGCCGCATGTGCCGTGTATCATCTCGCCGAACAGTCCTTCGCGTACCATCCTCAACGCGGCCATCACGTCACGGCGATAGCATACGTTTTCGAGGATATTCAGGTGTGAGCCCGTCGCTTCGGAAACATTGACGAGGTCCCAGCATTCTTCGACCGTATTGGCGGCCGACACTTCGACACCGACGTACGGCACACCGGCCTTCATCGCCGCGACAGCCATCGGTACGTGCCATTCCCACGGACTGGCAATGATCACACAGTCGAACTCCTCATTATTCAGCATCTTCTCAAACTCGCGCTCGCCGCCGGTGTACACCTTCGGCTCGGGTACGTTGAACTTGGCGATGTGCTTCAGTGTTTTCTCCAGCGGCACTTTCTGTATGTCGCAGATGGCAACGATCTTGTTCCCCGGAATGCCCAATACGTTGTTGATGTGCTCCTGACAGCGTGAACCGGTGCCGATGAAACCGAAGCGTAGCATGCCGTCCGATTTGCCTGCCGGTTTCTTCTTTTGTTGTGTCGCTTCGCCCGGCTGATTTACTGTGGCCATGGCCTGATCGGTCACTGCCAATCCTGCGGCGCCGATACTGGCAGCCGTTACTTTCTTTAAGAAATTGCGTCGAGTATTTTCCATATCGAATTGTTTAGTGATTATAATGTTCTATTTTGTTGCCAAAGATACGATATATTTTTGGCAAAGTTATCATCTGTTTTCTTCTTCTTTTCGTGTTCGAAGCTACGTGTAAATTCAACGCAGCTGTTCTGTTTTCTGCGTGTTATGCCGTCTCTGTGGAAGGATGGATAAGATTCGTATTTTCCGGACGGCGGAAAAATCATGATTTTTTTGTATGTTTGCCATTCATTCGCAAAACGAGTTATACGTATAAATAGAGACATCATGAAACATGCAGCAAAACCTGCCGTTCTAATTTCCGGTTCTCTGCTTCTGGTGGCAGGCGGAACAGCCACGGCGCAAAACAAGAAGCATACAACGGCCAAGCCGAATGTCGTTTTTATCATTGCCGATGATTTGGGGTACGGCGATCTGAGTTGTTACGGACAAGAGAAGTTCCGGACTCCCGAGATCGACCGGGTGGCACTGCATGGCATGCGTTTCACACAATGTTATTCGGGCACGACCGTCAGCGCTCCTTCACGTGCCAGCCTGCTCACCGGCCTTCATACGGGACATACGTGTGTGAGAGGTAACAAGGAGGTGAAGCCCGAAGGACAATTTCCGTTGCCGCACGGCACGAATACCTTCTTTAAACTGTTTAAAGAGGCCGGTTATACAACCGGAGCTTTCGGGAAGTGGGGCTTAGGATCGCCCGGCTCGGAAGGGGATCCGAACCGGCAATACGTCGATGAGTTCTGCGGATATAACTGCCAACTGCTGGCGCATAATTATTATCCCGACCATATTTGGCACAATGATAAGCGCATCGATTTTCCCGATAATGATAACGGTGCGTTCGGCACGTATGCGCAAGACCTGATTCAGGAGCAATGTCTTGCTTTCCTCGACGAGCATCACCGCGATCCGTTCTTCCTCTTCGTGCCTTGTGTGCTGCCTCATGCCGAGCTGCTCGTACCTGAAGACAGCATCATTCGTAAGTTTCGCGGGATGTACCCGGAGAAACCTCATCGTGGCACGGACGATGGCCCGGCATTCCGAAAGGGCGGTTACTGTTCGCAGGTTTATCCGCGTGCTACTTTCGCCGCCATGGTCTATCGTTTCGATGTCTACGTCGGGCAGATTGTGCGGAAACTGAAAGAGCTGGGCGTGTACGATAATACACTGATCGTTATTACCAGCGATAACGGGCCGCATCAGGAGGGAGGCGCCGACCCGGACTTCTTTAACAGCAACGGTATCTTTCGCGGCTATAAGCGCGACCTCTACGAAGGAGGGATTCGGGTGCCGATGATCGTTTCATGGAAAGGTCATGTGGCCGAGGGAACGAGCAACGACCTTATGTGTGCTTTCTGGGACTGGATGCCTACCTTCGCCGAACTGACGGGCACCCGAAACGTGCAGACCGACGGCATCAGCATACTGCCTGCAATCACCGGTAAAGGAAAGCAAGCAAGCCGCGATTATCTGTATTTTGAATTTCTGGAACTGGGCGGACGACAAGCCGTTCGCAAAGGAGACTGGAAATTGATCCGTCAGAACATCCGCAAAGACGGCGGCACTTACGAGTTGTACAATATCTCCTCCGACCCGTCGGAAAATCAGAATGTCATCTCTGAGTACCCGCAAAAAGCCGATGAGTTACGCGCGCTAATGGAGCAGTCGCATGTCGAAGACCCCAACTGGCCGCTTTTCAACTGACAGTAAAAAGAGGGGAGGGGGATTTTACTGAAATCGATTACAAACAATCGGTTGTATTATCTTTATTGCTCTGCTTTTTCAAGTTCTATTCGAGCTGTGAGTTCTTCTTGGTATGTGGTCATAAACTTGTTTAAGTCCATAAAAACATACCCAACCAAACGAAAGAACAGATTCTTGTATTCTATCGTTTCTGTTGCAGTGAATAGAGTTTTACCACCTTCCATCGGTTCGAATGTTGCGTGCCACTCACCTGTGAACATTTTACTATCCATCTCAAAACTGTAGAAAGAGTGTGGTCTCTTCTCAAGTGTCTTAAAACGAATTGTTACACCATTGGCAGTCTCTTTCCATTCTTCAATATCCCCTTGGGTACGGATGATATCCAAATCATCCAAAGAACTTCTGTAATGCCACTCTTGATTGTTGGTCACGATAGCAAAAACGACATCAACAGGGGCATTCAAAATGCACTGTTTTGTCTCTGTTCTGATTCTCGGCAGAAATGTTCCTATGAGCACGACAATCAATACAAGCAAAAAAAGCATGCCCAATATTATGTACAACACATTCTTCACGTTCTATTTGATTATTATCCACTTTCCAGCCTTTGTAGAGCCTTCGTGCTTGATGATTCCCAATTTGGTCATATTCTTAATATGATATTTAATTCCGTCAAGGGTAATACCGATAGATTGAGCCAACTCCTTTTGAGTAATTTCAGGCTTTGCCTGAATAGCTGCTAAAATCCTTTCTTGGGTAGTTTCTTGGGTAGTTTCTTGGGTAGTTTCTTGGGCTTTTCTTGGATGTTTCTTGGATGTATCTCCTCCAAAGCCTTCTTCAAAATACTTTTGAGAGACGTTCTCAACTACTCGAAAAGCTGTAATCAATGAAAAATCAAAAGAGGCTTGCCCGTTACCGTTTTCTTCCAACTCCTTCTGAACTCGATAGACTCCACGGCTGAATCGGTTTACATAGCCCAAGACTTTCATTGCTTCGGCAATAAAGGGATTCCGATAATCACTCACATTGGGGAAATTATCGGGACTGACCTTGCCGTACAATCCTCCAGGGTTTTGAATCTCAATGCGGTCGTCGTACTCATAAACCTGAATAGGAGCGTTTCCCTCGTAATCCCTGTGCATAATAGCATTCATCAATAACTCTCGAGTAGCCCAATATGGGTACTTGGAAACTGTTTCTTCCCGAAGGACACTTACGGGAATGGGACGTTTTTGTGAAATACTTGTCTCGACAAAAGCATCAATCTTAGGCAATACCCTACAAAGATTTCCACTAAACTTATGTTCATTGAGAATATCACTCGAACGATCCTTACCCTTGAAGCGTACATATTGAATATACGCCCCATGTACGTGTCGCTCAGGATTCTTTCCGAACAGGACAATAGCACCATTAGTCGGACAGTTATAACGCAAATCATATAAACCAAGAGAGGCAAGTTGATCCGTAATATCTCGTTTATCTTCAGCGAGAATATCCTCAGCCACAGCTTTGGGCAAAAACTCCTTATGAATGAGAGCTATATCCAAGTCGTCAATGCTCGTTCCCAAACAAGGCATAGCATCAAAAGTATGAACGTTGGAGAGTCGCCTTTCGGTGAGTATCTTTTCTTCTGCCTCTGTTGCAGTGCTCTTCCGAGGGCCGACACGCACCCAAATACGACCACGGTAACGTACAGGCGGAAATTCTGAAGGTTGGACTTCTGCAACCAATACATCTCCTTCATCAAAATGGAACTTCTCCACGATCATGGTGGGCTGAGGGAGAATGTTACCATCTGTCCGAATATTGGCAATCTGCAATAAGAGTTTATCATCAACCTGCAAACCTGACAACTCTCCATTGTCCTTTGCTCCAATAATGAGATAACCACTCTTCCCACTACCCGAGATATCATTTGAGAAAGCACATATAGCCTGACAAAACTTATCCATATTGCCAGTCGATTCTGTTCTCTCAGTGTTGTAGCTCTCCGTGTCTGAAAGCATTTGTAGGAGTTCCTTTTTCGTTATCATATTCTTAGATACAAAAGACTTAATCTATCAACTTACCCCATTTTTTAATGATGTCATCAAAGTTCAATTCTTTCCAAGGCTCTTTCCAAAGTTTAAGGTAGGGAATATCATTCGAAGAGGGTTCTGGTTCACATCGTCCTATATGAACAATCGATGGAAGAACAATAGCATCTCCTATCATCAAGCTCTCTCCAGCCTTTAGGACAGGCAGTTTATCAACCAATTCTCCCAACGTATCAGGCAATAATTTGCGAACATATGATTGGTCAGACGGATTAGTTAGGCGCATAGCAAGAAAGTTGCTACATTGGGCGAATATTGTGTCCGAGACCTCTGATGGACGCTGGCTAGCCAACAACATTGAGACCCCATATTTTCGCCCTTCTTTGGCAATTCTTTCTATGGACTCTTTAGCTGCTCTATATTTGTACAAATCGCTATTAGGAACATACTTGTGTGCCTCCTCATACACCAGCAATAAAGGTGCATCATTATTTATTCTATCTTCTGGATTTATTAAGTTTCTATAACGCTTGTAATAATATCCATATTCAAATAACATGCGAGATATTAGAGAAACTGTAATGCTTAATACTTCAAAAGGGACACCGCTCAGATCAATGATTGTCACATTCGACTTTCTCTGCCCATATCCTATGAATTGCGTCAAAGTTTCTTCAAAAGATATTTTTTTTGCTTTTTCCCCCAATAAGAATTCTAATCTTTTATCATTAAGTTTGTTCTCCATACGACTTACAAAGTTTGTAAGTTTACCATAGAGGCTTCCTTGATTTAATTTTGCCTGGCCTTTTCTAGCTCCAGTTGAGTATACCTCGCCCGTATCAATCATTTCGGAATTCTTTTCTCTAGCATTGTTGAGCACTTCATCAGCGTCAAAAAAAAGCATCGAGTCAAAATGAATCTTATCTCGCTCAACTTGTTCTCCTTTGAAATGTTTCTTCCTGCTATTTACAACAGACTCCTTAAATATATTACGCTGATTATAATCATTTGCCTCTGTATCAATAAACAATTCTTGTAGTTCATCACTATTAAGTAACCAATAAGGCAAGATGAGATTATTTATGTCAAGGAAGTTTGCTGCTGGGAACGCAGATTGATACTCAGAGTGAATATCAAAGATTACTACGTGTGAATTGTTAAGCCCTTCGTACTCCGTCTCCTTTACTCGAATTGCCTTCTGAATAATATGAGCAATCGTGTGGGATTTTCCAGAGCCCGTAGATCCTACAATTGCGATATGTTTATTGAAGAAGCAATCTCCATTAACTGGAACAGGTATACTCTCATCTGAGGCTAGAGTTGCAAAAATGAATTTCTTATCATTAGCTACTGAGGATTCAAATATATTGGATATTTCCTCCTTCTTTGCAGGTTCAACTTTCTTTGGAGGAATGGATAAGGTATCTCCTCCCCTCTCAAAGATGCTGTCTCTAAGCATCCCTAAGGGATTGGCTTCTATTATATAACTACGTGTGGCATTCCCCTCTTTATCCGTGCCAACCTCTATTGTAAAGTTCTCTATCATTGCTATCATAATAGCATCATCACTGTCAGAGATACGCAAATAAGAGCCAACTTTTAGCTTTTCTTCTGCTAGTTGAAAATCATTTAAGTCATCAACTGAAATCCGAACTTTATTTGGATACACAGCAATAACCTCAGCATTGATTTTTGCTTCACTCATAATTAAATCATGTTTATTATTAAATTTGCACTACTTATTATTATCCTATGGTTTGGGGAAATCTCTTTGTCATAGAAGGGACTTGTTTTGTAGAATTGAAATATCTCTTTGGGGTATCCTTTCAACGCTTCTTCAATATCATCAATTTGTTTTAATTCTTGAATAAATTTAAGAGTAACTTGGTTTTGATGGGTCGGATCTACTATAATAGACTTCACATTGAAATCTGCACCTTTATAATCATATCCATCTTTCAATTTAATCCCATTTATAGAAAGGTGATTTAGTAGTTTAATTTTATCCTGGTCAGATACGTTATTGAGGTACACATAAGGACAAAAAGGACTTGATTGCCTTTTTGATATGTTACTCCACTCCTTCGCAATTTTTATAATAACCTTTTCAAGGTCAATTATATTTTCTTCAGCTCCATCAATGAGAAAGAATCGATTTATCGGACTGCGATTGAATCCCGAGAAGTATCTTTTTTTTATCATGGAACAGTATTGCTTCTCTGTTATGCGTTCTTTAACCCATGCATCATAAACGTTATTTTTTGCATTTTTTATCTCCGCAATAAATATCCTTCTTGTGATTTTACGCCTGTCTTTATCTTTGTCTATGGACAATTTCCGGATTAAGTACAAAGCCGAGCTATATAGGTGAGAGCATTCTGTGTCCGTTTTAGAGTTGAATATTTTCTTTATTTGCTCATATATCTTATGTTGTTGATTATCAAGAGAGTTGGCTTCAATATCTATTGTTAAGTGATCAAGGAACTTCTGTAGAAGCTTGTCGGACAAGTTTCGTTCGATATGCATTTCATATTTGTGTTTTTTTTCATGGTAGGTTAACAACTTAGATTTGAGAGTTGTGAGAGTTAGAGGTCTTTCTAACTTGGTTTGTCCTGATTTATAAAACCCATAGAGAAAATAATGTAGGTCCTGATGATCTATAAAATGCTCTAACATAAATCGAAGCGACTTTCCAATGACAGAATAGTTAAATTCTGTTCCCTCATAGTATTTACATTGGATAGCAGTAGTTTCTGTTGCAGTTCTGATGTCAACATCTTCAATTCCCTCTATTGTGTATTCATCGTCATCATTAGGTGCACACAGGAGTCTCAGTATATAGTAATCAAACTGATAAAAGTAACCTCTTAATGTTGATATTGCTTCTCTATCATGTGGCATAACCTCATCTTTTAATGTTTATTAGATCTTTCACATCCACTCCCAGTATCTCCGCAATCTGGAAGAGGGTTTCGAGGCTTGGTTGACGGCGGTTGCAGACATAGGCATTGACAATGCTGAAGCTCTTGCCGAGCTTTTCGGCAAGCCATGTTTGCTTGATTCCTTTCTCCTCAAGCACTTCTTTGATTCGATTCATGGGTTTATCCATCGCGTTCAATGTTCTTTTGATAGCGCAAAGTTATGAAATGAAATAGCATATAAAAAGGGAATGAGGTTTTATTTTCTCATTCCCTTAAATCTTTTTAATTGACGCAGGAAAGACGCTTTATTTCCGTTGTTTTATAGATTCTGCTTGCTTCTGAAGTTCATTTGCTTGGGATGTGTTCAGGCGGGCTCGCTCTGTCTTTTCTGCCTGTTCTTTGACCAATCGTTCGTAAGTTTCCACTTGTTCTCGGATGAGAGCAATCTGCTCTTCGTCTCTCTGATAAGTAAAAACCGTTTCCAAGTCCATTAGTTTTTCCCGATTAGCTTCTCCATACATTTTGATGTGGCGATACTTCAAGTCATTATCTGACAGTTGACTGTTTTGTCGCATCTGCCAGAAGTTTCCAAGCAGTGAAAACAAAATAGGGTATTGTTAAATATATATAGCTATTTCATTGTTTAGTTTTAGAAAAAGTAATTTTAGGGATTTTTCTATCATAT
>NZ_RQYN01000055.1 GCF_003860135.1 Tannerella forsythia
CTCACCGTTGACCTCGGAACTACTCCGGGTACGTTCCCGAACTACCCGACACCTGCTTCGGAACGTATCCATGGGAGGTTCCGAACCACTCGCCCATACGTTCCCAACCACCTGCCGATACGTTCGGAACGTCCTTCCGGTACGTTCCGAACCACCCTTCGTCAGGTTCCGAACGTATCGAAATACTCTTCCGAACCATCCCCCGATAGGGGATACTGCGCCGCGCAAGCAGGAGAGGATTCGGGCGATACGACGCCGCGACGGGGGCGATCATGTTTTTTGCCGGAAATACTATATCTTTGCATGCCGAATAGCAAAAGCAACGAAGGTGAACCATTCCATATTAGACGAGTTAAATGATAATCAGCGTGAAATTGTGTTGTACTGCGACGGTCCGGCCATGGTAGTGGCAGGTGCTGGTTCGGGCAAGACGCGCGTCCTGACGTACAAAATCATTCATCTGCTTGAACAGGGACTGGCCCCTTACAGCATTCTGGCGCTTACGTTTACGAACAAGGCCGCTCGCGAGATGAAACACCGTATCGCTACGCTGACGGACGAGTCGCTGGGGCGTCGGCTGAGCATGGGTACGTTTCATTCCATCTTCTACCGTATCTTGCGCCGCGAGGCCGAAGCGATCGGGTATCGGCCGGATTTCACGATCTACGACGCGTCCGACTCGAAGAACCTGATCCGCAGCATCATCAAAGAGATGCAACTCGACGAGAAGACCTACCGGCCGGGCATGGTGCAGAGTCGCATCTCGAACGCGAAGAACAGGCTCATCACCTGCGAGGCGTACGAACGAAACAGGGAGCTGATCGAATACGATACGAAGTCGAAAGTCCCCGCGCTCCACGAGATTTACAAGCGCTACCAGAGCCGCTGCTATCAGGCCGGCGTGATGGATTTCGACGAGCTGCTGCTACAGACGAATCTGCTGTTTCGCGACCATCGGCAGGTGCTGGAAAAATATCAGGAACTGTTCCGCTATGTGCTGGTAGACGAGTATCAGGATACGAATTTTGCGCAACACCTGATCGTGACGCGTCTGTGCGAGAAGCACCGGCGCATCTGCGTCGTCGGCGACGATGCCCAGAGTATCTACTCGTTTCGCGGAGCCAACATCGACAACATGCTGCGCTTCAAAGATCAGTACCCCGACTATCGCCTGTTCAAATTGGAACGGAACTATCGTTCGACGCAAAACATCGTCAATGCGGCCAACAGTCTCATCCATAAAAACAAAGGGCAAATTCCCAAGCATGTCTACTCCGAAAACGAGCCGGGCAGCAAGATACGCGTCCTTTCGGCGTATTCGGACTATGAAGAAGGGTATCTGATCGCCTCGCAGATCCTCGAACTGCGGATGAACGAACGGAGCGCCTACGCCCACTTTGCCGTGCTCTATCGCACGAATGCGCAGTCGCGTATCCTCGAAGAAGCGCTCCGGAAAAGAAACATCGCCTACAAAATTTACGGCGGACAGTCGTTTTACCAGCGTAAGGAAATCAAAGACCTGATCGCCTACTTCCGGGTCATCGTCAACCCGCACGACGAGGAAGCGCTCAAACGGATCATCAACTACCCGGCGCGAGGCATCGGCGACACGACGGTCAGCAAATTGCTCAGCGCCGCCGACCGGCATCAGGTCAGTGTATGGACGGCACTTTCGCATCCGGCCGATTACACCGTCCCCATCCACGAAGGAACGGCACGCAAACTCCGCGAATTTCAAACGCTGATGGAAGAGCTGATGACGGAATCGACGCGTCTGCCGGCCAAAGAGATGGCGGAGCTTACCATCAAACGAAGCGGCATCGCGGCGCAGCTCTTTCAAGACCGTTCGGTCGAAGGCATCAGCCGGCAGGAGAATATGCAGGAGCTGCTGAAAGCGATTCACGAGTTTTGCGAGAACAAGCGCGAAGAAGGCAACGAACGCGTGTCGCTGGCCGATTTCCTGATGGAGGTCTCCCTCCTCACCGATCAAGACACCGATAAAGAAGAAGAGGCCGACAAAGTCACCCTGATGACCGTTCATGCGGCCAAAGGGTTGGAGTTCGACCATGTGATTATCGCGGGCATGGAGGAGAATCTTTTTCCCTCGTCGATGGCCATGGACAGCCTGCGCGCTATTGAAGAGGAACGGCGACTGTTTTATGTGGCCATCACGCGTGCCAAACGCCACTGTATCATCACCTACGCCAAGAGCCGTTTCCGCAACGGACAGCACCAAATCAGTTCGCCCAGCCATTTTCTGGACGATATCGACTCAATGTATCTGCATCGGCCGGACGATTCGGGCATGATCCGCCAGCCGATCGACGCACAGCGCTACGAACCGGCCTGTTCCCGCGCGTCTTACTCTCCGCAGCCAACCCGGAACACGCCTCCTCCGACACGCTTTAAGCGTATCGAGCACAAGGAGGTAGAAACCGTAAAACGAGTCGAATCGTTGAACGGCTTGCACGTGGGCGATACGATCCGGCACGAACGTTTCGGAAAAGGAAAAATCGTGTCGTTGGAAGGAGAAGGAGGCGACGCCAAAGCAACAGTCCATTTCGATTATTCGGGCAGCCGCACACTGCTTTTAAAATATGCTAAAATAACGGTTATCAAATAAAACAATGGATATACAGACCATCCCTTCGCCGTGTTACGTGATCGAAGAATCGCTCTTACGACGTAACCTGACGCTCATCAAAGACGTGAAAGAACGCGCCGGAATCGAAATCATTATGGCGCTGAAAGCGTTCGCCATGTGGAAAGTTTTCCCCATCGTACGCGAATATATTCCGTATGCCACCGCCAGCTCCGTGTACGAAGCGCGGTTGGTTTACGAAGAGCTGGGCACTCCGGCACATACGTACTCGCCGGCTTATACGGAGGCCGATTTTCCGCACCTGTTGAAATGCAGCAGTCATATCACGTTCAACTCGTTATCACAGTTCGAACGATTTTACCCGATGGTCGTTGCCGACGGTCGTCGCGTCTCGTGCGGATTACGCATCAACCCCGAATATTCGGACGTCGCTACCGATCTGTATAATCCCTGCGCGCCGGGGTCGCGGATGGGCATCACCTCCGACAAACTGCCCGACCGGCTTCCCGAAGGTATCGAAGGACTTCATTTTCATACGCTCTGCGAATCGTCCGCGCAAGATCTGGCAAACACGTTGCAGGCTGTCGAACAGCGCTTCGGCCGATGGCTGTCGCAAGTCCGCTGGCTGAATATGGGCGGAGGCCATCTGATGACCCGCCAAGGATACGACATCGATTTCCTTCTCCGATTATTAAAAGAGTTTAAAGCCAAGTTTCCGCATTTGCAGCTCATCATGGAGCCGGGCAGCGCCTTCTTCTGGCAGACGGGGTTTCTGCGGACAACGGTCGTCGACCTCGTCGAAAACAACGGCATCGAAACGGCCGTTATCGATGCGTCGTTCACGTGCCACATGCCCGACTGCCTCGAGATGCCCTATAAACCGGCCGTTCGCCATGCGACGGATGCCGTTCCGGGCAAACCGACGTACCGCATCGGCGGCTGTAGCTGTCTGAGCGGTGACTTTATGGGCGACTGGTCGTTCGACAGTGCGCTGCATATCGGCGACCCGCTGATCTTCGAAGATATGATTCATTATACGACCGTCAAAACGACGATGTTCAACGGTATTCAGCATCCTTCGCTGGCCATGCTCCGTGAAGACGGAACACTCGACATGTTGCGCGCCTTCACCTACGAAGATTACAAGAGCCGAATGTCGTAACAGTATATTGAACTATCTTTTTTACTCCTATATATATGGTGTGCCGGAACGCAATGCTTGCCCTTCTTTAGGTGTGTAAGAATGGGTGAAAAGCAAGGCGCTAAGGATGAGAGCAAGGGAGCATACTAACGTATGTGACTGAGCTCTCATTCCGCAAGCAACGAAGTAGTTAACCCGTTATAAAACACTGCCCCCCCCCTCCCCTTACCCCTCCCACTCTTCCCTCCATAAACCCAAATTACGCGATACACAGTTCGGCGTTTACCATTATTATTTAATGGTCGTACTGCGGCTCGATCCTTGCAACAGCCGCACTCGGTGCATCGGCATTTTACAGCAGCACAAACCTGCAAGCGAAAGCCGTACTTGCTCCGATGCTGATCGCTGCCGCCGGTATTCTGCTCTCGATCGTCGGTATTTATACCGTTCGGACGAAGGAGGGAGCAGGCATGCAGCAGTTGCTCAAATCACTCGGCACAGGGGTAAACTTGAGTTCGGTGCTGATTGCCGTAGCAGCCTTCGGTATTTTATATCTGCTGCAAATGCCCAACTGGTTCGGTATTTCGTGCTCGGTGGTTGTAGGGTTGATCGCCGGCGTGATTATTGGACAGTCGACCGAATATTATACCTCCCACTCACATAAGCCGACGCAATCGATCGCTCACAGTTCGAACTCAGGCCCGGCAACGGTTATCATTTCGGGCTTGGGTATCGGTATGGTTTCGACGGCGATCCCGGTCCTTACCATCACCTGCGCCATTATTCTGGCTTTTCTCTGCGCTACGGGCTTCGACACAGCCAATCTGTTAACCGCCGGGAACCTCAGTCTGGGACTCTATGGCATCGGTATTGCTGCCGTCGGGATGTTATCGACTTTGGGAATTACGCTGGCAACGGACGCATACGGACCTATTGCCGACAATGCGGGAGGAAATGCCGAGATGAGTAAACTCGAACCGCACGTACGCCAACGTACCGACGTACTTGATGCGCTCGGCAATACGACGGCGGCAACGGGCAAAGGATTCGCGATCGGATCGGCGGCGCTGACGGCGCTGGCCTTACTGGCTTCGTATATCGAGGAAGTGAAGATCGGATTACAGCATATCGGCACGACGACGATCGATATTGCCGGACGCACGGTAGAAGTAACACAAGCGACCATCCCCGACTTTATGGCATATTATCAAGTCGATCTGATGAATCCCAAAGTCCTGATCGGCGTCTTTATCGGGTCGATGATGGCCTTTCTCTTCTGTGGTCTGACGATGAATGCCGTCGGTCGTGCGGCTCGCAAGATGGTAGAAGAGGTGCGGCGTCAGTTCCGTGAGATCAAAGGCATCCTGACGGGAGAGGCAACACCCGATTATGCGCGTTGCGTAGCGATTTCGACCCAGGGAGCACAACGTGAGATGCTGTTCCCTTCGATATTGGCGATTATCGCACCGATACTTGTCGGGATCATCTTCGGGGTAGCCGGAGTTATGGGGTTGTTAGTCGGCGGATTGGGTGCCGGGTTCGTGCTGGCTGTTTTCATGGCTAACGCGGGTGGCGCTTGGGACAATGCCAAGAAATACATCGAGGAAGGTCATTATGGCGGAAAAGGTTCGGAAGCGCATAAAGCAACGGTGGTAGGCGATACGGTAGGCGATCCGTTTAAAGATACCTCAGGGCCTTCTCTGAATATTCTGATCAAACTGATGTCGATGGTAGCGATTGTCATGGCAGGTCTTACGGTAGCTTTCAGCCTTTTGTAACGAGGTTTTTTCATATTTTATCGCACATGGAAAGGAGGTGTCCGGATTATGTTTTCCGACACCTCCTTTTTTCTGTCGACAAGAAACAAAACCACTTGCGCAGGTTCCCTGCCGGATGGGTTTACCCTCAAACGGAGTGTTATTCTCCCGATTTCGTAAGGGGAGCGGCCATTTTATACGTACGTCCCGATAGCTCCTTATCGAGCATATACAGTCCATAGCCGTTGTCTTTTATCATCTTCAGGTTATTGATGATCTCGAGCGCTGTTTCTTCTTCTTCGACCTGCTCGTCGATAAACCACTTCAGCATGCTTTGAGTAGCATAATCGGACTCTTGCAGCGCCAACGTATACAAGTCGTTGATCAGACCGGTCACAACACGTTCGTGTTTCAACGTTTCCTCGAAAGAGTTCAGCAGCGAATCCCAAGTAGTCGGAACTTCTTCGATCGGTTTGAGGGTGACGCGTCCGCCGCGTGAGATGACATAATTGAACAGAATCATAGCGTGATCCTGCTCTTCCTTGAATTGTACCTGATACCAGTTACCGATACCGTTATACCCGTTGTCGTAGCAGTAGGCCGACATGGATAGATACAAATAGGCCGACCATAATTCGGCATTAATTTGATTGTTGATTGCCGTTTCAATTTTTTTGTTAAACATAATCGTCATTTAATTTGGGTGAATATTTAAAAGATCAGTAGCCCAAAGGTAAGGAATATATCGCAATAAACATGTTTAAAAAACAATAAAACCGATTCTTGTGTGTGCCGTATACGTTGTCCTCGTGAAACGACGACTTCTCCCGGACTGAGCACCGAAACTTGCGCGACGCAGCAAAGCAGAATTTTCAAAGAATGGCTCCGCCATTGATATTGAGTTTGAAATGAAGCCCCAGACGATCAGCTGCTTTACGGCAGAGAAGCATCCGGGTCATGAAAATCTCGAAATAATCCATCACGGCACATATTTTCGTATCGATTTCAAGAAAAAGCGTGATGGTCTTCGCCCGGGTATCGAGCCGAAGTTTCGACTTGACCACGGCATAGTTCACCCGGTCGTGAATATCTTCTTTGATGGTTGCCCGACTACGCACCCGGCTGCGACGCACATCGGTCTTGTCCGCAATAATCAGAGCTGCTGCAACTTCGTTGACGGGGAAAGCCGTTCCTTCGTCATGATTGCCGATAGCCGTAATGACAGTAGCCGTATCTTCAGGCTCCATCCCCATCTTGTCGAGGATGCGGAAAGCCATCACGGCACCGCTCTGCGCATGGTCGGTACGGTTGATGACATTGCCAATGTCGTGCATATAACCGGCAATCTTTGCCAAATCGACCTCGTGATCGCTAAATCCCAAATCTTTCAGTAGACCGCCAGCTACTTCGGCACACTTCGTACAATGTGCAAAACTGTGTTCGGTGTACCCGATTGCTTCGAGCGAAGCGTCAGCCTGCTTAATATATGTCCGTATCTCTTTCGATTGTTTAATGGTGTCAAATGTTATGTTCTTTTTCATCTTTATCATAATGGGTAAAACATTTTCATACCTGCAAAGATAAGCGATTAGATACATTTTTCACACAGGCCGACACGCAAGGCAATGATTTTATACCTCCTACCCCTAAAGAGGGTGTGCCCAAACATTGCGTTTTGACACACCCTCTAAAACGAGAATGATTATCCTTCGTTAATAAAACGTCTAATAATCATTTAAACATACAGATATCGCTAAAATCATTATTTATACCCCGGATTCTGTGTCAGGCTCGGATTACGCTGTAATTCATCGACAGACAGGGGCCAAAGTAAATCGGATTCTTTAAACGTAGCTCCTGAGGCATTCTTAGCACCTACTAAATTCGTATATTCTACTTTGCCGGGCTCTGTTTCCGAAATCACAGGAAACATTCCCGTGCGAACACAATCATCCCAGATTTTAAATTCCAATGGAAATTCGCGCAAGCGCTCTGTCCAACACTCTCTGATGAATGCCTCTTTAGAGAGCACTTGAAGTTCAGCCGTAAATGCCTCCACTGTTTTTCCACTCATATTTGCACGCGCCTTGATTTGAGCAAGATATCCTGCGGCTTCTGCATTTACACCAGCACTTTGTGCAATGGCTTCAGCCGCATCCAATAATGCTTCGGCATAACGGAAGAAATTCCAGTCTTTAGTTGCTTTACCTGTATTCAATAGCGCATTTTCGTCAAAATAATACCAACATCCGGCAAGCTCTGTCGATTCCCACTCCGCACCGGTCTTCGGATTCACGTATTTCCAATGAAAAAACTGATTCGGCTGAATACGCAGGTCTGTCTTTTCATAAACATTCAAAAATCGATTGGTTGGCCCGTATACTCTCTCAAAGATGGAATACGTATTAAATGCCTTTGTTGCACTCGAAGAAAATGCATAGGTCGGCCACCAACTTCCGTTGTTTATCGCGGCATCATATTCCTGAGCATAAATTACTTCATCCAAATCATCTGTCGAACGCAGTTTATTATAAGCACTATTACCACCCAAATCTTCATTCTTCGTCAGACTATGAGGTGAAGCTACGACCATTTTAGCATATTCGGTAGCCTCGACATACTTGCCCTGCTGCATATAGACAGAGGTTAGCATCATGGCAGCAACAAACTTAGTAATGCGATGTCCGTTATCTGCAAATTTGACAGCCGGAAGAACCGAAACAGCTTCTTTCAGGTCTGCCTCAATTAATTGATACACAGCTTCAACTTCGGTACGCTTCAGATAAAGATTATCCAGCGATTCGTATGGATCAGTCGGCATCGGAACAGCTCCAAAAAACTTCACCAAGTAAAAATAATTGAATGCCCGAAAAAATTTTGCTTCAGCGACCAGTTTAGCAGCTCTCGCAGCATCCATTTTGATTTTGGGGATATAAGCAATTGCCCCGTTAGCCACGTTGATCGAAGCATAGCAATTGTCCCACGCATTATCCACCGTATTGGAGATCGTACTTGTATGTTCCTGTCGTGTTAGTTCACGTGCATATTTACAAACAATTTCCTGTCCTTCATAGCTGTTGGTGAAATATCCTGTCAGCATCCCATTGACCGAAACGTTCGGACCGATATAGGCACTTGCAGCATGTGAAATTCGACGAGGCGCACCATTTCGATATAAATAATTTACATTCGCAACTGCCTGTGATTCGGTTTTATAATAGTCACCAGCAGTTTTCGATGATTTGGGATTTTCATCCAGAAAGCCTTCACAACCCATCAAGAAGAACAAGTTCACGCTTAAAAGCGTGTATAGAATCTTTTTCATAATTACACTTCTCTTTTTATTAATTAATTAAAATGTCACATTAAGCCCTACCGTCCAAGTTCTTGCACGCGGATAAGAGAAAAACGTCATGTTCTGCCCGAACTTATCTCCATCACCTTGAGACGTACTTTCAGGATCGTATCCTTTGAAATCGCCCGAACAGATTAAAAATGCATTATTGACACTTGCATAAGCACGTAACGCTCCGAGGCGCATAAACCGACAGCTTCGAGGCGTAAATGTATAGCCCAACTGAATAACATTGGCACGCAGATAAGAACCGTCACTAATCCACTGCGAATCAACAGTAGTATCCTGACCGGCATGACCGCTGTTCATCAGATATACGGCCTGCTGCATTGTATTGGGGTTGGTACCGTTATAGGCATCATATAAAATATTAGATAACCCGTTCGTAATTCCAAAACGATCGTAAGTAGAATGATAGAATTGCTGCATGGTTTCGACGCCCCAGACAAACTGGAAGTCAACCGTTAAATCCAGATTTTTATACGTCAGCGTATTGATCAAACTCCCCGTCCAATCCGGCATTCCTTTGCCAATAATTTCCTTCTTCTTCGTACGCTTAGCACGGCCTATTTGTTTCTTTTCGCATGCTCCGGCCGCAAAATCTTCTTCTGTATAGACTCCCAAACGCTTGTAACCGTAGAAGCTACTCATGTTCTCGCCTACCCGAAGAATGCTTTCGTAGCCACCTACCCAACTGTGCATAAGGATATCTTCGTCATTGTCCCCCAGGCCTAAAATCTTGTTTTTATTGTAATTCAAGTTCAATGTGGTCGACCAGTTAAAATCTTTTGTCTGAACCGGTATTCCGGTAATCATGATATCAAAGCCTTGATTTTGTACCGAACCGATATTTTTGAAAACAGATCGATAGCCTGTAGCTGTAGGAAGCGGACAATCAAGTAACAAATCGGTTGTTCTCTTATTATAGTAAGAAACATCGAAATTCAACCGATTGCGGAATAGTCCGAGGTTCACTCCGAAGTCCCATTGTGCCGTTTTCTCCCACCTAAGATCAGGATTAGCCATAGAGCTGATATAAGAATATGCACCGCGTTTACCGTCGAGCAAAAATGTACCAGCCGAAACAGAGGCCAAGGATTTGTAGGTCGCTATTTCGGAGTTTCCTGTCAAACCGTAGCTGGTATGCACTTTCAAATTGCTTAACAGTTCATTACCTGACAAAAAATCTTCATTCGAGACATTCCATGCTAAACCGGCGGAGGGAAAAAAAGCATACTTGTTGTTTTTACCAAATCTGGAAGATCCGTCGTAACGGGCAGTCACTGTTGCCGAATACTTATCATGATAAGTATAAGCCAGACGTAAAAAGTAAGAGTTCATCGCCCAACGGTCGTAGCTCGAAGAAGGTGGGTCAGGCGTCGTACCTACTCCCATATTGTTCCATTCGTAGAAATCATCGTCGAAGCCACGGGTAAAAGAGCGATCATAATTCTGGGTGCGCTCTTGCCATGAAAGCCCAACCATCGCATTGATTCGGTGCTTGTCAAAAACTTTACTATATGTCAAATAGGTCTCTTCCTGCCAGTAGAGTGTATTGCGATGATTGATCTCCGCCCAACCGTCAGGCATGGAAATATTATTCAATGAAACAGAAGAATAGCCTTTATACGTCCGCTGATGAGCATCGATACCGTACTGTGTCTTTAAGTCGAGACCATCGAACAAATGAAACGTAAAGGCCACGTTTCCGAATATCTGCGTATTATATCTCATACGCTTTTGCAAATCCAGAATCATCACAGGATTAGACATCCCTTCGAAACCGAAAGTTTCGCCCATCGAAGAGGTTGATGAAGTCGTATAATTACCATTGCCGTCTCGCACGGGTAGCCATGGAATCATTTCGATCATTGTACGACGTGCCTCCTGCCCGCCACCTGTTTCCGGAGTGTATCTTCCCCATGTATGATTCACCGTCAGATTTACGGCCGTAGAAAGCCAATTCACGGGATTTGCATCATACGTCAGTTTACCATTAAAGCGTTTGCTATAGGTATTGTTCACGACTCCCTGCTGATCGGTATAGTTCAGGAATGCACCCATCGAAGAGTTTTTTCCGCCTTGCTGAATATTGATTTGATGGTTGTGCGATATCGAAGTGCGCGTAGCCTCTTTCTGCCAGTTGGTATCATAAAGCGGACGACCGGCTTCATCAAAAAAATTCCGGTCTGTAAACCATTCTGCACGATTCAAAGACCAATTCTTTCCCTGCCATTTATTCTCATTAGCCAAACCTTGCATAAACGTCTCGCACCATTCTTCGGCATTCAGCACATCCATGTAGCGGGCAACAGCCGACATGCTGACGGATCCTTGATAACTGATTTTTGTTCCGTCGCCGGATTTATTTCCACGTTTGGTCGTAACCATAATCACACCGTTTGCCCCACGCGCACCATAAATTGCCGTTGCGGAAGCATCTTTCAACACCTCCATTTTCTCTATATCGTTTGGATTTAACAAATTAAAATTTTCCATAACGACACCGTCCACCACATACAGCGGATCAGACGACGAGTTGATCGTCGACATCCCTCGAATGACGACACGACTTGCATACGCTCCCGGCTGACTGGAATTAGAGAAAATATTCACTCCGGCAGCTTTGCCTCGTAAATTTTCAAGGGCACTGAAAGATTGAGCTTTCATCATATCCTCTCCTTTAGCAATAGAGATGGAGCCAGTTACATCAGATTTACGCATCGTTCCATAACCTACTACCACCACCTCTTCAAGTGCCTGCGTATCCTCAGATAATGCAACATTCACGGTTGTCTGTCCGTTTGTGGGTACTTCACGCGTATGGTATCCAATATACGAAACGACAAGAACCGCTGCGTCCTGAACTTCCAGGATAAAGTTTCCATTTATATCTGTTACTGTTCCATTCGAAGGATTCCCTTTTTCAATCACATTGGCTCCGATTATCGGCTCACCCGCATCGTCTGTAATGAAGCCGGATATTTTTCTTTTGCTTTGCTGCATCGCAACCGTTTCTACGGACTTCGTACGTGGTGTCAAGACAATGTTTGTACCAACAATGCTGTATGATACATTCGTATCACCGAAAAGATGTTGTAGCACTTCCGATACCGGCTTATTGTGAACCTCCATGGATACGACCCGATCTACTGCCACTTCATTTCGATCGTAAACAAACAGATAGCCCGTTTGTCTTTCTATTTCACCCAGCACTTTTTTTATAGAAGACCGGCCTGCTTGCAAGGTAATTTTAGCGTTTTGCGTTTCGGATTCAACAGCAAATACCCGGATCGTACATATAAATAAGAGAACAACTATTATGTTCATAATACGAAGCAAATGGCTTCGTTGCGATAAAAATATCTTAGTTTTTAAATGATTCATTATATTTGTGTTTAGCTTATTCGTATTTCGATTTGTTTATTTAACACACACTTGTGAGAAGATGATATCTCTTCTCCGGTAAGCTTTGAAATGTTTACCGTCCTTCTTTTATTATTCGGTCATTTAATTCATAGGCATTTTATTTTTCATGGTGAAACATTCTATTATTTGATCTCAATCGTATTCGTATCTTCATCCACCTGGTATGTAAATCGTTTTTTCATTTGTAACACCTTAAGAATATGCTCCAGTCCATCACGCATCCGAAACTTGCCCGTATAATGATAATGGTTGGCTTTGACCTGCTCATTGATGATATTCATTTTTACATCAAAATATAGCTCCAATTTTTGCATAACTGCAAGAACAGGCTCATTATCAAAGCTTATAATCCCCTCACGCCAAAGAAAATAGTCGGAATGCATAATCGGCAAAGTCTTCAACCGGCCATTCTCAAGGGAAACTTTCTGATTAGGAGACAACGCGATGCGTTGCATACGATTATTATCACAAACTTCTATTTTTCCTTCCAACAGCGACGCTTCAAACAATTCTGTATCTTCATAAGCAAACACATTAAACGATGTTCCCAACGCTTTGATTTTATATTCCGGCGTACAAACAATGAAGGCTCTCTCTTTATCGGTCTCTACCTCAAAGAAGCCTTCACCTTCAAGCTTCACCTGACGTACGTCGTCTGAAAAGCTAGTCGGGAAAAAAAATCGACTACCTGCATTTAACCATACTTTAGATCCATCTGCCAACATCAGCTCTACATGCTGTCCCATAGGAACATAAACAGACTGCATAGTCACAGACTCTTTTCCTGAAGTATCTGAAAATATACCTCCAATATAAAAAGAAAGTATAAAGACCGCCGCAATTTTCAAGATTTCAAGAGTCAACTTTCGTGAAAAAGTGGTTTCTTTTTTCTCTTCTCTCCGCCAAAGTTCAAAGTTAAATAATTTCCGCAATGCCATATAATGACGCATATTCTGTTCATCAGCCTCCAACCAGTTAAGAATCTGCTTTTTCTCATCTTCTGAAACATGTCCGGATATATATCGTTGTATAAGCCTGTTGTCCATTTTCGATACTTTATAAATAAGACGATTCAACAAGACTTATCACTAAAGGGAGAAAAAAATTTCCCTCCTATGGATAAAATATCACAATACGAACAAGATATAGCAATAACGGTAGATAATCTCTCAGAGATATACGCAATTTCTTTAATGCTTTGGATATATGATAATCGACACCTTTGACAGAGAGATTCATCTTTTCAGCTATTTCCTTAACAGAAAGATGTTCGAAACGGCTCATCTGAAATACACGGCGAGTTTGTTCCGGCAAATCTGTCAATGTATTCTGTACAATTCTATTAATCTCGTCCGAAAAAATCTCATCCGGATCACAGGCCTGTAACGTAGAGATACGAATAGCTAATTCGCGCTGTTGCCAGTCTTCGATGGAGCTGATAGCTTCGTTTCGTATCCGACAACTACGCATATAATCGAGTGATTTATGTTTTAGAATAGTTAAAAGCAAGGGTAATGGTTTAAGCACTTCTTCCTGTTTCATCGTTTCCCATAATTTGATCAACGCTTCAGAAGCAATATCTTCGGCAACCAAGTCATCATGTACATACGACTTAGCAAACAGAAATGATTTCCGATAATAAGTACGATATATATCTGTAAAGCGCTTCATCATCTGATTTCACATGATACAATAGCTATGTTACCCCAGGTCTTACGCATTAAAGTTCGAGTGTCAGTATTTGTTGGGGTGGAAAACAAGTGATCTTCTTCTGAATACGGAGGATGGAAGACTTCGTCCCTGTTTTTAATCGTTGTATAAAGAACACGTTAATCTTCTGAATGATATCCATCATCTGTGCCATTCGCCTGCTTCTTTTGCGGAAAGCATCGTGTCCGAGATAGACATCCAAGCTGTGATGAAGGTTATTCTCTATCGCCCAATGCCCACGAATAACTTGTCGTAAAGTGGTCAAATCCTCCATCGAAGAGATATAGTAAGCTATTTCATGACCGGCCTTACCACTCTTTTTATCCGTTTTTTTTCGAAGCACCCTATGTATAGAGCGTAATCCTTGCCAACGAGATAATATTTCACTGGGTAAGGTATCCAAAAGGTTGACAATGTTTTTATCGCGACGTATTTCTATCCGTCCGTGAAATAATTCGGTCCATTCTTCTGTCTTGATGGGTTTCTCAAATATCAGGCAAAAGCAGCTCTCTGTTTCTTGCGAACTTAAACCTTGATTGGCCTTGACACACAAAGCATAATCACCCCCATTGTCCACTATTTGCTCAACAATGCTCGTCCGAGCACCTATGCCGTCAATCGAAACAATGCCATTCTCTAAATCTGGGAACTCAAGGAATTTCTTAACAGACTTGTTCTCATCACCCTTACGATTCAGGTAAAGCTGCGAAAAACTGCACATATCTTGTGGCGAATAAGCCGAAACAAAGTGAGATCGGAGATCGAAGAAAAGCTTCTTAACGCTTCGCATCGTCTTGCCATCGATGCAGATATTCTGACCTGAAATCACTGTAATATAGCAATCTAACCAACATTGACGGGCTTCTTCAAACATCTCGACATTCAAGAGACTGAGGCTTCGATTTAGCATGTCATGCAACGGCATTGTATATGCAAACCTCTGACTGGAAATATCTTTATAAATACGCATTAATTCCTCCTCGTATTCGTGGGCATAGTCCTCTGTTTCATACCAGAAGCTACAGCCCGAAAGGCTGGAGAGGAAGACGATTAAAAATAGAAAGTCGCGTGAATAGATTTTTTTTCGCTCTAAGCACGGATCTTCCACTAAGAAAAGAGGGTCTAATAAAAGCTGATACATAAAAAAAACAGAAAATCAATGACAGCAGCAAACTTACATAAAAAAACGAGTTTTTTTATAGGCCTTCGGATAAAAATCAAGTCGCCAACTGTTCTATAGATAATTAAGGTGCTCAAAAACAGGGCAGCCGCATCCATGATACGGACGGTCGAGCCGGTTGGACAAATCATCGCCCAAATGATTGCCGAATATAATGCTGAAATCAAAGGACTTACGGAAATCAGATTCTAATTTTCCCTCCGTAAGCTTTTAGCTAGTCGTTCCTTATAAAATCAACTTATGCCACAAAATATATTTTATGCTTCCGGAAAAACCAACCGAAAATAAAA
>NZ_RQYN01000056.1 GCF_003860135.1 Tannerella forsythia
CTCCAAGTCTTCATTCTATCTCGAGATCTATCGGACAAGTCCTTTTCCAGAGGGATGATATCCGTGAACTTTTTAATCAACCGGCGGCTCCTGTAAGTGTTCCGGAGGCAGGGGCTACCGAGCAACTTACCTTATGGTAATTTTTCTCCGGACAGCAGTGTTCAACCATTTGTTTGTCAATCTTGGGTTGCTCCAGTATTCACTGCTTTATATGATTGCTTTCGTTCTTGATCCTTGCTCCAATAATATATTTATATCCTTCGTTTTCAAGCCGGAATCCGGAATCAGCTACCACGATAAAGTCTTCCAACTCATATTTATTGATAAAGCTCTCTATCATAGGTAACATAGTGTGCCCCTCATATTTATTGCCTTCATGGATGCAATATGCCAAAGGATAACCTTCAAGACTTACAAGTAAACCTAACAGGACTTGAGGATTGTCATGTTTGCCCTCTTTTGAAAAACCTCTTTTTCGTAAATCGTCTTCGTAATCAGTTTCAAAGTACAAAATGGTAACATCATAAAAGAGTATTCCTATGTTTCCTCCAAATAGCTCTATAGTATGTTTAACACTGATGTCTTGTACTATTTCGTGTTGATTGTCTCCTAATTTATCCAAATAACGATATATTTTGGAGAGATCAACATCGTCATCGAAATGGCTCTTCAAGTACTCAACGGTTGCAGCTTTACTGGCTGGGTAAGACAGCCTGGCTTTGACTAATTTTCTGAATATATCATCTTCAATCTTATTAAAGCCTATAGAGTCTATTACTCTGTCTAATATCAAATCAGATCCATTGATAAGAATGTTGGTAACCTTTGAAAGAAAACGATTAACATCATGTATCTCCCTTTCACGAGCAGCTTTTTCTTCTTCAAAGAGACCTAGCTCCGGATAACGACGTTTCTCTTCTTTTGCTATCCAAGCTTTGCCTTCTGCTAACAATTTATCTACTTCTTCCGAACTATGTCCAATTCCTATAGTGATTAACTCTTGATAGAAGCCTTTGTTTTTTTCTACAACAATTACTCCGATATGGCCCGAGGGATATTTTTTTCTGCGTATAAACATTTGATTTTTCTATCGTGTCACCCAAAATGAGGTGACACAAAGATACAAACATCTATAATTAAAATGATTATAAATATTAACTTTTGTTGTGACGAAGTCAGGAAAAAGGTTACTCGTGTTACCGAAAAGGTTCGATGCCGGAGCAAAAAGGTTCGATGTCGAAGCAAAAAGCTCCGATTTGTTCTATTGCGGAATCCGGGCTAAATCCGGAAACCTGATCGGAGGAGAATCAGCGTCTGCCTCTTGAATCGAAAAAAAAGAGGCGTCTCGTTTGGAGACGGCCTCTTTCTTTGGTTATTTGCAGGAAAACAATCGCGATCATTTTCCCATGCCTGCTATATCATCTTCGCGATTATTGGTCGCCACCGCGATGGTTCTCGCGATGCGGACGGCCTCCATTGTCACGACGGCCTCCGTTATTGTTCTGACGCGGCGGACGCGCGGGACGCTCCGCTTCCTTATACCCTTCAGGTTTCGGCATCAGCACTTTGCGCGAAAGTTTGAATTTACCTGTCTTCGGATCGATATCGACCAGCTTCACGGTGATGCTGTCGCCTTCACGCAGCCCTGTTTCTTCGACCGTTTCCAGACGTTTCCAATCGATCTCCGAGATATGCAGCAGACCGTCTTTGCCCTGCATGAACTCGACGAAAGCACCGTACGGCATGATCGACGAAATCTTGCCTTCATACACCTCTCCTACTTCGGGTACGGCAACGATGGCCTTGATGGCACGCATCGCAGCATCGATCGATTCTTTATTCGTCGCGGAGACCTCAACGATGCCTTGATTGTCGACTTCTTCGATCGAAATCGTCGCTCCGCTCTTTTCCTGAATACCTTGGATAATCTTTCCGCCCGGGCCGATTACCGCACCAATAAATTCTTTCCCGATAATCAGGGTCTCGATGCGCGGAGCATGAGGCTTGAGTTCGGCACGCGCTTTGGGCTGAGCGTCGGTAATCTTTCCGAGGATATGCATACGTCCCTCTTTGGCTTGCGCAAGCGCTTTTTCAAGAATTTCGTACGAGAGTCCGTCCACCTTGATGTCCATCTGAGTCGCTGTAATACCGTCTTTCGTACCGGTCACTTTAAAGTCCATATCGCCGAGATGGTCTTCATCGCCGAGGATATCGGAAAGAATCGCGTAATTCGTTCCTTTGTTTTCCGAGATCAACCCCATCGCAATACCCGATACAGGCTTCTTGAGAGGCACACCGGCATCCCGCAGCGCCAACGTTCCGGCGCAAACGGTCGCCATGGACGACGAGCCATTCGACTCGAGGATATCCGAAACGACACGCACCACGTACGGATAGTCATTCGGGATCATCCGCTTGAGCGCGCGATGGGCCAAGTTTCCGTGTCCGATCTCGCGACGTCCCACGCCGCGTTGCGGTCTGGCCTCACCGGTCGAGAAAGGTGGGAAATTATAGTGCAGCAGGAAACGGTCACGTCCCTGATTCAGTACATCGTCAATGATCTTCTCGTCGTTCTTCGTACCCAGCGTGACGGTTGTGAGCGACTGTGTTTCACCACGTGTAAAGATGGCGGCTCCGTGAGGTCCGGTCAGACAGTCCGTTTCGACCCAGATCGGACGGATATCGGTTGTTTTCCGGCCGTCGAGACGCTTGCCTTCGTCGAGGATCGCCCGACGCATGGCTTCTTTTTCCACATCGTGATAGTAGCGGTCGATCAGCGCTCCTTTCGTTTCCAATTCTTCTTCCGTGTATTGCGCTTTGAACTCTTCTACGATCTTTTCGAAAGCTTCGGCACGTTCGTGTTTGCCCTGTCCCGAAACGGAAATCGCATACGCTTTGGCGTAGAGATCGTCGTGTACTTTTTTGCGCAGGTCTTCGTCATTCTCCTCGTGGCAATATTCGCGTTTAACCGTTTTGCCGCATGCGGCTTCAAGCTCTTTCTGAACGAGGCAGTGCTTTTTGATGGCTTCGTGCGCCACCTTGATGGCTTCGAGCATTTCGCTCTCCTGCACTTCGCTCATCTCGCCTTCCACCATCATGATATTGTCGTACGTGGCGCCGACCATGATGTCGATATCGGCCTTTTCGAGCTGCGTAAAAGTCGGGTTGATGATAAATTGGCCGTCGACACGTGCCACACGCACTTCCGAGATCGGTCCTCCGAAGGGAATATCGGAAACGGCCAGGGCTGCCGAGGCTGCCAGTCCGGCCAACGCATCCGGCATATCTTCACCGTCGGCAGAGAAAAGTATGATGTTTACAAATACTTCGGCATGATAATCGTCCGGGAACAGCGGACGGAGTACGCGGTCAACTAATCGCGAGGTGAGTACCTCATAATCCGAGGCCTTACCTTCTCTGCGCGTAAAGCCGCCGGGGAAACGGCCGAATGCCGCGAATTTCTCCTTATAGTCTACCTGAAGCGGCATAAAGTCCGTACCGGGCACCGCGTCTTTTGCTGCACAAACCGTAGCCAACAGCACCGTGTTTCCCATTCGGACGGTTACGGAACCATCAGCCTGCTTGGCTAACTTCCCGGTTTCGATGGTGATGATCCTTCCATCACCCAAATCAATCGTCTTTTCAATTACATTCATCTTGTTTCTTTCGTTACGTCTAAAAACATCTAACTTCTTAAAATTCGGACAAAGGTAGAAAATTATTGACAATTAATAGTAAACACACCGTTTTTTTCAAAGAAAGAATGGTTGAAAGCTTCCTTTCCTCTCTTTGAGATATGGAGGATGATATGCCGCGAAAAGACTATTAGGCAGACGAATGAGAACCTTCATCAAGACTTGGTTAGCATATCTCGGATTTTTTATTTACGTTTGCAGGAAAATACATCATTAATATCTAAAATCATGGCAGAAGAAATCAAATTACTTTCTCCTCAAGCCGTTTGGGGATATTTTTATGACCTGACGCAAATCCCGCGTCCGACAGGACATACTCAGCAAGTGACGGAATATCTGAAAACGTTCGGCAAAGAACAGGGACTGGAAACGCTTCAAGATGCGACGGGCAATGTGTTGATACGTAAGCCGGCTACCGCGGGATATGAAGACCGCGAGATCGTCATTATGCAATCTCATGTGGATATGGTGCCCCAGAAGAATGCCTCGGTAAAACACGATTTTCTGACCGATCCGATCGATGCATACGTTGATGGCGATTGGGTGACGGCACGTGAAACAACGCTCGGCGCCGATAACGGCATGGGGATGGCGTTAGCCATGGCCGTATTGTCAGACAAGACCTTGAAGCACGGCCCGCTCGAAGCCTTGTTTACCATCGACGAAGAGGTAGGGATGGATGGCGCTTTCGGCTTGAAACCCGATTTTCTGAAAGGAGGTATTCTGCTCAATGGCGACTCGGAAGAAGAAGGGATGTTATGTGTGGGCTGTGCCGGCGGTGCGGACCTGAATATTTCGTTCCGTTATCAGGATGGAGCGCCTCTCATCGAAGGCGATGTGGCGGTAAAAATTTCGCTCACGGGACTGAAAGGCGGTCATTCGGGTGTCGATATCCATCTCGGCCGGGCAAATGCTAATAAGCTGATGTTCCGTTTACTGAAAATCGCCGTATGCGATTATGGCGCACGACTGGGCACCATCGACGGCGGCTCGCTGCGCAATGCGATCCCTCGCGAAGCAACGGCCGTGATCACCTTACCCGCCGATAATGTCGAGCCTCTTTGGGAATTAATTGCCGACTATCAGGATGTATTCCGTTCCGAATATAAGGGAATCGAAGAAGGCATCTGCCTTACGGCCGAGATGACCGAAGCACCGTCTTCACTGATCCCGGAAGAGATGCAGGATGATCTGATCAATGCCGTAGAAGGCTGCCAGAATGGGGTCATCAGCATGTTGAACGATTTTCCCGGAACGGTAGAATCGTCTTCGAATCTGGCGGTCGTAAAATCGGGAGAAGGATCGATCGACGTCAAAATACTGGTGCGCAGTTCGTCGGAAAGCCGTAAGGAATCGGTTTGTTCGTCGATTGAGAGTGTCTTTTCGATGGCCGGTGCCAAAGTAGAATACGGCAACGCCTACGGAGGCTGGCAACCGAACATCGATTCTCCGATTCTGCGGACAATGGAAACGACGTACGAAAAACTGTTCGGGAAAAAGCCGGCCGTGTCCGTGATGCACGCAGGACTCGAATGCGGCATCATTCAGGAGGCTTATCCCGAGATGGATATGATTTCGTTCGGACCGGACATCCGATTCCCGCATTCTCCCGACGAAGCCGTTCGCATCGCTTCGGTCGAGAAAGTGTGGAGGCTGCTGACGGCTACGCTCGAGGATGCGCCACGTGCGTCGTCGTAAGAGGCCCTGAAACTCGCTCCTCTGTTTTTTGAAAAATCGTTACCTTTGTCGGTTCAATTTGAATGATCGCATAATGGCAAAGAAGACGATGAAAGAAGAAGACGGGTATATCCTGATCAAGGGGGCGCGTGTCAACAATCTGAAAAATATCGATGTCAAGATTCCGCGCGACAAGTTCGTGGTAATTACCGGACTGTCGGGTAGTGGCAAGTCATCGCTGGCTTTCGACACATTGTATGCCGAAGGCCAGCGTCGTTATGTGGAAAGTCTCTCGGCTTACGCCCGTCAGTTTCTGGGACGCATGAGCAAGCCCGAATGCGATTATATCAAAGGCATTCCGCCGGCGATTGCCATCGAGCAGAAAGTCAGTGTCCGAAATCCTCGCTCGACGGTCGGCACGTCGACCGAAATTTACGAATACCTCCGTCTGCTATATGCCCGTCTGGGACGAACAATTTCGCCTGTGTCGGGACAGGAGGTTAAGAAACATCAGGTCTCCGACGTGGTGAAAAAGGCTCTGTCTTACCCTGCCGGCACACGTTTCGCCGTTTATGCCCCGATCGTTCTGCCTGAAGGACGGACGCTGAGAGAACAACTTGAAATCCTTAGGAAAGAAGGTTACACAAGGCTCGAAATCGACGGAAAGATTTATCGCATACAGGAAGTCCTCAACCATTCCGAACTGACGGAAGCGAAGGAGGCCGAGATTTTGATCGACCGGCTGGAAGTTTCGGACGACAAGCTGTTAAAAAACCGCCTGGCCGATTCCGTTGAGACCGCTTTTTACGAAGGGCATGGCACTTGTCGGCTGAAAGTCTATCGGTCGGAATCGCCCGAAGTGTCCGAATTCTCAAAACGTTTCGAGGCTGACGGAATGGTTTTCGAGGAGCCGACCGAGATGATGTTCAACTTTAATAACCCGCTGGGAGCTTGTCCCACGTGCGAAGGCTTCGGGAAGGTGCTGGGCATCGATGAAGATCTGGTTATACCGGATAAAAGTCTCTCGGTCTACGAGGGTGCTGTCGTCTGCTGGAAAGGCGAAGTGATGGGCGAGTGGTTGCGCGACTTTATCCATGCCGCGGCCAAACATGATTTCCCGATACACCGGCCTTACTTCGAGCTGACAACAAAAGAGAGGGAGCTGCTGTGGCACGGAGCGCGCGGGGTGCATGGCATTGACGATTTTTTCAAGTTTGTCGAAAGCAATCAGTACAAGATACAGTATCGCGTTATGTTGGCGCGATATCGCGGCAAAACGACATGTCCGGTCTGCAAAGGTAGCCGGCTGAAGCCATCGGCGCTTCACGTGCAGGTCGGAGAGAAGAACATGGCTGAGCTGGTCACGATGCCGGTGACCGAAGTGAAAGCTTTTTTCGATCGACTCGAGCTGAACGAAGCCGAGGCGATCATTGCCAAGCGTCTGCTGACGGAGATCAACAACCGGCTGCAATTCCTGCTCGATGTGGGGCTGGGGTATCTGACGCTCAACCGGCTGTCGGCCACCCTTTCGGGAGGCGAGAGCCAGCGCATCAGCTTGGCCACGTCGTTGGGGAGCAGTCTCGTCGGGTCGCTCTACATCCTTGACGAACCGAGTATCGGGCTGCATTCGCGTAACACCGATATGCTGATCAAAGTGCTTCGCCAATTACAGGCGCTGGGCAATACGGTGGTCGTTGTGGAGCATGACGAAGAGATTATCCGCGCGGCCGACTACATTATCGACATCGGTCCGGCGGCGGGAAGACTCGGCGGTGAGGTCGTCTATCAGGGTGCCGTAAACGGATTACAGCAACAGACCGACAGCCATACCGTACGTTACCTGACAGGGGAGGAGCAGATCGAGGTGCCTCCTTATGCGCGCCCGTGGAATGAATATATTGAGATCAGGGGCGCGCGCAAGAACAATCTGAAACAGGTCGATGTAAAGTTTCCTCTACATGTGATGACCGTTGTTACCGGTGTCAGCGGATCGGGTAAGAGTTCGCTCGTACGCGACATCCTGTATGAAGGTCTCAAGCGTTTGCTGGACGATGCGCCGGCATCGGTCGAATGTGCGTCGATCACAGGAGATATTCACCGGATCAAAGCCATCGAGTTTGTAGATCAGAACTCGATCGGCAAGAGTTCGCGTTCCAATCCGGTGACGTACATCGGAGCATACGATGAGATACGCAAGCTCTTTGCCGAGCAACCTTTAGCGCGTCAGATGGGTTATCAGGCGGCACATTTCTCCTTCAACAAAGAGGGCGGTCGTTGCGAAGAGTGCAAGGGCGAAGGGCGGATCACGGTCGAGATGCAGTTTATGGCCGACATCATGCTCGAATGCGAGGTTTGTCACGGCAAACGATTCAATGCCGATACGCTGGAGGTCGAATATCACGGAGCGAATATCTACGATGTGCTTGAGATGACGGTAAGTCAGGCCATCGAATTTTTCGGAACTCAGAAAGATACGCAGGCTAAGAAAGTGGTGAAAAAGCTAAAACCTCTGCAAGAGGTAGGGCTCGGATATATCAAACTGGGACAGACCTCTTCGACCCTTTCGGGAGGTGAGAACCAGCGTGTCAAGCTCGCCTATTACTTGAGTCAGGAAAAGCAGGCGCCCACCATGTTCGTGTTTGACGAACCGACGACGGGGCTTCATTTCCACGACATCAAGACACTGCTCAAAGCGTTTAACGCCCTGATCGATCGGGGGCACACGGCCGTGATCATCGAGCATCACCCCGACGTCATCAAATGCGCCGATTATATCATTGATTTAGGGCCCGAAGGGGGTAAAGCGGGCGGGCAAGTGGTCTGCGCCGGTACGCCACACGATATTGCGGACTGCGAACATTCATACACTGGGAAATACCTGAAAGAAAAGCTCAAAAAATAATGTCGAGAAAAGCTTGACCAGTAGAGTTTCTTAATCAAGCTTTCTCTCCTTCGCAAATTCGGAAGAAATATAATTGGAAAAGCTCCCGCATACATCGGCCGCGAACTCCATACCGCAACGAATGATTTTGCTCCATGTCATCTCGCTCAACTGTGGCAGGTCGTGATAACCGATACCGTATTTGATGAGGCCGTAGACGATGCCGGCATTGAAATTGTCGCCTGCGCCGATCGTACTGACCGGCGTTAGAGGCTGCACATCATAATGTGTTTTTTTATCTTCGGTATAGAGATTTACACCATCTTTCCCATGTGTCGTAATCAGTCGTTTAGAGTAGAATTTTACCTCATTCCGGTAAATGTCGTCCGTGTCCGATTTCCGGTATAAGTTCAAAAAATCTTCGTCCGATCCTCTGACGATATCCGCAAATTCATAATTGTCCATTACCGTCGGGCGGAGTTGAATGGCCTCGTGCGCATGCGGCTTACGGAAGTTCAAGTCATAATAGATGATAGCCCGTTGTGCTTTCGCGTATTCGACGATTTCCGTTACTCGCTCACGCATGGCCGGATTTAGCGCATAGTAAGAACCGAAAATCAAAATATCATCCGGACGAATAGTCGGAAGATGACCGTTCGGACGTTTCGACGAATGTTGAGTATAAAAGAGATATTCGGCATCCTTACTTTCGGACAGGAAAGCCAGAGAGACCGGACTCTTCACGTCCGGAGATCGATCCATGAAATCGGTTGTCATCCTGTTCGATTTCATAAAGTCGCAGATCATGTCGCCGACCCGATCTTTACCCAGTTCGCTTGTGAATGAAACGGGAATCCCGACCCGACTTAATGAGACCATCGAATTAAATGTCGAACCGCCCGGTACTGCGACATGGGGCTGGTTGTCCTGAAAAATAATATCCAGAATCGTTTCGCCGATACCAATCACCTGTCTCATGACTTCTCCTGCTCCATTCTACTTTGCTGACGACTTTTCGATCCCAGATAGCCGCCATGGTGCCGCTTGGCATAATCGGTATTCGTGAATCCGATACGTTTCATGGTTCCGACAACCAGCACATCGCCGATCACCGTCATGACCGTTGTCGACGTTGTCGGCGTCAATCCCAGCACACACACCTCCTTCGGTGCTCCGGTCAAGAGACATACGGCCGCCTCTTGGGCTAACTGGCTTTTGGGGTCGGACGTGATTACAATAAACGGCATGTCTTCTACCAGTCCCCGTGTCAGTTGTACGAGTTCCAGCAGTTCGCGTGTTTTTCCCGAATTTGAGATCAGCAGCATCACGTCGTTCGGACAGACAATGCCCAGATCGCCATGCTGCGCCTCGCTGGGATGCAAAAAGAATGCCGGCGTGCCTGTTGAGCTGAACGTCGTTGCGATATTCATCGCGATTTGGCCGGCTTTCCCCATACCGCTCGTAATCAACTTCCCGCCCTGTTCGTGAACGTGCTTTACAATCAAGGCAACAGCCTCCGTATAATATTCTGTTACAGGAATCCGGCGAACGGCCTCCGCCTCCTGTTCGATAATCGTTCGTATCTCTTCCGTCATCATAATTGCAAAAGTAAGTGATATTTTTTTTCAGCCACTATAAAATAACGTATATTTGCATCCGTTGAATAAAAAAATACCCCTATATGAGAATCGATAAAATACGCTATTGGGCAGTTGTGTGCGGTCTTTTGCTCACACTGCCCGCCTGCCGACAAAGCACAGCCGAATTTACGGTTACAGGAATCGTTGCCGGAGCCGATGGCCAAACCATGTACATCGAAAACATCGGTCTCTCGGAAATCCAGCTGATCGACTCCGTCAAACTCAACTCATCCGGTAAATTCACGTTCAAAATCGAACAGCCTAAATATCCGGACTTCTATCGGTTAAGGCTAAAAAAACAATGGATTAATTTTGCCATTGACTCAACCGAGACGGTTACTTTCACGGCCGATGCCGCGACGTTCGCCACGTCCTACACCGTGGAAGGCTCTGAGAACTGCATCGCCATCAAAGAGATTACACTCGCCCAGTTAGATGCCGATCAGGAAGTCAATCGCATACGCAGCGAGTACCGTTCCGGTGTCCTTTCCGATACAGCCTACCGTCGTCGAACTCTCGACATGGCTGAAGCTTACAAGGAAGTGGCACGCAAACACATCTACGCCAACCCGATGTCTACTGCCGCATACTACGCCCTTTTCCAGCAAGTCGACGGTCTCCTGTTCTTCGACCTCTACGACAAAGCCGATTCCCGGTCCTTCGGCGCCGTAGCAACAAGCTACAATCATTTGTATCCGGAAAGTCCGCGTGCCAAGCATCTCTATAATCTGGCATTACAGTCGCTGAAAGTAATCCGTAGCCGGCAGACCCTCGACTTAAACCAGATGGAAACGAAAGAGATCGATATGCTGGATATCGATCTGCCCGACCTCCGGGGTGTTGCCGTAAAATTATCGGACACGGCAAAAGACAAAGTGACGATTCTCAATTTCACGGCTTATGAAACGGAATGGGCACCTTCGCTTAACCTTACGCTGGGATCGCTCTACGAAAAATATCATGCCAGAGGACTCGAAATTTATCAGGTTTCCTTAGATACGGATCTTCATCACTGGAAAAACGTGGCATCCAATATGGGCTGGACATGCGTCCGCGATCCCCAGTCCGTTTACTCGCAGGCTGCGGCACTCTATAATGTCAAACAACTTCCGGCGATCTTTTTACTTAACCGGCGAGGCATTTTAGTTAAGCGCATCGATGATCTGGACGCTCTTGAGAAAGAAATCGAAGCTCTCCTGTAAAGAAAAGGAATCCGGTATGATGTTATAAAGCAGCATTTCATGATTTGCATATCTGTAAAATATCCGTTACTTTTGCACCCGAGTAATAAGTAATAAACATTTGGATTCCGGTCAGAGCCTTTCTTGACCGGGATTCTTTTTTTATCTTTTAATTAAACGACGAGGGAGGACATACAAATGGCTGTTACGTACATGACAGAAGAAGGCTATAACAAGATTCTGGCCGAAATCAATTATCTCGAAAGCGTCAAACGTCCCGAGATATCAGCACAGATCGCAGAAGCGCGCGACAAAGGCGACCTTTCCGAAAATGCGGAATACGATGCCGCCAAAGAAGCGCAAGGTATTTTGGAAGGGAAAATCGCTCAACTCAAAGGGCTACTCTCCAACGCGCGGCTTATCGATGAAGCACAGATCAAGACGGATGTTGTGCAGATTATGAACAAGGTAAAAATCAAAAACCTGCAAAACAAAGCCGTCATGACTTATACGCTCGTATCCGACTCGGAAGCTAATTTGAAAGAGAACAAAATCGCCGTCAGTACACCCATCGCACAGGGACTGATGGGAAAGAAAGTAGGCGACATCGCCGAAATCCAAGTCCCTTCGGGCATGATGAAGTTTGAAATCATGGAAATATCGATTTAATAAGACATCCATTATGGCTACTATTTTCAGCAAAATCGTCAACGGTGAAATACCGTGCCACAAGATCGCAGAAAACGACGAATTTTTCGCTTTTCTCGATATTCGTCCTTTGGCCGAAGGACATACGCTTGTCATCCCCAAGGAAGAAATCGATTATCTTTTCGATATCGACGACGAACGGTTGGGACGCATGATGGCTTTCGCCAAGAAAATCGCATCCGCGCAGAAACAGGCTATTCCTTGCAAGCGCATCGGGGTGACCGTTATCGGACTGGAAGTGCCGCATGCGCACATCCATTTGGTTCCTATGCAGAAAGAGTCCGACATGCACTTCGGGAAGGAAAAGCTCGAACCGACATCCGAACAATTGGCAGAAGTGGCTGCACGAATCCGCTCGAAGCTCGGCGGAGTATAACCCCTCTGAAAAATTACACGCGCCCGCCTGTCAGGCGCGAGAAAACATTCCTGTCTAAAGCCTTTGAAGGGCTTAGGGCAGGAATTGTTATTTGGGGCACCTTCGATCAAAAATACCCGTGATTCTCTTGTTCTTTGCCTACTGTAACCCTCTGTCTGCACCGCTTTATTCTCCAAAAAATCGTTAGAAGCTGCATCAATACATTGATTGTGGATTTGTTGAAAACTTTTTCGGCAGCTACTGTAAAGGAGCTATGGGTAATTTTCTATCTTTGTACACGTAAACGGTTTCCGCGTTGCACGACGCAACAAGGAATGAAAATGGGAATCCGGTGCAAGTCCGGAACTATCCCCGTAGCTGTAAGTTCCGCCATACGCGGACGGCACCATCTAAGGCCACTGCTCTCGTCGGCGACGGAGCGGGAAGGCGTGCCGCCCGGAACAAGTCAGAAGACCTGCCGTGATACACGAAACAAAAAATGGAAGTTCTCGGGTGGAAGGACTTACAAAGAGAGGCAGAATTTGCATACATTATATAATACAGGAACAGATGGAAACATTTATCACGAAACGTGATGGGAAAAAAGAGCTTTTCTCCATCGACAAGATTAAGAACGCTGTGACCAAGGCTTTCCTCTCGGTCGGCTGTTTCCCGTCGGACGAAGACTTGACCTCGATACTCGGACATGTACAGATCAAAGACGGCATGTCGGTCGAAGAAATTCAGAACCAAGTCGAAACGGCGCTTATGTGTGAACGCTACTATAAAGTGGCCAAATCGTATATCCTTTATCGACAGAAACACCTTGAGGACCGCGAAGTGCGTGACAAGCTGGCTTTTCTGATGAACTACTGCGACGCGAAAAACGCCGCCACAGGGAGTAAGTTCGACGCCAACGCCAATGTGGAGCACAAGAACATCGCCACGCTGATCGGCGAACTGCCCAAGCAGAACTTCATCCGCCTGAATCGCCGCCTGCTGACCGACCGTCTCAAGGAGATGTACGGCAAAGAGCTTTCGGATAAATACCTCTCGTTGCTCAACCGTCATTTCATCTACAAGAACGACGAAACGAGCCTTGCCAACTACTGCGCGAGTATCACGATGTATCCGTGGCTGATCGGCGGCACAAAATCGATCGATGGGAACTCAACGGCTCCGAGCAATCTGAAATCGTTCTGCGGAGGCTTCGTAAATATGGTTTTCATCGTCTCAAGCATGCTTTCCGGAGCGTGTGCCACACCCGAATTCCTGATGTATATGAACTATTTTATCCAAAAGGAATATGGCGAAGATTATTACCTGCATCCCGACCGCGATGCCGATTTGTCGCTCAAACGGCGGAGCATCGACAAAGTGATTACCGATTGCTTCGAGCAGGTCGTCTATTCGATCAATCAGCCGACAGGAGCGCGTAACTTTCAGGCTGTTTTCTGGAACGTGGCCTACTACGACCGGTACTATTTCGAGAGTCTCTTCGGTGAGTTCGTCTTCCCTGACGGAAGTCGTCCCCATTGGGAATCGCTCAGTTGGTTACAGAAGCGTTTTATGAAATGGTTCAATAAAGAACGCACCAAGACCGTGTTGACATTCCCCGTCGAAACGATGGCGTTACTTACCGAAAATGGCGATGTAAAAGATAAGGAATACGGCGATTTCACGGCCGAGATGTATGCCGAAGGACACTCTTTCTTCACGTATATCAGCGACAATGCCGATTCGCTTTCGAGCTGTTGCCGGCTACGCAACGAAATACAAGACAACGGGTTCAGCTATACGCTCGGAGCGGGAGGCGTCTCGACCGGCTCGAAAAGCGTGTTGACCATTAACCTCAACCGTTGCATACAGTATGCACACCAACGGAGTATTCCCTACATGATGTATCTCGAAGACATCGTCGATCTGGTACACAAGGTGCAGCTCGGTTACAACGAGAACCTCAAGATGTTACACTCCAAAGGTATGTTGCCTCTCTTCGATGCCGGTTACATCAATATGAACCGACAATACCTTACCATCGGCGTGAACGGACTCGTCGAAGCGGCCGAATACCTCGGTATCGAGATCAGCGATAACCCGCAATACACGGCATTCGTGCAGGAAGTACTCGGGCTTATCGAACGTTACAATAAGAAGTACCGCACGAACGAAGTGATGTTCAACTGCGAGATGATCCCGGCCGAGAATGTAGGCGTCAAACATGCCAAGTGGGACAAAGAAGACGGCTTCGTCGTTCCGCGCGAGTGCTATAACAGTTATTTCTATATTGTCGAAGACGAGTCGTTGAACCTGATCGATAAATTCCGTCTGCACGGACGCAAATACATCGAGCATCTGACCGGTGGATCGGCTCTCCATGCCAATCTGGACGAGCATCTCTCACAAACGCAATATCGCCAGCTCTTGCGTGTTGCCGCAGCCGAAGGATGTAATTATTTTACTTTTAACATTCCGAACACGCTGTGTAAAGAATGCGGTCATATCGACAAGCGTCATCTTAAAGCTTGTCCGGTCTGCCATAGCCAGCAAGTCGACTACCTGACGCGCGTTATCGGCTATATGAAACGTGTAAGCAACTTCTCGCTCGCCCGGCAGAAGGAGGCTTCGAGGCGATATTACGAGAATGTCAATGCCGCGAAACAGTCGGCGGAAAAGAAGCCGGTTGTGCATGAGATGTCATGTTGAAATACGTCAGCTACGATATCGTTTTTCGTGAAATACCCGATGAGACGACGCTCGCCCTGAATCTTTCGAACTGCCCGAACGGCTGTACGGGTTGCCATAGTCCTTGGCTTCAGGAAGATCAGGGCGAACCGCTGACGGAAGAAGCATTGATAGGGCTGCTCGGCTGCTACGGAAACGCTGTGACCTGCTTGTGCTTTATGGGCGGTGATGCAGAGCCGTATGAAGTGGCACGGCTTGCGGCATTCCTAAAACAAACAACAACAATCAAAGTCGGATGGTATTCGGGACGTTCCGTACTGCCGTCCGACTTTCCCGTTCACCACTTTCAATACATTAAGTTAGGGCCGTACATCGAGCGTTTAGGCCCTCTTTCTTCACCGACAACGAACCAGAAACTTTATCGAATCACCGACGATGGAGAAATGATCCCCATGATGTATCCGTCACGGTAGAACTCACAAAAACGCTTCTCTTAACCGTTTACCATAAATAGATTTCAGGCTTTCAGCTCTCTATCGAGGGTGTTGCTTTTTTTCCAATGTTGCACATTGGGCTGAATGAGCGTGTCCTTTCAGAGCTGTTTTCAATAGTTATATTATCAACTGTTTTTCTACTTTAACTCCTTTGTGTCATGTACGTTCAAAAGAATGAAAACCATTCGACGATGAATGAAAATCATTCGACGGTGAATGAAAACCATTCGACGATGAATGAAAAT
>NZ_RQYN01000057.1 GCF_003860135.1 Tannerella forsythia
CTCGTCCAAATTGTCTTATAGGACTTTTCAAATTGTCTTATAGGACAATTTAAATTCTCTTATAAGACAATTTTTGCGCTCTTATAATATCTGATTTTCAATATATTATAAAAACGTTTTTTTCACCTCTTAAAACGACAATTTCATTGAAAAACACGCTGTATGGCAACTATTCCTTAACCATCCGCTCCTCTATGCTTTTCCTTGAGGAATAAGGCATCTTTTCTCCGTACCCTACGCGTATCAGGACGGTAGGGTATTCATCGGTCATACCCAGTATTTCGGCCATCTTTCGTGAAAGCTCCGGAATCTCATTGGGTTGGTTCATATACGCATGAACTATCCCCATAGCTGTAGTCGTCAGAAGAATGCGCTCCAAAGTCCTGCCTGCGTTTACCCACTGTTCAGTCGTATTGTCTCGGGTGGTAAACAGGACAAAATGAGACGAGGAGACGATCTTCTTCCGGTCGTTTTTGTTTTGAGATTTTTCATTGATCACCTTGGAGATAATTGGCTCCGAGATGAAACGCGGCAGATTGGGCGCACCGAATACGGCATAACTCAGCCCATCTCTTGTCGCGTCCTGATGCTTCTTGTTGTAGCGCATCCATTGCCGCAATTCGGTCAGAAAGTCCTGGTCCCGCATCTGCCGACTGTTCCCCTCATAAATCAATTCCGAAATAGCTTCAAACTCCGAGGTGCCGTTTGGGAAGAAATGAATGCCGACACAAGGCTCCGGCGCGATGGATTTGAGGCGTCGGATGCTGTCTTCGGGGATGATCTTCCCGTTATAAACGCGTCTGTTCGTTTGTCTGACGGACAGTTGAGAGAACAACGGAGAAGGAATAGCCCCCTCTTCCTTGGCAAGAGAGATGCGAATGATTCCATCTTCCTCTATAGCAACCTTCGTTCGATATCCTTTGTGCGACGCGGCGATGCAAAGGTTCTCCACGGCGCATCCGAGACTGACGAACAGCTCCCGATTGTCGGGATCGACGACCGGCAACGATTTCGTAAAATCGGGACGAATCTCGATCTCTGTTTCTCCTGTCTTAAACAGCCACGGCTGCGTGTTGTGTCCCGAAGGAGCTTTCACTGCCTGCTCAATCATGAACAGAAAATCTGTGTTTTGTGCGAATATACGGTTCATTATTCCTAAAAATAAAACGATGAATATGATCTTTCTCATTGTCGTACATGTTTCATCCATAAATCAATCATCAGGTCGATTCCTTGCGCGACTTGCTCCCATCCCGTGTCGCTCTGCAAATCGATGCCGTTATACACGGCCGTCTGTTCTTCCATCAAGACCAGATAGCTGATGGATGCCGAAAGGATGCTTGCCAAAGAGGCAACCTCCGCGTGGGGCGAACGGGTCAGCTCGCCGACCGCTTTCACCAGCTCACAGCCGTTCCGTTCCCTTCTTTCCCTCAAAAGACGGACCGTCTGATCCGCCGTGGACAATTCCCACCGATGCAATCGTCTCAGTGTAATATCGCCGCGCATCTGCCGGATCTGTTCACGGAACAATCGTTTCAGACTTTTGCCGATGTCGGACGATTCGCGGAAATCGATGTTCGTATTCACCCAGTAGTCCTTTTGGAGAAGATAACTGGAAATCAACTTATCCAACCCTCCAAAATACCTGTATATAAGCATCTTCGACACTTCCGCTTTTTGGGCTACGGCATTTATCCCTATCCCCTCAAAACCCTCGCTCGCGATAATGCTTCCGACTGCGTCGAGAATCTTTTTCTCCGTACGTTCTCTATCTTTCATGTCTCCTCCTCAATTGTAATGTTACCGATAAGTAACCGCAAAACTACGTTACCCTCCGGTAACACGCAAGAGAAACGAGAAAAAAATGAACGTTTTTTTTCGAAATCATCGTAACCTGTTGTATTTTTGCTGCAAGTTTGAAAAAGAAATGAAAAAGATTACGGTATTATTCATGGTATGCGGATGGATGGTGTCCATGCATACGGCAGCGCAGGGCGGAAGGACTTTCTCATCGCTGGGCGCAGGACTCTCGATGGGTACGACGGGGATAGACGCGGAGTTGGTCACTTCGTTACATCCGAAATGGATGCTGCGGGGTGGGGTATCTGCTCTCGCGTTAGATTTTACCGCGAATATGAATCTCTATCATGATGGAAAAGAGTTCGCCAACGGAACCGACATAAACGGCAAGTTCCGGATGGTCAACAGCAAAGTATTGCTCGATTTCTATCCGACCCGTTCGGCCTTTTTCGTATCGGGAGGTTTCTATCTTGGGAACAGGGCGATTGCGAAGCTGAACGGACGGTCGGATCGCGACCTGAAATGGGACGGCTACGTCATTCCGGCGGAGCATGGACGGATCGAGGCCGAAATACGTACGAGCGTTTTTAAACCATACGCGGCTATCGGGTACGGACGTGCTATTCCCGTGCGAAGAGTCGGCTTCCGGATGGAGTTGGGAGCCATGGTACAAGGCAAACCCGATATTTATGACAAACACGGGACGAATCTGGGCAAGGCGAACGTCAACGGAGCTGAGCTTTCGCACACCTTACAGAAATGGGTCGTTTACCCGGTTCTTTCGTTTCGTCTGACGGGGCGAATTCTGTAAGCGAGCAAAATACGGCATATCGTCAGTGACACTCAATCTTTTTATAACGATATTTCTTTTTGGTTTGCGTAAATTTGTCGCGGTAAAGTATTTCCATCATGAAGCAATTCCATATCCAAAAGCCTGACGAGCATATCCGCGAAGCATTACAGGAAAAAATCGACGACCTGACGAAGCCGAAAGGATCGCTCGGGCGTCTCGAAGACTTGGCGTTACAAGTAGGACTGATTCAGCAGACGCTGAGCCCCTCTTTGCGACAACCTTTTAACCTTATTTTTGCCGCCGATCACGGCATCACGGAAGAGGGCGTCAGCGTATCGCCTAAAGAGGTAACATGGCAGCAATGCATTCATTTCATAAAAAGTAACGGCGGAGGCGTCAATTTCCTCTGTCGTCAACACGGTTTTACGCTGAGAGTAATCGACGCGGGAGTAGATTACGATTTTCCGCCCGAACTGGGTATCATCGATCAGAAAGTGCGCAAAGGCACACGTAACTATCTGCATGAAGCGGCGATGACGCGTGAAGAGATGGAACTGTGCGTGGAGCGTGGAGCCGCCGTTGTGCGCGACGTGCATGCAGCAGGATGTAATGTTATCAGCTTCGGAGAGATGGGTATCGGCAATACCTCATCGTCATCGCTATGGATGACTTGCCTGACAGATATTCCCCTACAGCAATGCGTCGGCGCCGGTTCAGGGCTGGACAGTGCCGGCATCCGGCACAAATACGACGTGCTCCGCCGCGCGTTGGAGCAGGCTCCCGGCGAACATTCGACCGAAGAGGTGATGAGCCGGTTCGGAGGGTATGAGATGGTGATGGCCGTGGGCGGAATGTTGCAGGCGGCGGAGGCGAAGATGCTGATTCTCGTAGACGGCTTCATCATGACGAACTGCATGCTGGCCGCGGCGCGTCTGTATCCCGATGTCCTGTCGTATGCTGTCTTCGGGCACTGTGGAGACGAAGCGGGGCATCGTCTCGTGCTGGAGGCATTGGGCGCGCGTCCCCTACTCGATCTCGGGATGCGTCTGGGCGAAGGTACGGGCGCTATTTGCGCTTATCCGCTCGTTGAGTCGGCCGTACGGATGATCAACGAGATGGATTCGTTCGGGAAAGGAAAGATCACAAAATACTTCTGAAGATGATCGACGATATCTTTGCCGCGCTGATGTTTTTCACCCGGTTGCCGTGGTGGAAGCTCCGGCGTGTGCCGGCAGACAGTTTCAAACGCATCGTCGGCTACTGGCCGCTCGCCGGCTGGGTGACGGGCGGCCTGATGGCAGCTATCTACGGGATAGCCTTGTTCTTTCATTTGCCTGTGGCTTTATCCCTCCTGCTGGCTTTTACCGGACGGTTATTGCTGACGGGTGCCTTGCATGAAGACGGGCTGGCGGATTTTTTCGACGGATTCGGCGGAGGACGGTCGCGGGAGCAGGTGCTTACCATCATGAAAGATTCGCATATCGGAACGTATGGTGTGCTGGCACTCGTCGTCTATGTCGCTCTGTGGATTACCTCGACGGTTTCCCTCGCGCAAAAATCGGACGATATACTGATCTTCCTACTTATTTTCGGGGATACATGGTCGAAGTGGTGTGCTTCACAAATCGTGAATCTACTCCCGTATGCCCGCAAGGAAGAAGATTGCAAAATTAAAAAGGTATACGACCGGATGTCGCCCCGAGCTTTTACCATGGGACTGTTGTTCGCTCTCGTACCGATGCTCGGATGCATCCTTTTTCTGAAAGAAACGCCTTACATGGCTCTATGGATATGCATGACCGCTTCCATCCCGAACGCCGTCATGGTGTGGCTCGTGCAATACATGAGACGCCGCCTCGGCGGGTATACGGGCGACTGTTGCGGCGCGACCTTCCTCCTGTGCGAATTATCTTACTTCATCGCTTTAAACTGTATATGGATATTTTTCTAATACGGCACACGTCAGTCGATGTGCCCGCCGGCACGTGCTACGGACAAACCGATGTCCCGCTAAAACCTTCGTTCGAGGCCGAAGCCGCGATGGTCAAAAAAAAACTTGACCGCTATGCGTTTGACGCCGTCTACACCAGTCCGCTAAGCCGTTGTACGAGGCTGGCCGCCTACTGCGGCTATCCGGAGGCACTCCGTGACGACCGCCTCAAAGAGATGTACATGGGCGACTGGGAGATGCAGCGTTTCGATGCGATTACCGACCCGCGTATACAAGAATGGTACGACGACTACCTTCATGTCCCTACGACGAACGGCGAGTCGTATCAAGACCTTTTCGGCCGTGTCGCGTCGTTTCTCGACGAGGTGCGCCGTTTACCTTTCGAACGGATTGCCATTTTCGCGCATGGCGGCGTATTGATGTCCGCTCAGATTTACGCAGGATCCATCCTCTCCGAAGAAGCCCTCCGCAACCTGACTCCCTATGGCGGAATCGTGCGAATCAATGTATGAAGCCTCTACGAGCAATCAATAAGAACTATGACGTTCGAACGCGAAACGAAAAGTGAATCGTGAAAGTCCTTTTCGCGTTTGGTTATTCGATTGTTAAATGGCCGAGCGAATGCTGACCGCTTATTACTGATAACCATCCGCTAAAGAAAGAACATCGAAACAACCAAGCATTTGAAGAATTTAACACTGACGTCTCAATGCCAATAGCTGAACGACATGACTTGATGCTGAACAACAATTCAATTTTCGAAAGACTTTTTGCTCTTCGCTTTTCATAAACTTGTTTTTGTTTCTCCTTTTTTCTTTCTAACTTGCGCCCGCAATATAGAGAATGTTAAACAATACAATATAGAATATGAAGATATTCCTTGAAAGCACGTTGCCTTCGTATCCGAAGTTTCAGGAAGGCATACGCCGCGCACCCGATCGCGGTTTCCGCCTCTCTCCGGCACAAACCGAAACCGCGTTAAAAAATGCCCTGCGCTATATTCCGTGCGAACTGCACGAGACACTTGCTCCCGAATTTTTAGACGAGTTGAAAACGCGCGGAAAAATCTACGGTTACCGCTATCGCCCCGAAGGCGACCTGAAAGCCAAACCCATCGACGCATACCGCGGAAAGTGCATCGAAGGCAAAGCCTTTCAGGTGATGATCAATAACAACCTCTGTTTCGATATCGCCCTCTACCCCTACGAACTGGTTACATACGGCGAAACGGGACAGGTATGCCAAAACTGGATGCAGTACCGTCTGATCATGAAGTATCTGGAAGAGCTTACGCAAGACCAGACGCTCGTGATCGAGAGCGGACATCCGCTCGGCCTGTTCCGCTCCAAGCCCGACGCGCCGCGCGTGATCATCACCAACTCGATGATGATCGGACAGTTCGATAACCTTGCCGACTGGGAGATCGCCGCACAGATGGGTGTCGCAAACTACGGTCAGATGACCGCCGGCGGATGGATGTACATCGGTCCGCAAGGGATTGTGCACGGCACGTTCAACACCCTGCTTAACGCCGGACGCATGAAACTGGACGTACCGCAGGACGGTGACCTGCGCGGACATCTCTTCGTCTCGTCCGGATTGGGCGGCATGAGCGGTGCACAGCCGAAAGCTGCCGACATTGCCGGTGCCGCATCGATCGTGGCCGAAGTCGATTATTCGCGTATCGAAACGCGCCACTCGCAAGGATGGGTGCAACGCATCACATCCCATGCCGGCGAAGCGTTCGAATGGGCGCACGATGCCATGAAACGCCGCGAACCGCTCTCCATCGCTTATCACGGCAACGTGGTCGATCTGCTCGAATACGCGGTGGAGAAGAACATCCACATCGAACTGCTGAGCGACCAGACGTCCTGCCACGAACCTTACACCGGAGGATATTGTCCGGCCGGCATCTCGTTCGAAGAACGCACACGGTTGCTCAAAGAAGACCGCGAGCAATTCCATACACTCGTCGACGCCTCGCTCCGACGCCATTTCAACGTCGTGAAAGAGCTTGTCGCCCGCGGCACCTACTTCTTCGACTATGGCAACTCGTTTATGAAAGCCATCTACGACAGCGGCGTGAAAGAGATATCGAAAAACGGCATCGACGACAAAGACGGATTCATCTGGCCTTCGTACGTCGAAGACATCATGGGGCCCGAACTGTTCGACTACGGCTACGGTCCCTTCCGCTGGGTCTGCCTCAGCGGCAAACACGAAGACCTGATCAAGACCGACCGTGCCGCCATGGAGTGCATCGACCCTCACCGCCGCGGACAGGATATGGACAACTGGATTTGGATTCGCGACGCCGAGAAGAATCGGTTAGTGGTAGGCACACAAGCGCGCATCCTTTATCAGGATGCCGTAGGACGGATGAACATCGCCCTGAAATTTAACGAGATGGTTCGCAACGGCGAGATCGGCCCCGTCATGCTTGGCCGTGACCATCACGACGTGAGTGGCACCGACTCCCCCTTCCGCGAGACCTCGAACATCAAGGACGGCAGTAATGTGATGGCCGACATGGCCGTACAGTGCTTCGCCGGCAACTGCGCCCGCGGAATGAGCCTCGTAGCGTTGCATAACGGCGGCGGTGTGGGCATCGGCAAAGCGATCAACGGAGGCTTCGGCATGGTGTGCGACGGCAGCGAACGCGTCGACCAGATTCTGCGTTCGTCCATGCTCTGGGACGTGATGGGAGGCGTAGCCCGCCGCTCGTGGGCACGTAACGCGAACGCCATGAGCACCGTCGCCGAATTTAACCGGTCGCATGCCGACGGATATCATATCACGGAACCGTATCTGGTGAATGAGGAGTTGATTAAGAGCGTTCTCAAATAGGAGTGGAATGTCAAGACTACGCAACAAGCGAATCGTTTCCTTGATTTGTAACCGTTTGACGATATTGTTCGTTTGCCTCTTCTTTTGGGGAGAGGGTAAAGCCCAATCATCCGAAGAATTAATCGATCGGTGCATAACCTTCCTGAAAGCAAACGACAGTATCGCTTTCAGGAAGACGTATCCGGATATTTTTATGCGATATGTCGCCGAGGCTTCGGAAATGTATATGGATAGTGCGATTCATCGAGGCGATCGGCAGACCGTTGAAGCCTATTTGGATAGCTTGACAACCGATCCCGAATCGGATGCTTTAGCGTATTATTTTCTTTCGAATGCGGAATACCATCCCTTCTTCCGGTCCCTGTCGGGATGGGGAAAATATGAAAGATGGCTCGACTCGGTAAAGTCCGTTCCTTATGCCGATATCCGCGACGAGATATGGCGTATCCAACGCGAAGATCAAGGAATCAGGGTGTTGTGGATCAGTCTACCGAAAGAAACAGCTGACACCATTAAGGCACAAGTTCGGAATGAGATGCGGCGTGTAGACGAGCGAAATACCCGACGTGCAGCGCAGATTCTCGATGCTTTCGGCAAATGGCCGGGAGCGGATGTGTTAGGAGCATCGGCCGATCAGACGCTTTGGCTATGCATCCAACATGCTGACCAGCGGCCGGAAATAGCCGTCCGCTACTTGCCGATGCTGAAAGCGGCTGTCGATGAAAAACGAACAGACCCGATGCACTATGCTTATCTGGTAGACCGCATCCGTATGCACGAAGGCCGTGAGCAAGTCTATGGAACGCAGACTTATAAAATAAAAGAGGAGGATGGACGTTCGTTCTTTTTCGTCGTTCCCATCGAAAACGTCGAACATGTAGACGAACGACGTGCCGCGATGGGCATGGAGCCGCTCGCCGAATATCTCGAAGCGATGGGACAGAAATGGGACTTGGTGCAATATCAAAAAGATCTGCCCAAAATTTGGACGTATTACCGACGATCGAAGATGAAATAAATGGTTGGTAAAATGAATGTACAAACATGATAAGAATAAATAAATAGAACGCATGATGAACTCTATCAAACCATACGGTACGCAAACAGTCAATTCATTCACTTATATTCAATACTTATGAAACGTACATACTATTTAATTATTACGATTCTGTCTTTTATGGCACTATCGTTCGCTTGTGAAAAAGAAAAAGACATAGAGTTGTCTGATAGTGATTATCTTATTTTTGGACATTTTTATGGAATGTGTCAAGGAGAAAGATGCATTGAGATTTTTAAATTAGAGAAAGCGAAGTTGTTTAAAGATCTCCGAAAGAAGTATCCTTCATCGCAAGATTTTTATGTCGGGGAATATGTGGAACTATCACAAGAGAAATTCGAGGTAGCAAAAGATTTGGTTGATTATTTCCCGAAAGACTTGCTCAAAGAAAAAAAGAGAAGAATAGGAGAACCGGACGCTTCAGACGGGGGAGGACTTTACATTGAATATTATAGCGGAGGAATCCGAAAATTTTGGATTTTAGATAAGATGAAAATGAGAGTTCCCAATAAGTACCATGTATTTATAGATGAAGTAAACGAGAAAATAGAACGATTAAGATAGAGTTGAGACAGGAAAAGACGGTGAAGTTCCCTCGATAAAACCGTATAAAAGTGTACTTAAACCTCTCTAAAAAAGAATAATTATACATAGATACTCAAAATAACTGTCATTTATGAACAAAATTATTGAATGTGTCCCCAACTTCAGCGAAGGGCGCGACAAAGAAAAAATCGAGAAAATCGTGGAGTGTTTCCGCGGAAAAGACAATGTAAAACTGTTGGATTACAGCAACGACGAAGATCATAACCGCTTAGTCGTTACTGTGGTGGGCGAGCCTGCTCCGTTACGGGATGCCGTGATCGAGGCGATCGGCGTAGCCGTGAAACTGATCGACCTGAACAAGCACAGCGGCCAACATCCCCGCATGGGAGCGGTAGATGTGGTGCCGTTTATCCCGATCAAAAACACGACGATGGACGAAGCGATTGCCCTCTCGAAAGAGGTGGCCGAGCAGGTGGCTCAACGGTATGCCCTGCCCGTATTCCTCTATGAGAAATCGGCTTCGGCGCCTCACCGCGAGAATCTGGCCGCCGTACGCAAAGGCGAGTTCGAAGGGATGGCCGAGAAGATCAAACAACCCGAATGGCGTCCCGATTTCGGTCCGGCCGAGCGTCATGCCACGGCGGGAACAGTAGCCATCGGAGCACGGATGCCGCTCGTAGCTTACAACGTGAACCTCAATACCGGTGATCTTTCCATTGCCGATGCCATCGCCAAGAAAGTGCGTTTCCTCGGCGGCGGCCTCCGCTTCTGCAAGGCCATGGGCGTGGAACTGACCGACCGCGGCATCGTGCAGGTGTCAATGAACCTGACCGACTTCACGAAGACGGCGATCTACCGCGCACACGAAATGGTGCGTATGGAAGCGCAACGTTACGGCGTGAGCGTCGTGGGCGCCGAAGTAATCGGACTCGTTCCGATGCAGGCGCTGATCGACTGTGCCGAATATTATCTGGGAATCGAAAAATTCTCGATGGATCAGGTGCTCGAATCGCGCATCATGGAGTAAACGCTTCGAGCGATGGTGCTTGTTTAGATTGATGGTAAACATATTTTAAACGGATCCAATGAACAACCTGATTGTAAAGAACGCGTCGCAAGTCGTTACATGCAGCGGCTTTGCCCCGAAACGCGGAAAAGAGATGTCGGAACTGCATGTTATCGAACATGGGACGGTCGTTGTAACGGACGGGATCATTTCGCACGTACTGAGACCGGGCGAACCGGTTCCCGTGAACGAGGCGGAGTATGAAATCCTCGACGCTACCGGCAAAGCCCTGTTGCCCGGTTTTGTCGATCCGCACACGCATGTTGTGTTCGGCGGCTATCGCGAGGAGGAATTCTCGTGGCGCATGCGGGGCGACAGCTACATGGACATCATGAATCGCGGAGGAGGCATCGTCAACACCACACGGGCTACGCGCGAAGCGTCGGAGGAGGAGCTGTTCGAAGCAGGCTGCCAACGGCTCGACGCGATGATGCGCCTCGGCATCACGACCGTCGAAGGAAAGAGCGGCTACGGGCTCGACAGGGAGACCGAATTGAAGCAGCTCCGCGTGATGCGTCGCCTCAACAGCGAACATCCGATGGACGTCGTTCCCACGTTTATGGGGCCTCATGCGACGCCGGCCGAGTGGAAAGGACGCGAAGACGAGTTTATCGACTTCAACATCCGTGAGATGCTTCCCCTTGTGGCGCAGGAGCAACTGGCCGAGTTCGCCGATATCTTCTGCGAGAAGAACGTCTTTACGATTGAGCAGTCACGCCGCTACCTGCAAGCGGCCCGCGAGCACGGTTTCGAATTGAAGATTCATGCCGACGAGATTGTCCGGTTCGGAGGGGCCGAGCTGGCCGCCGAATTGAAATGTACTTCGGCCGATCACCTGCTGCAAGCCTCCGACGAGGGCATCCGTGCCATGGCCGAAGCGGGTGTGGTAGCTACTCTACTGCCGCTCACCGCCTTCTCGCTGCGCGAAGAATATGCGCGAGGACGTGAGATGATCGATGCCGGATGTGTCGTAGCGCTGGCGACCGATCTGAACCCCGGCAGTTCGTTCAGCGCTTCCGTACCGTTGCTGTTCGCCATCGCCTGTATTTATATGAAGCTCTCGCCCGAAGAGGCTGTAACGGCCTTGACGATCAACAGTGCGGCAGCCCTCCGTCGTGCCGACAAGATCGGCAGCATCGATGTGGGCAAGCAGGGCGATCTGGTGCTGCTGCAATTCCCGTCGTACAAGTTCCTGCCCTACCATGTAGGGATGAATATCGTGGAAAAAGTAATTAAGGGAGGAAAAGTGATTGAGTAACGAAGAGTGAAAAGTGAAGAGTGAAAAGTGAAGAATGAAAAGTGAAGAGTGAAAAGTGAAAAGTGAAAAACGAAAAGTATGGCTGAATCTATTTTGAAAACGAAGAGTTATCATTTTGCGATAAGGATCGTGCGACTTGCTCAAATGCTTCAGAGCGACAGGGTGGAGTTTGTCTTAAGCCGTCAGATTTTGAGAAGCGGAACATCCATAGGTGCCTTGGTTCGAGAAGCGGAGTTCGGTCAGAGTAAAGCCGATTTCGTTCATAAAATGAGTATTGCGCTAAAAGAAGCTAACGAAACGCATTACTGGTTGTCTTTGATTTTTGATACCGGCTATATGGAAGAGAGTCTTTCCGTTTCCTTAAAAAAGGATTGCGAAGAAATCATTTCATTGCTCGTATCGACCGTAAAGACATCCAGAAAAAGCCTGAAAGAAAAAGAACGATCCCCCAACTTTTAGTTATTCGTTTTTCACTTTTCACTTTTAGTTTTTCACTTTTCACTTTTAGTTATTCGTTTTTCACTTTTCACTAAATAATTTATAAGAATATGAACTTACAAGATTTAACAGTCAAAGAATTTATCGACAAAGTAACCGGCAACGATCCTGTGCCGGGTGGAGGAAGCGTGTCGGCCCTGAATGGTTCGCTGGCGGCTTCGTTAGCGGCCATGGTGGCCAATCTGACCGTGGGGCGTAAGAAGTACGCCGAGGTCAACGACGAGATGGAGGAGCTGTCGGCACGTCTGACGGGCTTATCCGCTCAATTATTAAACGATGTAGACCGCGACGCCGAGGCATACGACCGCGTCTTCGCAGCCTTCAAGTTGCCTAAAGAGACGGACGAAGAGAAGGCCGTTCGCACGGAAGCCATCCAGCGTGAGACGAAGTACGCGGCACAGGTACCGATGGAAGTAGCCCGTACGGCTCACGCCATGTTGCCACTTATCGATACGGTCGCGCGCAAAGGCAACAGCAACGCGGTAACGGATGCCTGCGTAGCCATGATGTGCGCCCGCACGGCCGTGCTGGGAGCGCTGCTGAACGTGCGCATCAACCTGACGTCGATTACCGACGAGGCGTTTGTGAAAGAGATGAGTGCCGAGGCCGAACGGCTCGAGCGGGAGACGCTCGCCGCCGAACAGCAGGTGCTCGAATACGTTAAAACGGTTTTCCAATAAATACAGACTACACTATGAAGAACGTATATCAAATCGGTTCCGGCGAACTGACCTTCGACATTATCGAACAGATCATCAGCGAGAACCTGAAACTCGAATTGGCGCCCGAAGCCCGTCGGCGCATCCAGACGTGCCGCGACTATCTTGATGCCAAAATAGCGGCTTCGTCCGAACCGTTATACGGCATCACCACCGGATTCGGGTCGCTGTGTAACAAAAACATCTCGATGGACGAACTGGGAACGCTTCAGGAGAATCTCATCAAGAGCCATGCGTGCAGCGTGGGCGAAGAGATACCGCCTGTCGTAATCAAGCTGATGATGCTGCTCAAGGCCTACGCCCTCTCGTTGGGGCACAGCGGCGTGCAGGTAATCACCGTGCAGCGCATCCTCGACTTCTTCAACAACGACGTGATGCCGATCGTGTACGACCGCGGCTCGCTGGGTGCATCGGGCGACCTCGCGCCGTTGGCCAACCTCTTCCTGCCGCTTATCGGCGTGGGCGACGTCTATTACAAAGGGAAAAAGTGCGAGGCCATCAGCGTGCTCGACGAGTTCGGCTGGGAGCCTGTACGGCTGATGAGCAAGGAAGGACTGGCGTTGCTCAACGGTACCCAATTCATGAGCGCCAACGGCGTATTCGCGATTCTGAAAGCGCGCCGTCTCTCGAAAATGGCCGACCTGATCGCTTCCCTCTCGCTCGAAGCCTTCGACGGACGCATCGAGCCGTTCATGGATTGCCTCCATCAGATTCGTCCGCACAATGGACAGATCGAAACCGGCGAAGCCTTCCGCCATTTCCTCGAAGGCAGCGAAATCATCGCTCAGCCCAAAGCGCACGTGCAGGATCCCTACTCGTTCCGCTGCATCCCGCAGGTGCACGGAGCGACGAAAGACGCCATTCGTTACGTGGCCTCCGTATTGCTGACCGAGATCAACTCCGTAACGGACAACCCGACCATCTTCCCCGACGAAGACCTGATTATTTCGGGCGGAAACTTCCACGGTCAGCCGCTGGCTATCTCGTTCGATTTTCTGGCCATCGCGCTGGCCGAGCTGGGCAACATCTCCGAGCGGCGCGTGGCGCAGCTGATCATGGGCTTCCGCGGACTGCCCGAATTCCTCGTCGCCAATCCGGGACTCAATTCCGGCTTTATGATTCCGCAATACGCCGCGGCCGCAATGGTGAACCAGAACAAGATGTACTGCCACGCTGCTTCGAGCGACTCGATCGTCTCCTCCAACGGACAGGAAGACCACGTGAGCATGGGCGCGAACGCCGCCACGAAGCTCTACCGGGTGATGAACAACCTGGAACTGATTCTGGCCATCGAGCTGATGAATGCGGCGCAAGGCATGGAGTTCCGCCGGCCGCTGAAAAGCTCTCCCATTCTGGAACGGTTCATGCACGCCTACCGCAAGGAGGTGCCGTTCGTCAAGGACGACATCGTGATGTATAAAGAAATACACAAAACGGTCGCCTTCCTGAAAAGAACGCAGGTAGACCATCTGTAATCACCGACCGGAAGGGGAGAGGTGCAGTATCAAAAAAGGAGGCTGCCTGAAAAGTAAAGACAGCCTCTTTTTTTTATTATTGCTGTCGTCCGATAAAAGTTATTCTCGAAACAAAAAGGGTCTCTTTTACCGGACGGCAATAAAAACAAGATCTTCACCCACAGACCGAAAAGAAACTTCGGGACTTCCCGAAGCCTTTTTGGGGAATATTTTTGAAAAAAAACGCACGGAATAGTTTTCTTATAAAGAAAAAGTATAACTTTGTGATGTTGTTTAACCCTCAAAAACGTAAAAGATATGATTAAATACGTGATTCAGGAAAAGAAGAACCCGCTCAACGGCGAGGTGAAGTACTATCCGCAGATAGCTCCGGCTACTCCGATGACGGTTGATCAGATCATTAAACGCGTAGAGAAACGCTCCACCGTGTCGAGTGCCGATGTAAAAGCCGTATTGGATGCCTTGCAGTATGAGGTGATCGATGCGCTGGAAAGCGGCAACAGCGTTCGTTTGGGCGATCTCGGCTCGTTCCGCCTTACCATCAAGGCCGATGGTATGGCTACGGCGGCCGAAGCCAAAAAGCAGGGGGCCAAGCTCATCAAGCAGGTGAACGTGCAGTTTACGAAGAGTACGGCCATGCGCGACGCCTTCGAGGTGCAACGTCTCGATTTTGCCGCACAGGACGACATCAGCAACGCTAAGTAAAACGCCGGCGGAGGCAACGCCCCGCCCGCAACAGACCGACTTGTTCCGGTATGCGGAAAACGACCTTTTCCCGCATGCCGGAACGGTCGTTTCAAGAGGTAAAAAAGCCTCTTTGTAACACACTGAAAATCAACACCCATAAGAGCGTAAAAATTGTCTTATAAGAGAATTTAAATTGTCCTATAAGACAATTTGAAAAGTCCTATAAGACAATTTGGACGGGAAGCAAGTAAGAATAGGCGCACCACCGGACATCCTCCCCAAAAAACTGTTCCGATGCTTTACCACGTTCGGTTTTTCATAAGCTCTTCAAAGAAGGCATCCCGGTAGAAATTGCCAATGGCTATCTCATATTTCTTTATAAACACATCGTTGTTGTCGAACGAATCGATACGATTCCGGTTCACGATATACGAACGGTTGATTCGCAGGAAGACGTTCTTAGGCAACAAATCGTGTATTGTCTTCACATTCATCCGGGTGATGATGCGCTGCCCCTCCATCTGGATGATGACATAATCTTTCAGGCCTTCGATAAAAAGAATCTCTTTCAGGTTGACTTTGAAATACCGCCTGTCGGATTTCACGAAGATGCATTCGTCTTCCACGTTCTCCACGCTCTTTTTTTCTTCGTCGAGGAGTAAGGAGTGATACGTAATGGCCTTATCCACCGCTTTTCTGAACTTGGAGGCATCGATCGGTTTCACGAGGTAATCAACGGCGTCCACCTCATAGCTGTCGAGCGCATATTCCAGGTAGGCGGTGGTGAAAATAACAAGCGTATGTCTGGGGATGTTCCGGGCGAATTCGATTCCGTTGATGCCCGGCATCTGAATATCCAGAAAGATCAGATCGACCTCCGTTGTTTGCAGATACGCCGAGGCCGTTTCTGCACAGTTGAAGCACTCCAGCAGCTCCAGTTGCGGAATCTGATCGACCAGTTTTTTTATTCCCTTGCGAGCGATCGGCTCGTCATCTACGATAATACATTTCATCTGTTTAATTGTAACTTTACGGTATACGTTGTCTCTGTTTCTACGATCTCGAGCAGATGGCTGTTTTCGAACAACAAATCGAGGCGGCGCCGGATATTCGCCAAGCCCAATCCGCCCACGTCGCGTTTCGCAGGTTTGAAGGGTTTGGAGTTCTCGCATTCGAAAAACAGCCGGTGCTCCTCCTTCCGGAATTTGAGGTGCACATACGAGCGATTCACATCCTGATTATGCTTAACGGCATTCTCCACGAACGGAATAAAGAGCAAAGGCGGCACTTCCGTCTCTGCCATATCGCCCTCTATCGCAACCGTATACTCAAAATCGTCGCGACGCACTTTTTCCAACGCCAGAAAGTCGGTCAGAAAAGCGATGTCGGCCGACAGAAGTACTCGGTCTTGTGTGCTGTCGTTGAATTGATACTGCAACATCCGGTCGAGTTTGTCTAAAATATGGGACGTGATTTCCGGCTCTTCGTCCACCATGATATTCGCATTGTTGATCATATTGAAGAGGAAATGCGGATTGATCTGGCTTTTAAGAAAATTCAGTTCCGAGCGGAAAGTAGCGACTTGCAAACTGTTGATCTTCCGGTTGCCGATGGCCCATTGCCGAAACAGCATAAACATCGATATCCCTCCCAGAAAAAGAAAGATCGTACACATGGAAGAGGCTATACTCAGAAAAACGGCGACGGCAGAGGGCGTTTGACGCATAACCGTTATGTCGTAAAACAAATCCTGCAAGATGACCATGATCACGATGGAGAAAACAGTAAACAGAAAGACCGACACCACATAAGCGAACACTTTGTTTTTTGCCAGATACCGCGGAAACAGCACATACACATTGACATATACCAGCATATTGAGGAACAGGTAATAACTGATCCAGCCGTAGAAGCGGTTCAGGGAAAGGTTCAGCTTGTCCGGGGCATCGAAAAAGATGCCGACGGATATGGCCAGAATAACGCCTTGCAAGACAAGATGCCGGTGGATCGCATATCGGTCATCCATCACGAACGAAGACAGACCGTTGCCGTTTTTTTCTTTGCTTGGTTTCATAGCGATAAATCGATGGTAAGGGTTATCGTTCCCTCGCTCAATTGCAAGGTATGTCTATCGGGATACTGCCACTCCAGCCGTTGTCTGATCGACGAAAAGGTATCGCCATCGCATATCTCCTTATGATCAGTCCGGCACGTAAAAAGCAGCGTCTCATCCCGCAGTCTGAAAAGCAGCTCCACCGAACGGCTGCCGGTAACGGCACATTGAACGAGCGACAGAAAGAGCATGGGCGAAACAAACGTGTTATTCACCTCTCCGTCCGTCCGGATGCGGTATTCAAACGCGGGACGGTTCGACTGCTCCAATTCAAACATCACAGTCAGCGCCCGTATTTCCGATTTCAGCAATATCCTGTCCCGATGGCAGTCGTAGAGCTGGTACCTTAACAATTGTCCCAGTTGCATCAACATCTTCGATGTGTCTTGCGGCTGCGATGCGGCCAATGAAGAAGCATTCCGGAGCGTCTGCGATAGAAAGGCGGGAGCGATCTGGCCTTTCAACTTATTCAGTTCCGACCGTACATGCTCCCGTTCCATCCGGCTGACTTCTTCGTTGCCTTTGATCCATTTTCCGAAAAACAGCACCACGGAGATCCCGCAAAAACAGATGGCTGTAACCACCGACGTCGACAGGTTGTCGACCACAATCAGCGGATGGGTATAGGACGTGATCCGATGCGGCAGATTCAACATATTGCGCACCCCGTATTCGCTCCAGACAGAGAGAGTGGGCAATACAAGCACGATGACGCACAGGGCGACGGCATAAGCCGTATGTTTTCCCTTCAACAGGAATTTGGGCGCCAGATAGAAGTAATTGAAATACATCGCCATCAGGTAGGTCATGCACGAGATCAGACAAACCGGATAGATGCGATTGCCTAAAACGGACTGACTGTCCCGATACGCGATAAACACCTGATTAAACGTAATAACCGCCCAGAGCATGATAAAAATCACATGCCTCCCGATCCGGTAGTTCGGGGCAAACAGAAACCGGAGCATGAAATGATGTTCTCTCATCCGTGTCATTCGTACAAATATCGTATGGACAAAGATACGTTAAAATTCAAGTCTGTACGTAATGTTGAAGATGGAATTTTTCAATCGTCTGGGCTCTATCGCTCCCGTCTTCAGGTTGTATTCATGCCCGAAATATTCTTTGTATCCGGTCGCGTTCATCCCCTTTACGGCAAATTCGTGAGACACCTTCCTGCGGTTCATCCGGTAGCTGACCGTGTAGTTGGCGAGGAACATGGGCGACAGCTGCCGCGAGTAGGCTTTCGTCTCGTCGTATTGCGTTGCTTTATCGGGATGGCGCAAGGTCGCCTGCTCGTTTACGGGCGAATGCCGTTCGCCTCCCTGCAAGGTCAACCGCAGGTTCACGCTGAGCACGTCCTGCTTATGGCGTCCTGTCATCCACTCCTTACCGATCAACCCGTTGACGATATAGTTGCGGTTGAACTTCGTATGGTGCCATATCCCGTCGCCGCCGGCGTATTCCGAACGGAAGAGGGAGGCCGTTACCATGTAATAGAGTCCCCGGGTCATATACTTTTCGAACGTCAGATCGACCCCGTAGTTCCGTCCTTTCCCGGTATTCACGAGGGCATCTTCCACATAGAAGGTGCTGCGGTTGAGCACGGAATAGGAGCTGTCGGCAATAACCGGCACGTCGTACAGGTACTGGAAGTAAGGCTCGATTTTCAGATTCATATCGTCCGACAGCTTGTGGCTGTACGACAAGGCCAGATGATGCGTTTTCGTAAAGTCCAATGCTTTATTTACGAGTTGGCCGCCCGCTTCCTTTGTCTTCACAAAATAGACGTCCAACTTCTCCATGCGGCTATGCAATCCGTAAGCCAGTCCGAACGAGCTTCGGGACGAAGCCTGCCATTTGATGGCGGTACGCGGTTCGATCGTCCACGTATGATTCAGCGTAAAGAGCTGCCCGTTCACTCCTAAAGTGGCGGATAACCGGTCGTTGACGCGGAACAGAGAGCTGGTATAAGCCGCTATCAGGTTGGTATTTCCTTTGCCCTCCGATATGCGGCGCAGGGGTTGGGCGTAGAAAGGCGACAAGTCGAAATCCATATCATACATCATGTGCGTTACCGTAAAGCCTGTTTTATTCGTGTGCCTGGGACTGTATTTCTTATTGAACGAAGAGGTGAGGACAAGGTGCGTATATTGACTTCTGAAATCGAGGCGCGGCGAAGACTTCATCTGCGAATCGTAGATGCTTTCCCATGCGTTTGTTTTGGCATAGGTAGCGGCCAAGGTCGTTTTCCATACGCCCCCGTTTTTGAAAGCATAACGATGGGTCAGCCCCACGGCGGCCGACGTCTGCTTCATCCTCGAATCTTTCGCATCGTCCGCGTAATCCCATTTGTCGGGGGTGTTGATCTTGGGTTTGACTTTGTCGACCAATGCCGTACCCCAGAGCGAGAACGTGCCGGCTTTTCCGGTCGGAAGGTTGAACTTGAAATTCAAATCCTGATAATCCAGCACCTGCTCCTGCTCGCCGGCAGGATTTACCTTGTTCATCAATCCGGTCGTCGAGTAGCGGTAGTTAAACAGGTACGAAGCCTCCCGCTTTTTGCTCAACGGCCCTTCCGAAGCCACATCGAGTCCCAATATGCCCGCTTGCAGGGTATGTTGGAACTTTTGGCTGTTTCCGTTCCTCAGTTTCATATCGAAAATGCCTGAAACCGCGTTGTTGTATTCGGCAGGAAAAGCGCCCGTATAAAAGTCGGAATTTCCCAATACGTTCTTGCTTAACGACGACAAGACCCCACCGCCCAACGAAGCCACATCGGCAAAGTGGTTGGGATTCGGAATCTCCACCTCTTCCAACCGCCATTGAAGCAGGCTCGGCGCATTGCCGTGCACGGAGATACCGTTGCTGCTTACCGCGGACGATATTCCGGCATAAGAACTGACCAAACGCGCGGGATCGTCCATGCCGCCCGCAAAACGGCCGGCCTCCTCCACGCTCAGCATACGCGCCCCCGACAAGGCCATCTTATTCAACGGCACTTCTTTATGAATGCGGGGCCGGATGACCACTTCGTCCAGTTGCAAGACGCTTTCGCGCAGTTGAATCTCCAAATACACCTCTTTAGCCGATGTCAACAGGATTTCCCGAAAAACAGCCGGCTCGTATCCTAAGAAACTTGCCTGCAAATCATGACGACCCACCGGGATATGCTTTATTTCGAACCGGCCTTCGTTATCGGTGGCCGCTCCCATGTGAGGCATATTCAACAAGCCCACGGTAGCGTAGGCGATGGGTGCTCCCGAAGCGTAATCGACGACAACGCCACGGATCGTTTGTACGGGTTTATCTTCCTGTGCATACATCTTTGCGGAGCATACGATACCCCAAATTACGAATAGGAATACATTCAAATGTCTCATCTTTCTAAGGTTTTATATGTTACGATTATGTATGTCTGAAGAAATCGACCAGCCGGACGAAGATGCGGTATTGGAACCTCGCGCTTCTCGAGGTCTCCAACCGATGATTCAGCAGATCGGACAACGCCTTCAATACGCGTTGCGTCTCTTCTATACCTGTTTCGGACAAACAGGCGACCTTCCGGACCAAAGCGGACGTTTCTTCTTCGACCTGCTTCTCCCGTATTCTTTTCAGCCGATCAGCCAACCGGTAGATGTGATCGAAAAACAGGGTTATTCCGCCGGCGCTTTCCATCTCGTGCATCGACACCACTTCCAAAGAGTCCAGAATACGGACGCATGTTCCGGTTGCTATCCCGGTGCCGTTCGAAACGGCTTGTACGGTTTCTCTTTTGTTCATTGCTTCCTTCTTTAGGTTCATTCTTCTTATTTACGATCACAAAGATAGTCTGTCCGGCAAGGCCGTTTGATTTTAAGAGACAAACACCCTCCCCGCTGCGACGGATAAGGCTCTTTCGTATACCAAATTTAATCTCTAACTTTGTCGGACAAAAACAGGGAATAAGCGTGAAAATAGGAAAATATAACACGTTACGTGTGGTAAAGAAAGTAGCGTTCGGCGTATATCTGGACGGAGGCGAGCAACAGGAAATCCTCCTGCCGAAGCGTTTTGTGCCCGAAGGGTTGGACGTCGACGACGAGGTCGAAGTATTCATTTACCACGATAACGAAGGGCGCCTGATTGCCACTACCCAGCGTCCGCTGGCCACCGTCGGCGAGTTTCAGTGGATGAAGGTGAATCAGGTGACAAGCGCCGGTGCTTTCCTCGAATGGGGGTTGATGAAAGAACTCCTCGTGCCCTATCGGGAGCAGAAAGCAGAGATGATCGCCGGGCGATGGTATCTGGTCTATGTCTACCTCGATTTCATTACCCAACGCGTAGTGGCCTCGGCACGTATCGACAAGTTTCTCGATAATCTACCGCCACACTACGAATACAATCAGGAGGTCGACCTCATCGTGGCCGACGAGACCGAGCTTGGCTATAAGGTCATCATCAACCATCTGCATTGGGGCTTGCTCTACCGCAACGAGGTCTTCCGTACCCTCCGTAAGGGCGAGAAAACGAAAGGATACATCAAGGAAGTGCGTGAAGATGAAAAGATCGACGTGAGTCTTCAGCCCCTCGGCTACGATAAGGTAGAAGGTATCGCCCAACAGATTCTTCAGGCATTGGAGCAAAACAAGGGTACTTTGCCGCTGCATGATAAAAGCGATGCCGACGAAATCTACGCCCTCTTGGGATGCAGTAAAAAGAGCTTCAAAAAAGCCATCGGTTCCCTCTACAAGCAACAGCTCATCACCCTCGACGAAAACGGAATCACACAACGAAGAACGAAGAGTGAAGAGTGAAAAGTGAAAAGTGAAAAGTGAAAAATGTAGCAAAGTAGTCAGGGTAGTTAAAGTAGTAGTGAAGAGTGATGCCCTGCGGGCGTTGAGAGGTTGAGTTGTTGAGTTGTTTTGGCTGATAGCTGACTGCTCGAAAACTGATAGCAGACCTCTGTAACAGCCCCGCAGGGGTGAGTTAATTCAGCCCCATGTGTAGCGTAGCGAAGCGTTGGGGAAAAAGAATACCCACTCCTGCGGAGGGCTGTAAGCCTGATATAAAATGTCGAAATCAGAATATCCGAACGCAAAGAATGCAGATAAGTGAAAAACGAAAAGTGAAAAATGGAGCAAAGTAGTCAGAGTAGTCAAAGTAGTAGTGAAAAGTGATGCCTTTCGGGCGTTGAATTGTTTGATTGTTGAGTTGTTGAGTTGTTTTGACTGTTGGCTGAATGCTGACATTAATTCAGGCTTACAGCCCTCAAAAAACAAAACAGGGGAATCGATACCCCACCCTTGCGGAATGGGGCTGAAATAAAACGGGCTTTCAGCCCTTGGTTGGAATATGGTTAACGGTTATTTTCCGGGCACCAAAAAAATATCAAAAAAAACAAGTAAAATACTTGCGTATTTTCAAAAACTGTTTGTATCTTTGGTGCATCATAAAGAAAACGATAACGCTATGGAAAAAACAACCGATATTCCACCCGACAAGCCGATGCGCCTCATAAACCGCACCGGAGGCGCAGCGTAAAAGAAATATCCGGAACGCGGAAACAAGTATAAATTTTTAAAAATAGAAAGAACATGAAAACAAAGAAAAAAACATTATTTCTAAGCTTGTTATTTCTATGGATAACCGCGGGAATAACAGGTTGCAATAAGGACGATGATCAGCTATGGGAAATATCGCCCGATGGGAAGCAAACCGTTATAGAGCAGAAGATAAACGGTATTGTTTTTAAGTTTTGTCTGCTTAATGAACAGGGGAAACCGGCTACCGTCTTTAAAGAAGGAGAAAATTTCACCTTTTCTTTTTTGTTGAACAATATCACACAAGATGATATTTCTGTTTCAGCCGATTTTATAAACAATGATTTTTATCGGGTATATCAAAGTAACAACACCGATAGAGGTACGCCATGGACTGGTATATGGTGTGAGTTTAGCAGAAAACCAACAGAAATGAATATTGATCCTTTAACAACCAGAAAATTAAACTGCCCTTGGAAATTGACAAATGATACTCGACCCGACTATCCTTTTTGTATGAGTGAGAGTAAAGAAACATTACCTAAAGGTGATTATTATACGACAATTCATACACAGTTTAAGTATGCAACTCATAAAGAACAATTCACCGAAAACATTCATTTCAAAATTAATTTTAAAATCCAATAAGATGAAAAAGACATTATTTACAGCCATATTCCTTTCCATATCTATTTTAGGAATATACGGACAAGTAGAGACAAGGTTCTTTCCGAACAGAGATGCTTTGCAACAAAACCGCCTGCTGAAAGAACACCGGAGGGTAGCGAAAATAAAAGCAATGCCTCCTCTCGATATACAAAAAATAGCATCCGCAAGACAACAGGAAAGAGACGATAATGTGCCGTTCCGTTTTGGAGAAGGATTCGACACCCGTATCACTTTAGCGGACGGAGAATGGACCGATACGGAAAACGGAAGACTCTGGACAATGGCGATTGAATCGAAAGGGGCCTACTCCATTAATTTTGTATTCAACGACTTCTACCTGCCCGAAGGTGCTGAGCTATACATATCCAACGAAGAAGGAGATATGCTTTATGGCCCGGTTACCTCGAAAGCAAATACAGAGAACGGCCATTTTCTGACTGACCTGATAAAAGGGGATAAAGTAAGCATCTATTTGTTCGAACCTTCGAACAAAAGAAACGAATCTCAACTGACTATAAAACGAGTTGTACATGCATACGAAAATATGTGGCTCTATGTTGATTTGAGTGGGTAATGGAAATTCCTTCCTCCGTTTATGTAGTATACCATATCCATAAAGTTA
>NZ_RQYN01000058.1 GCF_003860135.1 Tannerella forsythia
CATATGATAGAAAAATCCCTAAAATTACTTTTTCTAAAACTAAACAATGAAATAGCTATATATATTTAACAATACTCATAGTCCTATATCCCTTATGTAGCAAAACGCAGCTAATAAATTAACTCATAACAAAATACAGATTATGAAACTATCAAATTTCTATCGACTGGCAAAGAGAGTCTTTTCACACTCCTGTTCGTGTCGATCAAAAAACTTGTTGAGCCACGCGCAGAGTCTCAATTTTGTGAACGTATTAAGCCTTAGAGAGGTAACCAATTGAGAGAAGTTCCATCGGTATTCGGTCTCTTGTTCTCAGATACGAGCAATCTCTTGGTCTACGAGTATATCCTGATGATACTTTTGAGGCAGTTCTCGCTCTTGGAAGGATTCAAATGCAAATTTTCCCACACCGCGCACAACAAAGACTACACCGTTGCTCTCTCAATTAAACGCTAAGAGATTAATGAGGTGTTGGGTGTCGCAGCAACCACGGTCGCCCCCTCCTCCCTCGTTCAATCGGAACCTTGCTTGCCATGATATTATCACTGCCCTTGTCATCGCAAAGATGTACATAATCGGGTTAGCATGTTTCATAATCGAGATGTACGTGTATTTTTCCCAATCAAAAGACTTATATAAAGAGAAATAAAATTGCTGTCAAGGAGCTTGACGGACGCTTTGACAGGCTTCCCGCGGAGAGCAAATCCCTGCCGCTGTCCCAAATGCTCAAGCAATTTGAAATAAAGCTCTCGGAACAGTTCTGAAGGTCGTTTCGAGTTTTAATAAAAGCGGAAGAAACTACCCGACCATCCACTTTTTAAAGTCCGACGCGCGGTTTTTGCTCACGTAAAGGCGCTCCGGCATCTGCGCGTCCAAAGTGACCAACAAGCGACTGTCGAACCAGACGGTGATATTCGTCACGCTCTCACGCGCAATGATGAATTGCTTGTTAGCACGGAAAAACACGTCGGGATTCAGATGTTGCATCATGCTGTCGAGCGTCTTGGCATAGGGATAAATCTTGCCGTCTCTCAAATGCACCGTCGTATTGCTATCGGTAGTATAGAAAAATGAAACGTCGGACAGTGTGACCGGAACGAGTTTATCCTTCACCGGAATCAGGATTTTCTGGATGTATTTCCCCGTCGGAGTCAATTGCGCCTGCTGAGTGACGTATTCGCGCATGTCGCGTTTCGTCAGTTTACGAAATTTCTCCAAAGCGCACCTCAAAGCTTCCGTATCGACAGGTTTCAGAATGTAGTCGATGCTGTTGACCCGAAAAGCATCGAGCGCATACTCGTCGTACGCCGTCGTAAAAATAATGGGTGTCTCGACCGTAATCATCTGGAAGATATGGAACGCCGACCCGTCCGAGAGATGGATATCCATGAATATCAGGTCGGGCGCATCGTGCATTTGCAGCCATTTCACCGTCTGGCTGACACTTTCCGTCACGCCCTTTACTTCAAGGCTATCATCCATCTCGCTCAGTATCTTCTTCAGGTTTTCACTGGCGGCCGTCTCGTCTTCAACAATTAACACTTTCATAGCTTATATAATGCTTGTTTAGGTCAAGGGTAAAATAACGGTAAATGTCTCGTCCGTTTGCTCGATACGGATATCTTTATGCACCATCAGCTGGAAGCGTGCGCTGAGATTTGTCAATCCGGTACCGTTCGTGACAGGCTTTTCCAGCTTCGGATAGATGGGATTGGATACGGTCAATACCGTTTCGCCCGAATCGCTGTCGCTATGGGTAGCGATAACCATGCGTATCTTATGCTCGCTGTCGATCGCGTTATGGACTACGGCATTATCGACGAGCGGGAGGAGCGACAGCACCGGCAGCTTCATGGCCGTGGCAGACTCATCCACCCGAATGTCGAACGTCAGTTTATCGGCAAAACGGACTTCGAGCAGATAACGGAACGAGTCGAGAAAGTTCAGCTCTTCGCTAAGCGTTACGAGCCCTTTCTTGTCGCTTTGCAGGATGAAGCGGAATACATTCGATAGCTTGTTCACAAATTCCAGCGTCCGTTGTTTGTCGTCGCTTCGGACAAGATACGTCAAGCCGTTGAGCGAGTTAAAGAAGAAATGCGGATTGATCTGGTTCGCCAGCGCGTCGCAACGACTTTGCAGCGTTTCTCTTTTCAACCGCTCAATCTCCAGCTCCTTCTCGCGCTGTACCGAATACAAAGCCCTCGCGTAACCGATGAGCACACACAGTACACAGGCTACGACAAACTGAAACAGCAGGTGAATGGTGAAGCAATCGATATGTTTCTTGATCGATAATGAAATCAGAATATAGAGGCCATAGGCCAGTGCCGTAACAATGGCTGTCAAGAAGATACGTCGGGCAAAAACAGGCTGTTTGATTTTTTTGATGTTGATGAGCAGCAGCGCCCAGATGGTAACGCTAAAAAACAGATAGCGAAAAATGAAAAAAAGCCAGTAACCGATCAAACTTTCGAAACAGACATGTTTGATCTTCATCGTATTTACGGGCACCTGCATCGTTGCCCCATCTGTCCCTGCACTTTGTACATGCCTGGGGATATCCCACGGTATCTGGGCGATATTCGGATAAATGATAAAAACGCCCATTAATAAACCGAACAAGAATAGTGCCTGTACCGATGTGAATTTTTTTATTGTAAACATGATGGTATTTCTTTGTTTGCAAAGGTATGAAAATATTTCGCCTGTTTTTTCAAAACACAAGGGATGATGAACCAACTTTTTTTCGTCTTTGCCGATACTTTTTTCGTCTTTGTCCGAAAAAACCTGCGGCTTACGCTTTGTCCTATATATTTTATGGTTCAAACCGTTACAATTTAATCTAAGCATCACGGAGCGATCCTTAGACCGTTCTTTTTTCGCAATCACCTCCCTTTTTTTCGTGATGCTGAGAAATCGGAAACAAACGCATCCTTTTTACCCCATCTTTGTATCACAGACAAACGACAGCCGGGTTTCGTCCCGATGGTCTTTGAGAAATAACAAAAAGGAATATGAATGGTAAAATGAATAGAATTATGAAACGTTTGAGTTTGGTTGTTACAGCCTTGTTAGTAAGTGTAACCATGAGTTTTGCGGGAAACAAGCCTTCGGATCAGGTTCCTGTGGTTATCGATATGACACAGTTGAGTCGCTATTTACAGTTGGATGCACAGCAAGTAAGAGAAGTGGTTGAAATAAACGACTATTTTATCGAGATGCAACGGAAGAGCTTGACTTATTCCAACAAGGACTTGCGGGAAAAGAAGATGGAACAGGCCATTTACGGCAATCTGAAACTGATGAAAGAGACGCTGACCGAAGATCAGTACAGAAGTTACCTGGGATTATTGAATCTGACGTACAATAACCGTAGCAAGATGCTTCGCATGGACAGCTTGCAGGATACGTATTGGGTCAATCAAACCAATTGACCGAATTAAATTAAAGATTGTGAGAAGCCGGGGCTTGTGAAAGTCCGGGCTTTTTTTGCATCCGGAAAATTTTATTTCCCTTGCAGCTTGCATTATCTTTGTCGCAAAAATTCAAAAGAAGAGATGAATGCAATTTGGATCGTATTGCCGATTCTTTCCCTGTTAATGTTCGATTTGGGCCTCACACTCGAGTGGAAAGATTTTCTGTTGTTCCGTCGCCGTCCGCGCGCGGTTTTTACGGGATTAGTCGGACAGATAATCGTTCTTCCCGCACTTGCCATGATGTTGGGCTGGGCGTTTAGTCTCCCTCCGCTGTTCTTCATCGGACTCGTACTTATCGCCTGCTCGCCGGGAGGCAGTTCGTCCAATATTTTTTCCATGCTTGCCAAAGGGGATGTAGCATTATCGGTCACATTGACGGCGCTGAGCAGCGTCATTACCCTGTTCACCCTTCCTTTCATCATGGGATTGGCCGTACATATCGCCGGTGGCGAAAGCATCGACGTGCATCTGCCTGTAGGAGGACTGATCATCCAGAACTTGTTACTGATGCTGCTTCCGATTGCTGCGGGGGTATTCGTCAGACGACGCTCTCCATCAGCTGCTATCGCGATCGACCGGGCGCTGTCGCGGATCGCATTTCCCGCCCTGATTCTCTTGGCGACACTTTTCTTTGTGCAGCACCGTCTGACGATTCGCGAACATATCGGTCTGCTCGGAGGGTGCATCACGGCGATGATCTTGCTCGCCACCTTCGCCGGAGCGGGACTGGCACGGGCCATGCGGCTGCAAAAACGCGAACGACGCACCATCATCATCGAGGTAGGCATGCAAAATGCGGCGCAAGGTATCGCCGTTGCCACGAGCCCGATTATCTTCAACAACGACCTCATCGCCGTACCGTCTATCATCTATGCCTTACTGATGAATATAATCCTGCTGATTTACGTCGGCGGGCTGAAACGGCTTGATCATCAGCCAGCGCTTGAAAAAAAGTAGCATAACGAACGTTCCTCTTCTTTCAATTGTAGCGTGAGGACATCCTGCCCGATATCTCCTTGCGCATACCCCCAATAATGGGGATTGACAGAGTTGAAAAAACAACTTATTTTTGCCAAGCAAAAATAAAGGAGAAAATGAAATTATCGGACTTGCATAATGGAGAATCGGGGGTGATCGTACGGGTTACAGGTCATGGCGCTTTCCGGCGACGCATCATCGAAATGGGTTTTGTACGTGGTCAGCACGTGACATCGGTACTCGATTCTCCGCTGAACGACCCGGTGAAGTATTCCGTGATGGGATACGAAGTATCGCTTCGGCGCAGCGAGGCGGCAATGATCGAAGTGCTTTCGGAAGAAGAAGCGGAGAAAGCCGTCGAAGAAACCAAAGAGGCCCATCGTACGAATGGTGTGGCCGGCAATGAAACGACCGTGAAACATAACGGATCATCATCTGTAACCCGTCACAAGAACGAAATTCGTATCGCGCTGGTGGGCAATCCGAACAGTGGAAAGACATCGCTCTTCAATGTGCTCTCCGGAGGACGTGAACACGTCGGTAATTACAGCGGCGTCACCGTAGCAGCGAAGAGCGGCCATTTTACATACAACGGCTATAAATTCAACATCACCGACTTACCCGGCACCTATTCACTCTCTCCCTACTCGCCCGAAGAGCGTTACGTCCGACAACATATTTTCGACAATCAACCCGATGTGATTATCAATGTCGTGTCGGCGTCGAACCTCGAACGCAACCTTTATCTAACGACCGAGCTCATCGACTTGAGTCAGCCTGTAGTGGTCGCATTGAATATGTACGACGAGCTTTCAGCCAGCGGTGCAACACTCGACTACCATCATTTTGGTGCGATGATCGGCATCCCTATGGCGCCGACGGTAGCCAAGAGCGGCAAAGGACTCGACAAACTGCTGGATACGGTGATCGATGTCTTCGAAAATCGCAGTACCATCCAGCGTCAGATACGGATCAATTATGGCACAGCCATCGAGCCGGAACTCGACAAACTCTCGACAAAGATGCAAACGGCCGATGACCTACCGCACCAGTTTCCTCCTCGCTACTGGGCATTGAAATTGCTGGAAGACGACAACGAGGCGGAGCGTATGCTCGGTCACTGTGCCAACTATGTCGCATGGAAAGAGGCGACCGACCACGCAAGGACACGACTGAAGCGTCAGCTGAACGACGACATTGAGGCGACGGTCATCGATTTCAAATACGGCTTTATTGCCGGTGCCTTGCAGGAGGTTTATACACCGGGCAATCAAGACACACATCGTAAGACGGGCTTTATCGACCGCTTGGTGGCCAACCGATGGTTGGGCTTCCCCATCTTTATCTTCCTGATGTGGATCACATTCATGACCACCTTCTGGCTGGGCGCTTTTCCACAGGAGTGGATCGAAACAGGATTCGCCAGCCTCGGCGAGTGGATCGCCTCATCGATGGCAGACGGAGCCTTGAAGGATTTACTCGTGAACGGCATCATCGGCGGAGTAGGTAGTGTGGCTGTTTTTCTACCGAACATCCTGGTGCTGTATCTTTTTATCTCCCTCATGGAAGATTCGGGCTACATGGCGCGCGCGGCATTTATCATGGACCGGATCATGCACCGGATGGGATTACACGGTAAGTCTTTTATTCCTTTGCTGATGGGATTCGGATGTAATGTACCGGCCATTCTGGCTACACGTACGATCGAGAGTCACAGCAGCCGGTTGATCACGATCCTGATTAATCCGTTCATGTCGTGCAGTGCTCGGCTCCCAGTCTATCTTCTGCTGGCGGGAACGTTCTTCCCGAACAGCGCAGGCACCGTACTCGTTTTACTTTATTTTTTCGGTATCGGAATAGCAGTGATCACAGCGCGATTGCTTCGTCGGGGCATATTCAAAGCCGACGAAACGCCTTTTGTAATGGAGCTTCCTCCGTATCGCATGCCGACTTTACGTGCCACCCTCAGACACATGTGGGATAAAGGCGAACAATACCTACGAAAGATCGGAGGCGTTGTACTTGTCGCTTCGGTAATCATCTGGTTTTTGAGTTATTATCCGCGTCCGTCGGCCGATATGCCGGCCATAGCAGAGACCGAAGTCACGGCTTCACAACAATACGAGAACTCGTACCTCGGACGGTTAGGGAAATTCTGCGAACCGGTCGTACACCCGCTCGGTTTGAACTGGAAGGCAGCCATTGCCCTGATTTCCGGTTCTCCGGCCAAAGAGGTAATCGTCAGCACCCTCGGTGTGTTGTATAGTAATGAAGACGAAACGACGCTCTCCAATACGTTGCTCGCCTCCGGCGATTTCACGCCACGTTCGGCTCTCGCGTTTCTTGTTTTCGTGCTGCTCTATTTCCCCTGCATCGCTTCGATTGCAGCGATTGCCAAAGAAACAGGAAGTCGAAAATGGGCGGCATTCTCCATGATTTACAACACGAGTATCGCATGGATCGCTGCGTTTGCCGTCTATCACATGGCAGGTTTCTTTTTTTGATTGGAGAGGACACGGGTCTTTGCTGAATAAGAAAATAAAGGCAATGCTCCACCTTGCCGCCATTAATGCAATAAGAACTGACTAAGGAACTAAAAGAGTATTATCAAAGAAAGAAACAGGAAGGAAAGCACTCTCTATTAGTACTGAACAATATAAAATTCAAACTAATAGGGAGAATATTTGCAGTCATCAATAGAAAAACCGAATTTGTTAATACAAAAAAATCTTAACATGATAATTTGCATATCTACACAGAATAGGTTAATTTATACTTGGACAAAAGACCTGCTTCTTGCATTAGCCTCTTTATTGCACTAAGGTGATGTAGACAAACAATAAGAGTGCTTTTTAAGTCGCAAAAAAAGGATTTATAGAGGAAATATACAAATCTTATCTATATTTGCGGGAAAAAGAAGGAACGAGTTGGACCGAAATCATCAATTGACCATCAGTTTCAAAGCGATCTACGTATCGTATTACACACGGATGAAACGCTTTGCCGAAGCATACATCATGTCGGAAGCCGATGCCGAGAACATTGTACAAGATGTATTCCTCGATTTATGGGAACGGCAGGATGTGCTTGAAGGGCGCATCAATAAAACGGGATGGCTGTTGACTTCTGTAAAAAACAGATGTGTGGATTTCCTCCGGCACAAGATGGTCGAACAACGATCGGCCGAACAGTTGCAAGAGGAATACATGCGTACCCTGCAAATGAAGTTCGAGTCGTTGGAAGCTTTCGACGAAGAATATGTTGCAGAACATGACATCGAGTCGGTTGTATCGAAAGCCATTCAAACTTTACCGGAAAAATGTCGACAGATTTTTATCAAAAGTAAAATCGAAGGAAAAAAACAAAAAGACATAGCCGAAGAACTCGGCTTATCACTTAACACCATCGAGACCCAGATGGGGATTGCCTATAAAAAACTGAAGATCGCACTCAAAACACTACTCCCCATGCTGTTCTTTTTATTTACGTGAAAAGAACAGCTTCTTAGCGGATTTTTCACTCTTATACGTTCTACTATCAAAATATGGAAAAGATGGAAGAACAAGTACGGAGATATTTTCAAGGCATGCTTGACGACTCCGAACGATTAGAATTATTGAGAAGGATGGATACCGATTCTCGGTTAAAATCCGAATTTATCGGGCAGCAGAATATCGAAGCACTATCGCTGCTTTGGAAACAGGAACAAGACGAACGGGAAGCAAGACGAAAATATTCGCAACTCATTCGGAGCATGAAAGAAGACCATCTCCGACCTCGGCACTCTTTCTCCCTCTACGTTCGTTATGTAGCAGCGGCAGCGCTGTTAATTGGATCTACGGCGTTTATCACGCAGCACCTCTCGAAAGAGAGCCTACCGTATGAGAAAGCGATGAGTTCACTTTATGTGCCTTCAGGGCAACGAGCCCAATTGGTACTACCCGACGGCACGCAGGTATGGCTCAATACACGATCGACACTGACTTACCCGACATCCTTCGGAAGCAAGGAGCGCCGTGTAAACCTTACGGGAGAGGCTTTTTTCGATGTGGCAAAAGATGCGGAAAGACCTTTTATCGTTTCGACAAAAGATGTAGAAATGAAGGTACTCGGCACGAAGTTTAATGTCTATAATTACCCCGGTACAGACTATATTCAGGCCAGTCTGCTCGAAGGCAGTATTGAAGTTTCCGACCTCCGTATGCCAACCCGGCGAGTTACGCTGAAACCAAACGAAACAGTAACCGTCTGCGAAGGTAAGATGCAAGTTCAGCCTACCACATCTCCCGATCATTTTTTGTGGAAGGACGGAATTTATTGTTTTGAGAACGAATCACTCAAGAATATTCTGATTCAACTCGAACGATATTACGACGTCAAAATCGAAGTAAAAGATCCGGAACTGTTTAATCTGACGTATAGCGGTAAATTCCGACAGCAGGACGGGATTGATGAAATACTCCGGATAATCGGCAAGATAAACCGGTTTACGGTTACGAAAGATATGGAGACCAGTACAGTTAGAGTGAGTAAATAACCGATTGTTACATTTGATAAAATAAAGACAACCATGAAAACATAAGTCTATCCGAAGAAAAGAAAGGCGGCGCAATGCTGCAACATCGGCCGCCTTTTTAAAAAGTAAACACGTGACTTAACTTTAGTATTCACTTAACATTGCAAAGATATGGAAATAAAAACTTTGTTCTTATTTTTAACTGTAAAAAATATACGTTTTAAAAACTTTTTCAGAATGATGAGAATTTCGTTCCTTCTTTTATTCGTATTCACCCTGCAACTGACGGCTATTGGGACCGAAGCCCAACATGCCATGGTGACCATGAATTCGCATACTGTTTCGATAAAACAGTTAATCCATGAGATCGAACAACAAACAGATTATCTGGTCGTATACAGTAACCGCGAAGTCGATACGCAACGTGAAGTGCGTTTTCGGAGTAAATCGGACAAAGTGTCGTCGTACCTCGACGAAGCGTTCGGAACAACCGATATCGGTTATGAGTTTGAAAACAACTACATTGTGTTAGTGAGAAAAAAAATGCTGGGTAAGACAGCTTCTTCCGTTACACAACAGAACAGCCGGCGGATAACGGGGACAGTGATTGATGCCGCGACAGGTGAGCCTGTAGTCGGTGCGAACGTAGTCGTCAAAGGAACGACTATCGGAACGATCAGTGACCCTGACGGACGTTTCGCTTTCGACGCACCGGCAAGTGCGACACTCGTCGTGTCATATATTGGCTACCTGACGGCCGAAGTCGAGTCATCTTCTTCCCCCATGCAAATCCGTTTGCAGGAAGATACACGCTCGCTCGAAGAGGTTGTAGTCATCGGCTACGGCACTGTGAAGAAAGTCGATTTAGCGGGTTCTGTAGGCGTGATGGATCATAAGAGTTTCAGAGACCAGCACCTCTCGGATCTTTCGAACGGTTTACAGGGACGTGTTTCCGGCGTTTCCGTTCAGAAAAACGGTCAGCCCGGCTCTTCTGCGAAAATCCGCATCCGAGGAGTCAACTCTGTTTATCGAAACAACGCCCCGCTGTATGTTGTAGACGGACTGGTACGTGAAAACGGAGAAGCAGGTATCGCACCCGAAGATATCGAATCCGTTCAAATCCTAAAAGACGCTTCATCCACTGCCATTTACGGATCACGCGGTGCCAACGGCGTGATTCTGATCACGACCCGGAAAGGAAAAGCGAACCAGCAAAATATCACTTTCAACGCTCGGATGGGCTTCTCAAACCTCTCAAAAAAATATGAGATGCTAACTCCTTACGAGTCTGCGCTGGCTTACCGCGACATCAAAAACCCGAATGCCTTCACCGATGTCGAAATGGAAGGATATAAAAACGGAATCAAGGGAATCGATTGGCAAGATGTCTTTTTCGGAACCGGCATGACACAGGACTACCAAGTAACCATATCGAAAGGCAACCGGCATACACAATATTATGTATCGGGCCGCTATAACTCGGAACGAGGCATCGTTGAGAATAATAAATCGGATAAATATCAGTTCAAATTTAACCTCACGTCGGAACTGACACCGTGGCTACATCTGACGGCCGACATCATGGCCGACCATTCCGACTTTACCGGCTCATGGTTCAGCACAGGCCCCAACCCCATGTTCAAAGCCTTGAACTACTCTCCTACCATGGAGATGCAGGACAAAAACGGTAAATACAACTGGGATCCTTATAACAACATCGAAGCCAATCCAATGGGAGAAATCAGACAAGCGCCGTCTGACTCGAGAGCCAACCGGATGACAGGGCACGTCGATCTGAGATTCACGATACTGCCCGGACTAACGTTTACGACAACGAACGGGGTAGACTACTTCGATGGGAAAAACTATTCATTCGGTCCCACCACCGTATATCGGCAAAGCTTTGCCAGCAACGCAGACCATAATCGTCTGATGCTACAGACGATCAATAATCTTATGTATACGGGAAAATGGGACCAACATTCGCTGACGGCTTCGGCCATCTTCGAAGCCACCTCGTCGGAGACACGCATGATGAGCATCTCGGGCAATAATCTGCCGGTCGAAAGTGTCGGATACTGGAATATCAACTTGGCCGGATCGAAAAGCCTCCGAAACGATTACGGCAGAAGAACGCTGCTTTCGGGCATCGGACGGATCATCTACAATTATGATGACCGCTACATCTTAACCGGAACGTTCCGTGCCGACGGTTCTTCGGTATTCACCAACAACAAATGGGGCTACTTCCCCTCTGTCGCTGCGGCTTGGAATATAGTCAACGAAGGGTTTATGAAAGATCTGTCGATCTTCCGTCAGTTCAAACTCAGGAGCAGCTACGGAATTGTGGGTAGTCAGGCACTGAATCCTTACGAAACCCTCGGACTTCTGTGGGAAGCTAACACGGCTTTCGGAACAACGAGCCAACGCACAGGGTACTACGCGGGCATCTTCGCTACTCCCGACCTGACTTGGGAGAAAACACTTCAATGGGATTTAGGGGTCGATTTCTCCGTGCTCGACGACAGGCTGAGCTTCTCGCTCGATTATTACGACAAGCGTACAAAGGACGGTTTGCTCAGAAAGCATATCCCCAGCTATAATGGCGGCGGAGATTACTGGGTGAACGACGGCGAAGTACATAACAAAGGCTTCGAAGTTTCCGTATCGGCACGACTAATCCAAAATTCCGACTGGAATTGGACGAGTACCCTCAACGGTACATGGCTGAAGAACGAGGTTCTCTCGCTCGGCTGTGAGCGGTTCATCTTCGGAAACACCTTGTGGGGTGGTTTTGTCAATGAAGTTTCTCTGGTGAAAGTGGGAGAGCCGCTCGGTCTTTTGTATGGATACGTTTGGGAAGGACTTGACGAAAACGGATGTAACAAATTCAAGGACGTGAACGGAAACAACAAACTCGATTCGGAAGACCGTCAGATCATCGGTAACTCACTCCCCGATTTTACGCTGGGCTGGAACAACCAAATAAGCTGGAAGAACTGGGAGCTGAACATGTTCTTCAACGGCCAGTTCGGAATGGATAAGATCAATCTGACACGGTTTGCCATGTCAACGATGACAGGCCCGAGCCGTTTCATCACGCTGAAAGAAGCGTATGAAAATAATTACGACAAAGTCGGAGCGGGTGCAGCGTATTCGTCGTTGAAGAATGCAAGCAACCGGAATTACGGCAACTCGTCTCAGTGGGTCGAAGATGCAAGTTATCTGCGCTTAGAGAACATTACCCTTTCGTATAGGCTGCCGAAACGCGTAGTTCGTTTTGCCGATCTGCGCCTTTCGCTCAGTTGTCAGAATGCATTTACCATCACTCGCTATTCGGGGATGGACCCCGCCAATGTATCGGCCGGCCCCAATGCGGATGTGGATAACGGAATCGACATGGGAACCTTCCCGTCTCCGCGTACTTTCTTAGTAGGTATTCATGCAAATTTCTAATTTTAAAACAGTTACCGGTATGAAAAATAAAATCATCATAGCAGGACTTTTTGTCTTTTTGTTCGGCGCCTCATCGTGTAATGATTTTCTGAAAGAAGACCCGAGGGGTAAGCTAACACTGCGCAAGTTTACATCGCAAAAGGAGGTCGATCTGGCTGTCACAGCTTTGTACAGCAAGGTGGCGCAGATGCAGGCGAACACGAACCTGACCGCCCCCAACTTTATGCAAGGCGACGATGCGACAACCAATCCGGGAAGTAATAAAATGTGGTATGCCGAAATGGACGGATTCCGTCCGACCGACGGAAACATAGCACTGGCGCAAACATGGTCAGGAAATTACACGCTCATTAAGGCCGCTAATTACGTGTTGGAAAATATCGACGAAACGCCCATTTCCGAAGAAGAGAGAAATATCGCCATCGGTCAGGCGAAGTTCTGGCGGGCGATAGCTTATTTTAACCTCGTGCGTATTTGGGGACCGCTGCCACTGATTCTTAAGAATGAAGTAGAGAGGGAAATTCCACTCAGTTCGGAAAAAGAAGTGTATGAGAAGGTAATCGTGCCCGACCTACTCGATTGCCAAAAGTTGTTGCCGACGAACTATACGACCGAACCCGGCAAGCTCTTCGGTGTAAATACCTTTGTCACGTATCAAGCGGCACGTGCTACCCTCTCGGCTGTCTATATGGCGATGGCAGGATGGCCGATCAATGAAACTGCGTATTACGCAAAGGCGGCGGCAGAGGCATTGGCCGTAATCGAAGGCGTAGAGAAAGGACTGTATGAATACATACTGGAACCGGAGTTCAAATTCGTCTACGACATTACACATAACTATACACAGGAAACGGTGCTGGGAGTCAATGCGAACGGACTGTTTGCCGATGGTGAAGGTACATCCTTCTGCAACACCCAACTCTTCGAATCACAAGGTGGATGGGGCGATTTCTGGGGAGAAATACGCTTTTGGAAACGGATGCCCGAAGGCCCGCGTAAAGACGCCGTGTACTCGTCGAAAATCCTTTACCAGAACAAAATAGGCAATCCTTTGATAAACTGGTGGGACAAAGATGAAAAAGGCAATTGGCTGGTACCCGAACTACATCCGATGTTTTGTACCACGACGGTCTCCGGTTCCGGAATCAACGACGTGCAAGACTACGACTATACGAAGGGTGTCAACATGTGCCAGTTTACGTCACAACGCCGCAAGATGATTCGTTATGCCGAGGTCTTGCTGTGGTATGCCGAGTCGCAGGCACGCTCGACCGGAGCGCCCAATGCGAAAGCCTATGAATGTGTGAATCGGGTACGCAAGCGCGCCGGACTGCCCGAGCTGACTCCGGGGCTGAGCGGACAAGCCTTTGCCGACGCCGTCCTTGCCGAGCACGGCTGGGAAGTGGCCGGTTATCATCCTGCACTGGTGACACGTCGAGCCGACCAGTTGCGGATGAACACCCTTAAAGAAACTTTTGCCGAACGTGTGGCTAATACGCCGGTTGAGATCGTACCCGGGGTGGCAGTACAGGAAAAAATCCCCATTACTGAAGCCACGTGGACTGACAGCCGAAACTACATGCCCTATCCGGCATGGGACGTTTCCCTGAATCCCAACCTAAAACGATAAGCGAATAAACAAGACGAGGGTGTGTACAAACTTGCGTTTTGACACACCCTCTTTAGATGGATAAGAATAGGCGGAATACAAGGTGCTAATGATGAGAGAGCGAGCAAGCATACGAACGTATGTGACCAAGATCATATTCAGCAAGCGACAAAGCAGTTCACTCATTATAACACATTTTCTTTCTTATTATCCCAAATTCCGCATTGAGTTATTTTTTTAATATAAAACCAATTTCAAACACACTTATAATATGCTAAAATATATGTTTTTAAACAATGTTTTTTTGAAAAAATCTCTAACGCTACGCGTTAGAAAAATATATGTATTATATTTTATTAATCAGGCAGTTATAG
>NZ_RQYN01000059.1 GCF_003860135.1 Tannerella forsythia
GTAGCCAACACCTCAACGCCCGCAAGGGCATAACAATTAACAATTGACCATTGACAATTAATATATGTCAGGCTTACAGCCCTCCGACGAAATACGATGCCTTTTTCCCCAACGCTCCGCTGCGCTCCACATTGGGCTGAATTAATGCGCCCCTGCGGGGCTTTTACAGCTCTCAGCCATCAGTATTCGGCTAAACAGCTCAACAAATCAACAGCTCAACGCTTCAACAACTAAACAATTCAACAACTAAACAATTCAACAACTAAACAAATCCCCCCGCCGGGCTGACCGCTGACGACCATTAATTTACGCTGACCGGTGAAACGCTTGCATCTTTGGTCGGAAAAGCGTATTTTTGCAGCCGGTTTATTCTGAACGATTTATATTAACAAAGGAACATAAAGATGATTAACTCACAAGACATTAAGAAAGGAACGTGTATCCGCCTCGACGGAAAACTTTATTTTTGTATCGACTTCTTGCACGTAAAGCCCGGAAAAGGCAATACGATCATGCGTACGACGCTGAAAGACGTCGTGAAAGGCAACGTCATCGAACGACGTTTCAACATCGGCGAGAAGCTGGAAGACGTACGCGTAGAACGCCGGCAGTATCAATACCTCTATCAGGAGGGAGAAGAATATATCTTCATGAATCAGGAGACGTTCGAACAGGTGCCTATCGCGCGTGATCTGATCAACGGGGTCGATTTCATGAAAGAAGGGCAAACGGTCGATGTCGTTTCCGATGCTTCGACCGAGACGATCCTTTTCGCCGATATGCCGATCAAGGTGCAGCTCGCGGTGACGTATACCGAGCCGGGACTGAAAGGCGATACGGCCACGAATACGCTGAAACCCGCCAAAGTAGAAACCGGAGCGGAGGTGCGCGTGCCGTTGTTTATCAACGAAGGCGACATCATCGAAATCAATACGCAGGAAGGTTCGTATACCGGCCGGGTGAAATAATCGACCGGCACCACGTGAACGTATCATAACGTATTAAGATGTAGACGACGATGGACGAACGACTTCGCATCAAAGAGCTGGCGGCGGAAGACCGCCCACGCGAGAAGATGCTGCTCAAAGGCGCCTCTTCACTGAGCGATGCGGAGTTGATCGCCCTGCTCATCGGTTCGGGAAACAGTCACGAAACGGCCGTACAACTTGCTCAACGCATCCTGAGCAGCGTCGGGAACAACCTGCATACGGTCGGGAAACTGACCCTCAGGGAGCTGATGGCATACCGAGGGATCGGCGAGGCCAAGGCCGTGACGATCGTCGCCGCCATGGAGCTCGGCCGGCGGAGGGGACTGTCCGAACCGCCCGAACGCCCCCTCATTCGATCCAGCGAGGATGCGTTCCGGCTGTTTTACCCGCTTCTGTGCGACTTGCCGCACGAAGAATTGCGGGCGGCCTTTATCGGCCGCAGCGGGAAAGTGATCGAGCAGGCCGTCATCAGCCGGGGGGGAACGAGCGAAACCACCGCCGACCTGCGCATCGTGATGAAAGGGGCGATCAACACGTTGTGTTCCGGCATTATCCTGTGTCACAATCATCCGTCGGGGAACATACAGCCCAGCCCGCAGGACGACCGCCTTACGACACGACTGCAAAAAGCGGCGCAACTGATGGATATCCGTCTGCTCGACCATATCATCATCAGCGACAAATCTTATTATAGCTACGCCGACGAAGGCAAACTTCCCGACAACGTTTCGGTGTAGAAACCCTTATCCTTCGGGAAACTGACCCGAGACCAGAACAATGAGAATTTAAAACAACAGAAACAATGGACAATGAATTTCTGAAGACAGAAGAAGAAATCGTGAAGATGTTGCGAACGGTCTATGACCCGGAAATTCCGGTCAACATCTACGATCTCGGACTGATATACAAAGTAGAGGTGGATGACAGCCAAAACGTGGAAATCGACATGACGTTCACCGCTCCCAACTGCCCGGCGGCCGACTTTATCATCGAAGATGTGCGCCAGAAGGTCAGCTCGATCGACGGGGTGCGGAACGCGCAGATCAACATCGTCTTCGAGCCGGAGTGGAACAAGGATATGATGAGCGAAGAAGCCAAGCTCGAACTCGGCCTGCTGTAACCCGACCCGAAGAACCCGTGAAGAAAATCTACTTCGCATCCGACGTCCACCTCGGTAACCGCTATTCGGACGACCCGATGGCGGCGGAGAAACGCCTCGTCCGATGGCTCGACGAAATTAAACACGATGCGGCGGCCGTGTATTTCTTGGGCGACGTCTTCGACTATTGGTACGAATACAAATACGTCGTGCCGCGCGGACACGTGCGCTTTCTCGGTAAGATCGCCGAGCTGAGCGACCTCGGTATCGAAATCCATCTCTTTATCGGCAATCACGACATCTGGATGTTCGACTACCTGCCGCAAGAAGTCGGAGCCGTCATACACCGCCAGCCGCTCGATACGGAGCTGTTCGGCAAACGTTTCTTCCTCGCGCACGGCGATGAAGTCGGTTATCAGCCATTCAAATATCGCTTTATTCAGCGTATCTTCCGTAACCGCCTGTGCCAAATCCTTTACGCCACCATCCACCCGCGATGGACGTTCGGCTTTGCCCGTCGCTGGTCCCTCAGCAGCCGTAAGAGCGGACTCGCCGCCCAACGACTCGCGGCCGCACAGGCGCGCAATATCGAATCGCTCGAAGCCTTCGCGAAAGCATATCTTCCGACGCATCCGGACACGCGCTTCTTCCTCTTCGGTCACCTGCATCTGATGGTCGACAAACCCATTACCGACCATGCTCGCCTGATGATTCTCGGCGACTGGATGCAATTCTACTCCTATGCCGTCTGGGACGGCCGGCAGCTCGAATTGAAGCAATATTGAGACGTTCCTCTTTCTCCAATCGGATGACGTTTGTTTGTGCCTCATGCTATCGGGTTGTAATCCATGCCGGCATCATCTTCCTCTTAGCGATTGTATGAATCGGTTAAACACAGACACGTCCGAAAGAACGATGCGTCCTTCCAATACATCGCCCGGTTGCATGGTAACCGTCGGAGGAAAAGCGATCCGCACTTCGCGTTGGCGACCATCGCTACGTGCCGGGATCGTCGAGATATGAGAGACGGTCGCTTCCGGCGAACCGGACAGCGGGTCGTGAATCATTACCCGGTTTCCCTGTCGCATCAATAGAATCCGGTCTTTGGGTACAAGAGCAAGGCCATAGACCGTATCATTCGATTGCTCGATGACGATATGCACCGGCACCGTTTCGCGATAGGGGATATACATTGACAGGATGCACAGCGCCGCCAGTGTCACGCCGATGATCACCGTGCCATAGCGGAGTAATACAGGGGGGATCTGTCCGATAATGTTACGGACTTTCTCGCTCCGCAATTCGATAGGTCTCCGTTCTTCCATGTCTACTTTCCCAACTCTAACTGGTTACGTACTAATTCATAATACCGTCCTTTCCGAGCTGTCAGTTCGGCATGCGTACCGGTTTCCGCTATTCGTCCGCCTTCGAGCACGACAATCCGGTCGGCATGCTTGACGGTGCTCAGGCGATGTGCTACCACAACGACTGTCTTGCCTTTATAAAATTCCGACAGATTCTCTACGATCGCTCGTTCGTTATTCGCATCCAACGCATTCGTGGCCTCATCCAGAAAAACAAACGGCGGGTTCTTGTACACCACTCGCGCGATCAGGATACGTTGTCGCTGCCCCTGACTGACCCCTTGCCCATCCTGCCCGATTTTCGTATTGTATCCCAACGGCAAACTTTCGATATACTCGGCAATATGGGCCGTTTGGGCGGCATGACGCAGACGGTCGGTATCGATCTCATCGTCCGAGACCGCGATATTGCGGGCAATCGTATCCGAAAACAGGTATCCTTCCTGCATCACCGCGCCGCATTGCGTGCGCCACCATGCGGGATTGAATTGCGACAAGTTCTCACCGCCGACGAGCAGTTCGCCTTCGTTCGGCATGTAGTAGCCGAGCAGCAATTTGATCAAGGTCGTTTTGCCGCTTCCGCTGGCCCCCACGATGGCCGTGACCTTCCCCTGCGGGATGTGCAAGTCGATGCCTTCCAGCACATAATCCGGCCGGGCGCCGTCGTATCGGAAGCAGACATTACGAATGTGTATATCCGTTTCCACATCAGGTGGTAGGGCGGTTATGGAACGGCCCGTGCCTTCGTCGTTCTGTTGAGTGTGAATCTCATTCATGCGATCGAGACTGATGCTGACATCCTGCCATTGATAGATAAAACTCATCAGCTGCTCGACCGGACTGTTGAGCTGTCCGATGATATATTGGATCGAGAGCATCATACCCAAGGTCAGACTGCCATTGATGACAGCTGTCGCCGCTAATACCGTCACAAGGATGTTTTTCAGTTCGTTGATAAAGATACCGCCTGCCTCCTGATTTTGTCGCAGGTTGAGCGATTGCATGTTCACGTCGAACAGGTCGGCCTGTACGTCTTCCCATTCCCATCGCTTACGCTGCTCACAGCCTTGCAGCTTGATCTCCTGCATGCCGGTAATCAATTGGTAAACGACATTACGGTTCATCCCCTGCTGTTCGAACATCTTATAATCGAGCAGACGTCTTTTCTTCAGAAATATCCGTATCCATAAGCCATAGAGTATGCTTCCGGTGATGAAAACCGCAAAAATCGGAGGATGATAGACGAACAGTACGATCGAAAAGATCATAAAGGTGAAGACGGAGAAAACGATCGAGATCGTTTGATTGGTCAGGAAGTTTTCGATTCGTCGGTGGTCTTCGATACGTTGCAGCAAGTCGCCTGTAAGCTTGGTATCGAAAAACTTCATCGGCAGCTTCATCAATTTAATAAAGAAATCGGAGATCAGCGAAACGTTGATGCGCGTACTGATGTGCAGCAGAATTTTCCGGCGGATGAAGTCGATGGCCGTACGACTGAAAAGCAGGACCATCTGTGCGATCAGCACCAGCCAGATAAAGCCGATATCCTTGCCTTGAATCCCTGTGTCGACAATGGCCTGCGTGAGGAACGGGAAAATAAGTTGCAGCAGGCTGCCGATAAACAATCCCAGTATAAGCTGTCCGAAGAAGCGCTTATATTTGATCAGGTATTTCCAGAGGAAGCGGATACGGTTTTCCGAGGGAAGCCTATCGCCTTCCTGTTCGTAAAATGACTGTGTCGGTTCCAGCAGCAAAGCGATGCCTTTCTCTTCGCCTCCGGTGCAGGTGCTGATCCAGTGCCGGCAGAACGCTTCACGCGAATAGGTAACGAGTCCCTTGCCCGGATCAGCGACCGAAACGGTGTATTCTTTCTTCTTTTTCCGGATGGCATATACCACGACAAAATGCTCCTGATTCCAATGCACGACGCATGGAAGCAATGCTTTCTCCGCCAACTTGTCGAACGTCAGTCGTCCTCCCACGGTGCGAAAACCGATCTGTTCGGCTGCTTTGCTGATACCTAAGAGCGATACTCCCTCACGCCCGATAAAACATTGCTCGCGCAGATGATCCAGCGTATAATGTCGCCCGTAATGTGCAGCAATCATCGTCAGGCACGCCGGCCCGCAGTCCATCGCATCGGGTTGTTTGACAAAGGGGAAAAGCATGAGGTTATCTCTTGGAACTTTCTATTTTGTTGTATTCCTGAAGACTTTCGGTCTGCTTGACGCTGACCTTTTTCCCTCCTCTGAAAGAGTACGACACCGATATTTGCAGATATTGCTCATTCGTTTGGTTCGCATAGCTCTTCCAGAGTTTGGGCGTATCGGTTTCGATGATACGTCCTTTTCGGAAGAGTTTACATTTGAGCCGGCATTCCAGCTTGTCGTTGAAGAACTTTTTGTATACACTTCCGCTCATTTCATATACAGTCCGGTACCGTTCGTTGGTAAACATATAAGTCGGTTCGTAATATCCTTCGAGAGTGGCACCCGTGTTCTTGGAGAACGTGAAGTTGTTGTTCATCGAAAAGTAATATTTGGACTGGTTGCTCACTTTAAAATCTTCCGTCTCCGAACCGTACAGGGAATACATCGCACTGGCTTTCAGCTGCCACCACGACGTGGGTTGGAGGCGTGTCTCCAGATTGATCCCCAGCAGTGTTTCGTGATGACCGTTTTTGGGCATTATGTAAGTGAGCAGCGGATTCTCGGGATCTACTCGGGTAGAATGATAAATCGGATTTCGCCCATACATATATATACCGCTGACCGAGACTTTGTCAAACAGTTCTAACCCGGCCATCACTATGCTTTGTTTGGGAGCGATCAGCTCCGGGTTGCCTCTGATGTATGAGTGTTCGCTCTCGTATTTTCGATAAGGACTTATTGCGCTGTACGGTATCTCATCGACGCTTCTTTTGTACGAGAGCATAAACAGATGTCCTTGGTCGGGATTGATCATGTAGAGCAAATCGGCCGAAGGGTAAAGGTCCCAATCCGAATGTTTGCTGCTTGCTGTACGGTCGGATGGGTGGTACTCGATGCGGTTCTGCTGTACCCTCAGCCCAATTCCGTACTGGAAATTGTTTATCTGTCCCTTGAACTCGGAGAAGATAGCCGGCATCTGCCCGCGTGCTTCGGGTTTTTCGGTGATGTTTCGGAAGTCACGCAGGTCGTAATCCGTACGGATCAACCGATAACTCACTCCGGTGCTCAACGCGTTGCCGGATGTGAAGAGTTTATCGTAAGAGATTTGTGTTTCCATCATTCGGGTGATTTGCCGGGAGCGGCTTTCGGTGACTCCGGCGGCGTATTCCTGACCAAAAAGCCTGGTTTTCATCCGGTCTTTTTCGTTGTTCTGAAGATAATCGGCCACGACGGCAAGCTCGCTGCCGTTCTCGTCCGTGACGTAATTGTATCGCGCCGTAGCCTGATACTGCAAGTAATCGTAGGGTGTTTCGATGGTCGATCGGCTGAGCGTTTTCCCCTCGGTCGTGATCTTCTCGCTTCGTATGTCATTGGTTGGCTTGGCATGGTGGGTGGAGAGAAAGAAGGAGGCTCCGAGGGTCTGATTCTCCGTCAGGTCGTATGTAAGACTCAGCCGGTCATGAATATATCTTCCCCAGCTCCGATATTGCTCGACCGTATTGATCTTCGTGCCCGATTGCCGGAAAAGAGTTTGGTTTTCAATATCGCCGATTGCTTTGGAATCGTTGTAGTAAAGGCTGTTATAAAGGCTCAGCTTTTTGTAGCGATAACTGTAGGTAGATGTGAGATGATCGCCGGTGAAACCATATTTGCTCATAAAAGTAACTCCTGCGCTTAGTCGTCCGTAGTATCCGCCCTGCGGTTGCTTTTTAAGTTGGACCCGGATAACGGCTCCTTTGATCGAGGCGAGCTCTTCACTCCCGGCCAGATAATCGACTTGTACGGTCTGAATCTGCTCTGCCGGAATGGCGGCCAGCTCTTTCTGGTCTTTGATGCGTATGCCGTCCAGATAAATCACGCCGATGTTTTGTCCCAGGACTTTTAAGAGCCCGTTTTCGGTCGTTATACCCGGCAGAAAGGGAAGCAATTCATTCGCCTGCTTGCCCTGAGCCGTTTGCTCACCCTGAAGATTCACCGCATACCCCCCGGGACTTCGCTTTATCCTTCGGACTGTGACAACCACATCTTCAAGCTGTTGCGTGATGGCGTTTAGCACAATTGTTCCCTTCTCGCCTCTCGACGGATCGATCTCTTTCGTTTCATAACCCAGCATCGAGATACGCAGGAACGATTGACCGGAATGAGCGGAAGAGAGTACAAATTTGCCTTCGCGGTCGGTGATAGTTCCCGTGATCAACGTCGTATCGGGCAATGCATACAGCGCGATATTCGCGAACTCGAGAGGTTGGTTCTGTGTATCGACTACGCGACCGGTGATCTGTGCGGAAAGCGGCCACACCATACCGCTCAGCAGAAAAAGCAGTATCCATTGAAATGTTCTCATGATGTTTTGATATTTATGTAAATGAACGAATCGACTTTAATTTTTATTATATACGAGGAGGTGAATCGTGCAACTCGTTTTCTCCTTCCCGGTATGTTTATAGACGAGCAGAGCGGATGGGAGGTTACATTTTTCAGAAGAAAGAATATATTCTCCGAAGTCCGTTCATAAAGAGATACCCTCTTCTTTACTTTTTACCACATTGTTCAATTTAATTTTTGACTTGTTATTTTTTCTGAATGTGTAGCGCAGCAATATCCACGGACGCCCTGACATGCTCGTCATCTCTTGCCGATGATATGCAGCATACGTATCGGCCTGCGTAGTCGTTTCGGTTGACAGCTTTCCGATAAAATAAGGTAGTGCTACGGCGATATAAAAATCTTTCGTGAAATTATAGTTTACCTGAATCTGAGAGTAAGCCGGTGTGAGCTGCCTGATACGCGAAAGAGGCGTGTATTCGTAACTCCGATAGTCAATATCGCCGCCAAAATACCATTTCTTATAACTGTACCATAGACCGGCACTGAGTGCAACACTTGACTTGGAAGGCATTCCTGAGAAATAATCCGTAAGATGATATGCCCCGATATAGACGCTACCGCGGTTTTCTTTCAGATGATACTGAATGGTTCCTCCGGCTGAAAGGGTGCTGAAGCGACCCGAATTTCTATATGTATGAACAAAGATGCCGTTTGCACTGTAACCGAACGGTTCAATAATGTCGGTCGAAATATCGTACGAAATAGACGGGGTAACATAAAATCCCTTTTTATTAAAGGTCTGAGACAACTTGAACTGATGTTTTTGCTCGGGTAACAATTCGGGATTTCCTTTCGTGATTACGAGAGGGTCGGTAGAGGTATTGTAGGGATTCAGATGTCCGACTAAAGGAGCCTGATTGGTTAATGTATAGCCCATTCTTATAGAGTAGTCGTTACTGAAGCGATAAGTAATACTTAACGCTGCACGCGGTTTGATATAGCCGTTCGACACATCGCCTGCTTTCAGATGTATGTCTTCCAGACCCGCTGAAGCCATATACAACAGGTTGCCGACCTTGCTACTAAACGAAGCATACAAATAGCCATTCCAGGCCTTATGAAGGAATACGGGAACTTTATCACTTACCTTATCAATGTGATCGTTTATGTAGCGTGTCGACATTCCGATGTTTAAACTATTGGCATCTTTCCAGTCGATTGAATAATCAAGGTTCAGGTTGGCTGATGAACGCTCGCTGTCATATCGATAAAGGAAATCATGTAATTTACCGGAGTACGTTTCGTTGCGTTCTCCATTGTTTTTATCCCTGTTTTTGTTGTAGGCAAGTGTGACTTCGAATCGTTGATTAGGTGAAAAATCGTGTAGATAATAAAGACTTGAAGTGAGAATATATGCGTTGTTTTTATGGAGCGACACATAATCAAAGAGCCGTAACGAGTCGGTTTTGGAAGAGCCGTCTCCCCAGCTCCTAATTTTCTTGTCATTTTGTCTGCCATATATATGAGCCGCAAAAAAATCCTTGTCAGTCAGACTCCATTTGAAGAGTAGTTCACCTAAAAATTCTCGACTGTTATTTCTTGTCTTTCCCGTACTTTGCTTGAGATACTCTGTGTTTCTCTGCCACATATCCGAACGGCTGTCGTCTTTATGGATGATATTTCCTGCCCATCTTCCATATAAAGAATATTTCGGATTTCCTATCTCGAAATAAACGACTCCCATACTGTTCCGCAATGGAATATCATGTCGCGTAGCGGTCTGAAAAAACAAATATGGTTCACGTTTCTTTTTCAATTTGATGTTCAGTATGTGTTTGATACCCTGTTCTACATAGCGAGCACTGACCACGTCGATCACTTCGACGGACTCAATGTCTTTCGGATTAATCGGAGTTATTCCTGAATGCATCATTTTTCCATTGATCAACACCTGCATCTTTCCTCCATCTCGCATGCCGACCGATTGCATCGCCTCGTTGACCGCCAATCTTGGAATTTCTCGCAATGCACGATACGGATCACCGCTGTTTCTGGCCTTTTCGGACAGATAGAATATTTCGCCGGTCGCTGTGCGTTTCACCAAATCACTTTTCTTGGCCGTAATAACAACATCGTTGAGCCTGATATTTCTCTCTTCCAACAATACGAAGTCTGTATGTATGCTACGCTGGATCATACATTTCTCCTCAAACGGAGTAAACCCCGGATAAACGATTTGTAGCCAGTATATCCCCTCGGGAAGTTCCCGAATCATAAACCTTCCTTTCTCATCACTTAGTCCCGCCGCAAACAGCGAGTCGTTTATCGAGAGTAAGATTTGAACACCTGTCAACGGATTTTTCTCTTTATCCGTAATTTTGCCGGAGAAGGAATATTGTGCGAATCCTCCATATGTCCCAACAATCAAAACAAGGAATAAGATCGTTTTTTTCATCGTTCATTGATTTATTATTATAACGAAATAGCTACGTTTTTTGCTACAGACATCATGTAGAAATCTAAAAGAAGTATCATCATAAGCTATACATAAATATATCCAGAATGAATGATCTGATCTTATAACGAGCTCGTTACTCAGCATCGTCAGGCACGCCGGCCCGCAGTCCATCGCATCGGGTTGTTTGACAAAGGGGAAAAGCATGAAGCTATAACCTGTCTTTTTCTTCTTTTGCAGCTGACTTTCCACGATATTTGAGACTCTGCTGATTGAAACGATAAATTAGACTAAGAGAAAAATTCCACTGAGAATAGTTCTCGTTTTGGTAGAACGTGAATTTATTGATCTTTGCATGTTCGTAGTAGTCTAATTTCCGTAAAAGATCGTTTGCCGACAGCTTTACATCAAGTCTGTCGTGCAGGAATGATTTTTGCACGCTTACGTCCAATGACTGAAACGGATCGAACCGGAAGATTCGCTGACTGCCTCCGCTGTTGTAATAATAATTGACAGATGCCGTATAACCTGCGGGTAGTTTGAAATAGTTCCCACATTGGATATAAAAGTTGAGATGGTTATAATGGATTGTTTCTCCAAGGTACACACTGCTGAGATATGGTTGGATCATACCTGCTGATAACGACGGATGCCAAAAGCCGAATGAATGTCGCATGGTTAAGTTGGCTTTCAGGTATTCGGCTTTTTTGAAATTCTGCCATGTGCTGACTATGACGGATGGATCAGTGGAAGGGCTATCAACAAAGGAATCGGAAATAAAATCGTTTGTTTGTGTATAACTTGTCCGAAAGGTTATCCATCGATAACCGAATATCCACTCTAATATATAAGACGTTTGAGGCTTTAGGTTCGGATTTCCTTTCTGATACAGAAAACGGTTTTGGTAATAGGTCCGGCCATTCAGATACGAGAGTGCCGGTCGAGCTGTTTTAGCCGAGAAAGACAGAGAATTAGTTATTCCGTTTTTTGTATAAGACAGGGTCGCAGAAGGATAAAATTTACTGTCGGAATCGCTCAGATTGTTCGCGGCTTCATTTAAATCCGTGTGTTTTCTTTGTACATTTTCATAGCGCAGGCCTGCATGAACCGAAAGGGCGTCGCTCTTGAACGTATATTCCATAAACCCTGCATACTTACGTTCATGACTTGTGTAACGGGAATCATTCAGGGCACCTGACAGGATGTCGAGTGTTCCGCTACCGTCGATCGCACTGTATTCCACTCCGCCCGAAAGAGAGTGGCGCTCATTCAAGCTGCCGTTCAGGATAAATTCTGCTGCATAGATATCGTAGGCGGAACGAATCTCGGAATCGGTGATATAGGTCTTCTGAGGCATTATTTCTCGAATAGATTGTTTCCGGTTATCACGATAACATACATAGTCCATGTTCAGTGATGACGACAGCCAGTCACTCCATTGAGCATTGTGGAACATGTTGAACTGTACATTGTCTGTTATATCTTTTGTATCATTCGGACTTTGGAAAGTGCCGCTTAAGATACGGTTCATTTCGACACTGTTTTGTTCGTGCGTATTAAACCGATTGTCTGTTCTTGAACCAGTAATCTGGAAGCCGACAATTTGGTTAGGTCTTATTTCATAATCTGTATTGATGCTGTAATTATGTATCTTAGAAACCGGGAACTGCGTCCTGTCTGTCGTGTATTTTCGGACGGTATCTGCGTGAATCTCTTTGATCAGGTATTGATATGCTTTATTCCGGTAATCATAGAAACTATAATAGGCTGATGCGTTCAGTTTCTCATTTTTGTATCCGATTCTGATATTTTCCCAATGGCTGAACTTTTCGCTTTGTGCCGCATACGCTCCTGCCAAAACTGACCAACCCGATTCTTTTCGGAGTGTATATATTTTAATGACAGCGTTTACATCGGCATCATATGTCGCACCGGGATTCGTGATCAACTCGATTTTCTGTATATTCTGCACATTAAGTAATCCGATCTCATCCTTATTTTTCACCTTTCGATTGTTGATGTAATAGACAGGCCGTCCGCTACCAAAGACTTCTATCGTTCCTTTGTTATTGATAAGGCCGGGCACTTTGCTTAGGACATCATAGACCGAATGCTCCTTTGCCAGAAGTGTATTCGCAACGGTGGTCGTCAAAATACCATTCCGGCTACTGATAGCAGGGCGGTCGGCTGTAATTGTTATCTCTTTGATCCCGAGCGATGCTTCGTGAAGAACGATCGGCTGTAGCTCCGTACCGTAATCCTCCGATGCGATCTCCCGTCCGAAGTCCTGATATCCCACGAACGAAACCTGCAGCCATGCTTTTGATTCAGAATATCTTGTTCCCAGTGTAAACCGTCCTTCTGTATCGGTGGTCGCTCCAGTCATGAAAGTCGTATCGGGCAATGCATACAGTGCGACATTTGCAAACTCTACAGGTTGGTTCTGTGTATTGACCACGCGACCGGTGATCTGCTGCTCTTGTCTTTGTTGAATAAAGCACAAAAAGAATGATAGGAAGTATATTACCATAATCAATATATAAATGCAATAATACTTTTTTTAAAAGGGTTACTTAGAATGCTTTATTTCATATAGCATGTCTAGTAGCATGTCTAATTTTTTTGTATCAACAGGACAATTATCAAAGTTCTTGCCTGATATTTTATGTTCTAATCTTTGTAGATTGCAACCGCCATCACAAATGGGCAGTAAGATGCATTTTAAACATTTTTTATCGTTAAACATGTCGGTACCTAATATATACTCTGAGATTAGTGTCATATTATATTCATTTGAAAAAATATTTCCAACTACTCGATCTTTTTTTCCTACATCAACCCAACATTTATAAATTTCTCCTTTGGTTCCTATAACGAATGAATTAATTTGAGTTGCAACACATCCTCCTATTTGAGGGGAAGGGAATAAATCAGTATTATTGAAGTTGTATTTTCTGTAAAGTTTTTGAAGATGAAGGGCTTGGTTTTTATTTTTGATATATTCAATTTTACATCCGCTATTGTGTTTATTAACGTATTTCATTTGAACTGAATAATTCTGATTTCCCCACCTTTTGGTCAACATCTCATATAGTAATGGAAAATCTTCCTCATTTTCAATATGAGTATTCATTCTAATGATAACATGACATTTAGGTATTATTCTGAAAATATTTTCTACATTGTTCAAAATGATATCAAAAGTAGGTGTGCCATTCTTATGTATTCTACTTTTATTATGTTGTTCTCTTAATCCATCAATAGATATCTGGATTGTATTAAGGTTGTACCTCTTTAACAATAAGCATTTTGTCTTGTCTAAAAGATAGCCATTGCTTACCATAGAATGGTTTTTAATGGCTCTATGTTGATTTGAGTGGGTAATGGAAATTCCTTCCTCCGTTTATGTAGTATACCATATCCATAAAGTT
>NZ_RQYN01000060.1 GCF_003860135.1 Tannerella forsythia
CAGCATGTTTTGCCCCGTTGTTGTACAACAACGACCCTTAAACAGCATGTTTGACCCTGTTGTTGTACAACAACGGCATAAATTAATGTTTTTTATGGAATGAAAGTGGTAAAATACGTTCATTATTCAAATGATTATCGTATATTTATGCCCGAATAGCGATCAATGAACTATTATGATGTAAAATTTTAAAAGAGGAGGCGAAATGAAAACATTAGAAGCTTTGTATGTTGCCCGCTTGCAACAGATGGAATTGATTCCGATGTTACGTGAAACGGTGTCCGACACCGAGAAGAAAGCAGCCGTGCTGCTGGGAACCGATGCGCCGCTGAAACGGTATCTGCACAATGTGAAAGACGGGATCGACCCGTTCGAGGTCGTTACCCGTAATCCGCAAAAAGACCCGTACACTCAGGTGCTGAACGAAAAAGACCGCCTGCGCGATGTGGCCGTGAGCCGCTTCGGGCGTAAGCTGCAATACTATGAGTATGCCGAAAAAGAAGCCGAACGGAAAGCCTTCGACGCGCTCGACGCGCTTTGGGCGCACCATCGCAGCCTGCCCCGGCTCAATGTGAAGAAGCAGACGGGAGCCACGGACAACTTCCTGAACGACTTGACCAAGGAACCGTATGCCTCGGCTATCTCGACGCTCGGCATGCAGCCCGAAGTCGATGCCGTACGCGCCACGAACAACGATTACCGCGCGGCAGCGGCCGACCGTCGCGCCACGACAGCCGAGCAACCCGTGGCCGACATCAAAGCGATGCGTCGCACGCTCGTGGCCGACTATACGGCGCTCTGTAACTACATCGTCACCATGGCCAACGCCTATCCCGACGATGTGGCGTGGGACGAGCTGCTGACGGCCATCAACGTCGTACGCAAACGCTATGCCGACCTGCTCGCGCGTCGCGCCGGCACGAAGAAAGACGAGCAGTCGTAAGAAAAGACGACCGTAAGCGACGGGGCGGGGGAGTGCCCGCCCTGTACGGAAGGTGAATGAACGCATGGAGGCCGGATTGAAAATTCAAGTTTCGATCCGGCCTCTTATTGCGCTTCTTCAGGGCTGTTTGAAGCATTCAGCGGTCAGTCCTTCGGGTGTTGATTCGTTGAGTTGTTTAATTGTTGAGTTGTCAGTCAGCGGTCAGCATTTAACCACAAGTTGCACAAGTTATGACAAGTTACACAAATTTTAATTCGCGTTGATTTGCGCTATTTGTGTTCATTTGCGTTCGGACATCGTCATTTGTCATTTGTAATTCTTATCAGCGGTCAGCATTTAACCACAAGTTGCACAAGTTATGACAAGTTACACAAATTTTAATTCGCGTTAATTTGCGCTATTTGTGTTCATTTGCGTTCGGACATCGTCATTTGTCATTTGTCATTCGTAATTGATTTACGCGTTCGGAACATCGTCATTTGTCATTCAGAGCGTCAGCGAAGAATCTCTTTTGGAGGGTGAGATTCCTCACTTCGTTCGGAATGACAAGAGGAGGCGTTCGTAATTCTTATCAGCGGTCAGCATTTAACCACAAGTTGCACAAGTTATGACAAGTTACACAAATTTTAATTTGCGTTGATTTGCGCTATTTGTGTTCATTTGCGTTCGGACATCGTAATTCGTAATTCGTCATTTGTCATTCGTCATTTGTCTTACCGCGTTTCTTTGCGTTCGTCGTTTCGACGAAATTTGGAATAAAAACGGTACTTTTGAAGCGTCAAAACGAAAGACAAACCTATTTTTATGATGAACAGGAAAATCTATGCGGCCGCTTCTCTGCTGATGGCCGCTCTGAGTGCGTCGGCACAGGTGGCCGGTACCGATACGGCTGTGATGGCGCCCCGCGTGGTGGGGGTACCGCCGAGCGACGCTTATATCGGTCTGTCGCTGCTCGAAACGGGAGAAATCAGACATTACAACTATGGCGAACAGGCCGAACCCGGCTCGTTCTATCTGTCGAGCGTCGATAAAGGGTTTACATGGAAGCGCGTCAATACGCCCGCCGACATTCCTTTTGCCGACACGCGCAGCCCCCTGAGCGGCGAATACCTTCGCCTGATCGCCGCTCCCCGCATGGGAACGTATGCTCTACGTACCGACGGCGGAATTAACGGAAACCGTACGCTCACCAAGATATCGGACTCGATGGCCATCATGCTCAAACCGCCTGTCTTTATCCGCGGCGGCAAGCGGGTGGTGGTAGCCGGACATTACGGCCTGCAACCGGGACTGCCGAAGGTCTGCTTCACTTTTGTCTCGGACGACGACGGACGCACGTGGCGACAATCTTCGTTCGTCTCTACGCCCGATCATCGGGGAGGGGGCTTCCATCAGGGAATCCGATGGAACCATGGCGCGGTGGAGCCGACCGTTGTCGAACTGAACGACGGACGGTTATGGATGCTCATCCGCACTTCGCAAGACCGGCATTATCAATCGTTCTCGCACGACGGAGGACTTACGTGGGACGAAGCTACGCCATCGCCTTTCTACGGAACGATCACCATGCCGACTATCGGCCGACTGCGCGACGGCCGGCTGCTTTTCCTCTGGTCCAACACCACGCCGCTGCCCGAAGTAAACAATACCGACGGCGTGTGGGACGACGTCTTTACGAACCGCAACGCTATCCATGCCGCTCTCTCGGACAATGACGGACGCACGTGGCACGGTTTCCGTGAGCTTTATCTCGATCCGCGACGCGACGCGCCCGACTTCGGCACCGCTTCCGGTATCGACAAGAGCGTTCACCAGAGTCAGTTCGTCGAAACGGATCCTGGTCGCGTGCTCGTCTCGCTCGGACAGTCGGCGCGTCACCGTGTCATGCTGATCTTCGATGTCGACTGGCTCATGGCGCGAAGCCGCTATTGCGACTTTTCCGACAGCCTTCGCCAATGGTCCGTTTTCAGTTATTATAAAGGCATCGTCGGACATTGCGGATACAACCGCACACCCGGGTGCGCGCTCGTCGACGGACGGTTGCAGGTGCGCTACCTCCCGAACGATTCTCTGCTGACCTCCCTTCGCGGCGCGGTCTGGAATTTTCCCGCTTTTCGCAAGGGACGCTTTACCGCTTCCCTTCGCTTCAACGACCTCGCCACAAAAGGACACCTTTTGCTCAACGACCGGTGGTTCAACCCCACCGACAGCGTCGCGCGTCATTATGCGCCGTTTGACGTTCCGTTAAGTCCCGAAACGCTTAAGATTCGCGATAACAAGCCGCACCTGATTCGTATCGACTGGAACCTCGACAAGAAACATCCTGCGGCCGAGGTCTATGTCGATAACCGGAAGCGTCTGAACGTTCCGCTCCGCAACGCGTCGCAACACGGACTGTCATACGTCCATTTTCTGAGCGATACCCGCGCCGACGACAAAGGCTACGAAATCGAATGGGTAAAAGCAGAAGTCGGACGGTAATCTTTGGTAAGGAATAATATTTTTTTGTAAAATCAGACGAAATGTTCGATTCTTTCGTTTTCTTTGTAGAGAAATAATCGTATTATGGAGAATAATTATTGCGTAATTATGGGAGGCGGCATCGGAAGCCGCTTTTGGCCTTTCAGCCGGGAGAATAAACCGAAACAGTTTCTGGATTTTTTTGGCGTCGGACGATCGCTTCTGCAAATGACCGTCGACCGTTTTGCCAAAATCATTCCCGTGAAGAATATCTACGTCGTCACGAATGAACGGTATGCCGACTTGGTCAAGGAACAGCTGCCTCAGCTTCTTGACGAGCAGATTTTGCTCGAACCCGCGCGACGTAACACGGCTCCCTGCATCGCGTATGCCGCCTATCATATCAAGGCCTGTAATCCCAAAGCCAATATTGTGGTTGCTCCGTCCGATCATTTAATCCTCAAGGAAGAAGAATTTCTTGCGGCCATCCAAAAAGGGTTCGACTTCGTGAGCCTGCACAATGCCCTCGTTACGTTAGGTATCAGGCCGAGTCGTCCGGAGACAGGTTACGGCTACATTCAAAGCAGCGAAACGATGATCGGAGACTTTACGAAAGTCAAGACATTCACCGAAAAACCGAATCTGGAATTGGCCAAAGTCTTTATGGAAAGTGGCGAATTCTTCTGGAACTCCGGATTGTTTCTTTGGAACGTCGACACGATCTTAAACGCCATACGCAGCCATCTCCCGGATATATCCGCGCGTTTCGACATGGGGATGGGCATCTTCAATACTCCAGCCGAAGAGGCGTTTATCAAGGAACATTTCGCTTACTGCCCGAGTATATCGATCGATTACGGAATCATGGAGAAGGCCGATAACGTCTATATGCAATGTGTCGATTTCGGATGGGCGGACTTGGGTACGTGGGGATCGATCTTCGATATCGCTCCCCGTGACGAGGCCGATAACGCCGTGCTGAAAACAAGGGCTTTACTTTACGAATCGGAAAGCAATATCATCGCATTGGAAAATACGGACCGGTTGGCCGTCATTCAAGGGCTGAAAGAATATATTGTGGCCGAATCGGGTAATGTGCTGCTGATTTGCAAGAAAGACGAAGAGCAACGAATCAAGCAATACATGGCCGACGCACAGATCAAATACGGTCAGGAATTTAGTTAAATAACCGTGCGGCAAGGAGCGGAGGGCATTAAACGGTTTTATCGATTTCCCTATTTAACATCATCCGATATAAATTGAGAAGGGGTGGAGAAATTATTTTTCGACACAACCTTCTCATCGTATTATTTAGCTTTTACTACTATTACGAAAAAAGACGAACACGCATGAACACAAATTAAACGACAGTTTTTCACTTTCCCATGACCATTAGAAATTAATCTTGGCGTCTCTATCATATAAGTTGTGCGGTGTTATATTTAATTGTTATTCAGTGTTCAGCCAATAAACACCTCAACAATTCAACATTTCAACATCTTTCACTATTCACTTTTCGTTGACTTGCATTCGTAATTCGTCATTTGTATCGGTGTGTGAAATGAACCCTTTGGCTTGCGGGTTTGTTTATTGAACGGATTGTAATACCTTTGCAATCGAGTATAAATATTAATGATAGGAGATCATGATGATGAAAAAAATGAAATGGTTTTTATTGGCTGTCGCTTTGTTGGCTGCTCCGGCTATGCAGGCACAGTTGCGCTTTGGCGTGAAAGGCGGGGTAAACATTGCCTCCGTGAAGTTTAATCAGGATGTGATCGATTCGGAGAACATCACCGGATTTCATATCGGCCCGATGATTGAGATGGTGATTCCCGTAGCCGGTCTGGGGGTCGACGCGGCCGTAGTGTACAGTCAGAAAGGCTTCGGATTGAATGATAAAGGATACCGGAACGATTATATCGATGTGCCCGTCAATCTGAAGTACAAGATTATGTTGCCGCTCGTCAAACCTTACGTGGCGGCCGGCCCGTATGCTTCGTTCCGCGTGTCGGGCGACAAGCTCAGAAAGATCCCTGGAAGCATCAGTGAACAATTGAAAACAAAGAGTTTTGGGGCTGGTCTCAATTTTACGGCCGGTGCCGAGGTGTTCGATATCGTACAGGTGGGACTGACGTACAGTCTGGGGCTCACGGACAATTATGAAACGCTTGACACAAAGAACTTCGATGTTGTTTCTACCCTCGGTAAGCCGCATACGTGGATGATTTCGGCTGCCGTATTCTTCTAAAAGAAGATTCCCCGTAAAACGTATGAAATATGCGGATGTCATCCTGCCCTTGCCTTTGGCACAAACGTACACGTATGCGATTCCCGAAAGCATGGAATCGCGGGTGTGGCCGAACGGCAGGGTGATCGTTCCGTTCGGGGCCAAGCGTTACTATACGGCGATCGTACGGGAGGTACACGAGCGGCCTCCCGACGATTCGTACGCGGTCAAATCCGTTTTTACCACGCTCGATGAGGCGCCTGTCCTGCGCGACCGTCAGCTGCATTTCTGGGAATGGATGGCCTCGTATTACCTTTGTACGTTGGGCGATGTGTATAAAGCGGCTGTTCCTTCCGGCCTGAAACTCGGAAGTGAAACAGTCGTTTCGTTTTGCGACGATTTTGAGGCTACCCGGCCTTTGTCACCCAAATCGCAAACGCTGCTCGATACGTTGGCTGGCGAGAGCAAGCCGCAAACAGTAGAAGAGATTGAGAAGAAAACTGGCTTGCACAACCTGATTCCCACGCTGACGCAACTTGTGAAGCTGGGAGCCGTAACCGTTCGCGAAGAGCTTAAGCGAGGTTTCGTACCTAAGACGGAAGTTTACCTGCGCCTGTCTTCCCTGTATGAGAAAGAAGCCGATCTCGTCCCAGTGTTTGGATCGTTGAGGCGAGCGCCGAAGCAAGAGAAGCTGTTACTCTCTTTCCTCGATGAAACGAAACCTTTTCGAGGAGAGGGCAGACCTGAAATCTCTCGAAAAAGTTTCCTGAAAACAGCGGGTGCCGATTCGTCGGTGCTGAACGGACTGTTGCGGCGCGGGGTGATCGAGGCGTACCGGAAAGAGATCAGCCGGTTACATCTTACGTCGGCTCTACATCCGCCCTATCCTCTGAGCGCGGCACAGCAAGCGGCGCTTACTTCTATCAACGAGATGTTCTCGACGAAAGCCGTTTGCCTGTTGCACGGGGCGCCGTCGTGCGGAAAAACGGAAATCTATCTGCATCTGATCCTTTCGACGTTGCGGGAAGGGCGGCAGGCCTTGTATCTGTTGCCCGAGATTGCCGTCACGACTCAAATCACGGAACGGCTGGCGCGGGTGTTAGGCAAACGTCTGCTGGTGTATCACTCCGGGCTGTCTGACGCGGAGCGGGTGGAGGTCTGGAATAGACTGCTTGAGGCCGGCGAGCCGTTGGTGATAGTAGGAGTGCGCTCGTCGCTGTTTCTGCCGTTCTCCGCTCTGGGGCTGGTTGTTGTGGACGAGGAGCAGGAGCCGTCGTATAAGCAGCAAGACCCCGCACCCCGCTATCACGCGCGCAATGCGGCCATTATGCTGGCCTCGATGCACGGCGCCCGAACGCTGCTCGGCTCGGCGACGCCTTCGCTCGATTCATTTTATAACGCGAAGACGGGAAAATACGGGCTGGTCACGCTGTGTGAACGTTACGGCACCACGTTAGTCCCGCAAATTCATATCGTCGACGTGAAAACGTTGCGACGCAAAAAAATCATGAAGGAGACGCTGTTCTCTCCTTTACTGCGCGAAAAAATCGACGAGGCGTTGACGCACGGACAGCAGGTGATTTTATTTCAGAACCGGCGCGGTTTCGCTCCGATGCTGGAATGTAAGGCGTGTGGCTATGTGCCGCACTGCGTGAACTGCGACGTGACGCTCACGTATCACCACAGCCGGCATCGGCAGGTTTGCCATTATTGCGGTTATTCGCAGCCTGTGCTGTCGCGTTGCCCCTCGTGTGGGAGCACCGAGGTCAAGATGGTAGGCTTCGGTACGGAGAAGGTCGAAGAGGAGATCGCCACTTTGTTCCCTCACGCCGTTACGGCGCGCCTCGACCTCGACAATGCTCGTACGCGCCGCGCCTACGAACGTATTTTGACCGATTTTGAAGAGGGGAAGACACAAATCCTAATCGGAACACAGATGCTCTCGAAAGGATTGGACTTCGGGAATGTCAGTGTGGTTGGGGTGCTGAATGCCGACAGCCTGATGAACTTTCCGGATTTCCGTGCCCATGAGCGGGCTTTCCAGCTGATGATGCAGGTGAGCGGACGCGCGGGGCGGCGTGCCGGACAGGGAACGGTTATCATTCAGACATCACAGCCTCAACATCCGCTGCTGCGCATGGTGCAGACCTTTGACTACGATGGGATGGCGCTCTCGCAACTGGCCGAGCGCAAGCAATACTTCTATCCGCCTTATTGCCGCCTGATCACGGTCATCATGCGGGCGAAGAACGAAACGACGCTGAACCGGTTCGCGGCCATGTACAGCGAGCGGTTACGGGCAGATTTGGGAACGAACGTCATCGGGCCTTTCGTTCCACCGATAGGTCGTGTGCAGACGTTGTTTGTGCGCCAGATTATGTTGAAGATACCGCTTTCGGTTGCCGTGAAAGACGTGCGTCACACGCTCGAAGCCGCCCATGCGGCGATGCAGCAGATACCGTCGTTCCGTCAGGTTATTCTGCATGCCGATGTCGATCCGCAGTAGGCGCGGTACGACGTTTATCGTCTTCGAACCGGGAATTTCTTCTGTGTTTTTTAAGGGTTGTCCGATAAAACTCAAAATAAATAGCCGGAAAAAATGCGTTCGGGAAGCAGAGGTATTGATATACTTGATTTCATACCCTCATTCGATCGAATCGTCCCCTGTAGCTACGGTTCCCCCCCCCTCATGGATGGGTTTTACCCAGGGCAACCGCATCAAAATAGGGCTATCTTTGGGTTATGGATATACAAGATTATTTGGCATTGTTAAATCCCGTCATTCGTAATTGTTCATTAGCGGTCAGTCAACAACTCAACAATTTAACAATTCAACAATTCACCGCCTCTGTAGGGGGTATAAGGGCTGAAAGCCCGGATTATTTCAGCCCTATCCCGCAAGGGTGGGGGATCGACATCCAGACCTTGTTCGGAGGGCTGAAGGCCTGAATGAAATTCATGCTTATTTTTCTATTGCGGAATCTGGGGTTAAGAATAAATTTCCGTAAGCGACGCTGTTGTTTAAAATTGCACTTAACGAGACTTTTCAGGATATTTGTTATTTTAGCCGGACAGCTCATGACTGTTCGTGCGGCGAAAGATGACGATGGTTATAAATCCTTCAGCAGAAGATCCTTGTTGGGTAAGTAAAGTTCTTGTCGCTTATCGAGAAAGGTATGCCATTCTTTCCTGAACATCTCGTCCGTATCGATCTTGAAGTTTTCCGATCCCTGTTCGTCGATCTTTCGCAGCAAGAGGCCGACGGTAATCTGATGAATGTCGAAAGCCGGCTGGTAATGAACGATGCGTTCGTCGTCTTCGTAATTGACTTCGATCAGGATGCCTAACTCGGTCAACAGGCAGAGAATTTTTGTGGTAAGGCGGATAGGGATGCGGTAAGATTCCGAAAGTTCATTGGCTGTGTAAGGTTTTTCGCCTTGTTCGAAACGTTTTACGATCAGCGTGGCAATCAGGATCGCCAAAAAGTCGTGATACCGTCGACTGATATTTTTACTGTCGCGCTCGAAGCTGAACTTTTTCACGTTCTGCGAAGCATAAACGAGCTCGGCGCCGAACAGGCAGATCAGCCATGATACTTGCAGCCACAACATCAGCAAAGGCAGGGCGGCAAAACTTCCGTAGATGGCGTTGTATTTGCTGACCCAGATCTGTCCGCTGATGTAGAAGTTCTGGAAAATCTGAAAGACGCACCCGACGATAATCCCGGCTACCAACGCGTTGAGGAAGCGTACCTTCGTGTTCGGGACAAAGATATAGAGCAGTGTGAAGAACAGGCTGATGATCACGTAAGGCAGCAGGCTGAGTGTCAAATCGGCAATCGGAGTCAGGAAAATAAATTCGTTGAGGTAAGAGTTTCGGATCGTTGAAATAAAGATCGAAAGGCCACTTGAGCAGGTCATTAGTACGGGCAGGATGACGAACATGGCCATATAGTCGCTTACCTTGCGATGCCACGGACGATCTTTCTGCACTTGCCAAATGTCGTTGAATGTGCGTTCGATCGTAGAGATCAGGCTGATGACGGTGTAAAAGAGGAGAACAAGTCCTACTCCGATAAACAGTCCTCCTTTAGCCATGGAGAGGTAATTTTCGGCAAAATCGAGTGCCTTATCGATTTGAAACGACTGGCTGGGGAAAAAATCATACAGTCCTTTTCGTATGGTATCGCGAAAGCCGAATCCGCTTGCGATGCCGACAATGACGGCCAACAACGGTACAAGAGCTAATAGCGTGCTGTAGGTCAGTGCTGAAGCGCGTGTCTGCAAATTTTCGCTTTTGAAGCCGCGCACGGCCAGAATCACCGTTTTGGCTACGTAAATATAGGATCGGCGTAACCCGCTCATTTCGTTTTCGGTCATCCTCCAAATATCGTAGGTGACGAAGCGAATCAGTGATGAAACGCCCTCGCTAATTCGCGTAAAGAGCGATTTTTTAGTCGTCTTATTATCCGGCATCGTTATTGATAAAATGTTGTTTATTTGAAAGAAAGGCAGCCGACCTGTAAGCCGGGTTCTGTACTCCGTCACCCAAAAGGGAAACGAAGCGTCTGTCATTTATCTTGGCTTACCGTTGCCGGCAAGCTCCTTGCAGTCTACCCCCCGACATTGGACGAGCCGCCCTCCATCGTCGGTATACGTGACCTTACAACCCATCAGACGTACGGACCTCCCGTATTCCGACGGGAGCGGTAAGCTCTTACCTTACCTTTTCACCCTTACCTCACCTTGCGGTGCGGCGGTTCTTTTCTGTTACGTTACTCTGCCCTCGCGGACAGCTTCCCGTTAGGAAGGATGGCGCCCTGTGTTGCCCGGACTTTCCTCTCATCCCCAAAGGAATAAGCGACAGACCGGTCTGCTGCCAAAACACAAAGATAGTGGAAATAATCGATTCAACGATGCGGGTCGCTAAAAAACGTGCGCGTAAATTCAACTAGCAAATGCAATACGAAATAAAAAAGAAGATAGAAATTTGGAGAATTCATCATGTCATTGTAATTTTGCCAAAAACAAACCGACCAAACGGTCTCTATTGTATTTGAGGTAGATTATGAGTAAAACTGATAAAAAGAGTCAAGTTATTGAAGAGGCATTTAAATTGTTTTTGGAAAAAGGCTATGACGCTGTTACTATTGCAGAAATTGAACAAGCTGCGAATGTCAGTCGCGGACTTATTTTTCATCATTTCAGCTCAAAGGCCGATATTTTTAAGGCAACTGTAGATCGATTTGTTTTTTCTCATTTGGGAAGCCTGCCATATTTTTCTAAAGAGTTAATTTCTTCAAAAAACCCGTTGCGGACATTCATTACTGTATATCTTGAACACATCAGTTTAAGAATGCGCACAGCCACAGAGCAATCGGAAGATATCACCAGATCTCCAATGAATTATTTTAAGCTATTCCTCTCCTTAAAAGGAAACTATCCTGATGTAGAAGAAAAAATAGAACAATATGAATGTAAAGAAACAGAATTATGGAGCAAAATCCTACAACTGTCTGTCGAGCGTAAAGAAATAAGACCTGATATTGACCTGCCAGAAGTGACATCAATCTTTATTCATTCTTATTATGGTTTATCTTTTAGACAGTCACTTTTACAGGGATTGGATATCGCTTCTTTAGAAAAACTTTGGATGTGGATATATAAGTATATATGTGCAACGAATTAAAGAATTGTGCTATGAACAACAAAAGAGAAGATTTGATACGAGGTGTTGACTCGATAATTTTAGATGAAATCAAGAGGGATCTTAAAAAAACAATAATACACATGAAAATGAAGTTTCTTTTTATCTTAATGATTGGCATAATGCCTTTTTCAGTACTGGCTCAAGAAACAGACTCGCTGAAAACAAAGTATCTGCCGGAGGTCATAGTTAAGGCCGAGTTGCAGAAGACTTCGGCTCAGTCATCAGTAATTACGCCTACGATGAGGCAAAAGAACTCTGCACAAAATGCAGTGGATCTTCTCCGTAAAATTGCAATGCCGCAAATAAGCATCAATCTGATGAATAATGCAATCACGACTCAGACAGGTGACGGTGTAGTACTATTTATCAATTTTATTCCGGCATCGAAGGAAGACATTGAAGGTTTGTTGACTACTGATGTTAGAAGAGTAGAGTATTTAGATTTTCCCACCGATCCTCGATTTCAAGGTCATGAACATGTGATTAATTTCATTGTTCATAAGTACGAGTATGGAGGATATACAAAACTAAGTGTCAAAGAGAATTTTCTCACCGGACTTTCCAGTAATGTTTCACTCTACTCCAAATTTGCTTACAAAAAGATGATTTATGACCTCTATGTCGGTGCATCAAATCATAATCTTCACAATATAGGAGCCTCTACAATAGGCACATATTCTCTTCTTGATAGTAATGGAGATGCAGTTCCATTACAAGAAAAGAGCTATTTGATAAAGGAGATTATAAACAAAACACGTATCCGATTACGCTGAGGGCGATATATGATTCTAACAATATCCAAATAGCTAATACGGTAGGTTTTTCTTATGGAGAAAAGCCAATGGCAAAGACTTCTGGTACCCTTTCTTACGAACCTGATAGAATAGACTCCTATTTCTTTACAAAAGACAACCCTACAAATCAGCGATTTATCACTTGGAATGGTTATTACTTTTTTGCTTTGGCAAATGCTCTACGACTGAGTGTAAGTCCCTATGCAAGTTATAGCTATGTTAATGATAATACTTTGTACTCTATCACAATGCCAAATATGACTCCTATTGAGAATAATGCAGAAGAGAATCAGTACAGATATGGTATAAGTGCAACTGCCTCTAAAGATATAGCAAAGCGACAAAGAATCTTTTTGCGAGGCTATTATGGCGAAAATCAAAATGATGTGAAATACACAGGCTCCTCTCCTTATAACAATAAGTTTGTATCTCGTTTTGCCGGTAGTACTATAGGATATAATTTATCCAATAGTAGGTGGAATCTGAGTACAGATATCTCTCTACAATGGGAGGAAAATAAGATTAATACTAAATCAATTAAGGAACTCTATCCTCTTTTTAATTTTTCTGCAGGATTCTCTCCATCCTCTATGCACTCTTTCAAGACTTACTTTCACTATGGATCTAATTATCCGGGAGCTAGTATAAAAAGCCCAAATATTCTAAAAGATAATGAATTAATGTATGTCGCAGGAAATCCCAATATAGGTTTATCACGCCAATTCACCTATAATCTATCATACAATTGGATTCCTAGTAATAAGTTTTCTACATCTCTCTATTGTCAGTATTATGGGGAGCTAAATTTATATGTGCCTATCTTTGAACATTACGATAATGGTCAAGCTTTGTTGAGACGCTATGATACGGATGCACAGTATCATCGCACACAGATAGGAACTTCATTTAATTACAAATTACTTGACGGCAAGTTACAACTTGCAGCATCTCCATCAGTGACATTTTTCAGATTCCTAGGCTATTATGATATGACTAAGACACCATTCTATTTTAAGGCATCTGCTGTATATCATCTCAATGATTTTTACTTCCAAACAGCATATCAAACTATGTTTCGTACTATACAAGGGAACAGAGCGGTCTATTATGAAGATAGAGACTTTTGGCAACTGCAAGTTGGATGGAGTAAGAATAACTTTAATATTCGTTTGAGCGCCAATAATCTATTCCGAAGTGACTGGTTGACTTCTACAGAAACACTCAATAGCTCTCTATACTCGGAGACTAGACATTTAGAGGGTAATAATTTTCACCGTCGTCTCAATTTGTCTTTTATTTAGTCGTTCCTTATAAAATCAACTTATGCCACAAAATATATTTTATGCTTCCGGAAAAACCAACCGAAAATAAA
>NZ_RQYN01000007.1 GCF_003860135.1 Tannerella forsythia
TGTTGTACAACAACAGGGTCAAACATGCTGTTTAAGGGTCGTTGTTGTACAACAACGGGGCAAAACATGCTGTTTAAGGGTCATTGTTGTACAACAACAGGACAAAACATGCTGTTTAAGGGTCGTTGTTGTACAACAACGAGGCAAAACATGCTGTTTTAATATCATTGTTGTACAACAACGAGCAAAAACAGCTGTTTGAACGCCGGATACTCAGTTTCCGGCGACAGGATGTACGCCTTACCCGCGGTTTATTTCGCGTCGGCAGGCAGGGCGCCGCCTTCGCGCATGCCTTTCTCTACAGCGTCCCACATGTCTTTGTGAATAATGTGGACGATATCGAACACCATCAGTCCGTCCGACTTGGCGAGGTTCATCTTGATCGATTCGGTCAGTCCTTCGGGATTTTCATAAAATTGATCGACCAGAATACCGCCCAGAAATTTGTTTTCGCCAAGCACGCGGCGCAAGTTCTCGCACGAGCCTTCCACGCAGTACCAGATGTTTCGCTGCGCCTGCATGTCGGTTTCGTTCTGCACCACTTTGTCTTCGGCCATATAGGCTTCTTTGGTGATGCTCGTGTAGTAGTTGCCCACCATGTACAGGTCGATCAGTTCGGCATACCCTGTCTTTTGATACGTCGGCGAAGCCCAGTCGAATTCCTTCGACGGATCGTACTCCTTGCTCGCGAAATTCACGCCTACTTCGTAATACGACGGATACCACGCGCCGGTATAAGTACCGAAGCTCAACGCCGGATTCACGGCTTTGACCTCGTTACGCGCTTTCTCCATAAAATCGCGGATGTTCATCGCCCGCCATTCGAGCCATTGCAGGTAATGCTTGCCTTTTTCGGGGTAGTACGCTCCTTTATCGTCCTTCTTCCATTCATAGACGTCTTCGGGGAATCGTTCGACTTTTGCGCCCAGATATTCCTCGAACTTCGCGCGCGACAGCTCGGAGAAATCGGCCATAAAACCGTCGTAACGCACACGGTCGAGGATGATACCGTCGAGCGACGAGTACTTCTGTACCACTTCGCGGAAAATATTCAGAATATACTCCTGATATTCGGGAATGATCGGGTTCACCATCGCCGAATATTTTTTCGGAACCGACATGATGGGCACCAATCCCTGATCGGGAGTATAAGCGATCGTTGCCCACTCGGGGTGCTCGCCGAATACGACGCCGGAATTTTTGTAGTTATGCCCGGCCACGAACGTATTCAACGCCGCGTGAATTTTCAATCCGTTGGCGTGAGCCCGTTCGATGAAATAGCCGAGGAAATCGAACGATTCGTCCCGTTTCACGCCTTCCCACTCTTCGAGGAACGGCGCGTAAGCGCTGCGATACAGCACATGTCCCGAGATAGGACGTACATCGACTACGGCGTCGGTGAACCCGAGCGATTGAATCTTTGCCAGATAAAAATCGATCGAATCTTTGTGGTTGAAGCGCTCGAAATTGGCCGTGGCATCGAACCACATCAGTTTAGGAGTCTCCGTTTTCACTTCCGTTTCCGTATTCGCCTGCTTCGTTTGACATCCCACGGCGAACAGCGCGCATAAAATCGCGCAAATCATTGTTGCTTTTTTCTTCATTTGTTTACTTGTTTTTTGTTGGTTGTATACTTGTTTTATATTGGTTTCCGAATCGGTCGGTAGCTACGATTTCGACGGTCGATTGCCGCGAGGCGGGCGTCGCCCGAAACATGTGCGTCGTTTTAATCGGTGCAATCCATTTAAACCTCAGCCGGTCTTTGTCGGCACACATGGTCACGACTTCGGGATCGATGCCGTCGAAACGGGTCATCTCGCCCTGAAGGCGTCCGTCCTCGTACCATTCGACCTTCCAACCGGCATCCCAGTTCCAGATATTCACCGTCACGTCGTCGGGAAATTCCTTGTTCGCTCCGGCGGGATAGCCACGCATCTGATGATCGCGCGGGTGACCGGCACTCTTGAAATACCACGTTACGCGGTCGCCGTCGATCTCGTACACCCCGTAGCCGAGCGGCGTACCGTCGAGGCAATACGCTCCCTGCCACCACGTGCCGCAGATGGCCGCCGTGTTATGTTCGTACAGTCGCGGCGAGTGTACGATATTCTTATTGTAGTGCATGTGTCCGGTCAGGATATGCGCCTGATAGGGTTTCAAGAGTTCGAACAGTCCCTGCGCGTTGATCGTTTGCCCGCCCATCTGCTCGTTCGAATACGTGAAAGGTTCGGACTTCTCGGCCAATCGCGCCGGAATATGCATCGCCACGAAGACGGTACTTCCCGCAGGTACATGCGACAAGTCCTGCTCCAACCAGCGAAACATTTTTTCGGTGATATAGCCCATGTAGAAATAATCGCGGCCGATGTAAAACACATTGTCGAGTACGATGTAATGTACTTTGCCGCGGTTGAACGAATAGTAGGCCGGCCCGAAATGACGGGTGTACGTAGCCGTCGAAAGTTCGTCGGTGCGCCCGCCGTAACGCATGTCGTGATTACCGAGCACGCGGTAGAACGGTACGCCCGTCCGGCTCAGTTCGTCGATGTAACGGTTATAAAGCTCCGGTTTGTCGCCCACGAGATCGCCGCAATCGATGCCGAATACATCGCCCTGCGTGTACGCGTCGACGGTTTGCCGGCAATCGGCGACAATATCGACGTATGCTTCAAAATTTTCTTCGCTGAAAAACTGCGGATCGGCATGCACGACGAGCAAATGACGCTGATCATCCTTCGGATTCCGACGGAGGGAAAAGTCATGCTGTTGCGGTTTCGCGCGGTCGATCGCCCGATAGAACCGCGGAATGCCCGCACTGTCGGGTGGCAGATACCCCGCCGGTGTCGATACATAGACGAACTCGGCTGTCGGATCGGTCGCGGGCAACGCGTAACGCCCTTCGCGATCGGTCGTCACACACGTTTGTCCGTCGGTAACAACCACGCCCGATATTCCTTTTCCTTCACACGTCACACGGCCTTCGACGGCCGTCTGCGCCGAGGCTTCCGGAGCGTTCCATCCTCCGCCAAACACGACGCACCCTAATACATACACAAAAAATCGTTTCATACGTTTCTTTTTTTCTTGATTTGTCCTATACATTATATATATGTTATATCTTCTCGTATGGTCCCGGCCGATCATAACGGGAGGCTGTGCCAAAAAGTATCTTTCCGACACAGCCTCTCTCTTTTCTCAAGCCGCTATCCGTCAGCGTTACCGTACATTTTTATTGCAGCGTTACCTTCCAGAGCATCACTCCGCCGTTCGTGCAGAGGAACGCGACATGGGCCGACTGACCGTCAGGAGCGACACGTACTTTCACCTCCCCCGTCACGTTTCCGTTATTACCAAGCGCCTTGTCCATCGGAAACTCCAGCCACCCATTCCACTTGCGCGTATGAATGAGACTGTTTTCTACTACTTACCGGTGCTACCCATCGCCAGCCGGATACCTTCTTGGGCATAGCTCCACTGGTTGGCCAGTTTCAGATGGATCATATCGAAAAGGAAATATCCGTCGCAAGCGTCCATACAGGCTTTTACGGATTTCACAATGGCCTCGTTTTCCTGCGCGGGGGTAGCTGTATTTTTCAGGTCCCAGTTACCCACATCAGGACCTCCGGCCACCATCGGACAATCCTTTCGGATTTTCTCTTTCGCCAAACGGCAAAATCCTTCCATCGTCCACTCCGTACTTCCGTACACCTTGAGCGGCGAGGCGTAAGCTCCGATCAACATCTGATCCATCAAGTCGGCATACCCGTACTTGCGGTATTCGGCCGAAGCCCAACGGTAATCGGAAGCGGAATATTTCTTGCTTGCCCAGTTGACGCCCACTTCGTAATAAATGGAGTACCAACCGCCGACATACACGCCAAATTTCACCTTCGGGTTCGTATCTTTAACCGATTTACGGGCTTTCGCCATAAAATCATGCATCACTTTAGCCCGGAATTCAAGCCATTTCTTAAAATAAGGAGGATAAGACGTCATCTTGTTTATATCGGCCATCGTCGCGCCTTTAGGCAAAATATCGTCGGGGAAATTGTTGACTTGCTTTCCGATATAAGCTTCGAATTGTTTGCGCGTCAGGTCGGAGAAATCGGACTGAATGCCGTCGAAGCGTCCTCTGTCAAGAAAAATCCCGTCCAAATCGTATCGAGCGAGGTCTTTCAGCAATGCGCACAAGTAGTCTTGTACTTCCGGATTTACCGGATTAAAGAATTTGGTGTTTCGCTGACCGTTACTCAGCGTATTCGTAATACCGGACGCGAGATTTTCGGAGGTCGCCCAGTTCTTTTTCGACGCATCGCGAAAGAGGATGCCTTCCGCTCCGAGCGAAGTGCTGTTGCCTCCGGTCATCGTGTTAAATCCGGCATGTACCTTTAAGCCCAGCCGATGCCCTTCATCGATAAAAGCCTGAAGATAGTCCCACGTTGCCTTCCGTTCGATTTTCGTATACGTACCTTTTACCCAAGCTCCCAGCCAGCTAACCGGTTTGGATCCGGGAACGGAAGAGCGATAGAGAAGGTCTCCGTTGGTCGGACGCACATCCACGACCACATCGGTAAAACCGGCCTCTTTGGCGAGCGCGAGATCACGAGCGATATTTTCCTTGCTGTCGGCAAAATCGGGAAAATTGGCAGCCGCATCGATCCAGATAAATCGAGGTTTCTTCGAAGCCGGCGTCGTAACATCAGGCGTATCCGGTTCTTTCGGCCATTCCCAGGGCAGTTCTTTCTTTTCTTCTCCACAGGCGGAAAGAAGCGCCAAAATAAGCAGTAATAAATAAGCGTATGGATATTTCATCATAAAACATAAAAAAACGATGTGTCATAACGGGCGAATAGCGTCGTTGCTTGCGGAATGCGAACTCGGTCACATACCTCTTAGTATGCTCCCTCGCCCTCATCCTTAGCGCCTCGCATTTCACCCATTCTTACACATCTAAAGAGGGTGTGCCCAAACATTGCGTTTTGACACATCCTCTTGTATAAACAATTTATAATTACATCAGTTTACTTACATCGATACAATCGAACTCATAAGCGTCTACCCCTCCATTCGTACCGAAGAGATACAACACCATTTTCAATCCGTCGGCAGAAACTTTCAAATGAATATCTGCCGTTGAGTTTGCGTTGTTGTCGGTCGGTAACGAAGGCGATTTATATACGAGGGCATTATCCCCTCCGATGCTCGAAGGAACGGTAACATCGAAAATGAAACCGGTTGCGTTCGCTGCATAGAATTGACTGCCTAAAGCAAGATACGTAGCTCCGTTAAATACGGCTAAATCGAGCGCATGGTTCACATGCTTATCCAGACCCAGACCGGTTAAGTTCGCTCCGGCATTCAACGTTCCGTCCGCATTGAAGAACCCGACGGCATTCACAGGACCGTAACCGGCAATAAATAAGCCTTTGTTCAAATCTTTCTCCGTAGTGGCCGCATCGGCGACAAAGTTCCATTTAATCTTCGTCTCATCGGCCGTGTATATCTGCGGCTCCTGCGACTGCAATACGCCACCGGTTACCGTCCAGTAAAGAATCTTGCTCGACTTATCGGAAGGAGCGAAAATAATCGCATCTCCGTCCAGACTTCCGGAAACAGACATCCTACGTCCCGATACGGGTGCGTTCTTGAATTCGATATACTTCTCCGGGTTGGCGGTATCTTTTATTCTGTAGATCGTCAATGTCCCTCCGGCTTTGTTGTTGTAATTCGAAATAAGCAAATTATCGTTATCATCATTTGTGATAAAGAAGTTGCCCAAGCTGGATTTGAATGGCAACGAAATAGCACCCACCTTTTTACCCGTAAAACGATCGATATATGTCAAATCAGTGTTTCGCGTATTGATAAACACATATTTGGAAGATACGGCGATACCGGTACTCCAGTGATTGCCTTGATTAATTCCGATATCGGACAGACGAACACTGAACAGTTGCTTGGCGCTTTCTTTACGCAATCCGTACGGTATTTTATCGGGAATAATGACCTGAACCGTATATTTCTGTATTGATCCATCGTGGGCCGTTACCGTATATTCCACCGGCTTACTGAAATCCTGCGGTAACGAGGGATCGGGAGAAACCGAAGCATGAGCCGATGTCTTGATGGTCGGCACCATATTCGAAAGATCCAATCCTCCGGAAATAAGTCCGATCATTTTCTTATCTTCGAAAATAATTCCCTGTATTCCTTTGGGAAGCGAAAACTCGGTAATCATTTTCTTGGAGCTCTTCCGACGTTCTCCTTTGACCGTCAGTTTCGATTTCGACCCGTTCGGCGAAGTAACGGTAATCTGATGTTCCTTCGTCAAATCAAAGATACCACCTAATCCCGGTTCTACCGTAACATTATTCGGTAAAGAAGCATACAACTTCATCTTCGTCAGATCCGTCTCGTTGTTACTGTCTTCGGGATAGAACCAGGGAACAACAAAGGTCAACACATCTCCGTCTTTATAAGGAGCAGCTTTCTCGGGATAAAAGTCTCCCGACCCATCGGAGAATTTAACATTAAATCCGTGTGCTCCGGCCGAAGATTCATCCATCACCAACTCCTCGGGAGTTTGGCAGCCTGTTAATGATAAGGCTATGCTGCACAATATGCTAAAATAAATATTTTTCATCTTTCTTTCTGTTTTTATTTCCATTCATCTAATTGCTGAATAGCCGAATTGTTGGCAAGTTCGGCAGAAGGTATAGGAAACGACTTTTGAAGTCTTTCGGTATATTTTCTTACCTGATCGTCTACAACCACATATTGATAGCTAAACGAATTTCCGTTTTTTTCTATTTTCAACCCATGAAAACGCACGTTGTTAAGCTCCGTCATGGCTCTGTTCCACCGGCGAAGATCCCAATAATATTGTCCTTCAAAAGCCAATTCTACTTTTCGTTCATGACGTACAGCCTGCATTAAGGCATCGCCTGTTTTGGCGCTCCAAGGCAAATTGACACGTTTCCTTACGGCGGTAAGCGCCTGATTGGCCGTTGCCGCATCTTTCAATTCGGCCGAAGCTTCGGCTAAGTTCAAATACACTTCGGCCAGACGAATTTCGATCCAGGGTTGTGTGCTGAGATTTTTTTCCACATCCGTATTCTTTTCATCCAAATTCTTTCTCAAGAAATATCCGGTAACGGTATGTCCGTTCGACGCCGAAGCAGAACCATAGTCCTGAAAGCCATCGGCACCTCCCACAAAGGCTTCCACTTTGCGTCCTTTCCAAGATGCGCCATTGTAGAGTATGGAAGCTTTGAAACGAGGCTCCAGAAGTTCGTACGGAGGTGTTTCGGTTGTTTTAGAACGCCATTTACTCCAGTCGGGCTTCCCGCCGGTTGCCAATTCGTATTCTTCTACCATTTCCTGAGTCGGCCCCGCCAAAGCTCCCAGTCCGGCATAATCGCCTCCGGGCACGTAGTTCTTGTCGAAGTTATGCGTCGGGGAAGGGGAAACATAGCGGAAATACAGGATCGCTTCCTTGTTTCCTTGCTCATAGCTTGCGAAAGCTTTTTGATATTCAGGATTGAGTTCGTACACAAGCCCTCCTTTATCATCTTTCAAATCGATACATTCCTGAGCGGCCGTTTTAGCCTTATCCCATCGTTGGGCATAAAGCATCACTCTCGATTTGAATGCCAAGGCCATTCCTTTCGTCAGACGTCCCGATTCGGCAGCCGGACGAGTAACCGGGAGAGAAGCGATGGCTTCATTCAAATCCTTTTCGATGAAATCCCAGCCTTCAGCTTCCGACGCTCTCGGATTGTCTTTATGAGAAGTCGGCTTATCTAATAAGATGACGCTCTTATGCCGCTTCATCAATTGAAAATAGATATAAGACCTGAAAAAACGCAACTGCCCTTCAAAATCTTTTTTCTTCTCCTCCGGAAATTTAGCGAACTCATTTAATCCCAACAATGCCTCATTGACACGACGCACCCTTTCGTAAGCATCGTTCCAAACACCGAGCGAGTTCTGATCAGGCGTGATGCGTTCGGGATAGTACGCGTAGAGATTAGGCGTACCTACCCCCGCAACATTTCCGGCATATTTGAGTTGGTCTGTAAGACCATCGGTCAGCAGGGTTGCCCCGAATTGTCCGTTTCCAAAGTTTCCGTAAATGCTTATATAGGTATAAAATCCATTTAAATAAAGGGTTGCATTTTTTTCACTTTCCCACGTGAACTTATTCGAATATTTATTGGTAGGCGTAGGATCTAAAAAGTCCTGACAGCCGACAAAAAGAATAAAACCGAATAATAAGATGGTATGATAAAATCTATTTTTCATAATTTGCTTATTTTAGAAAGTAATGTTTAATCCGATACTGTATGTTTTCTGTTGAGGATAATACCCGTTGTTTACATCGGGAGCCTCCGGATCAATATACGGCATATGACTCCATGTAAACAAGTTCGATCCTGAAACATAAAGACGCAAATTATCTGCCCCTATCTTCTGTACCATTTTTTTAGGAATGCTGTATCCTAATTGAACGCTTTTAAGACGCAGATAAGAGCCGTCGATCAGCCAAAGCGTATTGGCATATCCGTTATTGTCGGGTTCGAGGGTCAGACGCGGATATTTGGCATTCGGGTTATCCGGCCGCCATGCGCCTTCCATCAGGTAAACGGGAGAGTTTCCGCCTCCGTAGAAAGGACGCGTAAACTGAGTGTTATCCCAACCTACTCCATGATAAAATCCCATCAACGCGACGTCGGACATGGCTCCGCCCTGAAACAGTGCCGAGAAGTCGAATCCTCTCCAGTCGGCACTCAGATTCAAACCGGCAATCAGTTCGGGATAATTGCTTTTGCCGATAAACGTACGGTCTTGATCGTACGTAATTTTTCCATCGCCATTGAGGTCTTTATACTTGATGTCTCCCGGACGGGTCGGTTTACCTGCCACAACAGCCGAATTGGCAATCTCTTCTTCGCTTTGGAACAGACCCAACGCGATAAAACCTTCTTTTTGTCCGACGGTACGTCCGTTATTCTTCTGCCAATAAGGGATATTCGGGCTTTGGTCCCACTTAATTATCTTACTCCGTGCCCAGCTCACATTAGCTTTAATTCGGTAGTTGAAGTCATTGATGCGGTTATTATGCGAGAGCGTCAATTCAAACCCGCGGCTATCTACAATCCCTTCATTCACGTAGATAGGGTAATACTTTCCGACAGAAGGCGGATAAGAAGAAGGTTTGCGTAAAATATCGGAAGTCACTTTATAAAACGCGTCGAATTCTACGCCGAGTTTGCCTCCCCAGAACATGGACTCGAGTCCGAAGTTATAGGTGGTAGCTACTTCCCACAGCATATCGGGACTTGCTACAACATCGGTCATCAAGGCTTTCTGAGAAGCTTCTCCGAAGATAACGGATGCGTCTTTCGAAATAAACTTCATGTAGCTCAAGTAAGAGAACGGATCCACCGCCGCATCATTCCCCAATTTACCGTATGAAGCTTTTATTTTCAGATCGTCGACAAAAGAGAGGTTCGAGTTGTTTTTAAAGAAATCTTCGTTCGAGATTCTCCATCCCAAAGAGAGTGCGGGGAAAAAGTCCCAGCGTTTGTTCTTCGCAAATTTATACGATCCGTCATAGCGACCCGACAGTTCGGCCAGATATTTCTGTTTGTAGGCATACGTAATACGTCCGACATAGCCAGCCCGAGGAGATGTTTTGCTTTCTCCGCCAAACCCTTTTCCGATATCGCTGATCTTATTCATCAGGTCAAGTTCTTCCAAACCGAGAATATCCAGATCAATTCCGGATACGTGAAATTTATTGAATCTTCTGTCGGAATGCTCATAAAGGAACAATCCGGTCACATCGTGATCGCCGAACGTATTGGCATAGTTGATCGAATACTGCCCGGTAAACCGGGATGCTCTTCCCATCGACTCCGTCAGAGAAGGTCTTGAGATAGCCTGAAAATTATTTTTAGTGTAAAATTTATCCGTATGCAATTGGGTAATATCAGCCCCCATCAACTCATACGTATTTTTAAAATTCTTTCCATACGTATAATCATGGTCGTAGCTTAACATTGCTTTGACATGTAAGCCTTTTATATGGGGGATATTCCATTTCAAAGAGAGGTTGCTTTGCAGAACCGCCATCGTTGTATTGTTGTATCCCGATAAATCTCTTGCCGCAATCGGGTTCATCGGTATCGGATTCACTTTCGAACCGGTAGGAATGCCTTCGTACTCTTTCGGCAGGAAAGGTAAAGCCTTCACCGCTTGCCTGAGAATGCTGTAACTGTAAGCACTTCCTTCGATACCACCGCCTTTTCCTGCGTCTAAAGCCGGAGCTTTTCTTTCTTCCAACCGGGCACCAATATCTAACGATAAAGACAGGTTTTTCGTGATATTGGCGTCTACATTGCTACGAATGTTATAGCGTTCGAAATCGAAATTCTTGATATTTCCCTTCTGATTATAATACCCGGCCATAACGTAGTACTTCACATTTTCATTTCCTCCGTTTACGGCAATATTATGATGTTGGGTATGTCCTGTCTGGAAAATTTCATCCAGCCAATTCGTATTTCCCAGTTTACCGCTCGGATCTCCGTTTCTCATTTTATTCACGTCATCTTCCGTAAACAAAGGATCTCTTCCGTCCATTTCGCGGGCTTTGTTATAGTAATACGCATATTGAGGCCCATCAAGGAATTTCGGGAAAGCGGTATTCTCGTTGGACGAAAAACTTGTTGAATACGTGATTTTTGGCTTCTGAGCAACACCTTTTCTTGTAGTAACGAGAATGACTCCATTGGCCGCCTGCATTCCATATACCGCTGCTGCCGAAGCATCTTTCAGGATGGTAACAGACTCAATTTCATACGGGTCAAGTTGATTATACGAACGCTGCACCCCGTCTACCAAAATAATCGGAGCATTGTTTCCGGTCGTTGAAAATCCTCTTACCAAGATACTGGCATCGTCACTACCCGGCTGCCCCGAAACCTGCGTAGAGGTAATACCCGGCAAACGCCCGGTAAGCATCGAAGAGATGTTCGATACGGGATTCTTTAACAGATCTTTTCCCTGAATCTGTACGACAGAGCCGGTAACACTGACTTTCTTCTGCGTACCGTAACCGACAACGACGACTTCGTCCAGAAGTTTGGTGTCGTCTTCGAGCACAATGGAAAAATCTTTCCGGTTTCTGACCGTAATTTCCTGCGTCACATAACCAATGTACGAGATCTGAAGAACGGCCTTTTCTGATACCTCGAGCGAAAAGCGACCGTCGATGTCGGTGATCACGCCGTGGCCTGTGCCTTTCTCCACAACATTGGCGCCAATGACCGGCTGCCCTTCAGCATCGACCACTTTTCCGCTGATACGCCTCGAAGCCTGAGTAACGGATTGTTTAACGGCCTCTTGTTTGTCTTTCGAAAGGACGATATAAGAACCGTCGATTCGATACTTGATGCCGGAATTGCCAAACAATTCCTGCAAGGTCTCCCGAATCCCCCGCTGACGTACATGGACGGAATACTCGCGCTTCATGTCTACATCGCCCGAGTAAACGAACAAATAGCCGGACTGAGATTCGATTTCATGGATAATCTGTTCGAGGCGAACGTTGTTTTTTTCGAGCGAGAGTTTGTTTTCCTGCTCCGACAATACACCGGCATGTACGCTGCCGGAAGCCAGCAGAAACGACAGCACAAACACGTTCGTACATCGAAACAGGTTTCTCAATAAAGGATTCCGTTTACCCGGGTCCTTCGATAAATGTTTTTTTGTCATGTTGTTAAATGTTTTATTTATGATGGATTAGATATTTAGCATGAACTCTCAGCGAATATAAATGACCGATTCGGCATCGTCACGTTCAAACACATAACGCTCTTCCTGTTGCAGCAAACGCAATACATTTTCTACTCCGTCCGATATGCGGAACTTCCCGCTGAAAACTTTCCGCCCGATCCGTTCGTTTTCGATCCGGATCGTAATGCCGTAACATTTTTCGAGGCGAGACATCAATTCTGCAAAAGGAATGTTCCGGAAACAAAGCAGCCCTTCGCGCCAACGGTAGCTTTCGTACTCGTCGATCGAAGTAACCGCCAGCCGTCCGTTTGACTCGACCGCTTTCTGATTCGGTACAAGCGTAATGGGATGAGCCGGATCGTCCGCAGACATAATTTCGACAGCCCCCTCCATCAACGCTGTGGAGAAAACGTCCGAACCGTGATAAGATTCGACGTTAAACTTTGTCCCCAGCACATTGATATCGTAGCGTTCGGTACGCACAACAAAAGGATGACGCGCATCGTGAGCTACCTCGAAATAAGCCTCGCCGTCGAGCTGCACTTCACGCACGTCGTCCGAAAAATACGAAGGATAGGTGATAACCGAACGAGCATTGAGCCAAACGTTCGTTCCGTCCGGCAAACGAAGATTCGCGCGTTGTCCGGCCGGAACGGTAAGCGTATGCCTTGCCGATCTTACTTCGTTCATCTTCGCCGAGTAAACCGAAAAAGCGATCCCGGCAACTACAGCGGCCACAGCAGCCATTTTCAGCAATTCTACCCCTACTCTACGATAAAGTCTCCGTTGTTTTTTAGCACGCAGGATAGCTTCTTCCTCTTCTTTTTCTGACAAGATCAGTGCATCGAAAAAAGCACGTTCGGACATCAGCTCTTTCATGTGCTCCTCCGACTCCGCCAGCCATTCCTTGACCGACCATACCTCTTCGGACGTAGCCGTTCCGTCGAAAAAACTATGTAACGTTTCGCGTTTCATTTATTATCGTTTGTGTATAAAGCAAACGTTTAGACATAAACCCTAAATAAAACCCGAAAAAAACGAACTCCTTATTTTTATATATCAAATAAACTGTGGAAAATTTTCATCCTGATTTTCAGAAAACGACATAAAATAAAACACTGGATTCCAGACATTCCAAAACAAATAAAAGATATTTACGAATTTTCAAAAAGAATCAAATGGGCAGAACGGATTTCTCAAGGTTGAAAAACATGTAGGGCGAAAATAGGCAAAAGAGAAGGTGCCCTGATTAATTCCGAACACCCACTTTCTTGATTTTGTATTCTAAGACAACTCTTCTTACTCCGATACGGTAAATCCTTCGGGAACCGTAAATTTCTCGGCCGGAACTTCGACATTTTCCTGTACTTCAACGGCCTCTTCGACCACCGTCATCCCGCCAACCTGCGTTTCCGTCTTCAACGGAATGCCTTTCCAGAGCCACAACGTCGCCTGAAACGTCTGTCCCATCTCGGTCAGTTCCAACGAAACTTTTTTGCACGGACGATCCAAGAAGGTTTCTTCGCCCAATTCCTGATATTTATACTTTTCTTTTTGCTCATCCGTCAGCGTCAGAAAGTTGTCTAATTTATCAGGCTTTTCCATCCGCTGAACAGTCTTTGCGTCCAAATCAATACTGGCAATCGAATTACCCTCATCGAGCGTACGCATATTCTTCTCGGTACCGGCAACGTTAACCGTCGTCTCTACCGCTTCCATCTTCCCATAATCATCGAAATACAATATGCTTTCGACTTTCTGCCCCATTACATTCGACACCTTCTTAACGATGCCCGATTTGATTTCATACTTGGCCTCCTGTGCCGTTATCATCCCTACTGCTGCTATCAACAGCATCATTACAAACCATGTTTTTTTCATCTTCTTTCGGTTTTTAGTGTTAATAACTCATTTTGTTTCTTCACATCTTCCGCTGCACGTGCCCAACGGATTCCGTGTTTTCTATGAAACAATCCGAAAAGAAAAATGGTTCATTTCTTCTTTTTTTCTTCTTGATAAACGTATTCGTAAGCGCCGATCGACGGGCCGGTAGTGTTATTCAGACGGCCGACTCCGTAGCGGTCGGTCGGATACCGTGCCGTTACGGCACGGTCGGCCCCGCTGATTCCAACGGATTTGTTCGCCAACCGGAAGTCAAACGCATAAGCATCATCCTCGCTTCCGGTGCGGATATACGTTGGTCTCCGGTTGAAGATGCACTGAACGAAGCGCGGGTTATCCGTTATTTTTTTCGTCTGGATAAGGCATGAATTAAAATGATAGTTGAATCCATCCCCACCTTCGGGACGGTTATCTTTCGTAAAAAATGAGATTTCCCCCCGGTAAAGTTTTGTCGTATCGTCATGCAGGCTTCCGTCGATGATGCAGTTGTCGAAAGCGGCCTGTCGTATCGGAAGATGCACCGATCGATTATTAATTTTCGCCGTATCGGAAAGTACCAGTGCAGCCACCCGTTTACGTGGCGCCAGCTTCATGTAGTTCGCTATCGTGCAATGCGTGAACTGATAGAAACCGCCGATGAGACAGACGGTGTTTTCGGCCGCGTTCGTAAATTCACTGTTCGACGCTTCGATGCGGCAGTTAACGGCTGTCAGCAGGCTGCCTTGGCTGTTCGTGATCTGCGAATCGTGGATGCGGATTTTCAGGTTATCCGGAGTCGATTCGTGGAAAAACAATCCGGAGGTCGTATTTTTTACGATCACCTGTTCAAACTCGTTATCGAAGCTCGATGCCCCAAAGTAAATACCGCCCCATTGTCCCGGTATGCGGTCGTAAGCCAAAGTGACGTTGGTATAGATACTGTCTAAACGGTCGCCACGGAAAACGATCGGTTTCTCACGCGTCCCTTTAGCCTTGATATTGCCGGAGACGATCAAGTTGGCATGCTTGTGAAAATAAAGCGTAGCACCCGGTTGCAGCGTAACGGTCACCCCTTCGGCAACGACCAGACTGTCGTAGATAAGGTAAGGACGATCGGCCGTGAGCGTCGTATTTTGGGTGTACGTCACCCCGCCTTTGAGCAGATGTACATCCTGTCCGCAAGCCTGCAACAGTACGGATTGTCTGACACCGTTCGTATAGAACAGTATGGAATCTTCGACAATCATCGGTTGATCGGAGTTGTTCGGATCAACCGTCACCTCGACAAGGATATAGAGGCTGTCTCGCTTCCAGATGTCGATGTCGCGAAACGAGCTGCCTTTCCGGCCGTCTACATTGATACGGAATCCGCTCTTTCCGGGATTAGCGAGCGACACCGACTCGATACGCAGATTCTCGTTGTGCGGGTTATAGACCTTGAAGTGCTTCGTGGCCGAACCGATCGTGGTAAATACGGTATCGAACGAAAGCGTATCGGTCGAAAAACCAAGTCGGAGGTTGGGGTTGGTCGAATAATCGCCTACCCCTTCACAACCGACGGTCAGGTTGATAAACAACCCGATCAATAAACTAAAAATGATAAACTTTTTCTCCACTTTGTCTTAGCGTTCTACCGTAATAGAACGCCTTTTTGCGCGGAATATTTTATGCGGGAATGTTTTTCAGCACCTCAAGCAAATGTTTCCACCACAAATCGACAGTGGCAATCTCGATCCGCTCCGTGGGCGAGTGTACGTCGCGCAACGTCGGGCCGAAAGAAATCATGTCCAGATAAGGATACTTTTCGAGGAACAATCCGCATTCAAGTCCGGCGTGAATCGCCATAATTTGCGCTTCCTTACCGAACAGCCTGCGATACGTCTCCTGAGCCACCTTCAAAATCTCCGAGTTCGGGTTCGGCGCCCATCCCGGATAGCCTTCGCCGTGCTGTACTTCGGCACCGGCCAGCAGGAACACGGAGGCAACCTGATCGGCCACGGCATTCTTCGCCGACTCGAGCGAGCTGCGCTGACTTGTACCTACGACGATCTTGCCACTCTCCGGCATCTTCACCGACGCCAAGTTGGTCGATGTTTCCACCAGTCCTTCGATGTCTTGGCTCATCCCCATCACGCCGTGCGGGCAGGCGAGCAACGAACGAATCAATCGCGTGGCCATTTCCTTCGGCATGCATGTCTTCGGCGCTTCAACCGTCTCCATCGTCATGCGCACGTTCGGGTCGACGTGTTTGAGTTCATTCTCCACATCGGCCTGAAAACGGTTCAGCAACACGCGCACCGGCTCACGGTCTTCATCTTTCAGACCGATAACGGCATAAGCCTCGCGGGCAATCGCATTGTGCAGATTTCCTCCTTCGACAGCGGCAAGTGCCATGTCGAACTTCTTATCCAAGGTATAAAGGAAACGCGCCATGATTTTGTTGGCATTTCCGAGTTGCTTGTGAATATCACCTCCCGAATGCCCGCCGTTCAAACCCGTAACAACGATCTTGAAATACTGTAACGAGGCCGGTACAGAAGCTGGTTCGTACGTGAATGTCGCGACTGTTCCTTTACCGCCGGCACATCCCATAAAGAGCTGTCCTTCGTCTTCGCTGTCGAGGTTGAGCAGAATTTTTCCGGTCATAAAGCCTTCGGCCAATGCCGCCGCGCCGGTCAGACCCGTCTCTTCATCGACCGTGAAGAGGCATTCGATCGGGCCGTGCTCAATATTGTCAGACGCCAGCAACGCCAGTTCGGCCGCCATACCGATTCCGTTGTCGGCCCCCAGCGTCGTCCCTTTCGCACGCAGCCATTCGCCGTCGATAACCGTTTCTATGGGGTCGTTATCGAAATCGTGCGTTACGTCGTTATTCTTTTCACAAACCATGTCCATGTGCGACTGTAATACGACGGTCGGCAATTTCTCATATCCGGGTGTAGCAGCTTTTGAAATAAGGATATTTCCCACGGAGTCTTTCTTGATCGGGAGGTTGTGTTGAGCGGCAAAGTCTTCTAAATACCGAATGATTTTTCCCTCTTTCTTCGATGGGCGAGGCACTTGAGTGATTTCGTAAAAATACTTCCACACGACGGCGGGCTGTAAATCTAAAATTGTCTTCATGTTTTTAATTATTTACACATTGATTTAAACCGTTAATATTGTTGAAGATACAAGTATCAAACGAAAAAAAAAACAGAAATATTCGCAAAAAGGAACGTTCTATTTGGCGAAACTTGTATCTTTGCGTCCACAAAGATAAGAAAAATGTTTATCACGCTAACAATAGGAACAGCAATTATTATTTTGACTATTTGTGTCGTTCTGCTCTGCGTAAGGGTCATTTTTAAAAAGGACGGACATTTTCCGAATACACACATCGACAGCAGCCTCGCTTTGCGCGAGCAGGGGATTTGCTGCGCAAGAACACAGGACAGGCAAGCTGCACGTCATAAAAACCTTGCAGAGCGCATGAAAGAAATGAATATAAATTAAATTTTGGCTGATATATGAAGAATAATGTAAACTATGTGATCCAAGGGATTCTCGCGATTGCCGTGATTATCCTGTTTGTAATGTATTTCTCCGGGAAAAAGAGCGGTACTCCCGCCCTGAGTACGACAACCGAGTCGGGCGAACAGATTGCCGGCTTTCCGGTGGCGTATATTAATGTAGATTCATTATTACTAAAGTACAATTTCTCTATCGACCTGAACGAGCAGATTCTGAAAAAGCAGGAGAACGCGCGTGCCAACTACACACAAAAAGCACGCAGTTTGCAATCGGAAGCCGAAGAATTCCAGTACAAGTTGCAAAACGGCGCATTTGCTACGCGCGAACGGGCGGAGCAGGAACAACAGCGCCTGATGAAAAAACAACAGGAACTGCAAGAACTCGACAGCCGATTGACACAGGAACTGATGGAACAGACACAAGCCATGAACGAGCAATTGCGTGATACGGTAGTACACTACCTGAAACAATACAATCAGGACAAAGGCTATCAGATCATTTTCAGCAATACGGCCGGCAGTCCGATCTTCTTGGCAGACGATGCTTATAATATCACAAACGAAATCGTGGAATACCTGAACAAACGGTATTCGGGCGCGAAGTAAAACAGAGAAGTCAAAAATAAAATCAAATAAAAAGAGGGTGTGTCAAAACGACACATCCTCTTTTTTTCTTTTTGCGAACTCGCTCCTCCGGCAGCCGATGCTTCCGGAAGAGCTATTCGGATTCGAAGAGACCTACTCTCTGTTCACCTCCACGCCTTTGCAAAAGGTTTTTACGACGTTGAACCGTGCATCGACGAGGTTGATATCGGCATCTTTGCCGACAGCAATCGAACCTTTGCGGTCGAAGATTCCCATCATCTTGGCAGTCGTGCCGCTCGTCATCCTGACGACGTCGGTCGCCGGCAGTCCGACGTTGAAGATGAGATGGCGAACCATCCCGTCGATCGGAGTGATAGACGAGGCCAACGAGGTGCGCGCGCTGTTCATGACGACCCCGTTTTCGACGACGTACGTCTCTCCGCACGAATGAATCGTGTCGCCGTGCGTTACGACGCCGGCCGCTCTGCTGGCATCGGAGCAGACCGAGAGCCTATCCGCCCCTTTGCAGCGGTAAGCAATCTGAATCAGTTCGTTGGGCAAGTGATAGCCGTCGCAGATGATTTCGGCATACAACGCGTCTTGCGTCAATGCCGCCTCCACGACACCGCCGATGCGGAACGGGCCCGTTTTCTTCGTCTGCGACATGGCGTTGTAGAGATGCGTCACGCTCGTCGCTCCCGCCTCTATCGCTGCCAGCACATCCTTGTATTCCGCACAGCTATGCCCTACCGACAGTTGGATGTTCATCGCCCGCAACGCCGGAAAATAATCGAGGTTACGCCCGACTTCGGGCGCGATGGTAGTGCGCCGGATGACGTCGCTGTAAGTTTCGTAAAACCGCAGATGATCGTCTGTCATGGGGAGAATGGCGTCTTCGGCCTGACTTCCTTTATAGACCTTGTTCAAGAAAGGTCCTTCGAGGTGACAGCCTGCGATCTCCGTCTCTCCCGCTTTGTTCTGCCGCATGACCGAACGAATGGCTCGCAGCCCTTGCTCAAGCGCGGGCAGCAGGTCGGCCGCCAACGTCGGGTAGAGCGTGGTCACACCGTGCCTGCCGTAAAATGTACGCATCTTCACGAGGGCTTCTTCCGTTCCCTGATTGCAGTCGTACCCGCCTCCGCCATGGCAATGCACGTCGATATAGCCGGGCACCGCCGCAAGCCCTCTCCCGTCAATCACGGTCTCCGCGTCTGCCGTCTCTTCCGAAGTACGACAGACCGACGCAATAACACCGTCGGACAGCAGAAGACTTCCGTCGCGGATGATTTCCTGTTCGGTATAAATATCGATGTGAGTAATCCGAATATTCATAGGTATTTTGTTGTTGAAGTGTTTGAGGGTTTATTGGTTGGCCATGCGGTAGATGGCTTCCATATCCTCACGATTCAGTTTCTTAAAGTTACCGGCCGTTACGCTGCCGTTCCGACTGCATTTATGGGCCATCAATCGAATCTCCTCGTCGGTGGCTACGCGCCCGATCAATTCTCGGATGCTCACCGGCATGCCGATAGCCCGGTAGAAGTATTCCATCGCCTTGATGCCGGCCAGCGCCGTACCTTCGGGATCGGTAAAGTCGTTGTCGATCCCCATCACATTGACGGCAAAGCGAACGAAACGGGAGACATTCTCACGATAGGTGTAACGCGCCCAGCTTCCCCAGAGGGCTGCCAGCCCCGCGCCGTGAGCTACGTCGTACAGAGCGCTCAGCTCGTGTTCGAGCATGTGCGTGGCAAAGTCGGGCGTTGTCCCGCATCCCGTCAGGTCGTTGTGCGCAAGACTGCTGGCCCACATAATCTGAGCGCGATGTCGATAATTCGTCGGGTCGTCCAGCACCTTAAACGTACTGTCTCTGACGACGCGCAGCAAGCCTTCGGCCAACGTATCGGTAAGCGTCATATCGTCGTCGTGAGAAAAATAGCGCTCCATCGTGTGCATCATGATGTCTACCGCCCCGCAGGCAGTCTGATAGGGAGGCAACGTATAAGTGCGCTCCGGATTCATAATGGCGAAACGGCAACGTCCGAAGTTGCTGTCGTAAGCCCGTTTAAGCTCCCCTTCTTCCTTCGAGATCACGCTTCCGCTGCTCATCTCGCTCCCTGCCGCAGGGATGGTCAGTACGGCCGCCACGGGATAGCAGGCTCGTGCTTTCGCTTTACCCTCAAAGAAGTCCCATACATCGCCCTCGTAGGCCAGTCCGTAGGCAATCGCCTTGGCCGAATCGATAACACTTCCTCCCCCCACGGCAAGGATAAAATCGACGCGCTCGCTGCGTCCCAGTTCGATACCTTCGTACACTTTCGACAGTCTGGGATTAGGCACGACACCGCCCAACTCTACGAAAGGAATCTGTTCGCCGTTAAGCAGATCGCGGATTTTTCCGAGCAAACCGGAGCGCTCGGCGCTGCCTCCTCCGTAATGTATCAACACCTTGTTTCCTCCGTAACGTTTGATCAGCTTCGCAACTTTCTCTTCCGAGTTTGCTCCGAATACCACTTCGGTAGGAGCATAATAAGTAAAATCTTTCATGACGCGATTTTTTTAAATTTTTGGAGAGACAAATTTAAGCGAAAATCCCTGCAAATCCAAACGATCACAATCAAAATAATATTCAGCGACTTACCTCCGAATCCCAACGTTTTTAAAAACATCTAAGCCTTTTCACCAAAACATCTAAGCCTTTTCCCCAAATCGTCTAAGCCTTTTTTCGGAATCATTTCGACGGATGAATGAAAAGGTCTTAATACTTGCATCGGCGTCCTCGAAGAATAGATCGAATAAGCGTGAAGATATGTATAAAATAAATGAAGTTTGTATATTTGCGCGTTAGAAAACAAGGATCAAAAGATAAGTCATAAAACGGTCGGGCGATTTGCGAAGTGATTTGCATTTTGCAAATCGCTTGTTGGTGGACAGTCCCGGAGGGCTGGACACCGCAAATCGCCCGACCGTTGGGTGGGAAGCCCGAAGGGATTTCCACCCAACAAACAAGTATACGAATAAACAAATCAATATTTCATCAACGCAAAAAACAGTACTATCCCCATCACCCCCTTGCGGCTTACGGATATGTTTCAACATATCGATTAAGGCACCACAAGAGACAGGTTTTGAATGGGATAAATATATACAAAAGACATCATCAGAATATGATCTTAAACATTACAACAACACATCAACCGACGACAGACTTCGGCTATTTGCTTCATAAACATCCGGACAAATTTCAAACGTTCGACTTGTCGGTTGGAAAAGTTCATGTGTTCTATCCAGAAAAGAGCGAGGAGAAGATCACCGTCAGCCTTTTGCTCGACATTGATCCGATAGACATGGTTCGTAACGCAAGAAATTTGGGCAGAGACGGATTTGCCCTCGCACACTATGTAAACGACCGGCCTTATGTGGCTTCCTCGTTTATGAGCGTGGCTCTTTCGAAAGTCTTTTCATCGGCCATGAACGGCAAATGCAAAGAGAAGCCGAAACTCGTAGAGATGAAATTACCCTTCGAGGTTTCAATCGTCTCGCTCCCTGCACCCAGAGGCGGAGAAATGCTGATCCGAAACTTATTTGAGCCTCTCGGATACAAGGTAGAAGTAAAAAATCATACGTTAGATGATAAATTTCCGGAATGGGGAAACAGTAAATACTTCTTCTTAAGACTGGAACATACCATAACCACAAAAGAATTGCTTTCGCATCTGTACGTCTTAATCCCTGCGCTGGACAATGACAAGCATTATTTTGTAAGCAAAGACGAAATGGAGAAGCTGCTGCAAAAAGGAAAAGGATGGCTCAACGATCATCCCGAAAAAGAATCGATCATCAAGCGTTATTTGATTCATCTGCATTCGCTTTCGCGCCAAGCGCTCGAACGATTAAGCGAAGGAGAAGAAATAGACCGTTCGACAGAAGCGCCGGCCGAAAAAACAGAATCGGAGAAACGGAAAGAAACGCTCCACGAAAAACGAATCAAGTTGGTAGCGCAGAAATTAGCCGAATCCGGCGCGGAACGGGTCTTAGATTTAGGCTGCGGAGACGGAAAGCTCATCAGAGAACTTTTGCAACAAAAACAGTTCACTGCGATTACGGGGATGGATGTTTCATATCAGGAATTGTTGAAGGCCAAAGAAAAGCTTCATTTCAATGAAATGTCTCCGAAGCAGCAAGAGCGGATTCATCTTTTTCAAGGCTCATTAACGTACAGAGACAAACGTCTCGAAGGCTTCGACGCGGCAGCCGTTGTAGAAGTGATCGAACATTTAGATTTAAACAGGCTTCAGGCATTTGAGCGTGTTCTGTTTGAATGTGCCCAACCGCAAACCGTCATCCTGACGACGCCCAACAAAGAATACAATGTGATGTGGGAGAAGTTGGATGCTGAAAACATGAGGCATGACGACCATCGCTTTGAGTGGACCAGAGAAGAATTCGCCCAATGGGCAAACAAGATAGGAGAAACGTATAACTATAACGTGGAGATTTTACCGGTCGGTGACGAAGAAGCACAGATCGGAGCTCCGTCACAAATGGCAATCTTTCGATATGGAAATTAAAATCCCCGAACTTTCATTAGTCGTACTAATTGGTATTTCAGGCTCCGGAAAGAGCAGTCTGGCTAAAAAACTATTCAAACGCACGGAAATCTTATCATCCGACGAATGTAGAGCGATCGTTTCGGACGATGAAAACAATCAGGCCTCTACGAACGACGCGTTTGATGTTTTATATTACATCGCAGGTAAGCGTTTGAAGAATGGCTTATTGACCGTGATCGATGCGACCAACGTGCAGAAAGAATCGCGAAAAGGATTGGTAGAGTTAGCCCGAACATACCATTGTTTGCCGGTGGCCATTGTGTTGGATCTGCCTGAAAAAATCTGCGAAGAAAGGAACAAAAACAGACTATCGCGTAACATCGGAGCACACGTTATTCATCAGCAAAGTCAACAGCTGAAAAAGAGCATCAAGCATTTGAAAGAAGAAGGATTCAGACAGATTTATGTATTAAAATCGGTGGAAGAAGTAGAACAAGTGCTTGAAATCAAAAGAGAAAAGCTGTATAACGACAAGAGAGATGAAACAGGTCCGTTCGATATCATCGGCGATGTGCACGGATGTTTCGATGAGCTATACGAACTTCTTACAACGCTCGGCTATCAAATAAACCATGTAAAAGCCGACGATTCGAACTTCGGGTTTGAGGTGCTTGCTCCTCACGGCAGAAAGGCTGTCTTTGTCGGCGACCTCGTTGATCGGGGACCTGATTCTCCCGATGTGCTGCGCTTAGTGATGAGCATGGTCCACTCCGGAGTGGCCTATTGCGTGCCGGGCAATCATGATATCAAACTGCTGAAATACCTGAACGGCAAACAAGTTCAAATCAAACATGGTTTAGAAGTAACGGTAAAACAATTGGAAAATGAATCTATCGCGTTTAAGCAGAGCGTTCGGCAGTTTTTGTACGGTCTGATTAGTCACTATGTGCTTGACAAAGGCAATCTGGTTGTTGCGCATGCGGGACTGAAAGAGGAGATGCAAGGCCGTGCCTCTGGTGCCATTCGTTCTTTCTGTATGTATGGAGAAACGACGGGAGAAATCGATGAGTTTGGATTACCAGTCAGATATAATTGGGCGAAAGAATACAGAGGAAAGGCCAAAGTCGTTTACGGACATACCCCCGTTCCGGACGCCGAGTGGTTAAACCGGACAATGGATATCGATACGGGTTGCGTGTTTGGAGGCAAACTAACCGCGTTACGCTATCCGGAAGAAGAACTCGTTTCCGTCAAGGCCAAGCAGGTCTATTACCAACCCGTAAAGCCCTTAGACTACTCTGCATCGGAGAAGAAACTCAGCTCACAACACGAATATGACGACTTACTGAACATCGAAGATGTTACAGGCAAGCGTATTGTACAAACGCGGCTCAGGAACAACATCACCATCCGCGAAGAGAACTCGATTGCCGCCTTAGAGGTCATGAGCCGCTTTGCCATCAATCCCAAATGGCTGATTTATCTTCCTCCGACGATGTCTCCGTGTGCTACCAGCGATTTACCGGACTTCCTTGAACATCCTGTACAGGCATTGAACTATTACAAAAAAAGAGGTGTCGAAAAAGTCGTTTGTGAAGAAAAACACATGGGCTCAAGATCCGTTTTGGTTATCTGCAAAGACGAAGAAACAGCACTCAAACGATTTGGTATTGAAAATGAAGGCATCGGAGTTTGTTATACACGAACGGGCAGAAACTTTTTCAATGAGCCGGTTATGGAAAAGGCCTTTATGACAAGAGTTAATCAATGCCTGTCGGAAGCGAACATCTGGGAAAAATTCAACACAGGTTGGATTTGTCTGGATGCGGAATTAATGCCATGGTCTGCCAAAGCACAGGCTTTGCTGAAAGATCAGTATGCGTCGGTCGGCGCAGCAGCGGGAAACGCATTGACGGTCGTTGAGCAGGTACTGCAAAAAGCTGTCGACAGAGGCATGAGAGAGGCGCAGCCTTGTTTAGAAAAGTTTGAGACTAAGGCTAAGGCGATCGATAAGTATGTAAAGGCTTATCAAAATTATTGTTGGACTGTTCGAAACATCGACGATTACAAATTAGCGCCTTTCCATATCTTAGCGACTGAAGGTCAAGTACACGTAGACAAAACGCATGAATGGCACATGAAGCACATCGCCGAGATATGCCTGGGCGATCCCCGACTGTTTATGACGACTCCATACAAGATCGTCGAACTCAATGATCCGTCCAGTTTTGATGATGCCGTACAATGGTGGCTCGACCTGACAAGCAAAGGAGGAGAAGGCATGGTAGTCAAACCGTATCACTTCATCGCTTATGGCTCGGAAGGTCTTTTGCAACCGGCCGTAAAATGTCGAGGAAGCGAATATTTGAGAATTATCTACGGGCCTGAATACGATGTCCCCGAAAATATCGAACGACTTAAAAACAGAAACCTTTCGAGAAAACAATCGTTGGCACTCCGAGAATTTGCCCTTAGCGTAGAAGGACTGGAAAGATTCGTAAAAAAAGAACCTTTAAGACGAGTACATGAAAGTGTTTTCGGGATATTGGCTTTGGAAAGTGAAGAAGTAGATCCGAGATTATAACGCCCAATTTTGATGTTATACAAAAAGATCAAGCGTAGAAATAAAAGGATGAATTAAAACTTTCATTTCTTTCTATAAAAGTCATCACTTCACGGATTAATCTCCTCAGAGATTTATTACACCGTAAGTTATAAAAATAAGCCAAACATAGAATATAATATTCCCATTTAAGGTTTGAATTGAGATTGTACTTCTTATCTTTGCACATGAATAATAATAATTTCGATGCGATGAAAGAGTCTTTTTTCACGGATTATATTCGTTCGAACGTTCCTCTCACCGACGAACAACTATCGACACTCCTCGAGAAGAGCAAGGTGCTGGCGCTTGGGAGAAAAGCATTTCTGCTCTCTGCGGGCGAGACCTGCTGTCATCGTTTTTTCATCGAGGAGGGCGCCGTGCGCGAGTATTCGATCGACAGGCATGGGAAAGAACATCTGCTGCACTTCGCCGTGGAGGGGTGGTTTCTGATGAACGTGGAAAGCATCTTCTTCGATCGTCCCTCTTCCTACTTTATCGAGACGATCGAACCTTCGCGTATCCTGCTGCTAAACAACGAACAGGTGAACCGTCTTGCCCGCGAAGACAAGTCGTTCGAGCAGTTCGACCGGCAGCTCCTCTACGAGCATATCCATACCCTTCAGCTCCGCATTACCGGCATGCAGAGCCACTCTGCCGAGGAGCGCTACCTGCACTTCGTGGAGCATTATCCCGAGGCCATGCTCCGCGTGCCGCAGCAGATGATCGCCTCCTATCTCGGTATCGCTCCCGAAAGCCTGAGCCGCATCCGCCGCCAACTGGCCGAACGTCACTTTCGCTAAAGGCAAGGTATTTCTTAACCGAGATCAATGCACAGCCCGGCGGCAAGAACTACCTTTGTAACGTAAATCAAAACAATACAAAGGAGGATACTTAAATGACAGCAACGAAAAAAATCGCATTCGTAACGCATCCGCAAGAAACGCATTGGGTAGGCAACGGCTTCCGTGTACATAACTTCATCCCGGCTGTTCCGGGGCTCTCCAGGCAGGAGATGGACCCCTTCATCCTGCTCGACTACAATGCCAAAATGAGCGTCGGCCCCACGGATTCTCCGGGCGGAGTAGGCGTTCATCCGCACCGTGGCTTCGAGACGGTTACGATCGCTTACGAAGGAGAAGTGGAGCATCATGACAGCGCCGGACACGGAGGTATCATCGGCAAGGGCGATGTACAGTGGATGACGGCCGGCGGCGGAGTCCTGCACAAGGAGTTTCACGCCCGCAAATGGGCCGAAAAGGGCGGCACTTTCCAGATGGTACAGCTTTGGGTCAACCTGCCCTCGAAAGACAAAATGTCCGCCCCCAAATATCAGAGCATCACCAACGCTTCGATGGGCAAGCATACCCTGCCTGACGATGCAGGTATCGTGGAAGTCATATCCGGAACATACCGAGGGACAGACGGGCCGGCGCAGACGCATTCTCCCGTCTCGCTGATGAACGCCCGGCTCAACGAAGGCGGCAAGGCCGAGTTCTCTTTCCCTTCGCATTACAACACCGCACTGCTCGTCGTACAGGGACACGCACTGGTGAACGGGACGGATGTGCCGACGGACAACATACTCAAGTTCGCCAACGAAGGCGAAAGGTTCACGGTAGAAGCAATCGTACCCGATACCATCGTCCTGATCATGAGCGGAGAGCCTCTTCGCGAACCCATCGTGGCCTACGGACCGTTTGTCATGAATACAAAGGAGGAAATACTTCGGGCCATGGACGACTTCAATCAAGGTCGCTTCGGCCATCTCGACGATTGACGACTACCGCCTATTAAGAATCTCTTGCAACCGGCTTTGTTAGACAAACTGGTTGCAAGACTTGTTTACCCCTTCGAGCTTCTGCTAAAAATGCATGCACAACAGCCATCCTACATCTTTACACACGGTCTTTCGTTATCACTCCAACAAGCTGACGAACAAAATATTTAACTGACATATTCCGTTAAAGAAAGATTGTTTATACTCGAAAAAGGTTATCGGACAAGTATAAAATTTGACGTATCTTTGCGCGAAAATTAACACAGAAAATACAATGAATCCGATAATGAAATTTTCTTCAGAGAAAACAAGCAAACGATGCGCTTTTCTCCGCTCTACCTTCCTTTTTTCGACAATCCTGTCGGTCATGTCGTGCCATTCTTCTCAACCTCAATATTACGAAGAGAGCGGAACGGTTTTTCATACGCTTTATCAGATTAAATACAAGTCGCCCGTGTTGTTAACCGAAAAAATCGACGCGGAGTTTCAGGCTTTTAATCTTTCGTTGAATCCCTTTAATCCCAACTCGATACTGGCCAAAGTAAACCGAAACGAAGAAGTGGAGGTCGACGATTGGTTCGTGACCGTTTTTAACAAGGCGATGGAAGTATCCGCCCAGTCCCACGGAGCTTTCGATCCCACAGCTGCTCCGTTGATCAATCTGTGGGGATTTGGTTTTGAGCGAAAAGACAGCGTATCGCAACCCGTTATCGATAGTCTCTTAACGTTTGTCGGATATCGAAAAGTACGTCTCGAAGGCCGGAGTGTGGTCAAAGAAGACCCGCGTATCCAGCTTAATTTCTCTGCTCTTGCCAAAGGATATGCTTGCGATGTGATCGCTGCCCTCCTCGAACGTGAGGGAGTCGAAAATTATATGATCGACATCGGTGGAGAAGTTGCTTCCAAAGGCTTGAATCCCAAAGGAGATTGCTGGCGCATCGGAATTAATAAGCCCGAAGACGATACGACAGGTATTAAAAACGATATCGGCCAAGTGGTGACGCTCTGTGGTAAGAAAGGAATGGCAACGTCGGGCAATTATCGTAATTTTTATATCAAAGAAGGCAAGAAATACGCCCATACGATCGACCCTCGAACCGGCTATCCTTCGGAGCAAACCATCCTGAGTGCATCAATCATCGCTCCTGACTGTATGACGGCAGATGCATACGCCACGGCATTTATGGCGATGGGCGTAGAAGCAGCCTGCCGCATGGCCGAAACGTTTCAGAATATCGAATATTATGTAATTTATTCGGACGAGACAGGACGGAACCTAATCAAATATTCCAAGGGGATGGATTCGGCCATGGTGAGGCCTTAAAAAGAAAAAATCCCAGACTCACGTCTCGGATTCCTCGCATAAACCATTCATATACCACTAAAAAGACTTTATTATGAAATATTATGTCTGTGGATGCAAAGATAGACACAAGACAGGTGGTTCTGCAAGTTTTCAAGCCTCTATTGGACAAAGAAGCCGCCTTTGTTATCAAACGAACGGGTTTCGGGGTATAAAATGCGAGGGATCGGACTAAGTTGGAAAAAAGACGACAGAAGAATGCTAAAGCAATAACCGCCGGGTTTCTCTTCCGAAATGGAAACGTAAAGCCCGGCAGTCTTTAATCTGTCACCCCGACAAGCAATGTATCGGAGCGTTGATTCTAATTCTTCTGATCCGTAAAGTATTCGGGATATTTGAGGTCGTTGATAATAGCTCCACCACGCAGACGGATATACGTGCGGAAGCCTTTGACACCCTCCGTCAGTTCGATGATGCGGGCCCCATTCGGTTTCAGGTTGTTGTAAACCGTATTTCCCCCGCTGTAACGTCCGAAAGCCAACAAAATGCCATGCCACTGAACAGCGTAGTCGTTGTCATGATCATGACCGACAAATACTCCTTCGATATCTTTCATCTCTTTCATCGCCACAAACATGCCCGAATTGAGTTTCGGTGACGAAGCAGCTTCCATACGTGTTCCGCAGAAGTGCGCATGCTCGTCCGAAGAGGCCTGATTAAATTCAGGGAACGGGATATGGAAGAAAGCCAATGAGGGAATGGGTACACCTCCGTTAGCACGTGTGAAAGACTCGCTTTGTGTGCGATACCAAGCAATTTGATCCGCTCTGATATAATCGTATCCCTTCACGTCTTCGAGTTTCGAATAGGCATTAGAGTCGAAGCAATACAATAGTTCGGCCGTTTTTCCGCTCGTAGCCGAGAGAATAGGCAAGATAAAATTGGTTACGCCATGGATGCCTTCAGCCGTAGCTGTCAAGTTGTAGGGCACGCTTTGAATCACCGTAAACAGTTCTTCACGGGACATGTCAAACTCGTCATCATGATTGCCATACGTTACGGCAAAAGGAATCTTTCGTTCGGAGATAGGCCTCAACACAGCACGCATACCGGCTTCGGCCGGCTTGCCATATATCACGTCGCCGGTGATGATGACCAGATCCGGCTTCTCGGCATCGAGCGTCTCGGCGATGTTTTCCAACGAGCCGGCCGAGCGCGGATCGCCGTCGATGTAATGCACATCGGTGAATTGAACGATTTTAAACTTCTTGTCTGCATTAAATTTTAAAGCAGGTTGCTGCGCAGAAAGCAATATGCCTCCTCCGAAATACAACAGACTTGTCCAGAGCATTTTTTTCCAGTTTTTCATTTGTTCTGTCATTAGTAAGATGATTAAATAAACAATTTGTAGATGTCGATACAAAAGATCGGCACACAAAGGTATGAAAAAATCGCAGAGAAGAATTATCGATATACTCTGTTTGCATCGCTTCCTTTTACCATATTTTTGCAGATATTGTTTTTTTGCGTACATTTCGCCCTGAAAACTCATAAATCGTTTGAGCAGAAGATACGTATGAAGTCAAGGAAAGCAACTATACAATCGTTTCTCTTTTTTGCCGTTACGGCTGCGATCATCGCTTATTTTTTTCCGCGTGAAGGAAAATTTCCTTATCAGTTTCACGAAGGTAAGCCGTGGCGGTACGACCTGCTGACAGCCCCGGGCGACTTCCCCATCTACAAGAACGATCAGGAAATCAAGGCCGAGAAAGACAGCATCAAAGCACGTTTCGAACCGTATTTCCGGCTGAAAGAAGATGTATCGAAAACGGTGCTGGAGAATCTGAAAAACGATTACCTCTCACAACATACGATGAGTACTCCGTTGTGGCAATACCTCAACCGTCAGATACAACAACTTTATAACCAAGGCATCGTGGCCGCTCCGGAACTGGAGAAGCTGGCTTCGGAAAATCGTACACGCGTGAATGTACTGAAGAAAAACGTGGCCGTCGGGAGGAATGTAAGCGACTTCTATTCGCCTAAAACGGCTTACGAAAACATCATTCAAAATGCTCCCGAGCCGATGGATAAAGACGAATTGTGGTCGAGCAATTTCGAGCAGTATCTGGAGCCGAACCTCACGTATGATGCGGAAACATCGGACAAAGTATTGAACAAAAGGCTGCACGATGTTTCCCTCTCGATCGGAATGGTGCAGGCCGGCGAGCGGATCGTCGACCGAGGTGAGGTGGTGGATGCCGAAACGTACAACATCCTCCGCTCCCTGAAAATCATCCACGAAACGAAATCGGGCGGTAGTCGCCGATACGGAACGATCTGGGCAGGTCAGCTTGTACTCATCTTCGGTATCTTGTTCTGCTGCGCGTTATATTTTATCTCCTTCCGTCCCGAGATATTCTTTCGGCGCAACAACAACATCTTCATCCAACTCTGCATACTGGTACCTTGTCTGTTGACCGAGACATGCCTTAAATACGACCTGATCAATATCTATATCCTGCCGTTTGCCATCGTTCCGATCGTGGTTCGTACGTTCTTCGACTCGCACACAGCGCTCTTTACTCATCTGATTACGGTACTGCTTTGTTCGCTCATAGCCCCATTCCCGCACGAATTCCTGATGTTACAAACGATTGCGGGTATCGTCTTTATGGTCAGTCTGAAAGAATTAACGCAACGTTCTCAACTGATCCGGTGCGCTTTTTTTATCTCGCTCGCTTACGTGTTGTGTTACTTGGGGCTTGCGCTCTATCAGGAAGGCGATCTGAACAAAATCAACTGGCAGATGATGCTTTTCTTCGGCATCAGCTTTATTTTGCTGATGTTCTCGTACGTATTGATTTACATGCTCGAAAAGCTTTTCGGCTTCGTCTCACCCATCACGCTTGTCGAACTGTCGAACATCAATACACCGTTGCTGAAGAAACTTTCGGAAACGTGTCCCGGCACATTTCAGCACTCCCTGCAAGTCTCCATTCTGGCTTCGGCGGCAGGAGCCAAGATCGGTGCAGATACCCAACTGATACGTACCGGTGCATTGTATCATGACATCGGGAAGATGACGAGTCCTGCATTTTTCACCGAGAACCAGCACAAGCAGGTTGATCCGCACCTCAAGCTGTCGTACGAAGAAAGTGCGCAGATCATCATCAGCCATGTCACGGAGGGCATTAAAATGGCTGAAAAAGCGATGCTCCCGCGTGCCATCATCCATTTTATCCAGACACATCATGGGCGAGGCAAAACGAAATATTTCTACCATTCATACAAAAACGCTTATCCCGACCAGCCCATCGACGAAGCGAAATTCACTTATCCGGGCCCCAACCCGTTTACGAAAGAAACAGCCATTCTGATGATGGCCGACTCGATCGAAGCGGCATCGCGCAGCCTCAACGAATATACGGACGAACATATCGAAACACTCGTTCATAAGATTATCGACAGTCAGATTAATGACGGCTTGCTACACAATGCTCCTTTGACATTTAAGGACATCGATGTCGTCAAAGCGACATTCATCGAAAAACTTAAGACGATGTATCACACCCGCATCAGTTATCCGGAGTTGAAATAACGGCTTATTGTCGGGGGTAGGAAGAGGCTCTCTCCTACCCGCTTGTCGCTAAATGATTCCGAAGTGGTGTAACGCCCGCGCAACTCCCCCATCATCGACGGCAGATGTGACATAATCGGCAGCCTGCTTCACCGTCTCATCCGAGTTGCCCATGGCTACTCCTACGCCGGCGTATCGAAGCATGGAAATATCATTGCCACCATCGCCGACAGCCATCATTTCTTCAGGACGGATTCCGAAATACGTTCCTATCACTTGCAGTCCCACAGCTTTCTCAACACCTTTTGCCACGACATCGGCAAACGTCGGGTACCAGCGCGTAGCAGTGCAATGAGGCATCTGCCGCATCACTTCCGGCTCGGCCTCTTCCGAAAAGAAGGCCGTCAGTTGGTAGATCTCGCGCTGCATCAATTCATCCATAGAAACGACAGGGCGCGGCGGGAAACAGATCAGTTCACGCATACGCTCCATGACGTCAGCCCGGGTATTGGCCGAAATAGCATCGGCCTCGACAAAAAAACAGGGAATAATCCCATTCTCTTCCTGATAACGGACAAAAGCCTCAATATCTTCCTTCGGAATGCTTTTCCGGAAAATCACCTCATCGCCTACCAAACAACAGCTCCCGTTGAGAGTAATATATCCGTCGAATTCCATATCGCCAAGATTATGGATATCTCCGCGCTGGCGGCCGGTAGCCACGAAAAGTTTCACCCCCCGACGGCGTGCTTCACACAAAGCCGATGCCGTATCTTCCGGCATCCGGTGCGTATCGAAACTGACCATGGTTCCGTCAATGTCTAAAAAAATCGCTTTAATCATCCGTAAATGCTATCGAGTGCGCAAACTTACATAAAATACATTTTTTATATGCCTTCCGATAAAAATCGAGCCCCCCAACTGTTCTATAAATAATTAAAATATTGAAAGGCACAATCGTTTTACATCTAAAAATTATCTTTATGAGAACAGTCAGCGGACTCGATGTCCACAAAGATAGCATCTTTATGTGTATTGTGGACGAACAAAGCAAAAAAACAGAAAAAAAACTTGGCGTGACTGTACTGTCGAGCCTGAGAGAAACAGAGAACAAGCGTGGAAAGAATACAATGCCCGGATACTGCTCGATGCCCGCAAGAATGCGCAACTGACACAATGGAACTTACGGTAAAGTTGCGTCCCATGTAGTTTTGTTTCCGTTTTGATTCATACCGTTGTTGCACAATAACAGATATAAAATAGCTGTTTGAATGCCGGATACTCAGTTTCCAGGACAAAAACAGCTGTTTGAATGCCGGATACTCAGTTTCCAGGGCAAAAACAGCTGTTTGAACGCCGGATACTCAGTTTCCAGAGCAAAAACAGCTGTTTGAAGGCCGGATACTCAGTTTCCAGAGCAAAAACAGCTGTTTGAATGCTGGATACTCAGTTTCCAGGGCAAAAACAGCTGTTTGAACGCCGGATACTCGGTTTCTACCCCTTGCAACAAGGAGATTGAACTTCGTGACGTCTCTTCGCCGTGTTTTTCTGCCTTTTTAAATACTTTTCGTTCGTCATTATGGTGCGGAATTTGAAAATTATCCCTTACATTTGTGCGTTTTTTTAAAAAGAAATAAGTTTCAGAAATATGTATAGAACGAGAACTTGCGGCGAATTGCGCCTGTGCGACGAGGGACAAAACGTGACATTGGCCGGTTGGGTACAGCGAACACGGAAAATGGGTGGCATGACCTTTATCGACCTGCGCGACCGGTACGGCATCACCCAGCTGGTATTTAACGAAGAAGTAAACGCTATGCTCTGTGAGCAGGCGAATAAGATCGGACGCGAATACGTTATTCAGGTCACCGGTACGGTTAAAGAACGTTCGAGCAAGAACACCAATATCCCGACGGGCGAGATCGAGTTGATCGTTTCCGAACTGAACATTTTGAATGCGGCCATGACTCCGCCCTTCACCATCGAAGACGAGACGGACGGCGGCGACGACTTGCGGATGAAATACCGGTATTTGGATTTGCGCCGGAACATCGTCCGTAAAAATCTCGAACTGCGTCATCGCATGGCATTCGAAGTACGTCGATACCTCGATAACGAGCGTTTTCTCGAAGTTGAAACTCCCGTATTGGTTAATTCCACTCCCGAAGGAGCACGGGATTTCGTGGTTCCTTCGCGCATGAATCCGGGACAGTTCTATGCACTGCCGCAATCGCCCCAGACGCTGAAACAGCTGCTGATGGTTTCGGGATTCGACCGTTATTTCCAGATCGTGAAATGTTTCCGCGACGAAGATTTACGTGCCGACCGTCAGCCGGAATTTACGCAGATCGACTGCGAAATGAGTTTCGTGGAGCAAGACGACGTGCTGAACATCTTCGAAGGACTGACGAAACATCTTTTTAAAACGTTGCTCGATACAACATTCGACGCACCGTTCCCGCGTATGACGTGGCACGATGCCATGAAATATTACGGGTCGGACAAACCCGACGTGCGCTTCGGCATGAAATTCGTCGAACTGACCGAGATGCTCCAAGGAGCAGGTTTTCCGGTATTCGATAACGCGGCATATATCGGCGGTATCTGTGCGCACGGAGCGGCAAGCTACACCCGTAAACAATTAGACGGATTGACCGATTTCGTTAAAAAGCCGCAAATCGGCGCCAAAGGACTTGTTTACGCTCGTGTAGAAGCCGACGGAAGCGTGAAATCGAGCGTCGACAAATTTTACTCGCAAGAGAAATTGCAGGAAGTCAAAGCAGCATTTGGTGCTCAACCGGGCGACCTGCTGTTGATTCTCTGCGGAGACGAAGTGAACAAGACGCGCAAACAACTCTGCGAACTGCGTCTGGAGATGGGAAATCAACTCGGGTTGCGCGACAAAAACAAATTCGAGTGCCTCTGGATTGTCGATTTCCCGCTGCTCGAATGGAGCGAAGAAGATCAGCGCTTCTATGCCGTACATCATCCTTTTACCTCGCCCCGACCCGAAGATATTCCCTTGCTCGAAAACAATCCGAAAGCCGTTCGCGCCAACGCGTACGATTTGGTCATCAACGGCGTCGAAGTCGGTGGCGGTTCGATCCGTATCTACGACAGTCAGCTGCAAGACAAGATGTTCAACATACTTGGCTTTACGAAAGAACGGGCGCAGGAGCAGTTCGGCTTCCTGATGAACGCTTTCAAGTACGGCGCACCGCCGCACGGCGGTATCGCTTTCGGGTTAGACCGGGTGGTGTCTATTTTCGCCGGCCTCGATTCGATTCGCGACTGCATGGCGTTCCCGAAAAACAATTCCGGACGCGACGTGATGCTCGACGCACCCTCCGTGCTGGAAGAAAGTCAGTTGAAAGAGTTGCATCTGCGAATCGATCAAGCAATTGACGGAGAATCATAAAGAATCACGCGCCATGTTACGTATCAGAGACATCTTGCAGGAAATCGAACGCCACGCGCCGCTATGGTTACAGGAATCGTTCGATAATTCAGGCGTTCAGGTCGGCGATGTCAACCGTCCGGCACAAGGCGCGCTTCTATGTCTGGATGTTATCGAAGCGGTGATCGACGAAGCCCTCGAACGGGGCTGCAATCTGATCATTGCGCATCATCCGATCGCCTTTAAGCCTTTCAAGTCGTTGACGGGAGCGAATTACGTGCAGCGTTGCATCATGAAAGCATGCAAAAACGACCTCGTGATCTACGCAGCGCATACGAATCTGGACAACGCAACAAACGGAGTCAGTTTCAAGTTGGCCGAATACCTCGGCTTACAGAACGTTCGTATTCTCAGCCCGCAACAAGGCGCCCTGCTGAAGCTGGCCACGTTCGTACCCGAAGCCCAAGCCGAAGCCGTACGCGCAGCGCTCTTCGAGGCCGGGGCCGGCCATATCGGCGCTTACGACGCATGCAGCTTCAACATTCGGGGCGAGGGAAGTTTTCGCGCTTCGGAAGGATGTCGGCCTTTCGTCGGAAGTGTCGGCACGCTCCATCGCGAACCGGAAATCCGCATCGAAACCATCCTGCCCAAGCATCTGAAAAGCGCAGTGCTTCGCGCGTTGCTCGCCGCCCATCCTTACGAAGAGCCGGCCTTCGATTTCTATCCGCTCGAAAACGCATGGAATCAGGCCGGATCGGGTGTTGTGGGCGCATTACCCGAAGAAGCGGACGAACGCGTGTTTTTGCAACACATCAAAGAGACACTCCATCTCGATTCGGTGCGCCACTCTTCTCTTACCGGAAAAAAGATCCGGAAAGTGGCGCTCTGCGGAGGAAGCGGCGCCTTCCTGATTCCCGAAGCGATCGCAGCCGGAGCCGATCTCTTTATCACCGGCGAGGCGAAATACAACGATTTCTTAGATGTGGAAGATCGCATCCTGTTGGCTGTCATCGGACACTACGAAAGCGAGATATGCACAAAACATATCTTTCATGACATCATATCAAAAAAATTTCCTACCTTTGCCCTACAATTTTCGACAATAAATTCAAATCCCGTAAATTATATATAGAGCACATGGCGACAAAGAAAGAAGAAACGGTAAAAAAGAAAGAAACAACGGCTAAAAAAGAACCTGCCAAAAAGAAGGCAACAACTCAAAAGCCGGTGGCAGCTGCGAAAGAAAAAGAAAAAACAGTAAAAAAGAAATCCGCTCCCGAAGTAAAAGAAGCGGAAACGCAACCTGTCGTTGCTCAGACCCAAGAAATACAAGACGAAACCCCGACTCCCGTGGTAGAAAACACGGCTCAGAACGAGGAGAAAGAATATACGGTAGAAGAACGGTTATGTTCGCTTTATCAGCTGCAAAGTATTATGACGGAGATCGACAAGATCAAGACCCTGCGTGGTGAATTGCCGCTGGAAGTTCAAGATCTGGAAGACGAAATTGCCGGACTCGAAACACGGCTTCAAAACTACCAGACCGATATTGAAACGAATAAGACAAACGTGATCGCTCAGAAGAATAAAATTTCCGATTCGAAAGAACTGATCGAAAAATATAAATCACAGCTGGATAACGTACGTAACAACCGAGAGTTTGATAATCTATCGAAAGAAATAGAATATCAAGGACTGGAAGTGGAATTTGCAGAGAAGAAAATCAGGGAACTGAATGCCGCGGTCGACGTTAAAAAACAGGAAGTCAAACAATGTAAAGAAGTACTCGAAGGGCGGAAAGGCGATTTGGACATGAAGAAGAGCGAGTTGGACGAAATCATCTCCGAAACGCGTCAGGAAGAAGAGAAACTCCGCAACAGAGCCAAAAAACTGGAAGAAACAATCGAGTCCCGTTTGTTGATGGCTTTCCGGCGTATTCGCAAAGGAGCCCGAAACGGGCTGGCCGTGGTCGGTATCGAACGCGATGCGTGCGGAGGTTGCTTCAATAAGATTCCGCCTCAGAAACAAATGGACATTAAGTTGCGCAAAAAAATCATCGTTTGTGAATATTGTGGTCGCATCATGATCGATCCGGCATTAGCCGAAGAGAATAAACTTTAATTTTTTTATTTAGAAATCGTTTTTTAGCAGGGGTATCGGGATGCTGATCCGTATCCCTGCTTTTTTATTCTTTCTAATATGCTCCGAACCATCCGGAAATACATCGAACAGCATGATCTGCTTCAACCCGATGCTCCCGTCATCGTGGGACTCAGCGGAGGAGCCGATTCCGTCGCCCTGATTCATCTACTGAAGCGATTGAACTACCGATGTATCGCGGCTCATTGTAACTTTCACCTGCGCGGAGCGGAAGCCGATCGCGACGAAACGTTTGCCCGACAAATTGCCGGATCACTGCAAATTCCGTTCGAAAAGAAAGATTTCGACACCGTCGGATATGCCGAATCACACGGAGTGTCGATCGAAATGGCCGCACGCGAGCTACGCTACCGATGGTTCGAAACACTCCGCACGGCTTACCATGCTCAGGCTATCGCCGTTGCCCATCATCAGGACGACAGCATAGAAACCGTACTCATGAACCTGATTCGGGGAACCGGTATCGGCGGACTGCACGGCATCCGACCGAAAAACGGATACATCGTCCGGCCGCTGCTGGCCGTCAACCGATCCGAGATCGAAACATGGCTGACAGACCAAAAGCTAACCTACCAGCAGGATAGCAGTAATTCCTCCGACGCATATACGCGTAACGTTATTCGCCGGCAGCTTCTTCCGCTGATGGAAAAAATCAATCCGTCCGTGCGGGAGGCTATCCTGCGAACAAGCAAGCACCTGTCCGACGTCGAAGTCATTTATCGATCGACCATCGAAAAAGAACGCGCACGCCTGCTCGACGATCAAGAACGTATCTCTATCAGCGGCCTGTTGAAGTCGGAAGCGCCTCAAACCGTCCTTTACGAATTGATTAAACCCTACGGATTCACCCGTGAACTGATTCCGGCCATCTCCAGCAGCCTTCGCCGCGAATCGGGTAAAACATTTTCTGCCCCCGAGACCGATTATCAGATTCTGAAAGACAGAGAATACCTGATTTTATACAGAAAACAGCCGCAAGATGAAACGATATATCCGGTCGAAGCCGGCGGCATCCTTCATATCCCCATCAATCTTCGAACCGAAGTACGCGCTGTCGATTCTTCATTTATCATCAATAAGCATCCTCACATAGCCACCTTCGACCTCGATAAGTTGACCTTCCCCTTAACTTTACGCACGTGGCGCAAGGGGGATTGGTTCGTGCCCTTCGGGATGAACGGACGCCAAAAACTGAGCGACTATTTTTCCGATCATAAATTCAGTCGTTTGCAAAAAGAACAGACTTGGTTACTTTGCTCCGGAGAAGATATTATATGGATTGTCGGCGAACGTACGGATCATCGTTATCGTGTCGAAACCACCACCAAAAATGTGCTGATTGCAACTGTTTTTTGAATGAAAAATTTGTCGTTCGTAAAAAAATACCTACATTTGCGCCGTCTTCATCTTCCCGATATAATAAATAATACTTATATCTCGGGATAAAGACAAACAATCCAGACTACATAAATTTTGACTGATTATTAACAAAAGCAAAGAAGGTATTGAAGGCTTTCGTTCATGAGAGGCTTATCGACCTTCCGGAATGCCGATACCGATTTGCTCTATTTACATCATATGCAAAAATATAACATTCTTGAACTCACGGAAAAAGAACTTCCCGAATTGCAGCAGATAGCAAGCGATCTGGGGATTAAAAAAATGAAATCTCTCGAAAAGCAGGATTTGATCTACAAGATTCTTGACGAGCAAGCCGTTTCATTAGCCGGTATCCAAATGGAGAAAGAAAAGGAAAAAGAAGCTCGCAAATCGGAACAGAAAGCCAAGCGAGCGGCAGCACGTAAAAGTCAGGCTACCGAAAAAGCAGCCTCTAAAACGACTGCCAAAAAAACTGCGCAAACCGAAGAGGATGTGAAACCTCGCAAACCGGGACGACCACCCAAAAATCCGGTTGCAGAAGCGACGCCAGTTCCGGAAAATGACGAAAAGAACACGGCCGAGAAACCCCGTAAACCGGGGCGCCCGTCTAAAAAAACGAGTCAGGAACCGGTAGAAGAAAAATTGCAGGAACCCAATGAAACGCCACAAACCGTACAGACGTCCTCGACCGTAGTTCCTGTTCCGGTGGCTCTACCTACTGCCGAAGCAGTTAATCAACCCGTAACAGAACCGATGGCAACAACTTCTGCGGTTCTTCCTGCCGAAACTGAAGCTGTAACCGAAACGGTCGCGAAAACCGACGAGCCGGATAACAAAGAAAAAACAGAACCGCAAACCGAAGAAAGCCCCAAGAGGCTGATCTTTAAACATGCGAACGATACTCCTTCGGTACTCGATCAGGTATTGCCGATGCAGCCTCCCACTCCGCAACGCGAAAAGCAACCGGGCGAGGCGAAGAACAGACCGCAAAACAATAACCGGACGAATAATAACAATCCGAACCAACGCAATACCCCGGCCAATAATATGCCGATGTACGATTTCGATGGAATCCTGACAGGAACGGGAGTCTTGGAAATCATTCAGGACGGATACGGATTTTTACGCTCGTCGGACTATAATTATCTGACTTCGCCGGACGATATTTATGTGTCGCAATCCCAAATCAAACTTTTCGGACTGAAAACGGGAGACATCGTCGAAGGCCCAATTCGCCCGCCACGGGAAGGCGAAAAATATTTCCCGCTGGTGAAAGTCGACAAAATCAACGGACGCTCACCCGAAGAAGTGCGTGACCGTGTGCCTTTCGATCATCTTACACCACTGTTCCCGGACGAGAAATTTATGCTGACCGCCCGTCGGTCGCCGAAAGTGTTTGATCATATTGCCGTTCGTGTGGTTGATTTATTCTCTCCGATCGGTAAGGGACAGCGCGGTTTGATCGTCGCCCAACCGAAAACGGGTAAGACGATGCTCTTGAAAGATATTGCGAATGCGATCGCAGCGAATCACCCCGAAGTATATATGATTATTTTGCTGATCGACGAACGTCCTGAAGAAGTAACCGATATGGCGCGCAGTGTGGACGCCGAAGTGATCGCTTCTACATTCGACGAGCCGGCCGAGCGCCATGTAAAAATTGCCGATATCGTACTTAACAAGGCTAAACGCATGGTAGAGTGCGGACATGACGTGGTCATTCTTCTCGATTCTATCACCCGTCTGGCACGTGCGTACAACACGGTTCAGCCGGCTTCCGGAAAAGTTCTTTCGGGAGGGGTAGACGCGAATGCGTTGCAAAAACCGAAACGTTTCTTCGGCGCAGCCCGTAATATCGAGAACGGTGGCAGCCTCACAATTCTGGCTACGGCATTGACCGAGACAGGCTCGAAGATGGACGATGTGATCTTCGAAGAATTTAAAGGTACGGGTAACATGGAGTTGCAGTTAGACCGGAAACTTTCGAACAAACGGGTATATCCCGCTGTCGATATCATTGCGTCGAGTACACGTCGCGACGACTTGTTGCAGGACGATAGTACCATCAACCGGATGTGGGTATTGCGTAAATACTTGTCGGACATGAACTCGATCGAAGCGATGGAGTTTGTGAAGAAACAGATGGAAAATACGCTCGATAACATGGAGTTTCTGGCTTCGATGAACGGATAAACGATTATCCGACCAAACTAAAATAAAAAAGTGGGGCTGTCCGAAGGTCGAAGACCAAACGGATAGCCTCACTCGTTTTTAATATTCTCGTTACTCAATCGCTCCGAAAGGAATGTATGAATTTTTGCAATATCAATCTTCAACCGGCATTATGGGTCTAAACATCGTTCGGACGAGCTGACAGTCTTTCTTTATCTTTATGCTCGCAATAGATGAACCACAAGTCTCACAAGTTTAGTTAGATTCAGCATTCGGTTTTCAACGTTCAGCCAACAAATATCGCAACACTTCAAAACCTCAACATTTTAACACTCGTCGGGCATAACCACAAGTTTCACAAGTCTCATTTGCGATTATTTGTGATTATTTGCGCAATTTGCGTTCGTAATTCGTTATTTGTAATTCGTCATTTATTTTCGCGTGATTTTTGCGATTTGCGTTCGTATGAGCAGATATAATATATTTTAGAAGATGCTCCATAAGCAAATAACAATTCAAATCACTACCTTTGTGCCGAATTTCAACAAACAGTCAGTAACGGAATGGAAACATTAAAACACGAGTGCGGCGTAGCGATGATACGGCTGCTCAAGCCGCTCGAATATTATCACCGCAAATACGGCACATGGATGTATGCGCTCAACAAACTCTATCTCCTGATGGAGAAACAACATAACCGCGGACAGGACGGGGCGGGCTTCGCTTGCGTCAAGTTCGAGGCTGCTCCCGGCGAAGAATACATGTTTCGCGAACGGGCGGTAGGCACCGACGCGATCACCGAGATTTTCGACACGGTGTATAGCCATTACAAGGGAATACCTGCCGAACGACTCAACGATCCGCAGTTCGCGCAGGCCAATCTGCCTTTCGCCGCCGAGCTGTATATGGGACACCTCCGATACAGCACGACGGGCAAGTCGGGTCTTTCGTACATCCACCCGTTTCTGCGTCGCAACAACTGGCGCGCGCGTAACCTCGCCCTGTGCGGGAACTTCAATATGACGAACGTACACTCCATCTTCAAAGAAATCACCGCTACCGGTCAGCACCCCCGGCAATACGCCGATACGTACTTCATCCTTGAGCAACTCGGACACCTGCTCGACCGTGAAGCTGAACATCTCTTCCGCAAATACGAGGCCGAGGGCATGCAGGGCGTTGAAATCACCCATGCCATCGAAGAAAATATCGACCTGGCCAATGTGCTCGGGAGAGCCGCTTCGACATGGGACGGCGGCTATGTGATCTGTGGCGTGACCGGAAGCGGCGAATCGTTCACCATCCGCGATCCGTGGGGTATCCGTACCGCTTTCTACTATGCCGACGACGAGATCATCGTCACCGCTTCGGAGCGTCCCGTCATACAGACCGTGATGAATGTACAGGCCGACGACGTCAAAGAACTGCAACGCGGCGAAGCGCTGATGGTAAACCGCAAAGGCGAGATGCGAACCATGCAGCTCCTCGACCGGAAGCCGCTGAGCGCATGCTCGTTCGAGCGTATCTACTTCTCGCGCGGCAGCGACAGGGATATCTATCGCGAACGCAAACGCCTCGGCGAAAACCTCGTCGACTCCATCCTCAAAAAGGTGGACTACGACATCGAACATACCGTCTTTTCCTATATCCCCAACACGGCCGAGATGGCTTACTACGGCATGATGGAAGGACTGCAAAAATACCTCGACAAGCTCATCTCCGAACGACTTTCCGGGAAATGCGCTTCGCTGAGCGAGGAAGACATACGGAAAATCTTCGCGCAACGCATCCGTAGCGAGAAGGTGATCCTCAAAGACATCAAACTGCGTACCTTCATCGCCGAAGGAAATACCCGCAACGACCTGGCCGCCCACGTTTACGACATTACCTACGGCAGCATCACGCCTCACGTCGACAATCTCGTGATCATCGACGACAGCATCGTGCGCGGAACAACCCTCAAGCAGAGCATCGTCAGTATCCTCGACCGCCTGCATCCCAAGAAGATCGTCGTCGTTTCCTCTTCGCCGCAGATCCGATACCCCGACTACTACGGCATCGACATGTCGAGCATGGGCGAGTTCATCGCTTTCCGTATGGCTATCGAACTGCTCATCAGCCGAGGCATGGAACACGTCATCATCGACACGTACAACAAGGCTAAACAGCAGCAGGGGAAACCGGAAGACTCGATCGTCAACTGTGTAAAAGATATCTACGCGCCCTTCACCGACGAAGATATCTCGGATAAGATGGCGCAGATGCTCAGCGGGAAAGATATCCATGCCGGCATCGAAATCGTTTTCCAGACCCTCGACGGACTGCACGAGGCATGTCCCGATCACCCGGGCGACTGGTATTTTTCGGGCGACTACCCGACGCCGGGCGGCACGCGGCTCGTTAATCAGGCCTTTATCCACTACGTAGAGGAGACCTATCTGAAACGTGGCCGAAGAATTATTTAATAGCTATATATATAATGTATAGGAACGGGAGGCTCTCGTTATGATCACACGTAGGCGTATAACCGATACGCGGCATCCGCTTTTCAGTCGAGCGTGGGAATTGTACGAAAGCGCTTTTCCGGCCGATGAGCGGCGAACGCTGCACCCGCAAAGCAAGGTGATGGAACATGCGGCCTATCATTTCGAGGTCGTCACCGACAACGACTCTTTCGTCGGACTGTTGCTGTGGTGGCATTTCGACGACGTGCGTTACGTCGAGCATCTGGCCACGTTACCCGAACTGCGGGGGAAAGGGTACGGAAAGCGGGTACTCGAAACTTTCGTCGCCGAGTCCGACATTCCCGTATGGCTCGAAGTAGAACCTCCGACCGACGAGATGAAACGACGGCGTGTCGGTTTCTACCGAAGGCTGGGGTTTGTGCTAAACACCCATCATTACATGCAGCCGCCCTATACCGAAGGAGGAAGCCCCGTCCCTCTGTTGCTTATGACGTATCCCGCTACCGTGACGGAGGCGGCCGTCAAAGACTTCTGCCGCACGTATCATCCCGTACTGACGGATTATACATAAAGAAAAGAGGCCGTCTTCGTGGCGGCCTCTCCCATGTTTATACGAGGATTTCCAATCTTGCGTGAAACGTAGCATCCGTTTCGCGCAGGCAATATGTACGTACCCTGCCTGATGACGCGTGTTCGTCAGATCGTTTGTTCCACGTTCCAGACAAAGGCGCGTAAGCCTAACTGGGGCGAGCGTTCATCGATAGCCCGCAGCGCTTCAAGCAGCGGAGCGACCCTGTCGTCGTCGACCACCGAGAGGATAGCCGAATTCATGCCCGGCCACGCGTGCGATCCCAAATGCGGGTCGCCCTTCTCCGAGCCTCTCCCCTGTACTTGTTCGATGCGCGTATAACCCCTGCAGTTGAGTCGGTTAAGTACAGCCATGATCTGCTCGAAATGCGCCTGATCGAATGTTATGAATACCGATTTCATACGTTATCTTGTTTGCTTGGTTTTAATAATCCGGTCTTTTCGCTCCTGATAGTATGCATCTAACTCACGCGATTTGCGCAATTTGCGCCGTTGGCGTTTTATCCCTACGCCGGCAAACGAGCAGTAAAGAACGGGTACGAGCAACAGCGTCAGCAAGGTCGAGACCGTTAGCCCGCCGATTACGGCGACCCCCATCGGGCGCCACATCTCGGAGCCTTGTCCGGAGCCGATGGCCATGGGCATCATCCCGAGAATCGTCGTCATGGTCGTCATCAGTACGGGGCGCAAGCGGCTTTTTCCCGACGTGATAACCGATGTAATGACCGACAGTCCGCGCTCGCGGCACAGGATGATGTAATCGATCAGCACGATACCGTTCTTCACCACGATACCGATCAGCATAATCGCTCCGAGCAGACTCATCACGCTCAGCGTGGTGCGCGTCAAGAATAACGCCATCAGTACGCCGCTCACGGCGAAAGGTACGGAAAACATGATGATGAACGGGTAGGTGAGAGACTCGAACTGAGCCGCCATCACGATAAACACAAGCAGGATGATTATCAGGGCCAAGATTCCGAGATCGGTAAACGCTTCCGCCTGATCTTCGAACGTACCGGCCGCCTGCACTTTAATGTTGGGCGGAATCTCCATCCCTTTGATGATCTTTTTCCCTTCGGCTACCACTGTTCCGAGCGCCGCTCCGGAAGGAATGGCCGAGACGGTGACGATACGCTCGCGGTCTTTGCGGTCGATGGCCGGCGGCGCAAAACGCTCGACCACCGTGCCGACATCGCGAACGCGCACGGCATGCCCCTGATTATTATAGAGAAGAATATTCTCAATGTCGTCCAGATTAGTGCGGAACTCGGGAGCGTAGCGTACCACGATGTTAGACTCGTCGCCGTCCTCGCGGTAACGCGAAGCGATGGAGCCATAGACGCGGTTACGCAGGAAAGTGCCGGCTGTGGAGAGGTTGAGTCCGTGCATGGCCAGCTTTTCGCGGTCAAAGTCCACCTGATATTCGGGTAAGTAGTCCCCACGACTGATGTTAACTTCGGACACTCCGTTTACCTTGAGCAGTTTTTCTTTCAGCTCCGCGGCAATGCGGTCGGTCGTGGCCAGATCGTAGCCGTAAATCTCGAAGTCGGCCGTCGACTGTCCGCCCATACCTCCTTTTTGACCGCCGGGAACGATGCTTATCTTCGTAAATTCGGGATAGGCTTTCAGGTCTTCACGCATGCCGTCGGCAATTTCGTTCATCGACCGCTCACGATCTTCGGCGTTCGACAAGCTGATACTGAACGAGAGAATGTGCGATCCGTTATCTCGCATCGAAGCGAACGTATTGTCCGAGTCGGCCTGCCCAACGGAATAGCTGCATACCTGTATCTCCGGGTATTTTTTTCGCCACTCTTTCGACAGTTTCGCTCCCAGCTCGCGGGCTACCTCTTTACGTGTGCCTACGGGCAACTCGAACGAGGTGGTGATGTAGCCGTTGTCCTGCATCGGGAAAAACTCCGAATGAATTTGCCCCGCGAAGATCATACTGAGCGCGAAGAATGCGAGGCACGACAGCACCATCGTCTTGCGGTGGCGCACCGCCCATCCGAGCATCCGGGCATACTGCACATCGAGCTTATCGAGTACTCGCTGTATGGGGTGGTAAAGCGTGCGGAACAGTTTCGACGGTTTCTTTTGCAGACGTAATAACCGCGAACAGAGCATCGGGGTGAGCGTCAGCGCCGCAACGGTCGATACCACCATGATCGTACACATCATCCAACCCAGCTGACGGAATAATACGCCTGTCATGCCTGTTACCATCGTCAGCGGGAAGAATACGGCAATCATTGTGAGCGTAGAGGCCACAACCGAAATCGCGACCTCGTTCGTTCCGTGCACAGCCGCCTGATTCGGCGCCGAGCCTCGCTCGATATGGGTTGTGACATTTTCGAGCACCACGATGGCGTCGTCTACCACCATCCCGATGGCGATGGAGAGCGACGAAAGCGAAATAATGTTGATCGAGTTACCGGTAATCCCGAGATAAATAAACGAGGCGATCAACGAGAACGGAATGGCTACGGAAATGATCAATGTCGCGCGCCAACGTCCCAAGAACAGGAAGATGACAAGCACCACGAAGAGTAGCGCGAACAAAACCGTTTCCGTAAGGCTTTCGATCGTCTGGAGAATGTTCTCGGACGAGTCCCAGATAATACCGAGCTTCACATCCGAAGGCAGATTCTTTTGCAGTTCGGGTAGCTTCTCCAATATCTTGCGGGCAATATCGACGGTGTTCGCGCCGGATTGCTTCTGCACAATAATCATTCCTCCGCGTTTGTCGTTGGCGAACGACTCCTGCGCGCGCTCCTCTACCGTGTCAATCACACGTGCCACGTCACGCAAATAAACGTTGGCGCCATTGCGCGATCCGACAACGATATTTTCTATCTGGCGGGCATCTTTGAACTCGCCCTCGACACGCAACGCATACGTTTCGTTGCCGATATCGAAGTTTCCTCCCGGTATGCTTCGGTTCTCTGCTCCGATGGCTGCGCTGATCGTCTCAATCGTCAGATGATACGCTTCTAACTTGTTCGGGTCGCAATAGACCTGTATCTCACGCTTGGGCGCACCCGAAACGGAGACTGTCCCGACACCCGGGATACGTGCCAACGGATTGGAGAGACCGTCGTCAAGGATTTTGTGAAGTGCCGGCTGACTCTCCTCGGCTTGCACCGACAGGATGAGAATCGGAATCATGTCCGAGCTGAACTTGAAGATCACCGGCGTTTCCACGTTGTCGGGCAGACTTGAGCTGATCAGGTCGAGCTTGTCGCGCACGTCGTTAGTCAGTTCGTTAATATCATGACCATATTCGAACTGCATTTGGATAAGCGACATGTTCTCCGACGACCGGGAAGTGATATGCTTCAAATTTCCAATCGTATTCAGAACACTCTCCAGCGGACGCGAGACGTTATTCTCGATATCCGACGCACTGGCGCCGGGATAGGCCGTCATTACCATGATCGTGTTCGTCTCGATGTCGGGGTACAGATCGACCGGCAGTCGCGACAGGGAGAATAACCCGAAAATCACGATCGCTACAAAGCAAAGAAAAGTCATTATCGGCCTTTTGACCGCTCCTTCGTATAGACTCATAATACTTGTTTTTGAGGATTGCCGACCGGTAAATTCATTTTCCGGGCCGGCGCGTTAAATAATCGTTTTACTGCACGACCTCCACCCGGGCGCTGTCTTTGATCGACGACTGATATTGTCCGCTGATCACGACGCGGGCATCATGGTCGATACCTGATACTACTTCGTATTCGTCGTTCATGCGTCGTCCGAGTTGAACGACCCGTCGGTAAACGACGCTGTCTTGATAGACATAAACGTACCTTTCGCCCGAACCGGCTTGCTTGATGATCGCCTTGTCGGGGATAATGACATGATCGGCCGTGCCGAAATGAAGCGTTACGCGGGCAAACATCCCGGGACGCACACGCATATCGCGGTTGTCGAGCCGTATTTCAACGACAAACGTGCGAGTGGTCGGGTCGATGGTCGGATAGAGCAGGTTTACTTTTCCTTCAAACTCTTCCTCTCCGTACACATCGAATTTCACGCTGACCGTCGAGTTCTTGACTATTCGTGTGAAATAACTCTCCGAGACGTTGATCAGAAGTTTTACGGGCATGATCTGTTCGACAGTCACCACCGGCGTTCCTCCGCCAAACATGTCGCCACTGTCATAGTTACGAGCGGTTACGACACCACTGATCGGACTTACGAGCGCCGTGTTTTCGAGCATGTTCTTGTATGACGTTTGGCGCATCTCCAGCGTCATCTTCGAGGCTTCCCACTCTGATTTGGAGACACCTCCGATTTTATACAATTCGTCGATGCGCGTGAACTCCGCGGTCTGATTATCTAATTGTAGTTTCAATTGCTTCAGACCGGAAGCGTCCATCTGCACCAGCTTCTGACCTTTGCCGACGCGGTCGCCCACTTCGACGTATATTTTTTCGATGCGCACAGGCGAAGAAGGGGCAATATGGTTAGTCGCGTATGCCTGAACCGTTGCCGTATATTCCTGTATCTGGTCTACCGGACGCGTTGTGACCGAAGTGAGTTTCACTTTCGGCTTTTCGTCTTTCACCTCTTGCGCTTTTTGTCCGCCGGAGCAGGCGCTCAGCAGTCCTGTAAGGCAAAGGGCTGCTAATTGGTATCTCTTTCTCATAGACATCTATCTTTTTATATTTTTTTACTTGATTTCTGCTTCTTTTCCCAATATCAGATCGAGGTCTGTTTTGGCGACCAAATAGTTGTAAATCGACTGTGTGTAGGTCAGCTTCGATTGTGTCAGCGCTAACTCCGAGTCGTTCAACTCGAGGATGGTGCCTTTGCCTACGTCGTAACGTTTCTGAGCAATACTGCGGCCTTTCATCGCCTGATTCACATTCTCTTTGTTCGAAGCGAGCTGTTCGACCGACTGTTGCATGTTGTTCAGATAACTTTTAGCCTGCATATTCAGGTTTCTGCGAAGATTCGTCCGGTTCCAGTTCATCTGAATCAGTTGAATCTTCGTCTGTTTCATTTTGTAGAATCGCCGCCCACCGGTGAAGAGAGGCACGGAGACAGTCACCCCGACGGAGCTGTAGGGGTTCCACCGGTAATTGCGAAACCTGAAATCTTCGTTCATCGCCGTCCATTGATAAATAGCCGAGAGAGAGACGTTAGGCAAAAAAGCAGCCTTGTCCATCTCGTACGTTTTCTTCAGCATCTCGGTTTGCAAATCCATTTGTTTGAGTGAGGGGTTGAATGCCAACTGTGCGGTATCGATATGCATATAGTCGGCATACAGATCTACTTCGTAGTCCGAAAGTCTACCCAATACGGCGATGTTACAACCGGCATCGACCCCCATCAATACTTTTAGCTGTAGATTCGTCAATGTTACGGCATTTCGCGCCTGAATCAGGTTGGGATTGAGGTTTCTGACCTGTACTTCGGCACGTATCTTGTCGTACTCGGACACGAGGCCTTGTTTGAATTTGTTCGTCACATTCTCCAGATTATCTTGCGCTTGCCGGTAACTTTGTTTCAAAACCTCGTACGAGTCTTGCGCCAACAGCAGTTGAAAGTAAGCTTTCGACACCTGATTCACCATGTCCAGCCTTGAGGCTCGCGCTTTTTCGGCTGCCAACTCCACATCAATGGCTGAGAGCTGAATGGATTTATACAGGGTAGGAGCGAACACGGGCAGTGAGAGGTTGAATCCTCCCGACCAGTTGTTACTCAATCCCACCTCAATTCCTTCGTTTCGTCTACCTCCGCCGCCTTTGGGAAGTTGCGGCATCTCCATCCCCAGCTTATCGTAGAGGGGTTTAGTAAGCCCCACGATCGGTTCCAGCAGCATGGCTGCGAATCCTCCGCCATCGTCATCACCTCCCCCCATATACATCACCTGCTTCTTGAGCGTGCGGGTGTATCCGGCCGATCCGGACAACTGAGGGAACAATTGCGCGATCATCTCTTTGCGCGCGTATTGCTTTTTTTCGATTTCCTGCCCGGCAACTCTGACCGTCGGATTTTCGGCCAGTGCGATTTCTATCGCTTGTTCGAGTTTGATCCTCAGGGTATCGGTATGCTCCTTCGAAAGGCTGCTCTGTGCGTGTGCCGGAAGACCCCAAGCACCGAGACACAACCACACAAAAATATATTTCATATTTCTTATCATCATATTCCGTGTTTAGTAATAAAGATCGATTCCATAAATACTGGTGACAAAAGTAGTGGATCTGTCATGGATGGAAAAGGGATAATCTGTTAGAAAATTAGTCAATATCGAACATTTTCGATGGTAAATGGCAAGAAAGCAGAAAAAATATGGGTGAAAAAAGAAAATATGAGAAAAAGATGTTATCTTCGCTTCCGTTTACTGAAAAAAGAGCAGATGCCTCGTTTCTTTGAAGATACCGTAAGAAGGTTGGGAAACATCGTCGTTTCGTCCGATGTTTTCCAAAATGACATCATGGTCATGCATTACGATCAGGATTATGCTACTCGAAACGATCGGGCGGGGCGAATTTACCAGCACTATCTCAGGGCTCCTTCACGTATGGATGCTCTTCTCTTTATCGGGGTTCTGAATGGTAACATGGAATTACAGGTCGATTATGTGAATTATAGTGTTTCAGATTATGGATTGATGGTGATCCTTCCGACACATATTACGCAAATGAAACGTATCAGCCCTGATCTGAAAGCATGGCTTCTGATGATTTCGACGTCGTATTTGGATACACTTTCACAATCGAAAGAAAAACATCCGTCGACGTTGATCTCGTATATGCAGCTAAAAAAACATCCGTTAAAACAGTTTGATTCTGAAAGATTCCAGCAGATTGGAAAGAGTCTGGATTTTCTTTGTGAGAAAATCAGACAACCTGCGCACTTTTTTTATCAAGGATTGGTCAATACGGCATTACATCTGTTCTTGATGGATTTGGGAGACATTTATCTGGATAAACAAAAAACGCTGCATCCCCCCACATTGAGCCGCAAAGAAGAACTGTTTGCCGATTTTTTGGATTTACTCTCCACACATTGTAAGGAACAACATGAAGTCTCGTTTTATGCGAATAAGCTTTGTATTACTTCACAGTATCTTTCGTTAGTGTTGAAGGAGCAGAGTGGTAAATCGGCAAGCCAGTGGATTCAAGACGCCTTGATGCTCGAAGCGAAAATCTTGCTTAAAGCGCCTCGGATAAGCGTGCAGCAGGTAGCAGACGAACTGTATTTCCCCGATCAATCTACTTTCGGGAAATTTTTCAAAAAGCATGAAGGGATTTCACCGATTGCTTTTCGCAGGCAGGGAGCGATGCACCTTTAATCGATGGGTAAACAAGCGAGGAGAAATAAGACCATAGAGCGTACCTGTAAGCGCCACAATCGTCGGGTGATGATTGAACAGTCCGTACATATCGACCGACGGAAGGAACGCCGAAGCACTGTCCATGAACAATATTTGAAAAATGTTGCAAAATATTAAGATGATGTAAAATCTTATTCTTTTTATATCTACAAAATTTTGATTGCAAGAACATTAAACCTTTTATTGCTTTCAAAAACTATAGCAACTTAACAATACCAAAAATGCTTGTCAATTTTTTTCAAGACATAACAATCAATGATTGGCCGTCATGCGCTTGATGATGCTGTAAGCATTCAGGATGCCGAGTTCGCCGGCTTTGCTAAGATCGGCAATGCCACGCGTAGCATCACCTTGTGAGAGCCTTGCGAGACCACGATTGAAATACGCTTCCGCAAATTCGGGATCGCGCAGGATCGCTTCGTTATAGTCGGCAATAGCCGCACGGAAATCGCGCTGGGCACATCGCAGGTTACCGCGGTTATAATATGAATAGATGAAGCCGGGAGCTTGCCGAATGACCATGTCGTAGTCCCGGATAATCAGTTCGTGCTCGTAGCCTTTCGCTTCTTCTTTCAATCGGCTTTGTTGCAGATCGTTTACCGGATTTTCATGGATGACCGAAGGTTTGTTACCGCCGAATTGAAAATTGATTGTTCTGGTACTTAACTGTTCATCCGTATGTCCCTGCGACAGGTTATATTCCATCTGTTTGTAACGAATAGAAGCCCGATTGAAATAAGCCAAGGTATAGGACGGATCTAACTCAATGACTTTGTCGAAGTTACGAATAGCTTCCGCAAAATCCTGAACGAGCATGAAATCGATGGCTCGTCCGAAATAGTTATCAGGGTTATTAGGTTCTCTCTCTATTTTAGCCGAGTACTCATTGATCGAAGCAAAATGAATGGCGATCTGATCCTCGGTCAAAGCCGCCTCTTTGTTTGTCAGGAGCAGTTTCCATGCCAGAACCATGCGCGCATTGAACTGCTCAACCGTCTTATCGTAATAAACAGCCTCCTGAACAAGGCTGTTTCTTTCGTAATACGTCAGGATAAACTGCGGTTCGAGATCGACTTGTACGTTGCGATCCTGCACTCTTCCACGTATTTCGCTCTGGTACTTGCTTTTCTGTTCCTCTTTCTTATCGTAAACGACCAATCGATTAAACTTGTCGATATTCTTGTCGGACTCTTCACGTGTATTCGTCTCTTTTTCGGTACTTCCGGATGTCTCTTCACCGGACTTCTGCCCCTGACGCTTATCTTGCTCCAGCTTCATGGCCATGAGGTAATCTCGATCGGCACCGCTCAAATCATTCAATTTTCGTTTGGCTTCGGCACGACTGTAATATCCGGGCAAGAAGTTGGGATATTGCTTCAACACCACGTTGATATCTCGTATGGCGCCTCTGTAATCACCCACTTCATGATTCAGCAGAGCACGGTTATAATACGCCATATAATTATCCGGCTCCTGCTCAAGTACGACATCGAAATCTTCAATCGCCCGGTTATTGTCTCCTACCTGTGCACGCAGCAGACCACGGTTAAAACGGGCAATCAAGTTTCTGCCGTCCATATCGATCACTTGATCATAGTCGGCCATAGCCCCCCGCAAGTCATTCATTTGATAACGCACGAGTCCACGGTTGATGTAGTAACCGCTCTCACGCGTATTCAAGCGGATGGCTTCGTTCAAGTCGGCTAAAGCGTCCTTGAAACGCCCTGTCTGATAGAGCACGATCGCCCGATTTCCATAACATGGAGCATGATACGGGTCAATCTCGATGGCTTTGTCGTAATCGTTCAGTGCAAGCGCCGTATCTCCTTTTTCCAAATACATGGCACCGCGTGTCAGATAGCCGAGGGAATATTTGGGATGAGCGCGAATCAAATCTTCGAAAACATGTTCCGCGTCGTTAAAATCCTTTTTCTGAACGTAAGCAATCGCCTTGTTCGACATCATCGGGCGATCACCGGGCTTAAATTCCAGTCCTTTGTTGTAGTCTTCAATTGCTTCGTCATGCATTTCAAGGCTCTGACGGGCAATACCGCGCGCATAATAGGCCTGCGCCAAAAACGGATTTCGTGCCAGGCTTAACGAACAGTCCTCCTCCGCACCTTTGAAATCGTCCAGATTCAACTTCGCCACAGCCCTGTAGAAATAAGGCTCAGCCATCCACGGTTTAGCTTTAATAACCTGATTGAAATACTGGATCGACAGCACATAATCCTCGAAATAAAGCGCATTTCTGCCGATGGCCATCACCCGGTCGGTGTTGACCTGCGCTTTGATCGTGATCATGCAGGACAGAAAAAGAAAGAAGGCGAACGTTCGTTTCATCTTATCTCCTTATTTCTTGAGCGGTTTGGTACGGTAGGAACACGACGTTGCCCCCTTGATGATGTTATTCAGTTTGCCTTTGTTAAGTTGCCGACGAATCGCCGATATATTATCAATAAACACATGCCCTTGCAAATGTTCGTACTCGTGTAAGACGATCCGTGCGGCAAACCCTTCGAGGTTCTCCTCTTGCGGCTCAAAGTGTTCATTCATGTACCTTACTTTGATTTTCTCCGGACGGGTTACTTTCTCATGAACCCCCGGAAAGCTCAGGCAACCTTCCTCGAACGTCACCGTTTCGTGGCTCTCTTCGACAATCTCCGGATTGATCAGCACACGTTTAAAATCTTTGCATTCGATACGATCATTGGCCACCGGCGTGCCGTCAATCACGACAAGTTGAATGGATCGGCCGATCTGGGGAGCAGCCAGCCCGACACCATCGGCATGATACATGGTTTCAAACATATCGGCAATCAACTTTTTCAGTTCGGGATAGTCTTTATCTATCGGTTTTGTCGACTCTCTCAATACGGGTTGTCCGTATGTATAAATCGGTAATATCATAATATTCTGTTTTTAACCTTTATTCCTTAATCTTTCGAGAAAGCCCTGCAAGATCAGGACGGCGCTAATTTCATCAACCAGTCCTTTGTCCTGCCGTTTCTTCTTTTTCAAACCTCCGTCAATCATCGCTCGCTGAGCCATAACCGACGTGAAACGCTCGTCATAATACTCTACCGGAATAGCAGGAAGTATTTTCGTGAGTTGAGCTACGAAGGCTTCTACACGCTTCATGTTCTCCGAAGGTTCGTTGTTCATCTGTTTTGGATAACCGACGACAATCAGCTCGACCGACTCCTGTGACGCATACCGGACAATATACCCTGCCGCTTCGCTGCTGGGGAGAGACGTCAGTCCATTAGCAATCAGTTTCAGGGTATCGGTAACAGCCAGTCCGGTACGTTTCTGTCCATAATCAACGGCCATAATCCTTCCCATATCAGTAGGCATTTTTTTCGCCTCGGAACATATTGAGGACTGTCACAAAAATAATTTTCAAATCCAGGAAGAACGACCAGTTTTCAATATACCACACATCGCGCTTCACACGTCCTTCCATCTGTTCCAACGTTTTCGTTTCTCCGCGGTATCCGGTAATCTGCGCCCAACCGGTAATACCCGGTTTAACGAGATGACGCACCATATACTTATCAATCAGTTTGGAATATTGTTCCGTATGTTTGAGCATATGAGGACGCGGCCCTACGACAGACATATCGCCAAGCAGTACATTGAGAAATTGTGGAATTTCGTCCAAGTTCGTTCGCCGAAGGAAACTTCCGATTTTTGTCGTCCGCGGATCGTTTTTAACGGCCTGCACCAAATCGGCGTCTTTATTTACTTTCATCGTCCGAAATTTGTAACAATCGAATTCTTTCCCGTAAATGCCGGTACGTTTCTGCTTAAACAAGATTGGTCCGGGAGAACTTAATTTGATCAACAAACCAATTACCAGATAAAGTACAGGATAAAGCAAGATAAGCACAAGTGTGGAAAAGACGATATCGAACGTTCGCTTAACCGCTCGTTTCGAGACCGATTGCAAAGGCTCGTTACGGATCGAGAGCAGAGGGATAAACTCCATGATCTCCATCACCATACTTTTTTTAATATCGCGATAAAACTCCGGAACAATGTAGAAACGAATCATATGCTTCTCGGCAAAGAGCAGCAAATTCGATATCTTGTCACTATTCGCTCCGGGGATTGTACAATAAATTTCATCCACTTTATGTTCCGAAACGAAATCGTTCATCTCTTCGATTCGCCCCAAATAGTTAGGTAGAATCTCTTTCAGTGCCGTATTATCGTCGAAGAAGCCCAGAACATTAAATCCGTACGCCAAATCGTCTCGAAGCACATTATAAAGCTCCATTCCGTTTTTTCCGGCCCCGATAATAATAATATTCTTCGCATTATATCCTTTTCGACGATAAATTTTGACGAAGATACGCATTAAAATACGCCATAGCGAAAGAGAAAGCAGAATAGTGACGTAGTAAATAAAAAGAAAGACAATCAACGAATTGCCAACTTTCAAAAATGTCAGACAAGTACCGAACAAAAATGTTTGAAACGTAACCAACGTAAACGATCGCTGTACGACATTATCCAGAAAAACAACGGAAAGATGTATTTTGATAGGGACAAAGTAGAGGGCAAAAAAATAACAAAAATTAAGCAGTAATATCACTTCTTTAAAACTGTGGGCAATGGGCTGGGTATATACAGGCTCAAGGGCATAGTAAATACCGAAAAACAGGGCGTTTAATATGATTAAATCGCCCACACCAATCAGCCACTGAAGAAAATATCCTTGCTTCGAACTTTGTTCCATCTCATTTTAAGAATTGACAAAGGTAGCGAATATTTCAGAGTTTTAAAAACGAACGGTAGCTTTTTCCGGGGTTGTATATTCCAATCGTAAGTGTCACACATCGATAAACAAAAACAAAATAGCCTACATATAGCAGATCAAAAAATTTAGTTACCTCCGTCCTTACTAATCGGTATATCGCACGAATAGCTATTAGATTTTGTATTGCGATTATGGTTCTTCAACAACACATTCTGCTTTTTTCGATTCAGAAGCTACCGCTCCGAAAGCCCGGTTCGGATGTGTTTGTGTATAATCGTCATTTTTTGCTACCTTTGCAACCAAAAATCAGAGCTATGTTTGAAAATTTAAGTGACCGGTTAGAACGCTCGTTTAAGCTATTGAAAGGCGAGGGCAAAATTTCCGAGTTAAATGTGGCGGAAACGCTGAAAGACGTACGTCGGGCCTTGTTGGACGCCGATGTCAATTATAAAGTGGCCAAGCAGTTTACCGATACGGTAAAAGCAAAGGCGATGGGGCAGGACGTGCTCACTTCGCTGAAACCCGGCCAATTGATGGTTAAAATCGTACATGATGAACTGGCAGCCTTGATGGGAGGCGCTGCGGCCGAATTCAATCTGACAGGCTCACCATCGGTGGTGCTGATGGCGGGTCTGCAAGGTTCGGGTAAGACAACTTTCTCCGGTAAACTGGCCAATATGTTGAAGAGCAAGAAAGGAAAGAATCCTTTACTCGTAGCTTGCGACGTATATCGTCCTGCGGCCATCGACCAGTTACACGTCTTAGGCGAACAGATCGGTGTACCGGTATATTCGGAGCGGGAAAATAAAAACCCGGTCGACATCGCGCTTCACGCCATCCTCGAAGCGAAGAAAACGGGACGTGACCTGATCATTATCGATACGGCCGGCCGTCTGGCGATTGACGAGCAGATGATGGAAGAGATCGCAGCGATCAAAAAGGCGATCCAGCCGAACGAAATTTTGTTTGTTGTCGACTCGATGACCGGACAAGACGCCGTGAATACAGCCAAAGAGTTTAACGACCGACTGGACTTTTCGGGCGTGGTACTGACCAAGCTCGACGGGGATACGCGCGGTGGTGCAGCACTTTCAATACGCACCGTAGTCGACAAGCCGATTAAGTTTATCGGAACCGGCGAAAAAATGGACGCGCTTGATGTGTTTCACCCCGAACGAATGGCCGACCGAATTCTCGGTATGGGTGATGTCGTATCACTGGTTGAACGTGCACAAGAGCAATACGACGAAGCGGAAGCACGACGAATCCAAAAGAAACTGGCGAAAAATCAGTTCGATTTCAATGATTTCCTCGGACAAATCCAGCAAATCAAGAAAATGGGTAACCTGAAGGATTTGGCATCCATGATTCCGGGTGTCGGCAAGGCATTAAAAAATATTGATGTCGACGAGAATGCATTCAAGGGCATTGAAGCCATTATCTATTCGATGACTCCGCAAGAACGAACGAATCCTTCTATACTGAACGGTTCGCGCAGACAACGCATCGCTGCCGGTAGCGGAACGTCGGTACAGGATGTCAACAAGCTGATCAAACAATTCGACGAAACACGTAAGATGATGCGAATGATTACGACCGTCAAGCCGGGTAGCCGGACGATGCGTTCACCTTTTCGCAGATAAAAATAAAAAGTCATGGAAGAACAGGTTTATCAATTAATCGATGGCAAGGCCGTTGCAGCCCAGGCCAAAAAAGAATTAGCTGCCGAAGTAGAAAACATCAAACAGGCGGGAGGGAAAATTCCGCTTCTTGCAGCCATATTGGTCGGCCACGACGGGGGGAGCGAGACGTATGTGATGAACAAAGTAAAAAGTTGCGAAGCCATCGGATTCCGGTCGACTCTGATCCGTTGCGAAGCCGATATAACCGAAGAAGAATTACTCCGCAAAGTACAGCAGCTAAACGAAGACGACGATGTGGACGGTTTTATCGTACAGCTTCCGTTACCGAAACACATTTCGAGTCATAAAGTAATCGAAGCAATTGATTATCGGAAAGATGTGGATGGTTTCCACCCGATCAATGTCGGACGGATGGCGCTTGGACTGCCTTGTTTCAAGTCTGCTACGCCCGCGGGAATTGTTGAGTTGCTGCGATACTACGAAATCCCGACCAAAGGGAAGCATTGCGTGATCTTGGGGCGCAGTAATATTGTAGGCAAACCAATGGCTACGCTGATGATGCAAAAAGACTATCCGGGCGATTGCACGGTGACGGTCTGCCACAGTCGTTCTGAAAACCTGAAGGAGATGTGCCTAAGTGCAGACATCATCATTGCCGCCTTGGGCGTTCCCGAATTCCTGAAAGGAGATATGGTCAAAGACGGAGCCGTTGTGATTGATGTCGGTACCACGCGTGTACCCAGCAGTGTCACCAAGAGCGGTTACCGCCTGATGGGCGATGTGGCCTTCAACGAAGTAGCTCCGAAGTGCAGCTATATTACGCCTGTTCCCGGTGGAGTAGGCCCGATGACGATCATTTCGCTTATGCGCAACACCTTGTTGGCAAGCACGAAATCGCTTTTCTCCTCAGTAGAGAAATAGTCTTTTCGCTCATCAACTAAAAAGTATTAGAAAGATTCTGCTCTTCAGGAACACATAAGGCAGATATCGGAAAGAGAAAGAGGCAGGCCGTTTTTTTGAAGAAGAAAAACGAGCCTGTCTTACTTATTCAAAGCGGATCGTCTTGGCCGGACTGATCTTAGTGATCAAGTACGAAGGAGCAAGCATCATCAGGAGTGAAACGACAGATGCTCCGAGATTAATGAGCAGCCATGAGCCCGGTGTCAGATGAATCGGTACGGCGTCGAGGTAATATACGGAGGGATCGAGAGACAGCGGCCGGAAAAAAAATTGTATCCAACACAGTACCAATCCGATGATATTTCCCCAAAGCATCCCTTTGCCGATCAAAAAAGCCGAGATATACAGAAAAACGCGCCGCAGACTGCGGTCTTGCTGACCGAGTGCTTTCAGAATACCGATCATGTTCGTACGTTCGAGGATGATGATCAGCAGTCCCGAAATCATCGTGAATCCCGATACAGCCATCATCAACACAAGAATCACAACAACATTCAGATCAAGCACATCGAGCCAACTGAATATCATCGGATTCAGTTCTTTGATGGAACGAACATAAAAAATATTTCCTTTACGGTCACGACGATTGAGCAGCTGATCGTCGACAGTTGCTGTCACCTCATCGAGGTCATCGTAATCATGGACCTGCAGTTCCAGCCCGCTGACAGCGTCAGCCTCCCACCCATTCAGACGACGGATATGCTTGATATCGGTCAGGACAAACAATTTATCATAATCCGTAAAGCCGGTATCATAGATGCCACAGATCCGGAATTTGCGTGCTCTCACCTCATTTTGCACGAAATAAGCCAAAAACGAATCACCGCAACGAAGACGAAGCATGTCTGCCAATTGTTGAGAGACGAGCACATCGTTCGTCACTTTTCCGGTATCGATGCTGAAAAGCTCCCCTTCCTTCAGATGCTTCCTGAAAAACGTCCAATCATATTCCACATCAACACCCTTGAGTACAATGCCCTGAAAATCAGATTCAGTCTTAAGAATCCCCGGTTTGGTGGCGAATGTCTCAACATGGCGGATACCCGGTAAGGTGCTCAAGAGATGCTTCAAGCTGTCGCTGGCAATAATCGGCGCTGTTTCATACGACGAGTTGCTGTCGAAGTTGGAAATCCGGATATGCGAACCGAAGCCGATCATTTTATTACGCACCTCCTGCTTGAACCCTACCACGATCGCCACCGAGAGGATCATCATGGCCACGCCCAATGCAATACCTGCCATGGCAATACGCACGGCCGGCGGTGTGACTCGTTTGCTATCGCATCCTTCTTTTGAAAAATGAATGCGTCGAGCAATAAACAGTTCAAAATTCATCTCTCACCCCGACGATATATTCCCTTCTCGTATATCTTCATATTCTGTTCTTAGCCTATTCCCCCCGCCATATTTTGCGATACGTATCCAACGCATGAGCCAAAACATCAAGCGCCTTCGCCAATTCTTCTTTTTTTAAGACATAGGCAATACGCACTTCGTTTCGTCCATAACCGGGTGTCACATAAAAGCCCGAAGCCGGAGCCATCATGACTGTCTGCCCCTCGTAAGCGAAATCGCTCAGGCACCATGCGCAGAACGTGTCGGCATCGTCGATCGGAAGTTTGGCGACGGTATAAAAAGCGCCCATCGGAAGTGGCGAATAACAACCCGGTATACGGTTCAAACCATCGACAAGAAAATTTCGCCGCTGCAAATATTCGTCATAAACGGCACGCATATATTCTTCGGGCGTATCGATAGACGCTTCCGCCACAATTTGTCCGAGCAACGGCGGGCTGAGACGTGCCTGACACCATTTCATCACGCTCTTCTTCACCTGTGCATTCTTCGTAACTAAGACGCCGACACGAATACCGCATTCACTGTACCGCTTCGATACCGAATCAAGCATGATCACGTGCTGTTCAAGCCCTTCGAGATGGAAAGACGAAACATAAGGCTCATCCGTATAGCAAAACTCTCGATATACTTCGTCCGCAAACAGGAATATATTATATTTTCGGACAAGTTCGCTCAAACGATGCATCTCTTCCACCGTATAAAGATAACCGGTCGGATTGTTCGGGTTACAAATCATGACCGCCTTCGTTCGAGGCGTAATCATTTCTTCGAACTTATCGATCGACGGCAAAGCAAACCCGTCCTCAATCGACGACGGTACAGCCTTCACCACCACACCGCACGATATGGCAAATGACATGTAATTCGCATACGCTGGTTCGGGAATCAGCAATTCATCGCCCGGATTCAGGCAAGCCAGAAAAGCAAAATTCACCGCTTCCGATGCTCCCGCCGTAACGATAATATCATCCGTATCGACCATGATGCCGAAACGATGATAATAGGTCACCATTTTTTTACGAAAACTGAGCAATCCTTCGCTCGGACTGTATTCCAATATCTCCCGATTGATATGACGCATAGCATCAAGTCCCACTTCCGGCGTTCGAATATCCGGCTGCCCGATGTTGAGATGATACACTTTGATTCCTCTCGCTTTCGCTTCATTAGCTAACGGAACTAATTTCCGTATCGGTGACTCGGGCATGTTGATCCCACGTTGTGATATGACCGGCATTTCTTTTCTTTTTAAAGTTCGATGCAAACATAAATAAAAAAGCCGAGATTTTTATCCATGAGTCCATAAAAATCAAAACCGGCATATTCTATCGGAGATGAACATTTTTCAAACATGATGTCCGATTGAATCATGAACCTATCCTTATAGTTATAAAAAGACTCCCCACGCTGGATTAGTTCTCGAACTAACTATAAATCCGTTGTAAAATTGTCCCGATATCGCCGTTTTTTTTTAACGCATTCTATACGGGATGTCGTTTTTTTTACGTACGTTTGCATGTTAACAATAAAAAACAAAACAGTAAAAACATGATAGATTTAGCGATTATCGGAGGTGGACCAGCCGGATATGTGGCAGCAGAACGCGCAGCTGCGAGAGGACTTGACGTAACTTTGTTCGAAAAGAAAGATATGGGTGGCGTATGCTTGAACGAAGGATGTATTCCGACCAAGACATTACTCTATAGTGCAAAGGTATACGATTATGCCAAGCACGGTGACAAGTACGGTGTCTATGCTCCGGATGCGACATTCGACTTTGGCAAAATCGTTGCCCGCAAGAACAAAACGGTACGTAAACTGGTGGCCGGCATCAATGCCACGATGAAAGCGCACAACGTACGCGTCGTAAAAGGTGAAGCACACATCAAGGGACGTACGGAAGAAGCCTTTGAGATTCATTGCAACGACGAGACATATCAGGCGAAAAATCTACTACTGTGCACCGGTTCGGAGGCTTTTATCCCTCCTATCCCCGGAGTCGAAGAAGCCGGAGAACGCGTCGTAACAAACCGTGAGATTCTGGCCATGAAAGAGCAGCCTTCCTCGCTCGTCATCATCGGAGGCGGTGTGATCGGCATGGAGTTTGCGAGCCTATACAACAGCCTCGGTTCCGAGGTTACGGTTATCGAGATGCTACCTGAGATATTGGGCGGATTAGACCCTGAGATTAGTGCGATGTTGCGTGATATCTATACGAAGAGAGGTATTCGCTTCCACCTCTCGTGCAAGGTAACAGAGATCAAAGACAACGAAGTGATTTTTGTGGACTCCGAAGGAGCACAGGCGTCCGTTACAGGAGAAAAGATTCTGATGAGCGTCGGCCGACGGGCTGTCACGACAGGGTTCGGACTGGAGACGTTAGGAGTAGAGACGGAGCGCGGAGCCGTCAGGGTCGATGCCAAGATGCGGACAAACGTGCCGAACGTCTACGCAGCCGGCGATATCACAGGGTTCTCGATGTTGGCCCACACAGCCAGTCGCGAAGGTGAAGTGGTGGTCAATAACCTCACCGGACTGGAAGATGAAATGCGTTATCACGCCATTCCCGGTATCGTTTACACTAATCCAGAGGTTGCTACAGTCGGTCTGACCGAAGAGCAAGCCCAAAATAAAGGTATCGAATACAGTGTTGCCAAACTCCCGATGACTTATTCCGGGCGTTTTGTGGCAGAAAATGAAGGAGCGACCGGACTCTGCAAAGTGCTTTTCAACCCTCAGCGGAAGATATTGGGTGTTCACATGCTGGGCAATCCTTGCAGCGAAATGATTCACGGAGCATGCATGGCCATCGAGCAGGGAATGACGGTTGAGGCACTCCAAAAAGTCGTATTCCCCCATCCCACCGTTTCAGAGATATTCAAAGAAACATTGTTTACAATAAAGTAACCATGAAAAATACACCGATAGACTACGATACCGCACGACGTGTGATTGACCGTTATCAATTACAGGATTTCGGTAAGGCGACCATCCGTGAAGTGGTAGCCATCTCCAACCAACTAGAGCAAGAAACCGGTATCGAATTCATTCACATGGAGATGGGGGTACCGGGACTACGACCGGCACAAGTCGGCACGGACGCCGAAATCGAAGCCTTACAAAAAGGCATTGCCGCCATCTACCCCGATATCAATGGCCTGAAAGCACTCAAAGAGGAAGCATCTCGCTTTATCAAAGCTTTTATCGATATCGATCTCTCTCCCGAAGGATGCGTACCGGTGACCGGCTCGATGCAGGGCACGTTCGCCTCTTTCCTTACGTGCGGACAGTGCAACCCGGCAAAAGACACGATCCTGTTTATCGATCCGGGCTTCCCCGTTCAAAAACAGCAGATCACGGTCATGGGTTATCGGTATGCCTCATTCGATGTTTACGAACATCGGGGAGAGAAACTCGCAGAAATCTTGGAAAAATACTTGTCGCAAGGAAATATCGCAGCTCTCGTCTATTCGAACCCGAATAACCCGGCTTGGTTCTGTCTGACAGATAATGAACTGAAAACGATTGGCCAAATGGCAACAAAATATGATGTGATTGTCATCGAAGACCTTGCCTATTTTGCCATGGATTTCCGTAAAGACCTCGGCACACCGTTCCAACCGCCTTTCCAACCGAGCGTCGCCCACTATACGGACCATTACATTTTGCAAATCTCCGGATCAAAAGCGTTCAGTTATGCGGGACAGCGCATCGGAGTCACGGCGATCTCCGATAAGCTGTATCATCGGGCTTACGAGGGACTGAGCCAACGGTACGGTAGCGGCACATTCGGAACGGTCTATATCCATCGCGTGCTCTACGCGCTTTCTTCGGGGACCAGTCACTCGGCGCAATACGCGCTCGCTGCCATGTTGAAAGCAGCATCGGACAGCACGTTCGACTTTGTCAACGAAGTCAAAGAGTACGGACGACGGGCAGCCAAACTTAAACAGATTTTCACGCGTTACGGTTTCAAAATCGTGTACGATCGTGATCTGGACGAGCCTGTCGCCGATGGATTTTATTTTACGATCGGTTATCCCGGCATGACCGGAAGTCAACTGATGGAGGAGTTGATTTGTTACGGTATCAGCGCTATTTCGCTCGCAACTACAGGAAGCCGGCAGGAAGGATTGCGGGCATGCACATCTTTTATCAAGCCTCATCAATATGAGTCACTTGAAGAACGGTTAAAAATATTCGATGAAAATCATACGGCATAATAATCCGCAATTTATTATTCTTTTTTAACAACAAAAAGCCGATTTTTTTCTTGTTCTTCTTAAAAATACATATTATATTGCCGGCCGAAATTGAGGATTATTCGTAATTGCAACAATGGCTCAATATAAAGACATCTTCAAAATCAAGCATAACGACTTGCAACCGGAAAAGGGAAAAATTCTGATTTCCGAACCATTCTTGCAAGACGCTTATTTTCAACGATCCGTGGTATTATTAGTCGAACATAATCACAACGGATCGATGGGTTTTGTAGTAAATAAACCAACCGGCCTTATTGTAAATGATTTTTTTCCGGAGCTGAAAAAAACTCCGGTTCTCCCTATTTATCTTGGCGGGCCTGTCAGTTCGAATCGATTATTTTTTATCCATTCGCTCGGCCCGGTTATTCCGGACAGCGTGCAGATTGAAGAAAATCTATATTTTGACGGTGATTTCGAAGCGTTAAAGCGTTACATGCTTAGCGGCAATCCTTTCAACGAACGTATTAAATTCTTTTTAGGTTACTCCGGTTGGACTAAAAATCAATTAGATGGTGAAATCGTACGTGATTCATGGTTAGTCAGCCATTCATCCGACCGCAGCCTGATGCTCGCGCATGATGATTCATTCTGGACTCGTTCGGTCGAGCTTCTCGGCCGCCCTTACAACACATGGATTAACTACCCCAAAAACCCTGAGATGAATTGAATACAAATTACGCGATACACGTTCGGCGTATCTATAATAACAATTAACCATGACTTTGTTGCAACATTATTGAAGAATAGGGGTTATTGGTATATTCCTCTATAAATTCTTTTTTTGCGATTTAAAAAGCACTATTATTGTTCGTCTACATCACTTAGTGCAATAAAGCTGCTAACGGAAGAAGCAGCTCTTTCCTCCATGTATAATTAATTTCCTCTTCGAACTCTTATGTTTCTTGAGTGGCGTTCAATAGGGATTTTCTCTGCCAAAGTCAGTTTCCCAAATCGGGGGATAAATCCACCACAAAGATAAAGGCATTACAAACAATCCGACGACCTCTTAAAGGAGACAATTCTCCGTATCAAGAGGCCGTTTTTTCCTTATCTGATATGTTTTATCAAAATTTTCTTTTTTCGAGAGCAGTGTCCATACGGGGAGTTGATTGCACATCCGAACCATGAAATCCGGACATTGTTGTTTTTAGATTTGAAGCATATCAAAACTTTGAGTGTATTGGCGCAATAAATCCCTGTCATTTTCACTAATAAATCCTTCCAATGCATCGTGCAAGACTGACTTTTCATGCCGGTTAGCCGTTCGCCCATGAAGGAGTTTGACAAGCACTTCGGTCGATCTTTCTCCCGCAACGAGGGCATCCACCACTTTACGGTAGCTCTTGTTTTTCGTGCGTGAAACATAATTGCTTAAACGAATGTTGCAGCGTTGCAGAATCATGTCGATACGTTGCTCGCAGCGAACCAAGTCTTTGTTTATCTCGTTGATCTGAAAGCCATATTGACGATGCCGCTGAGGGTTCCCGTCCGGAACAAAACTGTCCCTGACTAATTCTTTAAGAAGCACGGTGGCAATTCACTCGGCATCTTTCACATTGCTCTTACATCCGAGTAATTGTTTAAGAAGCTGAGGGTTTTCTAAATGAAAAGCGAAGTCGTTTTCAAGCAATCGCCAAATCGGTATCCAATAAATTCCGGTACTTTCCATACATACCTCACTCACGTAATGAGCCTGCATTAAAGATGAAAGCCGCTTTATTCCACGGGTTGTCACGCCAATTTTTTCTTCTCTTTTTTGCCTTGTTCGTCCAAAATGCACATAAAGATGCTATCTTTGTGGATGTCGAGACCGTTGACTTTCTCATAAAAGATAAATTTTAAAAAAGTGAAACAATTGTGCCTTTGAGCATCTTAATTATCGATAAAACAGTTGGGGAATTGATTTTTATCCGAAGGCATATAAAAAAATGGCATTTTCGTATATTTGTCGAAAAATACATCATCATTCATCATGATATACAAACAAACTTTATTGAGATCAAATAGTGAATTGCCAATAACTTTTGTGGATCATGTTTTGACGATTTCGATGGCATGTAAAAAAAGAAGAAACAAATAGTGTAAAAACAAATGCTTCAAACCGTTACCGGAATATGTATAACCGAAATAACATATTCTTAATTTTCATCATAGGGGTAAGCATACTTGCCATTATGACTGGATGCAAGGCATCGAAAGAGAAGAAATACGTCATCGGACTGTCACAGTGCATGCTCAATGATGCTTGGCGACAAGCCATGATTAAAGAAACGTTGATCGAGGCTTCTAATTACGACAATATCGAAATCCTGATTCGGGACGCGCAGAGCGACAACGAAACACAAATACGTCAAATCAGAGAATTGATTGCACAAAAAGTCGATGTATTGATCATCTCTCCTTTTCAATCTCAGCCCATCACCCCTGTAGCTGAAGAAGCATATCGTGCAGGCATTCCGACAATTATTACGGATCGCAAAGTAAACACCGACCTCTATACCACTTTTGTAGGAGCCGATAACTACGCAATCGGATACGAAGCCGGAAGATATGCGGCGAAGCATTTAACATCGCAGGCCGTTGTGCTCGAAATATGGGGGATGACGACATCCTCCCCGGCACAAGACCGGCATCAAGGCTTTGTCGATGCACTCAGATATGAAAAACGTTCCGACATACATTTTAAACAAGTCGAAGGAGATTGGCTATATGACACGGCAAAGAACCAGTTAGATACATTCGTATGGCCTTTCGAAGTCGATTTTGTCTATTCTCATAACGATATGATGGCCATTGCCGCCCGCGAATATTTCGTTGCCAAAGACTCTTTGTGGGGACGACAGTTACCCATCATCGGGGTCGATGCTGTTGCCGGTGCCGGATTGGAAGCTGTAGCTGACGGACGCATCGATGCTTCTTTCTTATATCCCACAGGGGGAGAACAAGTGATACGCACCGCCATAAGTATCTTGCGCGGCGAAACCGTCGATCAATACATCCCTTTGCAAACAGGAGAGATAGACAAGGCTACCGCACGCACCTTACTCATTCAGGCCGCCCGACTACAGAACTATCAGGAACGGATCGAACGGCAACGAAGCAACATCGAGTCTCTGCTCAGCCGCTTTCGTTTTCTGGAATATTCGCTTTTGATAATTACTTCATTAATGATTGGGCTTGTACTGCTCTCTATCTATACGTTTTCGATTAATCGAAAGTTAAAAAAGAAAAATGATGAACTGAGGGAAATCAATCAGAAAGAAGAAGAACAACGCAAGAAATTAATCTCGTTGAATGCCGAAATCAAAGAAGTTACTGCACAGAAGCTGCAATTCTTCACAAACATATCGCATGAAATACGTACTCCTCTTACATTAATATTAGACCCTTTGAATCACTTGATGAACCGGATGTACGACTCTCCTCATTTACCCACGATCCGTCTGATGCAAAAAAACGCGACACGATTATCCCGCGTCATCAATCAGATGCTGGAGTTCCGCAAAGTAGAGAACGAACCGAGCACTCTCAACATCGGCCTAACGGACATCGTTGCACTGGCACATGAAGTGAAAGTATACTTCGACCATGCGGCTTCGGCACGTCATATCACATATACGTTCGTAACCGGATTAAGCGCACAACCTGTTTGGATCGATCCGGACAAAATAGAAAAAGTGCTCGTGAACCTTCTGTCCAATGCTTTTAAATTCACCCCGGAGGAAGGCCATATCACCTTATCGATTCACGACGACGAGAATCATATATATCTTAGGGTCACAAATGACGGCGTAGGAATACCCGTAGAAAAACGACCTTATCTGTTCGACCGTTTTTACACCGAAGGAAGTTCGGGGGGGACAGGTATAGGACTCTATTTAGTCAAAAAATACGTCGAGATGCATAACGGAACCGTTGCGGTAGAGAGCCTTCCCCTCAAGCAAACGACATTCACTGTAAGCCTGCATAAAGACAGGGCGCAGATTGCCGGATACAAGGTAGCGGAACAACCCGTTATCCCTCCTTCGTACCATGCCGAACAATTAGACGATACAGAAGAGAAAACATTATTGTCAAGTCATTATCCTTATACGATTCTGATTGTTGAAGACGATGACGAAGTTCGTCATTATCTGGAAGACGAATTGTCGAAAAACTTCCGTACACGCACAGCTCATCATGGCCGGGAGGCATTGGGAATACTTCGGAATCCGTCGAGCGAAATCTCGTTAATATTGAGCGATGTGATGATGCCCGAAATGAATGGGTTCGAATTATGCCGTGCCATCAAAACCGACTTGTCGATCGGACACCTGCCTGTTATCTTGCTGACAGCTCTGACACACGATCGACAACGTCTTTACGGCATATCGGGAGGTGCTGACGATTATATTCAGAAGCCTTTTCAAACGGACTTTATCAAACTAAAAGTCATCCGCCTGCTGGGCGAACGCAAACGATTGCACGATCAATTGCTGCAAAAACTTCAAGAGGGAAAACTCTTGCTGGTTGAGCCTGATAAAACGGAACATGCCGAAAACGTCTTTCTGCGTCGATTCATGGCCCAAATCGAGAAAATCTACGCAGATCCGGAATATAATGTCGAGAAGCTAAGCGATACGCTCGGACTCTCACGCGGGCATCTGTACCGGAAAGTCAAAGAATTGACCGGAGTCACTCCCGTAGAATTCCTGCGTAGCTATCGTCTTAACCAAGCCTGCCTGATGCTGAAGAAAGGAACGTATACCATCAGTGAAATTGCATATCGGACAGGATTTTCTTCGCCGGCTTACTTCACCCGGTGTTTCAAGGCGACCTATGATGTCACACCCAGCGAATATACCGGAGCCGGATAAACCATCGCCACGAGCAATTGGGAACAATGTAATTTTCTGTAAGGAGAACGTTTGCCGCAGTTTTCGACAACGATTTTCCGGCAAGTAAAAGTTGCCTCTGAGAGTACACACCATCATTTTTGTATGATTCCTGTCACATTGGTCACATTGGCCATACCATGTTTCATTTGTGCAAGCATCCGGTTGTTTTGTGGTATACGGTCGTCTTCAAGCATGCTACTTTTGCAGCATAACGCATGTTCTAATCCATTATAACAAGTATTCTATGAAAAAGACATTATGCCAAGGAGTTTTGCAAATGATACTCCTCTTATTCATGCTGCCGGTTTGTGCTCAACACGTAACGATTCGCGGCAGCATCGTATCGGGAACGGATAACGAGCCACTTATCGGTGCTTCCGTTGTCGAGAAAGGAACAACCAACGGCACCGTTACGGATGTCGATGGACAGTTTACGTTATCCGTATCGCAAGACGCCGTGATTCAGGTGAGTTACATCGGATATACGACACAGGAAATCCCTACGGAAAAAACGACGACCTTCCACATCGTACTTCGGGAAGATGTGCAAACGCTGTCAGACGTGGTTGTAACCGGTTACTCGTCTCAGCGAAAAGCAGACTTGACGGGTGCCGTATCGGTCGTCAAAATGAGTGAGATCGACGATGTCAATAGTAGTAACGCTATTCAGTCGCTACAAGGACGCGTACCGGGACTTCATATCACAAATACCGGGCAGCCCAACGGTGACGTAAATGTAAAAATACGTGGCGTATCGACATTAGGTAACAGCAAACCTCTCTACATTATCGACGGGATACCGAGTACCCGTTCTATGAACGAGCTGGCTACATCGGACATCGAATCCATTCAAGTCCTGAAAGATGCTTCGGCAGCCACCATCTACGGTTCGCGCGCGGCCAACGGTGTTATCATCATCACAACGAAAAAAGGCAAAGCCGGCGGCACGCACGTCGATTTCCGCACTTCGCTCACGGCGCAACAATGGCAGCGGTCCATCGATCTGCTGAATACCGACGAATATGGCCTCGTGCTCTTTCGCGCAGGGATAAACGACGGATCCGTACTGAACACCACAACACTCAGCAACGGACAACCGAATGCGGGGATGAACCGATTTACATATATGTACGATGTAACCTGGAACAATGGTACCCCTTCGCTCAACCGGATCATTCGACCTGAATATCTGGACGTCGCCGGCGTACCCGTCATGCGTGCATCCGATACGGACTGGGTAAAAGAAATCAGCCGGACGGGGCTTATCCAAAACTATCACATCAATCTGACTACCGGAAACGACAAAGGACGGGCCTTGTTCTCTGTCGATTATTACGGAAGCAACGGTACGGTAAAAGGTACGTACTTTAATCGTATTACTGCACGTATAAACAGCGACTACCAACTCTTCAACGGGCGTGTGACGATTGGTGAGAACCTGTCGATCGCCAAGACACGAAGCTCGATTCTAAGCGGAGGAGGTCTTCAGGAGAATGCCAAAAACATACAATCCATCGTTCCGGTCCGTGACGTAAAAGGGGGATGGGGCGGACCGGCCAGCAACATGAGCGACCGCCAAAATCCCGTGCGTATCATTGAGGATAACAAACAGAATCACGAAGACATCGTGCGTCTGTTCGGCGACGTCAATCTCAGTGTGGATATTATGAAAGGTCTCACGTTCCGTTCCAAGTTCGGCATTGATTATACCGGTTTTTGGACACGTAACATGCAAAAAACATATCAGTCCGGTTTCATGTCCGATCATACGGCACGGTTGAATCAGTCGGCCAACTACGGAGGCAACTGGATACTGAGTAATACGTTACAGTATAAATTCAATCCGGGAAAAAACAATGTTGATTTTTTGATCGGACAAGAGATGATGAAATACAGTTTCTCGGACATCTTTGCCGGCCGTGACGGTTTTCTACTGGAAACACCGGATTACATGCACCTATCGGTAGGAGAAAGAAATCTCCGTAACGGCGGTAGCGGTACTTCTTACGCCCTGTCTTCGTTCTTCGGCAAAATAAACTACGATTTCGATAATCGCTATCTTGCTTCGGTAACCGTACGACGCGACGGATCGTCCCGCTTCGGTGCCAATCATCGTTGGGGTACCTTTCCGGCATTCTCGCTCGGATGGCGCATCAGTCAAGAAGCATTCTTTGAAAAAAGTACCGAAACCGTATCCGACCTGAAACTGAGATACGGATGGGGACAAACCGGCAATCAGGAGATCGACAACTATGCGTCCTACGGATTGTATCAGGCACGGTATTATACCGATCCCACATGGGCGCGCGATCAAGGTACAGCTTACGATATTGCCGGTGCCGGGCAAGGCAGTCTTCCCTCCGGTTTTATACGCACCCAAAGAGCCAATCCGGATCTGAAATGGGAAACGACAACACAACATAATGCCGGTATCGATTTCGGGTTGTTCAATCAACAACTTTCCGGGTCGTTCGATTATTTTTTCAAACGAAGCAGCGATATCCTCGTTAGTCCGCCGTATATCGCCACCATCGGATTCGGTGGTAACCGATGGATCAACGGTGCCAGCATGGAAAATAGCGGATTCGAATTCATGCTTACCTATCGTCGTGAAATAGGAGAAGTCGCATTGCACGTCACAGGAAATATCGCAAGTTACCGCAATAAAATAACCGAACTGCCGGAAGACGTGATCAACTCTTATCCGGGCAATGGAAACGATCAGACCATCCTCGGGCGACCGTGGCGTTCCCTGTTCGGCTATGTGACCGACGGACTGTTTCGCAATGCCGACGAAGTGAATACTCATGCCAACCAACCGGGAAAAGGTATCGGACGCATACGTTACCGAGACGTCAATCATGACGGAACCATCAATGATGAGGATCGCACATGGTTAGGCGTAGAAGATCCTGATTTCCTTTACGGACTCAATGTAAATGCCACATGGAAACATTTCGACTTCTCCATGTTCTGGCACGGACAAGTAGGTTCACATGCCAATGTGCATACGATCAAATCATTCAGCGATTTCTTCGGATTCTTCGGAGGACAGAACTACGGGCGTAGACTTCTCGATGCTTGGAGCGCGGATAATGACGATTCTTCCATCCCTGCCGTATCGGCTAACAACGTGAACGACGAAGGACGTTTCTCCTCCTACTTTGTCGAAAACACCTCGTTCCTCAAATTAGCGAACCTTGAGCTTGGTTATCGCCTGCCCGAACGGTTTTTACAAAGCGCACACATGCAAGGAGCCCGTATCTACCTATCCGGGCAGAACTTACTTACACTAAGCAAAACTTGGGGTGACAATGCCTTTACCGGCGTCGACCCGGAAACACCGAACTTCGCCTATCCGGTACCACGCGCCCTTACTTTAGGTATCCAAGTATCTTTTTAATGAAATCAATCGTAAATATCTAAACCATCTTATATTCATCATGATTATGAAAACAAAACAGTTCATTCTGATTACAGTCACGTCACTGTTTACGATGGCTTGTGACTCCTTTCTGGAAGTCCCACCGCAAGGCGTAGCCGACACCGAAGCCTTAAACATAGCGGAGAACATCGAAAAAATGGTCATCAGTGTCTATTCTTCGCTGGGAAACGACAATTATCAAGATGGCATGAATGCTTACTGGCCCTACGGCGATCTGCGAGCAGGCGATGCCTACAAAGGTGGAGCAGGCACAGGAGACATGCACAACTTCCATCTCTTCGAAACGTTCGTCTACCTCCGCGACGATAATGAATATCTGGATCGGAAATGGTATTCCGAATACATTGCCATCGCGCGTGCCAACGATGCTTTACTGCGTATCGGCAATATTTCGGAAGAGGCATATCCCAAGAAAAAAATACGAGAGGCCGAAGTACGCTTCTTACGTGCTCATTTCTATTTCGAATTGAAAATACTCTTCAAGCAAATTCCTTGGATCAATGAAAAGGACCTGACGGACGATTATATCAAAATCTCGAATGTAGCCTATACCGATGCACAGCTCTGGGAACTGATTATTGCCGAGTTCCGGTATGCTTTCAATAACTTACCGAATAAAAACGAAGAAGTCGGACGGGCAAACAAAGGAATGGCACAGGCCTACCTGGCCAAAGCCTTACTATATGCCGCCTATGAGCAGGATGAGAAACATCATGTAATCGGAGTGAATAAAGAGAAGCTGCAAGAAGTCGTCTCGTTATGCCGAGAACTGTCTGGAAAATACAAACTTTCGCCGGACTTTGCCGACAATTTCCTTTGCGAAACGGAAAACGGGCCGGAGTCGGTCTTTGCCGTACAACATTCGCTGAGTGACGGTACCCTGCGTGGCAGACTCGATTGGGGCGCCATGTTAAACTATCCGATGAACCCCGAATATGGCTGTTGCGGTTTTCACTGTCCTTCGCAAAATATGGTGAATGCATTCCGTACGGACGATAAGGGGCTACCACTGTTCGATACCTTTAACGATCTTGATCTCAAAGACGCCGGCGACTTATTGAAACATCCCATCGACCCGCGCCTGAATCATACGGTGGCTATTCCGGGAGCACCTTATAAGTATAAACCCGACTTTATCTTCGAGACAAGCTGGACACGCGATCCGAATACGTACGGCAGTTTCATGTCGATGAAAGAAGTCGTATTACCTGACTGCCCGTGCTTCGCGTTTGCCAGTCCGTTTATGTCCAGCTCGAAAAATCGTGACATCATCCGTTATGCCGACGTGATGCTATGGGAAGCGGAAGCATTGATCGAGCTGGGACGTCAGGACGAAGCGCTCCCCCTCATCAACACCGTGCGTGAACGTGCAGGTAAAAGCACCCAGAAACTAATCGATAAATCAGGAAATCCTACCGGTCTATTCTCGATTTCAACCTATCAGCCCGGAACAAACTGTCCGGCATGGACACAAGATTTCGCACGTCGAGCTTTGCGTTGGGAGCGCCGTCTGGAATTGTCGCAAGAAGGTGTACGTTTCTTCGATCTCGTACGATGGGGCATTGCCGCAGAAACAGTCAATGCTTATTTTGCTACCGAAAAAAAACGACGCACTTATATGAATGAGGCTAAATTTACTGAAAACAAAGACGAATATTTTCCCATTCCGAAAAATCAGATTAACTTCAGCAAAAAATTATACAAACAAAACTATGGTTGGTAAAGATACCACCTCTAAAATCATACGGATATGAAACATTTACATACGATATTAACTGCGATCATAATATGTACGGCTTGTACAGGTACGAAAAATAATCGGGCGGAAACGGTCATCGACCAAGATACGTTATCTTTTCGGGAGAAATATCGCCCGCAGATACATTTTTCGCCGAAAGAACATTGGATGAATGATCCGAATGGATTAGTCTATTATCAAGGAGAATATCATTTTTTCTATCAGTATTATCCGGAAGCATCGGTCTGGGGGCCGATGCACTGGGGACATGCGGTAAGCAAAGATCTGATACATTGGGAACACCTTCCCATCGCCCTTTATCCGGATAGTCTGGGATATATTTTTTCCGGTAGCGCCGTTGTCGACTGGAACAATACGTCCGGTTTCGGCAGCAAAGAAAACCCTCCTCTGATCGCATTCTTCACCTATCACAATCCGGATATCGAACAGGCCAAAGAAATAGAAGTAGAGTCACAGGCCATAGCATACAGCACGGACAAAGGACGTACGTGGACGAAATACGAGCACAATCCGGTTATTCCCAACCCGCAGATCCGCGATTTTCGTGATCCGAAAGTATTCTGGCATGAAGAAACGAATCAGTGGATCGCCTCACTGGCATGTGGGGATGAAATCCGTTTTTATGCATCGCCCGACTGCAAACAATGGACCTACCTGAGTAATTTTGGGAATGGACGCGGTTGTCATGAGGGGGTATGGGAATGTCCGGACTTGTTCCCGCTGAAAGTCAAAGACAGCGATGAAACACGATGGGTATTGATCGTTAACATTAATCCGGGAGGCCCTTCCGGAGGATCGGCTACCCAGTATTTTGTCGGCGACTTCGACGGTAAGAGATTTGTCAGCGACCAACAACAAACATTATGGATGGACTATGGCCGAGACAATTATGCCGGAGTAACATGGTCTAACGCGCCGGACAACCGCCGTATCCTTATCGGCTGGATGAATAATTGGCAATATGCGGGATCGAAACCGTGTATCACATGGAGCGGTGCTGCCACATTTCCTCGAGAGCTGGGGCTTGTCAAAGACGGTCCACTCTATCTGCTCACTTCCGAACCGGTCAAAGAAATCGAAAAACTTTACGGCCGCTCTGTCTCACGCGAAAATCTGACGGTAAAAGAAACGGTAGCCCTATCGGATATGTTCGACTTTGCCACCTGTCCGATTGAAATGAAAATCACATTTGACCAGAAAAACAACACACAAATGGGATTTGCTTCGCGTTACGGGATACGTTTGAAAAACAAACAAGGGGAATATATCGCCGTCGGATATGACAATATGAAGAAAGCGTTTTATGTCGACCGTACAAAGGCCGTGGGAGAGGTCTTCTCCGATAAATTCGCCTCGATCCATTTTGCGCCGTATATCGTCCATACGCCAACTATCGAATGGCGTCTGCTGATTGATGTGGCTTCTGTCGAGTTTTTTACAGCCGGAGGACGCATTGTGACAACCGATGTCTTTTATCCGTCCGATCCGTTTGACCTCATCGAAGTATTTTCCGAAAACGGAAACATCGAGATCGTTAATCTCCATGTCAATGAGTTACATTCTATCTGGAGATAGCGAAGCATGATCATCTATGTAAAACATTTCAATAATCAAAACGATGAAAAAAAATAAACCAGTCGTTGCCGGTATCGGCGAGTTGTTATGGGACGTATTTCCCACAAGAAAACGGGCGGGAGGCGCCCCCATCAACTTTGTATATCACGCCACACAGATGGGAGCTGAAGGATATGCTATCAGTGCCGTAGGAAACGATGTTTTCGGCACCGAAATATTGCAGAAACTAGAAGAAAACGGTATCGAACACTGCATCGCCAGAGTACCGTATCCGACGGGTAGCGTGATGGTGGAATTGAATAACGGTGTCCCGAACTATACGATTATCGAGGATGTAGCATGGGATCATATTCCGCTTACGGACGAGGCGATCCATATCGTCAAAGGGGCCGATGCCGTCTGCTTCGGGACATTGGCACAACGCTCGCCGCATTCGCGCACCACACTAATGGCGCTCCTCTCGTTCGTTCGGGAAGAAGCGATACGCTTCTTCGATATCAACCTGCGCCAGCATTACTATTCACCCGAATTGATCGAAACTTTGCTTAAACAGACAGACATGTTTAAAATAAATGATGAGGAGCTTGGAGTGTTACAGCCCATGTTCGGATTGAAACACGACACCGACGCCTCTTGCCGGGAGCTGTTACAGCGATACGGACTACGCTGCGTTATCTTGACTGCCGGTGCGGAATACAGTACGATTTACACGAAAGATGAGCAGTCAACCATCACAACACCGAAAGTACGTGTCGTCGATACGGTCGGTGCAGGCGATTCGTTTTCCGGAGCATTCGTCTATGCTGTATTGACAGGCAAAACACTGGCTGAGGCTCACCGGACAGCTGTTGACACGGCCGCTTTCGTCTGTATGCGGGAAGGAGCATGGCCGCCCTATGATAGAAAATAACTCAAAAAGAAATCGCTATGAAACGACAACATAATTTATATAAAGTTATCCCGTTGATGCTTTGTTTCTTTGCAATGGGATTCGTTGATCTGGTCGGTATCGCATCGAACTATGTAAAAGAAGACCTGAACCTGACCGATGCCAAAGCCAATATTTTTCCTTCACTCGTATTCTTCTGGTTTCTGCTCTTCTCCGTTCCTACAGGAATGCTGATGAACAAGATAGGACGGAAAAAGACGGTTCTTCTGAGTCTGCTCGTCACTTTCGTATCACTGCTCATTCCCGGTTTCGGAAATTCATTTGTCGTGATGCTTATCTCGTTCTCGTTACTGGGTATCGGTAATGCCTTAATGCAAACATCACTGAACCCACTGCTGTCAAACATTATCACGGGAGAGAAACAACTGACCAGCAGCCTGACATTCGGACAATTTATCAAAGCTATCGCGTCATTTATGGCCCCGTATATCGCCTCGTGGGGAGCTATGCAAGCTATTCCTGAGTTTGGATTAGGCTGGCGCGTACTGTTTCCTGTTTATATGGTCATTGCGGTCATTGCCATTTTATGGTTAAGCGCCACACCGATTGAAGAGGAAGAAACCGGGAGTCGGGCATCCGGATTTGTCGAATGTTTGTCTTTGCTCGGCAAACCGATGATTCTGCTTCTTTTCCTCGGTATCATATGCCATGTAGGCATTGATGTAGGAACCAATACAACGGCGCCGAAGATTTTGATGGAGCGTCTTGGCATGCCCCTTAATACAGCTTCATTCGCCACGAGTTTATATTTTATCTTTCGTACAGCAGGATGTTTGTTGGGAAGTTTCGTGCTACGTAGCGTTTCGGGAAAAACATTTTTCGGTGTCAGTATCACTCTCATGTTGATTGGTATGACAGGGCTTCTGATGTTTGATACGCAACCGTTGCTGTACGCCAGTATCGCATTGATAGGTTTGGGAAATTCAAACCCTTTCCCCATCATTTTCGCACAAGCTCTGAATTATTTGCCTCAAAAGAAAAACGAAGTTTCCGGCTTAATGATTATGGGACTCTTTGGGGGTACGATTTTCCCTTTGCTGATGGGCGTTGCTTCCGATGCCTTTCATTCACAGCAAGGAGCAATCGCCGTGTTGATGGTCGGCGTGATTTATCTGTTATACCTCTTTACGAGATTGAAGAAATAACCGCAAATTCCGTAAACGGATCATTCACATCGCTCTCTATAACTCTTTGAAAAGTCTTTTATGGAATGTAATAGAGAAAAGCATTCCATCTCTAAAAGATAGCCCGCAAAAAACAGCATAGCGGGCTATCGAATTTTTCTTTTTATAAGCTGCGCAGTTGAAATTATTCACTAACTTCGCAAAGTTTTAAAAAAGTTATATCAAACAACATCTAAACATCATGAGTAATCGATTTACAAGAAGACAATTTTTGAAAACGGCAGCTCTCGGAGCTGCGGGAATCGCTGTTTTTCCTCAGTTTATCACATCGTGTCGGGACAAAAAAACAGCTACCGATGACGGATCTATCCGGATCGGATTCATCGGATTGGGTCAACAAGCCATGTATCTGTTGAACGGATATATGAGCATTCCCGACGTGCGGGTAGTTGCCGGTGCCGATGTATACGGGGTGAAAAGAGAGCGTTTCCTGAAGAGAGTGAAAGAACATTACGCCAATCAGCAGGAAGAAGTGGCGGTGGAAGCATTCGAAAATTACAAAGATTTGCTGGCACGCGAGGACATTGACGCGGTCGTCATCGCCTCGCCCGATCACTGGCATGCTTTTATGGCCATCGATGCCTGCAAGGCCAAAAAACATATCTATCTGGAGAAACCGCTCACCTTTACGATTCATGAAGGAAAAATGTTGGTAAAAGCCGTCCGCGAAAACGGGGTGATTCTGGGTGTGGGCAGTCAGCAACGTTCCGATCCTAATTTCCAACATGCCGTGAAGATGGTTCAGGAGGGTAAAATCGGTAAAATAGAACGGGTGAATGCCTATGTAGGCGCTCCTCCCAAACCGTACGATTTGCCCGAACAGCCTGTTCCGGCCGACCTGAACTGGCCGTTGTGGCTGGGTCCGTCGGAATACGTACACTACAACGCCGAGCTTAACCCGCCCATCTCGCTCGATCCCGAGCAGAACGAACAGTTCTGGGGAGGTTGGCGCTGGTACAGCGAACTGGGCGGAGGATTTACCACCGACTGGGGCGCTCACATGTTCGACATTGCCCAATGGGGATTGGGTATGGACAAGAGCGGACCCGTTGAAATTATTCCGGCCGGATACGAAGACACGAAATTCCTGACCTACAAATACGCCAACGGTGTAATCATGACGGAAGAGCCTTTCAACGAGAAACAGACGAAAGGAGTGAAATTCTGGGGCGACAAGGGTTGGATTGAAGTGTCGAGAGAACATTTCCTGGCGTCGGACGACAGTCTGTTGCCACCTAAAACGGAAGAGAGCGAAGGAGCTTACGAAACAAAGATTCCGCACCTTACCAATTTCATCGAAGCCGTAAAAACGAAAACCGATCCGGTGGTTCCGGTAGAGATCGGCCATCGCTCATGCACCGTGTGCACCCTCGGAAATATCGCCTACGAAATGAAACGTCCGATTCAATGGGATCCGGAAACCGAAAAGTTTGTAAACGATCCGGAAGCCGAAGCCAACCGGCTGTTCAACAAAACGTATTCGGAAGGTTATACGCTTTAACGCACATAGCGAGGTCATCTCGAATAGGCGTTACCAGCTGAGAAAAGAGCAAGGCCGGATAATTTCAAGAGGGTGTGTCAAAACGCAATGTTTGGGCACACCCTCTTTAGTTGCTCCTTAAAATATATTCATTAAACTGTTTGTCAATAAAATAAATGGAATAATTATTGGATATTCTTG